>DASYZA010000165.1:0-348212 GCA_035946775.1 Candidatus Sulfotelmatobacter sp. | reverse complement strand
CCAACTCACTTGTTGCCAGCTGGGATGGAAATCACATCCTATAATCATCATCAGTGAAGGCTCCTTTCTTCCCAGCGTCTTTGATCCTCAAACCAAGACTACCGGGTCCAATCGAGCCTTCGCTCTTATCCAATCAGTCCTTGCGTTTTTCGCAAGGGCGGGCACGATACTGCCGACTTCACGAGATTTTGATTCTAAGCCGATCGCTCTCGAAACGAAATTTGTCCCCAGCCTGCATCTGCATGTACCGGACCAGCTTCGTACAGAACATAGTTCCGATAGCTGCTCCTCCTCATAGCTCCCCGCGACTCGGCCAGTCCGCGCTTCACCGGATTGCGATGCATGCACCGCAGCTTCTCCACCCGCTTCTTCGTACTCCACTCATCGAAGTCGTAGAAACGCGCCTGCCAGAATGCCCTCCGGAGTTCATCGTCAGTCACCTCTGCCGCGGATCTCTGCGCCTTCGCTTGGGCAACAGCACGTGCGCGGTGCTCGATGACCGGCATCGCACTAGACGGCGCGCCGGTCTCCGGTTCCGTGATCAGAAGTTGAAGATGCTCGGGCATCACGACATAACCGACGACCACGAACCTATATTTCTGCCGTGTTTGTTCGACAAGGGCAACGAAGCGTTCGGGTGCGCTCGGCGCATTGAAGAAGGGTAAACGGCGATAGCACGAGTTGGTGATAAAGCGCATCGTCCCGCCCTTGCAAACAACGCAAGAGCGGGGCACCCACACTTCCGTAACCGGAAGCAAAAAAGAACGATTGAAGGCTGGCCGCCCGCCCCCGTGATTGGGTCTAGGGAACTGCACCGCCATGCCGTCGCTGCATCTTTAGTTCTACCTCGCCTTTTGGGACGGAGATCAACTAATATCTCGCCGATGCAGATTCATGAGTTCGCTGAGAATTACCGAGTCAAGAGCGACGAAGAACTTATTCAGTTGGCCGCCGCTCCAGACCAACTCACGGCTGAGGCACGCATCGCGCTTCATGGCGAACTGTCCAGACGCCAAATCGACATCGCAGAAGATTCCCCGGCATCTCAAGCCAAGGGAGGAGATGCTGTTCAGACAGCCGTTAACCGAAGATTGAGACAGGGTGAACAGCAAGGCGTCGGTGATTTTGTAGCTGAGACTCTTCGGACGTATCACGCTGATTTTTGGTTGTACTTCAAAATCGCCGCTCCCGCCGTGATTATCAGTACTTTCGCCATCATCGCAAGTCGTCATGAGGTACGAGAGATTTCGCGCCATCTTCCGCGAGGCGTTGAACTGCTAGCGCACCACACCGAAATTCTGGAGATTGGCCTCATCAATTACTCAGCGTGGTTTGTTAGTTGGATGGCCTTCTCTTTCATGTTCGGTGCCACATGCATTGCGGTGGAAGAGAAGGCAGCCGGATTTTCTCCATCTTCATGGCGTTCTTTCCTGAGTATTCGTGAACGATTGGGTTCTTTCCTGTGCGTATCTCTGTTGCTCTTGGTGGTAGTGGTGATAGCGGAAGCCGCTTCGGTTCTGTTGGGAACAGGAGTGTTCTGGGTATTGCATCAATGGAGAGTGCACACTACCGGCTTTCTGATTAAGGCGGTTTCATACGGACTGGTTGGCCTAGCAATTCTCATCGTTTCACGCTTTTCTTTGGCAGTACCAGCGGTGATTTTGGATGACTGCAGGATTTGGCAAGCCATGCTTCGCAGCGATGAGATAACTCGCGGAAAGTGGCCAATACTCGCGGCTCTTCTGGCGAAATCTTTAATCGGAGGATATATCGCAGGGATGAGCCCCTTCTGGCTGGCTTCCTTTATTCCTGCCACCGTGCCATTGCCTTCATGGTTTCCATGGATACTGACAGGGGCGTCGATAATTGGCGTCTCAATAGTCGAGCCCACAATGTTCATCGGTTTCGGCTTGCTCTATTTAAAGATGCCAGCCACGCCCACGGTCTCTACTCATATCCGAGACGCGCAAATTTCAGTCGCGACATAAATGACCAGCACTGTGCGGCGGTCAACGGGACCGCCGCGTTTCCATTGCCGGACCTGGTCTTGTATCCCCGCGCCGTCCCTCCTGCCGTCCAATCCCGTCGGTAACTCGCCAGCTCATTCTTCACACGCCAGAAATCCCGCTCGCGAGAATACCAGTTGACATTCCACGAAAATCCACTACCATATGGTTGTGGATCGGCTCGGTACAACATTTGCGGCTTTGTCTGATCCAACCCGGCGGGCCATGGTCGAGCGGCTCTCCCGTGGGCCGGCCTCGGTGCACGGCTTGACCGAACCGTTTGCACTCTCGCAGCAGATGATTTCAAAACATATTGCCTACCTGGTGCGGGCGCGGATTGTGTTCAAGACCAAGCGTGGACGAGAGAGTATCTGCACGCTTCGGCCAGAGGCTATCAAGACAGTCAGCGACTGGGCGATCAGCTATCGCCAGTTCTGGGAAGAGAGTTTCGACAAGCTGGAGGTGGTTGTGAATCAAATGAAAAAAGCGGAGATTAGAGATGACAAAAAACACGATGACTGAGACGGAGCGGATGGTTGTCACCAGAGTTTTTGATGCCCCACGCGAATTGGTTTGGAAGGCGTGGACAGACCCGCAATATGTGATGCAGTGGTGGGGGCCGAAGGGTTTTACTGCGCCTGTTTGCAAGATGGATTTTCGTGTTGGGGGGAAATTCCTCTGCTGCATGAGATCTCCAGATGGGCAGGAGTTCTGGAATGCGGTTGAATACTACGAGATTGTTCCGCACGAGAAGATCGTTTCCTTGATGTACTTTTCGGACTCGAAGGGAAACAAGATTGATCCTGCGCAGCTGGGAATCGAACACGAGGCCATAGAGGGTGCGTACGACGTGACCCTCTTTGAGGACATGGGAAACGGCCGGACGAAACTCACCTTCATCGGAAACGAACCCCTGGAGAGCGCGAAAAATAGTGGCCAATTCGAGGGCTGGAACCAGATACTCGACAAACTTGCTGAAGTTGTTTCGGGCCTGACGCAGGCGAAATAAGAGCGGAAGCTTTGATGATCGGGTTGCGCGAGCTACTAAACAGAAAGAGGCAAGCGCAACCCAACCCGCCGACCTTGGCTACTGGAGCAGACTATGCGGACCAACATTCTGACACTCATAACTGTGCTGCTGTTGAGTCTCGCTGGCACTGAAGTGAGAGCAGGAGTTCCCATGAACGCAGACATTCAAACGGGATACGCACCAATTCATGGCATGCAGATGTACTACGAGATTCATGGCCAAGGTAAGGCGATGGTTCTGCTCCACGGCGGAATCACCGCTTTCGAAGGCTGGGGCACTAACATCGATGCTCTGGCGAGGTCCCGTCAGGTGATTGCGGTACATCTGCAAGGACATGGAAACACCGCCGACATCGATCGTCCTTACCGCATTGAAGCACTCGCCGATGATGTAGCCGCGCTGGTCGAGTACCTGAAGCTGGGGAAAATTGACGTGGCCGGCTATTCCTTCGGCGGATGTGTCGCATTGCAGACGGCTATACGACATCCCGAAGTCGTCGATCACCTGGTTGTGATTTCCTCTACGATGGCCCAAAGCGGATTCTATCCGGAAGGGCTTGCCGCGTTCGCGCAGATGAGCAAGAACGCACCGATGCTCGCAGACGGCGTCAAAAAGTCACCACTTGCGACCATGTACCCGAAGACCGACTGGGAAACGTCCTTTAGAAAGATGGGCGAACTGGCCAGCACGCCATATGACTGGTCAACGCAGGTCAAGGCGATCAAGGAGCCCACCCTCTTGGTCTTCGCCGATGCAGATGCCATTCGCGCCGAGCATATCGTTGAATTCTACAAGGCTCTCGGTGGCGCACAACGGGACGCCGGACTAGACGCGTCGATGAGGTCGACGGCGGAGTTGGCCATCCTTCCCGGCACGACTCACTACAACATCATCGCTAGCCCGCAGTTGGCAGTCGTAATCGGTGAGTTCCTGAAGTGATAGCCCGATTCGGCGCGCGGACAACGCCGCGACGCTTTGATTCGCGAAACTCAATCGTGGAGAAAAGTAATGAAGAGAATACCGTTTCTCGCTATCGTCCTGCTGGCATGGGCATTTCCCGCCCATGCCCAGGACTCGATGAAAAAAGATGCAGCCGTCAAACCTGCCGATCCGGAAGTGAAAGTCGTGCTCGATTCCTGGAATGAGATTGGCCGCAAGCTGACGGCGATAGCCGAAGATTTTCCCGAGGACAAATATGACTTCAAGCCCACACCCGCGCAGCGGAGCTTCGCCGAGCAGTTGCTGCACGCGGCGGGTTCAATGTATTACTTCACCAATCCTGCGACGGGGCAGAAGCCTCCCGCGGCAGAAGATCCGAAGCGCGACCAGTACAAAACAAAGGCCGATATCGTCGCATTCGTAAAGAAATCCGTTGCCGATGGAGCCGCCGCCATCCAATCGAAAGGCGAAAAAGGCCTGAGGTCGGAGGTTGTTTATTTCCCTGGCCAGAAATCGCGTGTTCTCGACATTGCATACGGCATCATCGAGCATAGCGGTGAACACTACGGCCAGCTCGTTGTGTACTACCGCCTCGCAGGTCTTGTGCCGCCGGAGTCGCGGCCCAAAAAGTAAAGTTAGTAAAGCTCCAGAGACCAGGTACCCCGTCCTTATCGCGCGCCGTTTGCGCGAATGGTTGGGGATTTTTGGTCTTTGGCCCTTCAGCATTCAATGCGCCGCGCGGCATATGGATCCCACTGCTTTCGTTCCGTGAGCTCGGTTGTCCGCCTCTACTCGATTACTCACCCGGAGCATTGCCCTAGCATCTACCGCCGCGAACTCCGACGCCGTTCGATCGAATTCGGCAATCGAATTCGGCAGCGCTGTTCTCGCAATTCGCCGAGGTATATACTTTCACTATTCTTTGGTTCCAGCGTTGTCTGTGCGGACTTTCATTCCCCCGACCGGCCATGCAAAAACGAAATCTGCCATTCGATCCCCAAGATCGCGGGGACGGTGAAACACGAGGCGGTATCGGCGTTCCGGTGAAAGGGGAGAGTTCGTCTTCCAATGTTCCCGCAAGTGACACCCCCACTCTGATCGAGATTCCAGGTTCAGGCACCGCACCCGGCGCACCCCACATCGACCCCGAAGCCACCATGGTCGATGCTGATGCCACCACCGGCGACTGGGTTCCGCCGCCTCCTCGCTCCACTTCACAACGGAGTTCTGTTCGCAGCGTTGTCAGTGTGCCGATCTTCGAAGTTGGAGATGTACTCGCCGGGCGCTACGAGATCGTCAAACTTCTCGGCGAGGGCGGCATGGGGGCCGTCTACAAGGCTCTCGACCGTGAACTGGATCGTTTTGTCGCGTTAAAAGTAATCCGTCCCGAACTGGCCGCCAACTCATCCATGCTGGCGCGCTTCAAGCAAGAGCTTCTTCTCTCGCGCCAGGTCACTCATAAAAACGTCATCCGGATCTACGACCTCGGTGATACCGATGGCGTGAAGTTCATCACCATGGAGTTCGTGGAAGGCCGCGATCTGCGCGATCTCATCCACGAAAAGAAGAAATTTACCCCCGAAGAAGCGGTTCACGTCATGCAGCAGGTCTGCCAGGCGCTCGAGGCCGCGCACAACGTTGGGGTGATCCACCGCGATCTCAAGCCGCAGAACATCATGCGCGAGGAAAGTGGGCGCATCCTCGTGATGGATTTCGGCCTCGCCCGCACCATGGATGGCGATGGCATGACGCAGACCGGAGCGCTGGTCGGCACCATGGAGTACATGTCGCCCGAACAGGCGCTAGGCAAGGAACTCGATCAGCGGTCCGACATCTTCACTGCCGGCCTCATTCTCTACGAGATGCTCACGGGCAAGATGCCGTTCAAGGCAGATACGGCTCTGGCCAGCCTGGTCCGCCGGACGCAGGAGCGCGCCATCCCGGTCTCCGACCATGACAGCAGCATCCCCGGGGCTCTGAGTGGAATCGTCAGCAAGTGTCTCGAGCGGGATCCGAAGGTGCGTTATCAAAGTGCCGCGGAAGTTCTGCGCGATCTCGATTCCTGGCAAGGCAAACGCGCCGCGGCGACCCTGGGCTTCCACGCCGATGTAAAACCGTGGGGACAGACCCTCCCGTGGCCTCTGGTCACAGGTGTAATTACGGTTCTCCTGCTCGCCATAGTCGGCTATTTCTTTCGCAGCCAACTGTTTCCGCACAAGACAGAAGCGCCGATTTCTCTCGCAGTCATGCCCTTTCAGAATGCTTCCGGCGATCAGACCTGGGATTGGCTCGGCCCAAGTCTTTCCGACATGCTGAGCACCGATGTCGGCCAGTCCTCTCATCTCCGCACCGTATCGCCCGACCGCATGCAACAGGTGTTCCATGACCTCCGCATTGCTCCCAATTCCACGATGGACTCGACTTTGCTCGGCCGCGTCGCTGAGTTCACCAATGCGGACACGCTGGTGTGGGGCCGATATACGCGACTCGGCGACCAGATTCGCATCGACGCCACCCTGCAAGACCGCAAGCACAACCGCACGGTACAGGTGAAGTCCGAAGCGGCCAACCAGAACGATCTGCCGCAGGCTGTCGATCGTCTGGCGGCGATGATTCGCCAGAATCTGTCGCTCTCTTCAGACCTCGTAAAGGAACTGCAGGCGCAATCGTTCAAACCCACCTCGAATTCGGTGGACGCGCTGCGCGACTACAACGAAGGATTACAGTTCCTGCGGCAAGGCAACAATCTCGAAGCTCAAAAACGCCTGCAGCAGGCGACCACAGAGGACTCTCAATTTGCGGACGCGTTCTCGCGCTTGGGCGAGGCCTATTCCGACTTGGGCTACGACAGTGAAGCCGAGCAAGCTTCGCGACGCGCCGTGGACCTCAGCCAGAATCTTCCGCTGGCCCAACGCTATTTCATCGAAGCGAGTTTTGCGAAAGTCACAAAGAACAGCACCAAGGCCATCGCGGCTTACGAAAATCTGGCCAAAAGCTTTCCCGATAACCTCGACGTGCTCTTCGCCCTCGGGAATCTTTACGAAGATTCCGGAGATCTCGACAAGGCACGCTCTCTTTATCAAAGAGTTTTGCAGGCAGACGGAAAGAATCTCGATGCTTTGCTCGCGATGGGACGAGTCGACATCAAGTCAGGGAATCCGCAACAGGGCCTCGATCCTCTCGATCGCGCACAGCGTCTGGCCATTGATCTCGACAATAAGGAGCAGCAGGCGCTGATTCTGCAGGCCACCGGAATTGCCTACAAGCTGATGAACAAGCCCACCGAGGCCCTGCGCAATTATCAGGACTCGATGGCCATCAATGAAAAGCTCGGCCAGAAGCGCGGCGTGGCGGCCAGCCTGGAGGAAATCGCGCAGGTTCAACTCTCATTGGGTAAGCCGGACGAGGCATTGTCGGCCTACAATCAGGCTCTCAAGATCCGGCGCGACATCGGAGCAAAAAAGGAAGCCGGCGATACACTGATTGACCTTGGTGATCTCTACCTCGAGCGCGACCAGCCGGACCAGGCTCTTCAAGTCCTCAAGGAATCGCTTCAGATCCAGCGCGATGCCGGCGACGAGACCAACCAGGGCCTCTGCCTGAATAACATTGCGAATGCTTATTCACTCAAGGGCGAGAATGAAGACGCGCTGACCTACCTGCAACAGTCTCTGCAGATTCGCGAAAAACTTAACGTGCCCGGCAACATTGCCCAGACCTTACAAAGTCTTGGGACAACCTACGCCGCCCTCGGTCAATATGACTCGGCCATGACTTCTTTCATGCGCGGCCTGGATCTCTACCGCAAATCCGGCGACAACCTTAGTGCTGCCGGAATGTCGCATAGCATCGCGCTGGTCTTCCAATACCAGGGACGAATTGGTGCCGCCATTTCAACCCTGCAAGATGCCGTAAAGACCTTTCGCGATTCCGGAGACCGCAGCGGCAATACCGCACAAGCTTTGGCTGATCTCGCCGACGCACTCGCGCAAGCTGGCCGGGGGACCGAATCACCAAAGCTGATTGACGAAGCCCAGAGCATCGCGCGCGACCTGAAGAATGAGTCGCTGAACGCAGCCATTTTGAACAGCCAGGGTGACGCCGCTTTCTATCAAGGAGATTTGAAGTCCGCCCGAAACTCGTACGACCAGGCCTCAAAAATAGCGGAGCACAGTGGCGACAAGGATCAAGTTCTCACCTCCAGGCTGAACCTCAGCAAGGTTGCGGTGGCAGATGGTCATGCTCGGGCGGCTGTTAGCGATCTGCGCTCGCTCGAACAGCAGGCAAGCCTGCGCAGTCAACGATTCATCTCTGTCGCGGCCTCCAGCGTCCTCGCCCAGGCCTTGATTGAAAACAAGGACTACGCTGCCGCCCAGCAGGAACTGCAGAAAGCATTAGGACGAAGCGAGAAAATGGGACTGCGCCTCGAACAGATGCGGATTCATTATCTACTGGGAACCGCGATGAAGCGCTCCGGCCGCACTTCCGAAGTCTCAACCCAGTATGCCGAGGCTGCCCGCTTGCTCGATGAGATCAGCAAAGAGCAAGGAGCCGAACATATCACCGATCGCTACGATCTGAAACCAATCTACGCGGAAGTAAAGAAGTAAAGAGATAAAGAAACAAGTGGTAGCCGCGCCATTGTCCACGAACCAAATCTGCTCTCAGACAAAAAGGCGGGAACAAAATCCCGCCTTTTTATCAGCTTGCTCTTAATTGTTACCCTTGACCGTCAGTATCACCGATGTGCTGTGCGCCAGTGTCCCGTTTGCATAGGTTCCCGTAAACGTCAGCGTGAACGTTCCGTGGTTCACATTCTTGTTGGAGTTCAGGGTCACTGTGGATGTAACCGGTGATCCCTGCAGGTTGTCCACCGAGGGTGAAACGCTGCAGCTGGCGTTGGCCGGAGCGCCCGAACAGCTCAGGTTTACCGATCCGGTAAGGCCCGCAATGGGCATGACCGTAATCGTGTAGATCGCCTGGTGTCCCGAGGAAATCGTCTCTGTTGCGGGCGTGGCACTAATCGAGAAATCCCCGACGTTCACCTGAACAGATGTGGTGGTCGAACTCGCCAGATAGTTGGTATCGCCGCTGTAACTGGCCGTGACGGTGCGCGTCCCGGTTGTATTGAAAGTCAGCGAACAGCTTCCCGCCGCCACCGATTGCGAGCAACTCTCGCCAGTGCTGGCCTTCACCGTAACGGTTCCGGTTGGCACAGCCCCGCCGGCCACTCCTCCCACGCTGTACGTCACCAGCACCGGACTTCCCGGTAGGGCCGGATTCGGAGATGTGGAAGTGATCGTGGTGGAACTCGGCGCCTGCGTCACGCTCAACGAAACGTTCTTTGAAACCCCGATGTAATCGGTCGTGTCGCTGGGTGTGAAGGTAGTCGTGAGCGTCTGCGTTCCGACGCTTAACACTGTCCCGGCAACTGGCGTGTACACGAATGTGCCTGTCACATTCGCGGACGCATTCAATTGAACGGCACTGAGCGCAGTCCCGTAAGTGATGGGTGCGGGATTCGCCCAGGTGATCACCGGAGTCGCCTTGCCAACCGTGTAAGTCACAGCACCCGGCGTGCTGATGTTTCCCACGAGATCCTGCGCGTTGACGGTGAAGGTATGGGTGCCAATCGAGCTATCCACATTCATCGTAATAGTGCCCGTGTTGGCGGTTGGCGGGATCTGCGCGGTGCCCGTAGGTCCGCAGAGAACCACGCCCGATCCGCCGTCGGCGCAACTGTAGCTCGCACTCACCTGCTGCCCGTAAACCGGGGAAGCCGGAGAAATGCTCGGTGCCATGATCGATGGAGCCAGTTTGTCTACCTCAAATGGACCGAACGGTCCCTGGGCCGCTGAGGTATTTCCGGCAACGTCCTTCACCGTAACGGCAGGAATCGTCGCGCTGTTCGTCTCGGTATTCGCAGGAACGTTCGTTTGCACCGAGAAAGATGAAGACCCAGCCAGACCTGATCCGTTGGCGTTGTCGCTTGCGGTACACGGAACAGACACGTCGGTCGCCTGCCATACTGGTGCAGGCGGAGTGCAGGTGACCGTAGGAGGCGTGAGATCGACATTGATTGTCAGGCTTGGTGTCGCGCTGCTCACGTTATTGCCGCTGTTCGTGATCAGCGTCTCGATTGTGTTCGAGCTGTCGGTGGCCGCGTAGGTGATTACAGTCTGTCCTTCCACCGCGCCCGGAATCGAAACCTGCCCCGTAGCACCGTTGATCGTGCCCGACGACGGGCTTGGCGCGTTTGGCCCGCTGGCCTGCCAGTTAATCGACGAGATCGCGGGTAAACTGGCCGGCGGGTTCTTGTTGTTGCTGGGCACGATGTCGACACTGTTGAAGTTCAACGTCACTGGCCCGTTGATCCATCCACCATTAAGGGCAGGCGTGGTCGTAACACTGGTGCTGGGCTGTGCCAGCCCAAAAATTGGAATCAGCACGGAGTTGAAGTTGTTGGTTTTGCCGCCACTGGTGAGCGCATCGCCGCTGACTCCCGTGAAGATACTCACTAGCCCTTTGCATGTATTGTCCGCGCTGGCTCCGCAGCTCAGTGCATTGTCCTTGCCCATGATGTATCCGGGCGCGATGAGCGGCTTCTGCGCGGGATCCAGATTGTATGTGTTCGACACATTGATCAGGGGATTCGTGCCCGTGCTCAGGCAGTTCGAACCTTGTGCGGTGGAGTTCGTCGAAGTAGTGCAGAGGTCCGTCGTAGTCACGCACGCGTACGTGCCATTGCCTGTGTCCTGATGCTGACACGAACTGCCCTGAAATGGCGTGTTGTTCACCAGATCTGAGAATTGCTGGTCAGTGATGGTGGTCGCTGTCCCCTGCATAAAGAGCCCCTGGAAGGAACTCGGCGGCAATCCACTCTGCGAATAATCGGTAACCGCGCTCAAGCTCGACGTGTAATTGAAATTGGTCGGTGTCGTCGGCTGCACAGGTTGCGTGATCGTAATCGGCGAGAGCGGCCACTGGCTGAATGACCAGCTGATGATGTCATTGTTCTGCACCAGAGAGCCGGTCGCCGCCGTAAATCCGACGTAGGCGGTGCTTCCGCTCGTAAGGTTCAGCTGCTTCGTGATATCGAGGGTCGCTTGCAAAATCAGCGTACTGTCGAGATACACGCTCAGGTTGTTGCATCCGCTTGTACAGGTGCCCGGAGGCAGGTAGTTCACGGTGATCGTGTGCGTCAGGCCGTCAGTGAGCGACATGCCAGCTGGCAGGCTTTGGAGAGCGATCTTCGCCAGGGCTCCGTTCGGGCACATGTAGTTGTGGTCCGCGCTATTCGGAGTCAGCGTGCTGCTATTGTTCGGGCCGCAACTCTGCACAGCAATGTGATTCCCATCGGGATCGCTGTAGTCGGAGTTCTGGTGCGTATCCAGTTCGACAGCGAGGCTGTTCAGGATCGCTGCCCCGGGGCCGCTCGCCGTCGAGATATCGTTGTTGCCGTAGGCGATGTTCTGTCCATTGCCCGTGTATCCCAGCGCTCCCGTCCCAGAGGGATCGGCCTGTATCACAAGAGCCAGGCCGTCAGCTGGAAATGAGCAGAAGAAACACGAATTGGTGTTCGAGATCTGAAACTGAAATGCCGTAGTAAATCCGGTCGCCAGCGGCTGCTGTGTTACGAACCACGCGGAGCCATGCTGGTTCATGTTCGCCGTGGTCAAACGCAAGCTGCCTGCACTAGTCACCTGCGGCCGCGACGGCGAACCGTTCGTCAATACTTGGCAAGCGGGTGGCGGAGTGCTGCTGTTCGCGCACACATTCGATGTAGTGAAACCGCTGGGTGAAAAGCTGAAAGACTGTGCCGATAGAGGCTGTGACCAAAGAATCGAAAAGAACAGGACTGCTATCCCCACCAATGCAACGTACGCACGGCTGCGCATGGCTCTTTCTCCATTGACTTGATTGCAGGCTTGCGCGATATACGTGGCGAGACGGCCGCACCGCTTCTCCGCAAGGAAGTTTTACGGCTGAGATACGTGAGTTTTGAAAGGCCCCAGAATCGGGATTACGGAAGGGGGAGTTCCACCCGACGGCTATCAATTGTCGCGGCTGCTGCTAAGGGTGTCAAGGTAAAACGGCCACGGTAAAACGGCCACGGATGCTGTATTGCACATGAAAACTTTAACTATGATTAAAAAAAAGCCCAAGTCATCCGATGAATGACGATTCCCTGCAAGCAAGTTGCAAACTCTTTCATCATGTTGGTCAGGGATTTCTTCCTGAATCCTGTTCGACCCATGAACACGCAGCCCCTGGGATGTTCTCGCAGTAAAGCACTCTCCACGAGTTCGGCTTATGTGCTGCGGTCCATGCGGCTCCGTGAACGAAGTACGGCTTCGCCCATACCTCGCTGTCGATCGCGCGCGGAGCAATCACCGACACTTGCACTGCGTTCTCAGCCGGAGTTGCACTCCGCGGATCCATGATGTGCGTGTAACGATGTCCGCCGACGCGGAATGATTTTTCGTAGCTGCCCGACGTGGAGAGAGATTGGTCTTTGAGAAACACGTCTGCGGCGTTCTTCCGGTGGTCCCAGGGATCGGCAATACTGAGCGGCCAGCCGCGCGGCTCGTCTGGAGGATTACCGAATCCGAAAATGCTGCTGCCCGATGCCGCTACAAGGGCGTTGTGAAACCCTCGTGCACGCAGAATCTCAACCATCCGATCCACAGCGTAGCCCTTGCCCACTCCGCCGGGGTCGATCTCCACTCCAGGATGATCGAACTGCACGGTTCGCTTCCGCGCGTCCAGCCGCACGCGTCGATATCCCACGACTTCGCGGGCCTGGCGGAGTTCCTCGCGAGATGGAACATGATGCGTGCCGCCGAAAAATCCCCAAGCGCGCATCAGCGGGCCGACCGTCAGATCGAACGTTCCTTCGCTCGCGCGGCTGTATTCAAGGCACTCCGACAGAAGGCTGAATAATTCCGGCGAGACTTCGACCGGATGCGAAGCCGCCTCGCGATTGATGCGGCTCCATTCACTTGCAGGCTTGTAATTCGAGAGCAGATCATCCAGGCGGTGAGCTTCGTCAAATGCGGCATCGATGGCCTGGTTCATTGATGCCTGATCGGACCCGTATAGGACGACAGAGAACGTCGCCCCCATCGCATCCGTGCTTCGTTCCAGTCGCTGCGCCTCCGCTGGTGTCGTCAGCAGAAGCGCAGCCAAGAACGCAAGACAAAACCGCATCAGGACTGCCCCTCACCCTTCGGCATCTGGCCCTTCCAGAACGATTCGTATTCGAACATCGCTTCCTTGATCGGCACGCCGCGCACATCAATCTTGGTCAGATCTGCGGAGCCAATTCCAGCCTTCTCTCCCAGAAGCATCATGTTGTCGGCATACTGAAACGTCTCATCGCCGGGATGCAACTGGTCCGGAGGATGGTCCTTCGGATTCTTGTACACGCGATACGGCGCCTCGTGCCGCCCGGCTCGCGGGTTGTACCCCATGCACGCCGCAGCCACTGTGTCGGTATTCACGCAATTCTTCCCGACGATCAGGATTCCCGGATGCACCGGCTTCGAACCCAGCACCCACGGCCCCTCGCCTCCGACCATCGAAACAATGCCGTCAGCAATGGCGAGATCCACCGGCCGCGCGCCCAGAATGTCGATCAGGACTCGCGGCAACCGCCAGCCTTCATACCGCGTTGACTTCGGATCGAGTTCCACCGGCGCGCCCGAAGGCGATTGCGCATAGCCGTAATGGAAGACCTGTTCGCGGTCGTGGTATATCCCCAGCGGCGTGATACCGAACAGGTTCTTGATGCAGATCGTGAGTCCCATCTCTTCGTGGTTCTTCATCTTGCCCATGCTCACGAAGAAGTCGCAGTCTTCATACGAATGATTCATCTGGAAGCCCGGGAAAACATACGGTGTGCTCTTTACTTTCAGCAGTGAGAACTGCTTGTCCTGGCCGGGCTTGTCGGTGTCTTCGAACTCGACCAGCGGCGCCGCATTGCGGATCGCGTTGACGTCCCACCCACCCTGCAGCAACTTGTCTTCGAGCTTGGCTCCGCGTTTGTGACTCTCGGCGCCTTCCAGGATGCGGACCCGCTTCGCGCCGAGCGCTCCGAACGCCGCAACTGCCGAACCGACCACCTTAGGATGCACCCAATGCGTGTCGCCGGCCGTGTATCCCGGGAATGCTCCGCCGCCTGTCAGATTGACCTTGATGCCAACTGTCTTTCCTTTCACTTGATTGTCGATCCCTCCGATCTGGTCGAACATCTTGCGGAATTGGGTCGTGAGGTCCCCGTCGTAGCCGTGGACCTTCGCGACAGATACCGGTTCTGCCGGCGCCGATACGCTCCGCGCATCCTCGCCGGGGCGAGCTGGGGTCGGCCGCGCTTCGGCCTTTCGCACTGCCATTGCTCCTGCAGCGAGGCCAGACATTGCCAGCCAATCGCGCCGCGTCAGTCCTTTACACATGGTGTTGCCTCCTTTTTATTGCATCGAAACGGCACTCCATACCAAAAGCTTTGGAATCGTCACTTCCGTCCTGCCCTCGTCGTATCGCAGCGGCAGATCCACTGCTGCACCTTCGGGAGTTTCCATCCGCGCCGAGCTGATCTTTCCGGCCACACGAAGCGTGATCGCCTCGACAGGATGATCGAAGTAGTTCACCAACTGCACAACGAGTGGGTGCCCTGGACCGCCTCCACTGGCAAACGTAATCACCGACGGCACATTGAACGGGACCACTCCCAGATCATCATCCGAGAGAATTTCCTTCAGATCGTGCGCCACTGATTCGGGATCCGGATCTTTGTAGACGACAACGCTGCCTTTCCCGGCCGGAAGTTCGGCAAATGGAGCCGCTTTCGGAGCCTCACCCCACGACGGACCGGCGAATACGACCCCGCCACTCTCGGCGAACTCCTGCAGCAGTTTGCGTTCAGCCGCTGATGGCGGATCGAGGGAAATGCCGACAATCGCGCGGAATCTCGCTAGCACAGCAGCATTCAGATCGGAACGGGAGATCAAACGATACGGTACCTGTCGGCGTGTGGCGAGTTTCAAGTACTCGTCGGCGACATCGGCCGCCGTGCTCGCCTGATCGAGCAAGATACCGACGTTTCCATACCGAGCGAGTGAACGCCACGAATTGTGACTCTCAGCAAAACTCACATAGCGCAAGAGACGGCGCCAGACCTCGAGCGCTGAGGCATCTTGCGCTCGCAGCTTCGTGCGCAGCGCATCGTCGAGAGCAATAATCCAGCGTCCACCGGCCGCCGCAGCATCGGCTACAGCCTGTTCGTAATCGACAGCCAATGGATTCTCAAGCTGGCTGCTGATCCACATTGGCCCCCGCGGCGAAGCCAGACCCAACGAGCCAGCCAGCCACACATTCGACTCGATCCAGGGCAGGCTGGAAGGTGTTCCGCGAATACCCATTTCCGTGAGATTGCGCCCGCTCGGCGCGACGCCCTCAACCGCAACGATCGGAGCAGTCTTCCATCGCCATTGCCCCGCATCCTTCGCGATCTCGATCACTAACATCGAGCCGGCGGCTTTGCGCAAGGCGTCGGCAAAACTCGCCGCGAAATCTCCTTCGAGTACTAGCCCGTCGAGCGCAGCCCGGGTTGCTTCCCCCGCAATTCTCGAAGCATCGCCGGCGGTATAAACGAGGCCGAGCACCACAAGCCCTCGCTTGTGCGCTTCCTCCGCATAAGTCTTCACGAGTTGATGCTGCTGAGTTTCAACATCGGCGTCGGCCCCCGCGCTCCATGTGACCAGCAGGCAATTCACCGGCGAGTTCTCAAGAAGCCCGAGCGTCGCGGGCTCATACCAGTGAACAAGCGCGTCACGAACAGAAGGATCGGAAGAGAGTGCTTTCGCGCGAGTTCGCCACGCAATTTCCAAAGGCCCGCCGGTCCAGCGAATCGGAACCCACTGCTCCGGAGACGGCGCACCTGCAGCACACATCGCGCATGCCAATAATAAGAAGATCGCGACACGGCGGGTGAACGGCAAAAGTCTGATCTCCTGAAAGGCTGATCTTGGAACCTATTTCTTTACCCGACCGGCCGTGAAGAATCAGTGATTAGAGTCACTCCTGTCTGGATAATTAGAAGATGACCTTAAACCCTGCAAACTGCCTCTGCGGCTGCCAACGTTGAGCTTTTCTTCTTAATTTCTGGGAATGTCCGCTTTAAAATACGCTGTCAAAATCATGCCGCTCATATCTGTTTCCTCACGAATCCCGCGAACTCCTGGCCACCACGAAATCGTCAAAAGCCTGCAGTTACTAGTTTCCTTAACTCTGCTTCTCGGAACAGCGATTGCCGCACCAAGCGCGGCCTCAGTGCATACCTGGGAAAAGCAGGAAGTAACGCTCACCGCCGCACATACCTACGCCAATCCCTACACCGACATCACGGTTTGGGTAGACCTCACCGGCCCCGGCTTTCACAAGCGCGTCTACGGATTCTGGGACGGCGGCCAGATCTTCCACGTTCGTCTCGTGGCCACAGCGCCTGGAGCATGGTCGTGGCGCAGCGACTCCAGCCCAGAAGATCCCGGCATTAGCGGGAAGGCCGGCAAGTTCACGGCAATTGACTGGACGGAAGACGAGAAGCGCGCCAATCCGCTACGCCACGGCTTCCTGCGGCCCACAGCCAATCACCACGCCCTCGAGCAGGCCGACGGCACTCCCTTCTTCGTGATCGGCGATACCTGGTACTCGGCGGGAACCAACCGCTTCAAGTGGTACGACGACGATAAAGAACGCCCGATCGGGCCTGATGCGGGTTTCAAGGATTACGTTCGCTACCGCAAGGCGCAAGGCTACAACTGGGTCAGCATCATCGCAGCGTTTCCAAACTGGATGACCGACGGCAAACCGTGGCATGTCCGCATGCCCGACGGAACTCCCGTCCGCTCCGCTTGGCTGGAGTTCGGCACCGGCAGCGCCAAGAACATGGACAACGAAGGCGGACGTCCCTTCGTGTTCCCGGGAAAAGTGCCGGGCTACGAAAACATGTTTCCCGATGTCGATCGCGTCAATCCGGAATACTTCAAATACATCGATCGCAAGATCGACTACCTGAACGCGCAGGGCTTCATCGCTTTCATTGAAGTGTCGCGGCGCGATGCCAGCATGCTCTGGAGCAAGTACTACGAATGGCCCGACTCCTACGCGCGATTCATCCAGTATGTCTGGTCGCGATATCAGGCCAACAACACCGTTCTCAGTCCGATTCACCTCGACATCATCAGCGAGAGTGTCAGTCCCGACGACTTTACGAAGGCCATCAATCAGGTGAAACAGAAGTACGGACCTCCGCCCTTCGGCACTTTGCTCTCCGCGAATGCCGACCCTTCCACGCTCGAGAACTGGGGCGAAAATTCCTGGGTGACTCTGCACCAGATCGGCAACATGCGCGAGCACAACAATTACTGGTACCTGACGGAGATTTATCAGGACGCCCACCCCCAGCCCGCGCTTAACGGCGAACCTTATTATTCGGGCTACAAGGACGAGCGCGGCTTGGGCAACGGTCAGGGATACCAGTTCGGCGCGCCCGGTGGAACTCCGAAAGACGACCAGTTCGTGCGCTCGTCGATGTACGGGAGTTTTCTCTCGGGCGGATTCAGTGGCCACGTCTACGGCGCCGAAGGCATTTGGGGCGCCGATATCGAACCCACAGCCCCGATCAAAATGTGGGACGCGTTCCAGTGGAACTCCGCAAGCCAGATGCAGTACCTGCGCACCTTCGCCATGTCGATCGGCAAACGCTATCAGGATTTGGTGCCCGATGCGGACCTCGTCTCGCCGGACAAAGATCACAATCTGGAAGCGTATGAAGGTTGGGCCTACGCGGCTCGTACTCCGGACAAAGAAATTTTCCTGGCGTACTTCGAAAAGGGCTGCCCGCAGAGTCAGGTTCGAGGCGCCAAGCTCTGGAGCGAGTATCGCGCCGACTGGTTCGATCCCCGCAATGGAACCTGGCAACCGGTGGGCAAGGGATCACTCCGTTCGAACGAGATTGGAATCATCGAACTGCCCGCGTTCCCGTCAGACATCGATTGGGGCCTGCGCCTCACTTATACCGGCCCGATCCCGGCAGCCGAACGCCGCATCCCGGATGAGTATTAACGCCTGGCTATGGGCTATGGGCAATGAGCAGTGGGCAATGAGTAATGAGTGATGAGCAGAATCCTTGTCGTGAATGGCTTTGGGAAGGACACCGCCTTTAGCCCAGCCACAAAGCCGCAGCAGCGGCGCCAGTCGTTAGCCCAGCGCGTCGGCGCTGGGACGCGGAAAATGGCAACAAAGTGAGTCCGCTTTAGCGGACGGCACCCGATATCATGCCAGCCCCTAAATCTTGTCAAGGGGCAGACAGGTCACAAATTGTGTTAAGCGCATGAAAGCGCGCCAGATATAAAGTCCAAAGTCGTGTTACATTCACCCCCTGCGATTTGCTATTCTGGAATTAGAGAGTAGAAATCACACAGGCGCGGCCCATGGGTCGCGCCTTTCGTGTTTCTGGGAGAGACTCGAGCAGAAAGGTATTGGGAAATCACGAAGGGTAACCGTTTCTGGTACGAACACTACAACGCAGCCTCACTCGTTGTGGGAAAGCAAGAGACGAGCTGATCCGCCATAAATCGTGAGCAGACAGATGGTGTAAGCAGTGATGGGTGCCCCATTTCTGCCGCGCTTTCTGCGGCAGAAGTGGGGGCCTTTCCTGCAACATCGATACCGTTTCGGGAATAGTCGAACAATTTCTGATCAAGGATCACAGACGGTCGGGGTGTCATTGAACTAGCTTGCGAGAATGCCGTGGAGCCTGAAGCGTTACTACGAAACCAACGCACTGCACTTCATCACATTCAGTTGTCATGAGCGAAAGCCACTTTTGATTCCCGATCGACGCGATCTGCTGTTAACAGTGCTGGAAAAAATGCGAATCCGATATTGTTTTGTAGTCGCTGGATACGTAGTCATGCCAGAACACGTGCACTTACTGGTTTCAGAACCGGAGCAGGCGAATCCGTCAACAGTAATCCAAGCAGTAAAGCTGAGCTTTGTCCGAAAACTATCCAGCGATGGGTACCCCATTTCTCGTGCGTATTGTGCGCGAGAGGTAGGGATATTGCCGGCGGGCGAATCGAGTCATTTCTGGATGCGCCGTTTCTATGACTTCAACGTCTGGAGCGAAAGCAAAATGAGCGAGAAACTCCACTACATGCACCAGAACCCGGTAACCCGCGGGCTAGTCGAACGGCCGGAAGACTGGAAGTGGAGCAGCTTTCGGGCTTACGCCTTCGGAGAAACTGGACCGGTGCGGGTGAATGACTGGTCGAGTTGTGAGCAGAAGACCCGCTCGAAAGCAGTTTAGCGGGAAAGGAAAATCCCCACTTCTGCCGCAAAAACCGCGGCAGAAATGGGGCACCCATAAATGGAAGCCTCACTCTACGGGGCGCTAAGTTCGAGAACAAAGTAGATGTTGATGGGTGCCCCACGTCTCGATTTTGAGACGTGGGGCTTTTGATAGAACTTGAAACTACGTTTCTACGCTCCGACCGGTTCGGCCTTGGTCGCTAGCAACTGCCTTAGCACATACTGCAGGATCCCGCCGTTGGCGTAGTACAAAGCTTCCTGCGGAGTGTCGATGCGGACCACCGCCTCGAACTCGATCGGGTCTTCGCCCCTGACTTTGGCTTTAACGTTTACCGTACGTCCGGCGGCGAAGTGATCGACTACGTCGCGGATGCCGGTGATCTCGAAAGTTTCTTCTCCCGTCAGCTTTAAGGATTCGGTGTTCTGGCCCGCTGGGAATTGCAGCGGAAGGATGCCCATGCCCACGAGGTTCGATCGATGAATACGTTCGTAGCTTTCGGCGATGACCGCGCGCACGCCGAGAAGCGCCGGGCCCTTCGCGGCCCAATCGCGCGACGATCCCGAGCCGTACTCTTTCCCGGCCAGAATGATCAGCGGCGTTCCATCCGCGCGATATTTCTCGCTGGCATCGAAGATCGACATCTCGGTGTTCGTCGGCAGGTGTCGAGTAAATCCGCCCTCGGTCTGCACCAGCTTGTTGCGCAAACGGACGTTGGCGAACGTGCCACGCACCATCACTTCATGATTGCCGCGGCGCGAGCCATAGGAGTTGAAGTCCGCCGGCTTTACGCCGTGCTCCTGCAAATACTTTCCCGCGGGGCTGTCTTTCTTGATCGAGCCCGCCGGAGAGATGTGATCGGTCGTCACGCTGTCGCCGAGCACTGCAAGCACGCGAGCTTTCTTGATTTCCTGTACGGGCGAAGGCTTCACGTCCATGTCGTCGAAGTAGGGCGCGCGACGAATGTAGGTGGAATCTTTTTCCCACGCGTAGGTCTCGCCTTTCGGCGCCGCGAGCCCGCGCCAGCGTTCGTCACCCAGGAAAACTTCACCGTACGATTTCGTGAACATCTCCGACGAAATCGAATGCTGAATCGTCTCTTCGACTTCACGCGACGACGGCCAGATGTCGGCAAGATAGACGGGTTGCCCGTCGCGCCCTTTGCCGATCGGATCTTTGCGCATGTCGACATCGATGCGCCCAGCGAGCGCGAAGGCCACTACAAGAGGAGGCGACATCAGATAGTTCGCGCGAACTTCGGAGTTGATGCGTCCCTCGAAGTTGCGATTTCCGGAGAGCACCGATGCAACTACAAGTTCCTTCTCATCGATCGCCTTCGAAACCTCCTCCGGCAGAGGACCGGAGTTACCGATGCAAGTCGTACACCCGTAGCCGACAAGATTGAACTTCAGCTTCTCGAGATAGGGCATGAGTCCGGCTTGCTCAAGATAATCGCGGACCACTTTCGATCCGGGAGCGAGAGAAGTCTTCACCCACGCCGGAACCGTGAGACCTTTCTCGACCGCTTTCTTCGCGAGCAATCCGGCGCCAATCAGCACCGACGGGTTCGAAGTGTTGGTGCACGACGTGATCGCCGCGATGACCACGCTTCCGTGCTTCAGCGAATCTTCTACCGAAGCAGGGACATGTTCATGAACATTAGGATCTTCGACGCCAACCGCTGCTGGACTGCCGCCCTCTTGCTCCCAGCGCTCCTTGGTCGTTGTCTTGTTGTTTGCCGCAGATGGCGCCGTCTTCGCCGCCATCTTCGGTTTGATCAGAGAAGGCAGAGACTTGTTGAACGACTCTCCGGCCTGCGAAAGGATCACACGATCCTGCGGACGCTTCGGCCCGGCCAGCGAGGGCTCAACGGTTCCGAGATCGAGGGAAAGCAGCTCGGAGTATTCAGCTTCGGGCGTCTTCTCGTCATGGAACATCCCCTGTTCGCGTGCATAGGCCTCGACGAGAGCAATCTGTTCCGCGGAGCGTCCGGTGAGCTTGAGATACTTCAACGTTTCTTTATCGATCGGAAAGATGCCGCAAGTTGCGCCGTATTCCGGGCTCATGTTGGCGATCGTTGCGCGATCGGCAAGAGACAGATCTCGCAATCCCGGCCCGAAGTACTCCACGAATTTCCCGACGACGCCGTGCTTGCGCAGCATCTCGGTGATGGTCAAAACAAGATCGGTAGCCGTAGCTCCCTCGCGCAACCGTCCCGTGAGCTTCACGCCCACAACGAGAGGAATGAGCATAGAAACAGGCTGCCCAAGCATCGCCGCCTCAGCCTCAATCCCACCCACTCCCCACCCCAAAACCCCCAACCCATTCACCATGGTGGAATGGCTGTCGGTGCCGACCAGGGTGTCGGGGTAGGCCTGGCGCTTGCCGGGGGATTCATGCACGAACACCACGCGGGCCAGGTACTCGAGGTTGACCTGGTGGACGATGCCGGTGTCGGGAGGGACGATGGCGAGGTTGCGGAATCCGGTTTGGCCCCAGCGGAGAAAGGAATAGCGTTCTTTGTTGCGCTGGAATTCGAGGAGCGCGTTCATGTCGAGAGCGTTCGGGGTGCCGAATTCGTCGACCTGGACGGAGTGATCGATAACGAGCTCCACCGGCTGCAGCGGATTGATGAGGCCGGCGTCGCCGCCGAGTTGCTTCATGGCGTCGCGCATGGCGGCAAGATCGACCACGCAGGGGACTCCGGTGAAGTCTTGCAGCAGGACGCGGCTGGGGGTGAAGGCGATTTCTTTGTCGGGCTTCGACTTGCTGTTCCAGCTGGCGAGAGCGCGGACTTCTTCTTTCTTGACGTTGCGCCCGTCTTCCGTGCGCAGCAGGTTCTCAAGCAGGATTCGGAGCGAGAAGGGCAAGTGTTTGGTCGAGATACCCGCGTTGTCGAGCGCGTCGAGGCGGTAGATTTCGTATTCTTTGGCGCCGACTTTCAATGTGGAGCGCGAATTGAAACTGTTCAAAGACATGTAAGCCTTCCAGGGAGGATGAGTCCGGATATGGGTGAAACGGAACCTTCTAGTTTAATGCTTCGGAAGGAAGGAGGAAAAGACGGGGTGGCCTTGGGGAGTCAGAAAACATTTCACCACAGAGAACACAGGGGTTCACAGGGTACTACTTCACCGTGATGGCTACCTGATAGACGACAACCGTAAGCATTAGCACGAGGTAGATGCGCAAGGCCCAGAGCAGCACTTTTTCGATTGCTGATAGTTTGCGTCGGGTGAAGTGATGCTGCTCCTTCGCCGCGATAAGTTGGTCAGGCTCGAGCGACGCAACGATGTAGGAGAGGTCTGGTGTGGTGTGATCGCTGTGTGGAGGAGAAGCCTTGTTCATGAGTACGCCTTTGCAATCGGTGAATTTGGGGCATGATGTGTGGCCTGGAACGTTCCGCCGACGCTGTCGGCAGAGTGCAGAGGTCCTTCGCTTCGCTCAGGGTGACACGACTGTGAGACAACGATGCGACTGAATATGGCGACGAGCCTTGGTGTGAGGAGGCGAGATGTTGTAGACATCAGTGGCCTCCGAAAATGGCTAGAGCGTGGGGCGCGACGACGCTCACTCCGAATAAGATTCCCGCTGCGATGAGGAGCACGACAACTCCGAGCGCCAGGATGTTGGCCCAGAGAGGGCTGACAAGTTCGCCCATGACTTCGCGATCATTTACCAGCAAGTAGAGAAACAGCAATGCAGGCGGCATGGCGAGCACGGCGATCACGTTCACGACGAGCACGATGTAAACGAGCGGGATGCCGGGGATGAGAACAAGACCGGCTGCGGCTGCGGCCTCGAGAATAAGGACGAGATAAAACGACTTGCCCTGGCGGAAGGGAAGATTGAGGCTGTGCGGGCGACGGGCAACTTCGCCAAAAGCGTAGGCAGATGATGTAGAGATGGTGACGGCAGCAACCATGCCGGCTTCGAACATTCCTAAGGCAAAAAGGGCCGAACCCCATTTCCCAACGAAAGGCTGAAGAGCCTGGGCGAATTCGGCGGCTTCGAAGGTGCCGGCCGACATGCCGTGCGTGAACAGAGGAGCGGCCGCAACGATGGTAGCGAGGGCGGCGAGGGCGGCTAGTGCTGCTCCGAGCACCGTATCAATACGACCGAAGTGGATGTCGTGGGTGGTGAGGCCTTTGTCGGCGATGGCGCTCTGTTGGAAGAAAAGCATCCATGGAGTTACGGTAGCGCCGATGTCCGCGAGAAGGATCAAAACAGTTTCCTGATTGAGTCCACCGGGCAGAGGTTTCCACGTGAACATGGCATGCCCAATGGCGCCCCAGTGAGGATGACTGAGCAGGGCGACGGGAACAAAGATCAGGTTGCAGAGGGCTGCGGTCAGAGTGACGCGCTCCCAAGTCCAATAGCGGTGGGCCATCAAGGCGGCGAAAAGCACGATCCAGGCGGCAAGCACGGAGATCCACGGCGGCACACCGAAATAACCGAGGCCGGCGCGGATCGCGATGAACTCGGTGACCAAAGTCAGGAAGTTGCCGACCATGAGGTCGATCATCGAGAACCATCCCCAGAACGGTCCGAAGCGATCGAAGATCAGTTCGGCATGGCCGCGGTGGGTGGCCGCTCCGAGGCGAACGGTCATTTCCTGCACGACGCAGGCCATCAAGAAGGTGAGGACGACGAAGGGAAGAAAGAAGCCGATGCCGAAGCGGGCGCCAGTCGCCGTATAGGAGAGCATGCTGGGGCCGTCGTTCTCTCCGAGCATGACGAGGATGCCGGGGCCGATGAGCAGCCACAACAATCTGGTGCGGGACCAAATGCCTCTTTTGGCGCGCAGAGCCCAGACGCGTTCGCGGTCATGGGCGCGATCGATGTCTTCATGGGTGACGACGACGTCAGTGGAGGGAGGAAGCAGATCCGAAGGCACATTCCCACGCGGTTCCGGCAATGTCTTCGGATCAGTCATGCCAAACAAACAGGGGCCCCAAACAGTTAGCCTAAGTATACAACAGAGGTTAACCATAGTTAACAACGATTTAAGGCACGATTCTCCCACTCTTTGAAAATCACGAAGCGCCTGACAGCAACATGGGCACATGCAGGAAGCAGATTCCTCGCTGTGCTCGGAATGACAAACTGCTTAGTTGGAATGACAAGCTGCCTAGAAGGTGGCGGTCAGACGCAAGGCAACGCTGCGGGAAGGGCCGATGGCGTTTGCCGAGAAGAGGCCGCCGAAATCAATCACGTCGACCACGTTGGTGAGATTCGTCCCGTCCACCTGGAAGCGCATCTTCAGCGGCTCGGATTTGTACAGGTCCGCGCCCGCCGATGCGCTGAGGAGAAAGGTGGGATAGATGCGGCCTTGCGCGAAGTTGACTCGGTCGGTTACTTGCTGCCCGTAAATCTGAATTTCGCCGGCAACGCACTGGTCGAGAGACAAGCTGGGATCGCACTGGAACTGAAAGGGCAATCCGCTGTCGAACTGGACTCCGGCAGCAATCCAGAGGCGGGGCGCAAGCTGATATTGGAGGCGACCTCGAACGGTGTTGCGCTGGTCTTGCGAGATCGGGAAGAAGCCAGTGGTCGGAATCTGCGCATTCGCGCCGAGAAAGAGTCCGCCGGTGACGGGATTCCACGCATTGCCTACCTCATACGAATAACTCAGGAAGCCCGAGAATTTCTTCCATTCCGGTAAATCGAGCTTGGCTTCCGCGCCGTAGATGATTGCCTTGGCAAAGGCGATCGGAAAACTGATGGTAGTGTTATCGATCTGGTCGTCGTCGGCGAAGTTGTTCATCGAGCGCCGGAAATAGTTGGTATCCAGCTTCACATTGTTGAAGAAGACTTTTGTGAGGCCAACCTCGTAGTAGTTTCCCTCCGAGGGTTCGACCGGCAATTGAAGCGAGACGGGATTCAGCGCCGTCACTGCCGTTGAACTCGAAAGCAGGAGGTTTTCAAACGAGGGGGTCTGGAAGACGCGGTCGTAAGAGAAATGGACGATGACATTTGCTGAGGGGTAAAACCGCGAGACCGCCAAGCGCGGTTGCAAGGCCTGGCGGTTGACCATGAACTGGTAGTGGTCCCAGCGCAGGCCAGCGCTGACGGTCCAATTGCCCAAATGAATCAAATCCTGGACGTAGATGGCTTGCTCCAGATCGGGACGCCGCCCCGCGAAGCTTAACGCGAGCGGAGTGCCTAGGTCGTATTGAGTGGGGTCGGTGATGTTGTAGCGGAAATTTTCGTGGAGGAACAGATTGTCAGATTCCACTCCCGCCTTGATCTCGTGCCGGCCGTGGCTGATGGTGACGCTGCCTTTGAAATATCCTTCGCGAAAGCGGTTGTGTTGAAAGACTTCGATCGGCGTGGAGTTGGCGTTCGAATGGAAGTCGTTGGCATTGTCCCGGACCATTCCCCGGAAGTCGGCCAGCACGTTCGACGAGAAAGTGTGCTGGTACGAGGCGATTCCCATGGTCTCGATGTTGTCGGCGGTCTGGAGTTGACCGGCCGCTTGCTGCACCTGTTCATTGGGAAGCTCATAGCGGGAAAGGTCGTGTCTGACGCTGAGGTTGAGGCGATCTTTTGGTGTCAGGTCGCGCTGGTAGTTGGTGGAGAAATCGCCGAGCGTGCCACGGTTGGTGTAGTTCTGGACGACCACAGGATTGAGGTAATGGCCGGTCATGGCGCCGCTGGCGCTGGCTCCGAACAGGTTCTTACCCCAGGCATACTGACCTTGGGCAAAAGCTCCCGCGGAATCGAAGCTGCCGCCCGAGAGCACAACCTGTCCGTGAAAGCCGGGCTGGGAATCGTGCAGTGTGTTGACTTCAACGACGCCGCCCATCTTCCGTCCATACTCAGCCGGGATCCCGGCGGTGTAGATGCTGATGGACTGCACGTCATCGGCTTCAATCTGGGGGCCGAAACTGGGAGAGCGATTGTCGGTAAGAGGGATGCCATCGACCACAAACTGGGTCTGATATTCCGAGTCGCGGGGATGAAGGACGGCGTTACCCTCGTAGAGCCATCCGGGCTGCGAGTTCACGAGATCCTGAATGGATCGGCCCGGGACAGAGCCGACTCGATTCTGAATCGCATCTGAGCCGATTTCATTGACGGAACCCGGCTGATCCGGATCAATCAGAGTATTGGCAGCGCTGACCGTGATCGATTCATTCGGCGCAGCCACTTTCAACTGAATCGTGTAATCGGCGGGAATTGCCGAATGCACATTGACGGACTCGGAGACTTCAGCAAACCCCGGCTGATTGATTTCGAGTTCGTACACACCATAGGGCAGACGCTGCACCGTCAAAAGGCCTTCATCGTCGGTGGTGAGGGTGCGACGGTACTGGTTGGCCTCACTGACAATCTGAATGGAGGTTTTCACTGCGAGACCGGAGGGATCGGTCACCTTGAGATGTAGCTCGCCGGTGTTGCTCTGGCCGAGGAGCGCCAAGGAGCAAGAGAAGAAGAAAACGACAATTCTCCGCGTAAACGCGCGGATTCGGTCAGTCAAGGTGATTGCCCCAAGCAGCCAGAAACGTTCCGACATCCGGGATGTTGCCTTTGATGCGGTTCTGTTCACGCTTGCTGCGCGCCGATTCGTCGACGTCCTCGAAAAACCTTTTCGAGTTTACAACGCAGCCAAGGACCAGCTATGGACTGCAGGATCAAAGCTGCCGGCGGACAGCAGATTCCTCATCGGCTTCGCCGATTCGGAATGACAAAAGTAAATCGGTGGAAGCTTCTGTTTTCGTTTTGCCAACCAGGGATGCAAGAACACTTAGCGACCCATGGCACGTTTGCGAGCGAGAACCGTGTCTAGAGCGGCGCTCGTGTCTTTCGGGAGATGGTAGGACTCGTCGTCGGACGGATATTGATGCGAGCGGACATCTGCCCGGAAGGCCTGAACGGCCTGGGTAATGAGAGCGGCGGCGTCTCCGTAGCGGCGGACGAATTTGGCCGCAGATCCGAAGGTGAGATTCAGGATGTCGTGAAAGACGAGAACCTGGCCATCGCATTCGGGGCCAGCGCCGATGCCAATGGTGGGGGTGCTGACTTCGGTGGTGATCATGGTGGCGACCTCGCGCGGGATACCTTCGAGGAAGAGGCAGGCCACCCCAGCGCGGTCGAGAGCGACGGCATCGCGCATGAGTTGCTCGATGGCGCCGAGATTTTTGCCCTGGACCTTGTAGCCTCCCATGACGTTCACGGACTGAGGAGTGAGGCCGATGTGGCCAGCGACGGGTATCTCGGCATCGATGATGCGTCGGATGACATCAGTGCGGCGTTCGCCACCTTCCAGCTTGACCACCTCAGCTCCACCTTCTTTGACGAAGCGGGCGGCATTGAGAACTGCATCTTTGGGGTCGACCTGATAGGAGCCATAGGGCATGTCGGCGACGAGCAGGGCATTCTTCACGCCGCGGTGCACGGCTTTGACGTGGTGCAGCATCTCGTCCATGGTCACGGAGAGAGTGTTGTCGTACCCGAGCATGGTCTGGGCGAGAGAATCTCCCACAAGAACCATGTCGATGCCGGCCTCGTCGACCAGGCGCGCGGTGGCGTAGTCGTAGGCGGTCAGGCAAGTGATGGGCTGGTGATGGAGTTTCTGATCGCGAAGAGAGGCGGTCGTAACCTTGCGACTGGAGTTGCCAAACGAAGCCCCGCCGATGGGGGTGATACTCATGATGTCCTCCAGTGCCCCTCCGCCAAAGGCGGATAGAGCCTGTGCACGCATCGTGGCGTCTACAGCTTGGATGACGCTGGGGATATTTTAGCTGCACTGGAAACGGCTGGCTAGTTCTGTTTCACCCATCGTTTCAATGGCTTTATTGACGCAGGTTGTCTGGGATCCTCTGAGCTCAGACTTCCAAAAACATTTGACCGCCTTGGGTAAGACGATATACATATTGGCTTACATTATCGATCATGGTAAGATATACGGGTTATGCCTTACTCAGTGACCATCAGTTCGAAAGGACAACTCGTAATTCCCGCAGAGCTTCGGGCCCGGCTAGGCATCAAGAAGGGCACAAAAGCCATCTGTAGCGAGGAAAATGGCCGTCTTGTTGTCGCCCCGATCGAACGGGTTCTGGACGAGATTAAAGGATTTCTCAAGCCCAAACCTGGCGAACCTTCGGCCTTTGAAGAGTCCCTGGCCGAACGCGAACGCCAGCGACAGCGAGAGCGACAACAGAAATAGTGACAGCGTCTCGGTCATCTTCGCGGCGCTATGTACTCGACGCTAATGCTCTGATCGCGTTTTTCGAAGGACGAGAGCCCGCTGCGGAACGAGTACGCAAACTCCTCGCCGAATCCGATCGGATTGGCGTTCCCCTTTGGATGTCTGCAGTGAACTGGGGCGAGGTTTACTACATCGAGTGGCGACGCCATGGTGAAGTCAAGGCTCGCCAGGCCGAACTAAATCTGCAGCGACTGCCAGTTGAAGTAATCTCTGCTGATCGGGAACGCGCGTCGCGCGCCGCCGCTCTCAAACAAAGACACGGTCTGGGCTACGCTGATGCGTTCGCCGCGGAATTGGCCATCGATATACGTGCATCGCTGGTGACCGCCGATCCGGAGTTTTCGAAGTTGGGGAAAGCGCTGTCGGTATACGCGCTGCCGCGTCACGAAAGCTGATAGCTCCGAATGTTCCGAAACGCCCCGATCCCTACGCGCTGGCGGCTTCCTGGCCGCCGAGCGGCAGGAAGTACTGCGTACCCTTGATTGGCTCGGTGACTTTGCGCAGGAGTTCCTGCAGGTCTTCATTGCGGTCGACGAAGTCGATGTCGGATGTATTGACGATCAGCAGATCGGACGATGTGTAGTGAAAGAAAAAGTGCTCGTAGGCCTTTACCACTTCCTGCAGGTATTCGTCGCTGACGGCACGCTCACCGGCAGCGTTTTTCTTTTTTAGCCGCTTCTTGAGAACGTCGGGAGTGGCCTGCAGATAGATGACAAGATCGGGCGTGGGCAACTGCTCGCGAAAGTGGTTGTAGTAGCGGTTATAGGTGTCGAGCTCCTGATCGGTGAGATTCAGGCAGGCGAAGAGCTTGTCTTTTTCGAAGATGAAATCGGCGACGATGGTCTTGTTGGAGCGCGGACCGATGTCGAGTGCGTGTAACTGCTCGAATCGCCGAACCAGAAACGACAGTTGGGCTTGAAACGCGGCGCCGCGTTCTCCGTCGTAGAAAGAGCCGAGGAAAGGGTTGGACTCGGGTTCGATGACGCGCTGCGCGTTCAGGCGCTCGGCGAGAATACCGGCTAGTGTGCTTTTACCGACTCGGATGGGACCTTCCACAGCAATGTATCGGGGGAGCTCGAAAAGATTTGCCATGCTTTGGGGATTCTACTCGGAAAAAGCAGGATATCTCGGATGAGCTTCAGTGACAATTGCGGGATGAGTTAACAGCGGATTGAGACATTGAGCGACTAAGTGATTGAGTCATTAGGCGATTGAGAGATTTGGTAATTGGGCAATTGAACTTCCACTCCTGACCCCCGAATTGCTGAGATCGCCAATCGCGCAATCACTCAATGGCTCGATCAGTCAATCCGTTAGAATTCCTGCATGCTTATATCACTGCTGGCTGGAACGGCTGCGGCGTTTGCGGCCGGGTATCAGTCTATGGCGCCGAAGGGGCAGTGGTATGGGCGGACATTTGTGGGGCTGGCACGCGGGACGAAGCAACTGGCGCTGACCTACGATGATGGGCCGAATGATCCGCATACGCTGCGATTGCTGGACGTGCTGGCGAAGCACGACGCGCGCGCGACTTTTTTTCTGATTGGACGGTACGTGAACGAACGTCCTGACATTGTGCGCGAGATCGTTCGCGCGGGGCACGTCATCGGCAATCACACCTTTACACATCCGCTGCTGACCTTCAAAAGTGCAGGTGACGTTCGAAGAGAGCTCAAGGAGTGCCGGTCGGCGTTGCAGGATGCTGTTGGGGAGCACTCGAATTTGTTTCGTCCGCCATTTGGGGGAAGGCGCCCGGCGGTTTTACGCATTGCGCGCGAATTGGGCCTGGAACCGGTTATGTGGAACGTCACGGGATATGACTGGAACGCGCCACCGGCAGCGGCGATTGAGGCCAAAGTCGCGCGTCAGATTCGGGGAGGAGATGTGATTTTGCTGCATGACGGCGGGCATAAGCAAATGGGCGCGGACCGATCACAGACGGTGATTGCGACTGAGAGTATGATCCGGCGTTATCGATCGGAGGGATACGAGTTTGTAACGATTCCCGAGATGCTCGAGAGAGTGAAGGGAGCATCTACGGTTCGAGCTTGATTTGTGCGGTTGAATTCATGAGCAGTACAGGAGCTTTTTATCATGCGCGTTCTCTTCTTCGTTCTTTGTACCGCGGCCCTGGCGAGCGCCCAACCGAAGGCGCTTTTTTATATGACGGAAAATCCGGAGTCGGTGAAGTCGTTTGTTGAGCACGCCGACAAGGTCGATGTAATCGTACCGGCATGGTACTCGGTGGATGGGAACGGACTGCTGTGGGGCGGGCCGAATCCTGAGGTGCTGAAAGCTGCGGCGGAGCACCATGTTCCGGTCATGCCGATTGTGGCGTTGATGGTGCAACCGGAGTTGCACAAATTGCTGACCACGGATGCGGCGAGGCATGCATTCATGGATGCGCTGTTGAGCGAATGCAAAAAGAACGGATACAGCGGGTTCCAGATTGATTTCGAGAATGTGAACTGGACCGACCGCGATCTGCTCTCGGATTTCGTCGGTGCAACGGCGTTCAATCTGCACCGAGAGCATCTGCAACTCACGATTGCGACGGTTCCGAATGCTCCGGGATATCCTGGGAAGAGTCCGTATTCGCACTGGCTGTATGCCAACTGGCGCGGGGCGTTCGATCTGAAGGCCTTGGCTCAGTCTGTCGATCTGATCTGCCTGATGACGTACGACCAGAACACGCGATGGACGATGCCGGGACCGGTGGCGGGGTATCCGTGGACGGTGGAGAACGTGGAATACGCGCTGCAGTCCGTGCCGAAAGAAAAGCTGTCGATGGGGATACCGTTGTATGGATATCACTGGTTCGCGGGTGATCCGGGGAAGGAAGAGAAGCCCAATCCGACGGCAGAGTACATTGGGCAATTGCAGGTTGACGGTTATCTCGCTGCGTACCATCCGAAAGTGGAGTGGGATGCGACGGATCGGGTAGCGTGGTTTTATTTTTATCGCGACGATATGCGCGACTGGGTGTTCTACACGGACAAGCGCGGATTTCAGGAACGGCTGAATCTCGTGCGGGATCGGGGGCTGGAAGGATTCTGTTCGTGGGTGCTGGGGACGGAAGACCCGGAGATATGGACGCTGTTGCCGTCGCATAAGTGATCTGAAACACGGCTCCCGCCGGGTTACTGCAGCTTCGACGCTGCAGGCCGACAGCAGATTCCTCGCTTCGCTCGGAATGACACGGGCCGCATGGGACCGCGGATGGCTCGCTGCGCTCGCACTGACATGGGCTCTTTCGGACGGAATAGTGCGGTCTAGCGTGTTGGGTGCGGAGGCGAGACGCCTCCGCCACAGCCGGCAAGATGCCGGCGCTACGGTCGCTTCATGGCTGCGAATGCCTGTTTTGCGGCTTCGATGGTGCGCTGCACGTCTTCTTCTGTGTGCGTCGCGCCGAGGAATGCGGCTTCGTACTGCGAGGGTGGCAGATAGACTCCGGCGTCGAGCATGGAGCGGAAGAAACTGCCGAAGGCTTCGGTGTTCGATTTTGAGGCTGAATCCCAGTCGGTGACCGGGCCGTCCTGGAAGAACCAGGTGAACATCGATCCGACGCGGTTGGCGCAGAGCGGGACACCGCTATCTTTCGCAGCCTGCAAGACTCCGTCAACGAGCTGGCCGCTGAGCTTGTCGATGCGCGGATAAATTTCTGCCTTGCGCTCGCGCAATTGCTTCAGCATGGCGCAGCCTGCAGCCATGGCCAGCGGATTTCCAGACAGCGTGCCGGCCTGATACATCGGTCCGAGGGGCGCGACATTGTCCATGATTTCATTTGGACCGCCGTAGGCGCCGACGGGCAATCCTCCGCCGATGATCTTGCCCATCGTAGTGAGGTCGGGCTTGATGTTGTACAGCTCCTGCGCGCCGCCGAAGGAGACGCGGAATCCGGTCATGACTTCGTCGAAAATGAGAACCGAATGCTCGCGCTGAGTGATGAGGCGAAGGCCGACGAGATAGTCATCGGCGGCGGGAACGCATCCCATATTACCCACAACCGGCTCGACGATCACGCAGGCAATCTGGTGCTTGTATTTTTGAAATGCCTGCTCGACTGCGAACAGATTGTTGAAGGGAAGCGCCAGCGTGAACATGGCGAATTCTTCGGGAACGCCCGCGGAGCCGGGAATGCCGAGCGTCGCCACTCCGGAACCTGCCTTGACCAGGAGTGCGTCAGCATGGCCGTGATAGCAGCCTTCAAACTTGATGATGTATTTCCGCTTGGTGTAAGCACGCGCCAGGCGAATGGCAGACATGGTCGCTTCGGTGCCTGAGCTGACGAAGCGAACTTTCTGCATGTTCGGAAAAGCACTGATGACCAATTCGGCCAGATCTGCTTCGGACGGTGTCGAGGCGCCGAAGCTGGTTCCGTTGCAGGCTGCGCCCACGATGGCGTCGAGGACGTTGGGTTCCGCATGGCCGAGGATGAGAGGTCCCCAGGATCCGATGTAGTCGATGTATTCGTTTTCGTCGGCGTCCCAGACGTGCGAGCCTTTGCCGCGCACGATAAACGGAGGATCGCCGCCGACGGAGCGGAAGGCACGAACGGGCGAATTCACGCCACCGGGAATCAGGCTTTCGGCGCGCTGCTGCAGGCGACGCGATTGTTCGGTTTTACGCATGGTTGTGGAAGGCATCGAATCCTCTCGACACGGAGAAAACAGATGTCAGTTAATCCGGGACGCAACCGATTACTATAGCAGCGCCCGCCGGACCGAATTCATCAGATATTCATCGTTCTGAAATCGGATTGCAACATCTCCGCAGTACCGTAAGGTCATCAAGTTGCCCTTCTAACCGGGAGGGTTTGAGGGACAGTCTCGGGGGCTCCGGGCTGTTCCTTTTTGTTTGGCGCGACATCACGGGTTCCGCAGCTTGTGAGCGCCGGGTCTGGGACCCGGCCACGTCGCTTTCACGTTTACACCTGTAGGTTAACTACGATTAACCTCGTATAATCCCCTCAATGATCACCGTCTCTAAGGAGGACTACCTCAAGACCATCCTCGAAGCCGAGACTGAAGGCGAAACGGTCATCTCCGCGCGCCTGGCGCATTTGCTCAAAGTTTCGCCGCCGGCGGTGACGATGGCGCTGCGCCGTCTGAAAAAAGACGGACTGGTGCGCGTGAGTGCTTCGGGCGAGGTCAGCCTCACCCCTGCGGGACGGAATATTGCGCGCAAGCTGACGCTCCGGCATCACCTGATCGAGCGCATGCTTTCGGAGATGTTTGGCATGGAGTGGTGGAAAGTTCACGATGAAGCCGAGCGGCTCGAGCATGCTGTATCTCCGGATTTTGAATCGAAGTTGCTGGCGAGGTTAGGATCGGGCGAGGCGTGCCCGCATGGAAATCTCAGCGAGATCGAGAGCTCGGCGAGCCGACGACGACGCGGACTCGTGCTGCTCGCGGATGCGGACCTCGATACGAATTACAACGTCAGCGGAATTTACGAACGCGACCGCGGATTGCTGGAATTTCTGGAGCATCGCGGAGTGCGGCCGGGAGCAAAGTTGCGAGTGCTGGAGAGAAATTATGACCAGACTCTGACGCTGACGACTCCGGAGGGAACGGTGTCGTTGGGACCGGCGGCATCGGAACGGGTGTGGCTCTCGCCTGCGGGGCGTGGGAAGAGAGGGCAGTAACTCTTTCGCCCCTCCGGGGCTATCTCAGGATCGCACTCTGTCCCACGGCTTACGCCGTGGGCTGCATTCTTACGCCGCTTCGCGGCTGGTGCGGCTCGGGCCGCTTCCTTTCAAAACGCTGGATTATTCTCCTTCACTGTTGCACTGACATTCCGGTGACCAGAAAGGCGGAACAGTCTCATCGCGACTTGCGTATACTCTTGTGGGGACCGACGGAGGGGTCGGGAAATCCCTGATTTGCCCCGACGGTCCTGATTGGTAGGCTAAGGGAGGTAGCCCATGGTTCTCTCGTCGATATTCTTCTTCCCGTTCTTCGGCTTCGGGTTCGTGATGTACTTCTTGCCGTCGATCATTGCGCTCGCGCGCAGCAAGCGCGATACGCTGGCGATCTTTCTGCTGAATCTCTTTCTGGGATGGAGCGTGATTGGCTGGATTGTGGCGCTGGTGTGGGCGGCAAAAAGCGATGCTCCGGTGGCGGGGTACTACCGGCAGTGATGTCCCGGCGCTCGACCTGGTTTCTGCTGTTGCTGCTGTGCCTGGCAGGCTGCTCGAGGCAGTCTGGGCCCACGGCGCCAGATCCGCAAACTGTTCTGCGGGCGATCCCTGCCGCCGATTCCGCCAAGTACGAGAGTGTGAAGGACATGAAGAACTGGCGGAATCCGTACCTGATTGTGCGCCCGGATGGAGTGGCGTTGTTCGATGTAGCCGACAGCGCGGAAATCATTCTGAAGCCGGAGGAGCTACTGCCGGCGCTGGCGAAGCTGCCTTCTTCCAATTGGCCGTATGGCAGGGTCGTCGCGGCCGCCGAGAACAGTGCTAAGGCCTCGGAACAGGATGGAGTGGCGATCCGCAAGAACAAGGGGATTGTCGGCGGATTGCTCGAGGGCGCGCATATCGCGGTGAGGTGGGTGCCGACGACGACGTAAGCTGTTCGCGCATGGTTACGAAGAGGATTCAAAGTCAAAATCCCCACCCTGTCGCAAGACCACGACAAGGGTGGGCACCTTTCTGATCTACTACCTTCTTGAAAACCTGCACGACTATCGAGGAAATGCGGAGTGCTTCGCGGGCGGCTCGGCTTGCCGGGAAGCAGCTCGGATTTGTGCCTACCATGGGCGCGCTGCATGACGGGCATCTGTCTCTGGTTCGGGCGGCACGAGCGGCTTCGGACGTTGTGATTGCTTCGATCTTCGTGAATCCCACCCAGTTCGGTCCGTATGAAGATCTGGCGAAGTATCCGCGGTCATTCGAGCGGGATTGCCAGATGCTGGAGCTGGAGGGTGTGGATTTTGTGTTCGCACCAGCAGTCGAAGAGATGTATCCCGGAAACGCGGTGACCTGGGTGACGGTCGAAGAAATGAGCGGGAAACTGGATGGGAGCTCGCGGCCGGCACATTTCCGTGGAGTCACGACCGTGGTTTCGAAACTTTTTCATATTATCGAACCCGATTGGGCGTACTTCGGGCAGAAGGATGCGGCCCAGGTGGCGATTATCCGGCGCATGGTGCGGGATCTGAATCTCGCGGTAGAGATTGTCATCTGCCCGATTGTGCGGGAGAAGGACGGATTGGCCATGAGCTCGCGGAATGCATACCTGAATCCGGAGCAGAGGAAGCAGGCTTTAGTTTTGCATCGATCGCTGACGCGAGTGGAACAGTTGATCGCTGCAGGTCAGCGGGATGCGCAAAAGCTGCTGGCTGCGGGACGGGATATCTTCCGGGAGGAACCTGCCGTTCGTCTTGACTACTTTGAAATCGTGAATCCGGAGACCCTCGATCCGGTTGCGGATGTTTCGAAGGGTGCTCTGGTGGCGGTCGCAGCTTACGTTGGGACGACTCGGCTGATTGATAACACCCTGATTGCCGCACGGCGATAGAACGGCAGACGCGGGCGAAGCGCCCGCGCCACACGATTGAGTTGCATCCACAGATCTAATCCGGATAGGGATAGATCACGTCCGGAGCCGGATTATAGGCATAGAGCCACGGGTTGTAGTAGTAAGGCGGCCAAGCCCAGAAGGGATCCCAGCCTAATCCCCAGCCTCCCCAACCCCAGCCCCATCCCCAACCGAAGCCGAGGCCCCAACCGCCCCAGCCCCAACCACCGAATCCCCATCCCCAGCCGCCGCCCCAGCCCCAGTTCCAGCCGGGACGACCCCAGCCCGCGCCGTAGCCCCCGCGGAAACCACCTCCCCAGACGCCACCGTGCCAGGCACCGCCGACCAAGCCAACGTGATTGACGGAAGCCATTTGGGTAGTGCCGCGGGTTCCGCCGAAGGAATGCCAGTTGCCGTCGGCTATAGCCTGGTGAGACGTGAAGTTACCAGCGCCGGATCGTCCTGGAGTTGCTGCGCCGGGACGTGCAGAAGCATTCATTGAGCCAGATCGAGCTCCGCCTGCGTGCGAACCAGCGAATCCATGAAAACCGGGCGAGGTATTTCTGGCTCCGGAACGACCCTCCCAAGACCATGGCCTGGATTGGGCGCCGCTACGGGCTCCGAGGCCACCATAGGCACCACGACCGGCATATCCGCCGCCGGAATAGCCTCCACGGCCAGCGTAGCCACCGCCGTAGCCACCTCGGGATCCGCCGTATCCACCGTGGTATCCGCCGTAGCCTCCGCCACGGTATCCGCCGAAAGAGCCTCCACCACCATGGAATCCGCCTCCACCGCCCCCGAAGTGACCTCCGCCACCGCCCCCTCCGCCATGGCCACCGCCCCCATGTTGGGCGAGGGCGGGCTCAGGAGCGCAAACGAATGCAAGAAAAGGAATTAGGGCGAAGAATACTTGCAAAAAGGTGGATTTTTTCATGATCGGCCCTCCACCGGACTCGGAGAGGATTCCGAGGCAGAGTCCCGCGTCATCCTACTCCATATAGTAAGAACCTCATCGAGCCTGGAAAGTTGCGTGGCATCGCGAGTACGCCAACAAATTGGAGATTTCGGGCTACTGGGGGCGGGGCATACTGGCTAAGCTGTCAGGCTCGGACCCAAGCCGCTGCCGGACCAGTGTCTCGACTTCTCTCCAGAGGTGCGGATCGCATTCACTCTGCATGTGATCGGGAGTGATCTTGCGGTCAAGCCAAGGCATCCCCTCGCACTTTACGGGAAACAATTTGTAGTCGTATCGATAGTTGCCGAGGATCTGCGTCTTTGAAGTATCGGCCGCCCGAATGATCTTTTGTCCATGAAGCAGCCCGTGCGGCTGGTAGAAGTTTACGGCCGCTGATACGTTGTCGGGAATGACATCGTCATCCTGCCAGGGCTTGGCAATGCTGTCGACCTGCACGGTGAGAAGAACAGGAATGCCCTCGCGATCCAATTCGCGGGCAAGCAACACGACGGCGGATGCTCCCCAACTCTGTCCGAAAAGGATGATTCGTGCGTGGGACTTCTCTTCCGGGCTCAGGACTTTATCGTGATTGGTGTCGAGCTCGCGCAGGATCGCCCTGTAGGCACTCTTCCTGTGCCGGTTTTCGAAGACCTGAATAAAAGAGTTCTTCGGAGAATACCGTTCAATGTCCTTGGCCAGCACGACCGGGCCATGATGAGGATTGGTGTGGCGAACGAATCCGCCGACGAAACCGACCAAGATATACGAAGGTTGAGGCTCAGCCGCCCTCACGGCAGCGCCTTCGGCTGCGAACAAAAGTTGGGTGGGAAGTGCTCCGAAAGAGAGAAGCGCCGCAACAACGATTTGAAATCCAGCGAATCGAGCCACGCGGGACGCCTCGCCCAATAGGATGATTGCGACCGAAAAGGGTTGCGGGAAAAGAACAATGCGATGCGCGTCACAGTGACTGCGCTCACAGTGCAAGTGGAAAGCCTTGACCAGCAAGGCGTATGACCTGTCGAACCCCGGCGAACAGTCTACACCTGAAGTCAAGTGCGACTGCGATGAAGTGGCCGCTTACCTGGAATAAATCTTCTTGCCTGAGACGAAGGGACTTCGGGCCAGCAGGTATCGAAGGGGCATCTCGGCGGCTTTTGTGATGCCAATCCGCGGGGTTTCGAGAATGCCTCGCGTGCGATAGCCGTCGTCGCCGATCCACAGGCCGTTTCTTGGCGAGGTCAGGTCGGAACCGTTATCCCGCGTTCGGGTAATACCGAACGCTTCGCAAAGCCGGCCGGGGCCGCTAGTAAGTTTAGGCAAGTCTTTCGGACCGGCTATGTCGATGTGGCGTGCCCGTGCCATGGTTTCGATTCCTGTGAGCGGTTCCAAAGCGCGGAAGAGGACGCATCCGGCTTGGCCCTCGGGTTCGCAGGAAACGTTCAGGCAGTAGTGGTTCCCGTAGATGAAGTAGACATAGGCATGGCCCGGCGGACCAAATATGACGGAGTTGCGCAGAGTGCGTCCGGCGGCGGCATGGGCGGCGGGATCTTGTTCTCCGAGGTAGGCCTCAAGCTCGACGATGCGGCCGGTGAGGCGCAGTGTTTCTTCACCTTCTTCCCGGACCAGTACCTTGCCAAGCAATTGCCGCGCGACACGCCGGGCATCACGCGCGAAGAATGAGCGATCGAGAGGACGAATGGGCGGCGGGGCCGCTGGATCTTTCGTCGGAGGCATGCAGCAGAATCTTAAAACGTTTGCTGCTAGATCGGCTTCCTCTCGGTGTTGTGCGCTTCGGTGACATTGGAAGGATCGTCGCCGAACGTTCTGCCGGGTTCGTAGGCGACCTTCTCGTGCCGGGATCCGACCTTCCGAAGAGCATCATGCCAGCCGTCGTCCCACGCGATGTGGGCTTCGCCATCGACCAGTGTCCAGGTTCCATGGGTTGTGCCGATGGACTTTCTGGCATCGCCATCGGGCTCGAGCGTGATGAAGAAAGTATGCCCGGCGCCGTCGCCGACCTCCCATTTGCCGATAAAGTGAGCGCGGGCCGGCAGCACCACATCTCCGAACTCGATCCGCTCGATTTCGGCTTTGAGTTTTTCGCGGTGGCCATCTTTGTAAAGAATCGCCGCCGGAGCCTTCAGGTCGATGCGTGCGATCTGATTCGACATCAAGGTCTGGCGGTGTCCGTCTTTGTAGATGATGACCAGCGAATCGCGATCATCGGCTTTGGCAGTCGAGGTTACGGAGAGGACAATGGCGACGATGAATAAGGGAATAGCCAGCGTACGAACGTGCATGAGTGCCTCCGCGGACGGCAGAGTGCGACACGGACCCAATGAATGATACGAACGTCATGTGAGGATAGTTCCCAGGAGCAGTGAGTAATGAGCAGTGAGCCGTGAGCAAAACCGCTTGTGCTTGCTCATTGCTCATCGCTCCCTGCTCATTGCTTTTGCTAAGCCTTGGCTTTCGACAATCCTTTCAAATAGGCCAGCACCTCTTCGGCGTGGCCGTCCGGCTTCACGTTTTCGAAGATGTGCTGAATTTTGCCATCGGGACCGATGATGAACGTGGTCCGGGCGATGCCCATGACCTTCTTGCCGTACATATTCTTTTCTTTCAGGACTTGGAAGGCGTTGGCGATTTTCTTGTCGGCGTCGGCCAGCATGGTGAAGGGCAGGCCCTCTTTCTCCTGAAATTTCTTTTGTGCTTTCGGGGTATCCGGGGATATGCCAAGCAGCACGGCGCCGGTCTTTTGAATCTGTTTATATGTATCGCGGAACCCGCGAGCCTCGATGGTTCAACCTGGTGTACTGGCGCGAGGATAGAAGAACAGAATGACAGTTTTGCCGCGCAGGTCCTTCAGCGCGACGTTGGCGCCGTTCTCATCCTGCAAAGTGAAATCGGGAGCCGTATCATTGACTTTCATGCAAATGTCTCCAACCAGCTCGAAATGGAAAGCCGGAGCGCTGTCGAGCCGGCCAACGCTCGCCAGAATTTTACACTGCAGGGTTTTGCATTGCGCGTCTTTGCTGCTAGCAGGGTGGATGCTGGCGGGTGCGCTGGTTTCTGTTTCGCTCGCGCAGGACGACCGGCCGCTGATCGTCCCCGGCGAGCGCAAGCCAAAGCAAAAGAAAGACGTGGGGCCGCGCGCCGTGGGGATCGTCCAATTAGGCGCAAAGGGAAAAGCGTCGCTGGTTCCAATCGCGATTCTGATCGACGGCAAGTTCTGGGACGCGAGCGCATACAAGGCCGATCCGGTTCCGATGGCGCTGGACTCTGGCACCGTTTATGAAGGAGAGCGCTCCGGAACTTCGCTGGGACTGTTTACCGTGGGCAGCGCTCTGCATGCCAACAATCCTTCGGCAGCCATGCCGTGGCTGGGAACGGGCGTGTGGCGTGCGAACGGCGCCGAGCCCGCGACCAAGATTCACAAAGCAGAATCGGCTCCAGTGGGAATCGAAGCCGACAGCGGGCCGCCGCGGTTGACGCGTGATTCCAATTCGGCGAAGCCCAGCGCTCCCGCTTCGAGTTCTACGCCAGCAGCATCTCCCGGATCTTCTCCGGGGTCTCCTTCCGGACCTCCTTCGGGACCATCCGGCGGCAGTTCTTCGTCGGCGCCTCCGGCGTCTTCGGGTTCGGGAGACGAGCCACCGCGGTTGAGCAGGGGTAGTTCCTCGCCGCCGCAGTCTGCCCCCGATCAGTCTTCTCCAAGTGCGTCTGCCCCTGCGGGGCAATCGAAACCGGACGATTCCAAATCCAAAGACGCGAAGAATAGCGATAGCAAACCGGCGGACACGAAGCCAGGCGATCAGGAGAAGAGCACCCAGTCCAAAGGCACGCAGCCGAACATTCCGACGTCAGATAGCGGGGCTAGTGAATCGAATCGGCCGATTTTGCGCCGCGGGAAGCCCGTCGAGTCATTCGCCGACGAAGACATCCCCGGCTACAGCGCACCGGGAGCGAAGCCAGCGAACGCGGGGAACGTCGTGGAGACGGTGGCTGCGAATAAACCGGATGTTCAACTGATTCCTGCGATTTCTGATGCCGGCGGCCCTGTGCCTCACTCATTTGCCTATGAATGGATCCCGGGCGACGAAGAAGATCGGCGCAAGCAAATGGTGGATCTGGCGAAGGACCAGGTCCGCAAGTACGTGGAAGCGAGATCGAAGAACAATATCGCTGCGAGTTCAACGCATACCGCCGCGGCCAAGCGGCTAACGAATCCGAAACTTCCCGATCCCATTCTCGAGAACATGCAGATGGTCGCCTACGACCTTTGGAACTCGAATCAGCCGGTTCTGATTCTGAGCGCGCAGGCGCATATGCCTGCCGAGGTGCACGCGACGTCCGAACCGGATATGGAGTACTCGGTTGTGCTGGTGGCGTACCCGGACATCTATCACAACCTGCACAAACTGTACTCGGGGGTTACGGACAAATTCCATCTCGACGTGACGCCGCGACTCGAACTGATCGATGTGGTGGACGCCGACGGGGACGGGCGCGGCGAACTTCTCTTCCGCGAAACCTCAGACCAGGGCGCCGGATGGGCAATCTACCGCGCGGGTGCCGACAAGTTGTTCAAGATGTTTGACAGCTTGAATCCGGAGTAGGCGATGTTAAGAAACTGTTCCCCGTGGGCCTGCTCATAGTCTAAGAAGAAGCAAGCAAAGCTGCTCGCTCCGTGGAAGAAGTATTCTGGCCAGTTCATCAGCGAAGATGCCTTTCTGGAAACCCTCTATAATTCCTTGACCGGACAGAGGAACGGAAAATTCATCAAGCACCAATGAATGACGATGAATTCGGGATCTCTGGCCGGCTGTCCTGAAGGAGCCGCGTCCCAGGTTTGCGTCTGACCCGCCGCCATTTCTTGAGCTCCGCGTTGAGCGCGGGAGCCGTTGCCGGGCTGCCGGCACTTTTCTCAGCATGCAGCAGTTCGAAAGCCGGCATCGTGCCGGCGCGGCCTAATGCGCGTACGCAGTTCAATCCTCCGGCACAGGCGAGTTTTCCCAAAGGATTCTATTGGGGCACCGCGACTGCTTCTTATCAGATCGAAGGTGCGTGGAAAGAAGACGGCAAGGGCGAGTCCATCTGGGACCGCTTCGCGCACACACCGGGCAAGATCAAGAACGGAGACACGGGCGACGTCGCCTGCGATTCGTACCATCGCTGGCAGGAAGACATCGCGCTGATGCGGGCGATGAATCTGAACAGCTATCGGTTCTCGATTTCGTGGCCGCGCATTCAGCCGTCGGGCTCCGGGCCGGGGAACGCGAAAGGCCTCGACTACTACAGCCGGCTGATTGACGCGTTGCTCGAGGCGAATATCCGGCCATTTGTGACTCTCTACCACTGGGACCTGCCCCAGGCATTAGAGGATGCAGGAGGATGGCCCAATCGCGACACCGCAGGGCGTTACGCGGATTACGTTCAATTGATGGCGAAGTCGCTCGGCGATCGGGTCTCCGACTGGATGCTGTTCAATGAGCCGGATGCATTCGTCGATTTGGGATATCTGGAAGGAACGCACGCTCCGGGGCGCACCAGCCTTCTGGATTTTTTGCGCGCGACCCACGTGGTGAATTTGGCGCAGGGAGAAGGGTTTCGAGCTTTGAAAGCTGTGTACCCGAAAGCGCGCGTGGGCACGGCGTTCAGCATGTCTCCGTGCGAACCTGAGACCGATTCCGCGGCGGACAAACTGGCGGCGGAACGCGCACACGCCATTCTGAATACCTGGTTTCTCGAACCGGCGCTGCACGGCCGGTACTCCGATGCACTTACTTTTTTGCCGGAGACAGCCATGGGTATCAAGTCGGGCGACATGGAGAAGACGCGGGCGCCGCTTGATTTCATCGGAATCAATCTGTATTACCGGACGATCTGTTCGGCTCCGGGAGCAATGGAGCGCGCCGTCCACGCGCAGGAATGGCTATTCCCTGTAAAGATGGAAGGCGGGCATGACGGTCCGATGACCGACATCGGATGGGAAGTCTGGCCGAAGGCGCTGTATGACATGGTCCTGCGCATCACGCACGATTACAACCGGCCCGTCATTGAGGTCACCGAAAGCGGCTGCGCGTACAACCAAGGTCCGGACGCAAGCGGTGCGGTGCGTGATCCGAAACGCATTTCTTACCATCAGGGATATCTCGCAGCCTTAGCGCAGGCCATGGCAGAAGGCGCCGACGTGTGCGGCTATCATGCATGGAGCCTGCTGGACAATTTCGAGTGGGCGGAAGGGTACAGCCAGCGCTTCGGATTTACCTACGTGGATTTCAAGACGCAACAGCGCACGCTGAAAGAATCAGGCAAGTGGTATGCAAAAGTCGCGGCGGAGAACCGGATTCAGGGCTGAGAAACTTGTCAGGTCGGTTGTGTGTGCTCGTGGTGACAAGAAGCAGATTCCTCGCGTTGCTCGGAATGAAAAAGATGTGGACTCGCAACGACAAAAGTTACTGGCTCGCAGCGACAAGAGATATTGGCGCAAAAACTGCGCGAGGGACACCCCGTCTTTACTGGCCGTTTGGGATCTTCAGCCGGTCACGCTCTTCCGCCAATTTCCTTTGCAGGGCCGGATTCACCAACGACACAGGAACGTTCATGTCTCCGACCTTGAATTCGGTCGGATCGAAGGTGGCGTATCCGTCCTTCTCGCCCATGTGGCCAGAGATCGTAACCCAGACTTCTTTGCCGGCAATCTCGGTCAGGAACTTGCCGTGAACGATGTCACCGTCCATGGTGACTTGCTGATCTTTGATGACCGGTTCACCGCTCCCGACGTTGGAGTCTGGAGACAGACTCGACAAACCGCCGCCGAGCATTTTCGAGATAGCAGAGCTGATCTGATCGGAGTTGACTCCGGCATTCGGCTTCGGGTTCGACGCCGCTGGTGCTTCTGCCGGCTGGGCAGTTGCAGTTGCAGGCGCGGAAGGCACTGATTCGTAAATCGGACTGCTAAAGGGATGTTCGTCTTGCGCAGGACTTGCAGTATTGTGATCCGGCGACTGTGCGCTTTGCGCAACCGGTGCGGGTTGCATGGGTGCACTCGCAGGAGCTGGCGCAGGCTTTTTCAGCACGAGAATGATTGCCACCAAAGACGCGAGCAGCGTGGCAATGCTGATGATGCGATCAAGTTTGACATTCAACAACGACTTCTGTGAGCCAGTTCCGCCTTCGCTCGAGATCATCGCTTCGCTCCTATTTTTGCTGCATCACCAACTGCCCATTCTCGATTTTTAAATTGCCGACGTTGTCGGGGAGTTTCAGCCGGTCACGCTGCTCCGCCAGCTTCTTTTGAAGCGCGGGATTCACCAGAGAGACGGGAACGTTCAGCTCTCCGACCTTGAATTCGGTTGGATCGAAAGTGGCGTAGCCATCCTTTTCGCCAAGGTGACCCGAGATTGTGATCCAGACATCTTTCCCGGCGATTTGCGTCAGGAACTGCCCGTGTACGATGTCGCCATCAAAGCTGACCTGCTGATCTTTGATCGTCGGGGCCACGCTGCCGACGTCCGATGTCGGAGTCAGTGTTGGGCCTCCCGCGGTCCCCAAAGACTGAGCCAGCACGGCGCTGACCTCGTCAGAATTCAGGTGAACTTCGGCTTTGGTTGGGTCGATATCAGGCGAACCGCTCGAGGCTCGCGTAGCCTGCTCGAACTCGGCCATCTTTTGATCGAATGATTGGGCCTGTCGCGCGATGGCTGCAGGATCCGGCTTACGGCCCACTGGGGACGGCTTCTCGATCACCAGGACGACAGCGATCACAGACGCTACCAGCGTCACGATGCTGATGATGCGATCGAGTTTGAGGTTCTTCATCCGCGGATTCTCGAACAGTCAGCCGGCGCAGATAGGCCCAGAGTCATGGTACTGGGCAAGCGAAGGCGAGATCAGATGACTGAAGTCACACGCGAGGGCTGGTTACCACGGTGGGACTATCCGAGCTTCTTGGCCAGTAACTCGTTCACAATCTGAGGGCTAGCTTGACCTTTGGAGGCCTTCATCACCTGGCCGACGAAAAAGCCGAGCATGGTCTTCTTGCCGGTGCGGTACTGTTCGACTTGCTTGGGATTAGCGGCCAGAAGGTCGTCAATCATCTTCTCCAGCGCTGAAGTGTCGGTGGATTGCTGTGGGCGGCCTTCCTCGTCATAAACGATTGGGAAGTCCTTTCCGCGTTCAAAGCAGAGGTCGTAGAGGTCTTTGAGCATCTTGCCCGAGATCGTGTTCGATTCCACCAGATCGGCCGAGGCAGCGACACCGGCCATCGAAATAGGCGAGTGCTCGATGTCGAGTCCCTTGGCTTTAAGGCGGCCCATCAACTCGCCCTGAACCAGGTTCGCGACCCGCTTCGGATTTTTCGCGGCTTTGGCGGCCTGCTCAAATTGGTCGGCAAGTGATTTCGAAAATGTGAGCACTTGCGCGTCGTATTCGGTGATGCCGTAGTCCTTCACCATGCGCGCGCGGCGGGACTCAGGAAGTTCAGGAAGCGCGTTGGCAACTTCCGCCTTCCAGTTCTCATCGACCACGAGCGGGAGCAAGTCCGGTTCAGGGAAGTAGCGGTAGTCATGTGCCTGCTCTTTCGAGCGCATGCCGTACGTTTTGCCTTCATCGGCGTTGTAGAGGCGAGTCTCCTGCGTGATCTTGCCGCCGGATTCGATGACGTCAATCTGCCGGCCGATCTCGTATTCGAGGGCCTCGCGGATGAAGCGAAACGAATTCACGTTCTTGATTTCGGTCTTGGTGCCGAATTCTTTCTGGCCTCGCGGGCGCACGCTGACGTTCGCATCGCAGCGCAACGAGCCCTCTTCCATGTTGCAGTCGCTGACTCCGGTGTAGAGAACGATTTCCTTCAGGCGAGTCAGATATTCATAAGCTTCGTCGGGGGTTGAGATGTCAGGTTCGCTGACAATCTCGATCAGCGGAACGCCGGTGCGGTTGAGATCGATAGCGGTCTTGTCATCCGAATCGGGGAAACATTCGTGCAGGCTCTTTCCCGCGTCTTCTTCCATGTGCACGCGGGTGATGCCGATCTTCTTTTTCTTCCCGCCTTCGGCGGGAACCTCGATGTAGCCGAACTCGGCCAGCGGCTTATCGTATTGCGAAACCTGATATCCCTTGGGGAGATCGGGATAAAAGTAGTTCTTGCGCGCAAAAATGGAAGTCTCGTTGATGCGGCAGTTCAGTGCCATGGCCGCGAGCGTCGCGAATTCCACCGCTTTCTTGTTCAGGACCGGCAAAGCGCCGGGCATGCCGAGGCACACGGGACAGACGTTCGTATTGGGGGGCGCTCCGAAGCGCGTCGAGCAAGAGCAGAAAATCTTGGTCGCCGTCAGGAGTTGGACGTGCACTTCCAGCCCGATCACAGGCTCAAATTTCGGATGGGCGGCGATAGACCTTTCCGCAGTCGTGGCCATAAAGAGTGATTATAAAAGCACAAGGACATCAACCACGAAGGACACTAAGGACCACGAAGGAATTCGAGTTATGGATTCTTTGCCGCATCCAGGTACTTATCCATCGGAATCTCGAAGAACATCAGCTCGTTTCCCCGCGCGTCCCTGACTCCGGTGATGTCGACGTTGGCTCCGCGGAGGGGCGAGTTGATGTCCTGTACGTCGAAGAATAAGAATCCTGATTGCGTGGTGTGAGGCTCCACGGCCCTGGCCGCAAATTGCGAGGATGAGATCTCATCCATCTCTTCTTTCGTAACCCCACCCTTCACCTTCTTGGGAAATGGCAACGGATTATTGGTGCTGGTCTTGGCCTGCGGATTCGAGAGGCGACGATAGAGGTCGTCGGCTTCGATCGGGGTGAGCTTGGAATCATTGGCGGTGGTCAGCGTGATCCGCATATTCGCGATGGAGACCGGCTGATCTCCATCGTTGGTGACCACAAAGAAGATCGGCAGAAATCCGTGCTGGGCGAAGTTGATGGTGAAAATCTTGGATTTTTCGACGTTGTCGTAGGGATCGGCGCCGATGGCGACCTTTTCATCGCGGTGGAAATCGTGAGCCGGATAATTTGTGGCAGGCTGCGCGACTGGCTTGATGAAAGTTTTTGTTTTCCCGGAGAGTAGTAGTGCCGGAATGCCTACTACCGCCATAATAACGCCAAGACGGCACAGAATTCGCGGAGACGGATACGCCATGCGGCAATTATAGAAGGCGGCCGATCACTCCGCTCGGTCGCAGTTTAGAATGGCACCGCTTGATCTATTTTCTTTACAGCGTGGTGCTTTCGTTGGGACTGCTGGTGAGCTTGCCGTACTGGCTCTATCAGGTACTGCGTCACGGCAAGTACCGGCGCGGTTTTGCCGAACGCCTTGGCAAGGTTCCGGCCAGGCTCGGTCTCCCGCGGGAGGCACCCGCCATCTGGATTCACGCAGTTTCTCTCGGCGAAGTCCTGGCGATTGTTGGCCTGGTGGGCCAGTTGCGCCGAGCCTTTCCGAAGCATCGCATCCTGATCTCGACAACCACCGACACCGGCCAGGAGCAGGCCCGCAAACGTTTCGGTGGAGAAAACGTGTTCTACTTCCCCATGGACTTTGCGACGGCGATCCGGCCATATCTGCAGGCGCTCCGGCCCGAACTGGTCGTTCTTGCGGAGACAGAATTCTGGCCCAACTTTTTACGGCTGGTACATGCCACTGGTGCTCCAATCGCCGTCGTAAACGCCAGGATCTCGGACCGCTCCTGGCCTCGTTATCATCGATTCCGTTGGGCGCTGCGGCGGATGTTGGCACAGGTGAACTTATTTCTTGCGCAAACGCAGGAGGACGCCAACCGGCTGGAATCCATTGGCGCAGATCCGCAGCGCGTGCAGGTTACTGGAAATCTCAAATTTGATGTCAACCTGCCGGCTCCGTCTGCCATTGTCGAGAGCCTGAGGCGTTCACTATCCACGGAAGGGGCCGGGCCGATCCTCGTATGCGGCAGCACAGTCGAGGATGAAGAGCCGGTATTGCTGAAGGCATTTGAAAATATCCGCGTAGGACATCCACATGCGGTGATGATTCTGGCGCCGCGGCATCCGGAACGATTCGATTCGGTGGCGAAACTGATCGAGCACATGGGAATCACTTGGTACCGGAGATCTGGTTGGAATGGCGAACCTCTCGCGGGAGGCGTGTTGCTCTTAGATACGATCGGCGAACTGGCGGCACTGTATTCGTTGGCCGATGTGGCTTTCGTGGGAGGTAGCCTGGTCCCGCGGGGAGGACACAATATCATCGAGCCGGCGCAGCATGGCGTTGCCGTCGTCACCGGGAATCACACGGAAAACTTCCGCGATATCGTCTCACTGTTCCAAAGCCGTGACGCGGTGCGCATTGTCGGAGTCTCCGAGTTGCCTCTGACGTTGATGCATCTGCTGGAGCATGATGCCGAACGCATGGCGTTGGGACGCCGGGCGAAGGAGACCATTTTGTCGCAGATGGGCGCAACTTCGCGTACCGTGGAGGCTTTGAAAGCATTACTTCCGGGCCAGGCTGAAATGCGCTCTGACGCGGCAAGCCGTTCATAAAGATTGAACCTCCTCTCCTCCATTTACGGAACGGTTGTGCGGGCGCGCAACGCGCTCTATAACACCGGATATCTGCGCGCACGCCATCTGCAGGGCCCGGTCGTCAGCATTGGAAATATTTCCGCAGGTGGCTCAGGCAAGACTCCGTTTGTGATGCTTCTCGGGGAATTGCTCAGAACCCGCGGTGTGAAGTTCGACGTTCTTTCGCGAGGATATGGCAGGAAAAGCCGCGGAGTGTTGCTCGTGGATCCAGCGGGACTTCCTGAGCAATTCGGCGATGAGCCGCTGCTGATTGCGCGGAAACTGCAAGTCCCGGTGATCGTCGGCGAAGAACGCTACGCCGCCGGACGCTTCGCCGAATCGAAGTTCGGGCCGCAGTTGCACCTGTTGGACGATGGTTTCCAACATCGCGCCCTCGCCCGGGATTTCGATATCGTCTTGGTCACACCGCAGGATGCCAGTGATCGTATGCTTCCCTCCGGACGATTGCGCGAGCCTCTTATTTCCCTGAGACGAGCCGAGGCAGTTGTACTTGCGAGCGGAGCGTCGGCGGAATCTTTTCCTTTGGAAAGTAAGCTGGTCTGGCGCGTCAAGCGCGGAATCGTGGCGAAAGATGTTCCTGCACGGCCGGTGGTGTTTTGCGGGATTGCGCGGCCGCAAAGCTTTTTGCTGCAGCTGCGAGCCGCGAACATCGAGCCTGTAGCTCAGGCTCTTTACCGCGATCATCACGCCTACACAGAAAAAGACATCCGCGAGCTGCTCGATTTGAAGCAGAAGAGCGAGGCCGGAGGGTTCGTCACGACCGAGAAAGACGCGGTGAACCTCGGCCCTTATCTCTCCGCGATGCAACCTCTTTCTGTGGTTCAGGTGCGCATGGAATTGGACGATGCCGCTAACGCGGTAGATACTATCCTGCGCACGGTCGAGCAACGAAAGCACGGCGCGTGAGAAAATCGGTTGCGTAGCGCTGCGACCCCGGCGGTCGTGAGGACGGCTCGCCCTCGCTGCCGGCAGCGTCGCACTTGCTAGTCAATTCGCAAATGACCAAGCATCCTAAAGAAGCGGAGCGCCTGAAGAGGGTCGTAGAAGCTTTCCCGAAGATCACGATCACCGTCTTGGGAGATCTTGTTGCCGACGAATTTGTCTTTGGCGAGATTTCGCGTGTCTCGCGAGAAGCCCCCGTACTGATCCTCAAGCACCGCGAACGCACAGTGTTGCCGGGCGGCGGGGCGAACGCGGTCAATAATCTCGCAGATTTGGGAATCAACGTCCTGCCTGTGGGATTGGTCGGCGACGATGAAGCTGGCCGCCTGTTGGTGAAGTATTTTCGGCACAAACGCATTCCTGTGAGCGGCGTCCTCAAGGACAAGAGCTACACGACTGTGACCAAGACTCGTATTTTGGCCGGGATGACGCATACGTCTCGTCAGCAAGTAGTACGTGTGGACCGCGAGCCGCACGAGGCGCCAAACGTGCACCTCACGCGCGAACTGTATCTCGCGGCCAGAAATTACGCGCACGCCTCGGATGCCTTATTGGTTTCTGACTATGGATATGGAGCGGCGACGCCGGCCATTGTGAGCACGCTCCGCGAGAAGGGCAAGTTAGGATCGGTGCCCATCATTCTCGACTCGCGATACCGCATGCTCCAGTACGAAGGCGTTACGGCTGCAACGCCCAACGAACCCGAAGTCGAGGAGGCGCTTGGCGTTCGTATTGGACATGACTGGAACAAGCTGCTGGCGGCGGGCGAGCAGTTGATGACGCGCATGAAACTGCAATCGCTGGTGATCACGCGCGGGCGCGACGGCATGGTCGCGTTCAACCACAAGCACAAGCCGGTGGACATCCCGATCCATGGGTCGGATCAAGTCGCTGATGTTACGGGGGCGGGCGATACCGTGATTGCCGCTTTTACTGCAGCGGTTGCGGCGGGCGCAACGACGGAAGAAGCGGCGCAGCTTGCGAATTATGCCGGTGGAATCGTCGTGATGAAGCGCGGCACGGCGACCGTGTCACAGCAAGAGTTGCTGCAAGCAATCGAGCAGGCAGTTCCGGCCACAAGACCTCATTGAGTGCACCAAACAAAATCCTGAGCCGCAGCGAACTTCGAGACCGCGTCGACGGATGGCGCGCGGCCGGAGAGCAGATCACGCTCGCCAATGGCAACTTCGACCTGCTCCATGTCGGACACGTGCGGTACTTGCGCGGCGCGAAAGCGCTCGGCGGCAGACTGGTGGTCGCGATCAACTCCGACGAGTCGGTACGGATGTTGAAAGGCGAAGGACGACCAATCATGCCAGAGGATGAACGCGCTGAAATTGTGGCTGCACTGGCTGATGTGGATGCCGTGGTTATTTTCCCTGAACTTGACGTCCGCGCGATTATTCGCGAGATACGTCCCGATATTCAGGCCAAGGGTACCGACTATACGGCTGATTCTGTTCCGGAGCGTGACACGGTTGAGCAATGTGGAGGGCGCGTTGCCATCGTCGGAGATCCCAAAGATCATTCCACGACTGAAATCCTTCGGTCGCGGTTGACGCCGAGGAAATCTTGACGAGGGGAACTTCGGATTCATCAGGCATCGAGAGGCTGCTCATCGTGCGTCTCAGCGCCATGGGAGACGTTCTTCACACGCTGCCCGCCGCGCAAGCGCTGCGCGATGCACTTCCCAACGCGATGATCGGCTGGCTCATCGAGGAGCGCTGGGCTGATCTGCTCTGCGCTCCGGGCACGCCGCGCCGCGGTCCCCGCTCGGAGGCCCGACCGTTGGCCGATTGGGTCCATACGGTCGATCTGAAAGGCTGGCGGAAGTCACTGTTCAGCTTGAGAACGCTGGAGCGAATTGCCCACTCGTGGAACGACGTGCGCTCGGTTGGTTACGATGTCGCGATCGATCTGCAGGGCGCGATCCGCTCGGCGGTGCTGGCGCGCTGGTCGCGGGCACCACTGGTTTACGGAGCCGCACAGCCGCGGGAGACGCCTGCAACTCTCTGGTATACACGTCAAGTGATCACACGCGGCATTCATGTTATCGAGCAGAATTTGTCGATTGCTGAATCTGTTGTTGGGCGAAAACTGAGTGTCCCGGCGGTGCAGCTTCCGCATGATTCGATAGCAGACCAGAGCATCGATCAACGACTGCAAGATGGCGGATTCCGAAAATTTGCGATTTTGACTCCGGGAGCGGGTTGGGGCGCGAAGCGCTGGCCACCCGGACGCTACGGCGAGGTGGCTCGCGAGCTTGTGTCGCTGGGTCTGCGGTCGATTGTGAACTGTGGTCCGGGAGAGCAGGAGTTGGCAAAGGCTGTCGAGAGAGAGAGTGGAGGCGCGGCGAAGGCGTTTGAATGTACGGTGAGTGAGCTCATTGCGCTCACGCGTCGCGCCAGTCTATTCGTGGGCGGGGATACCGGGCCGCTGCATTTGGCTGCGGCATTGCGGGTTCCGGTGGTCGCAATCTTTGGACCCACGGATCCCGCGCGGAACGGTCCGTTCGGGACCCGTACCGTTGTGCTGCGCAGCCCGGAGAGCTACACCACGCACGCGCGTAATATCCGTCCTGACGAGGGCATGCTTGAGATCAGCGTCGCGGCGGTCGTGGATGCTGCACGCACTCTACTTGCTGCGCGAGATTCAGCGCGCGGGGGCGCGCGCTCCAGACTGAACGAGGCGGCACATGGCTGAGTGGTCACGGGTGGCGCGCCGCATCCGGGTGCCTTTGGGATTCGCGTTCGCGATTCTTTATTTTTGGCTCGCCCATCCGACCTGGGTGTCACTGGCGTGGGGAGGGGTATCGATCGTGCCGGGGCTCGTCATTCGCGCTTTGGCTTCGGGACATGTTCGAAAAAATGAGGCTCTGGCAATCTCTGGTCCGTATGCGTATACCCGCAATCCGCTATACCTTGGTTCATTGCTCATCGGGGTCGGCTTTGCCATTGCCGCGCGCAGCTGGTGGGTTGGCGTTCTGATCGTGGTGATGTTCATCGCCATTTACTTGCCGGTGATCCGGAGCGAAGAAGCGTTCCTTCGCGAGAGATTCCCGGAGTTCGAGGAGTATGCCCAGCGCGTGCCGCGGATGTTGCCGCGAATTACGCCCGCGTCATCCGACGCAGGCGGAGAGTTCTCCATGGAACTCTACCTCCAACACCGGGAGTGGAATGCGCTGTTAGGCGCTGTCGCGATTGTGGTCGCGCTCGTGGTCAAGATGAAAGTGCTGCGCTAGAACGGCTAGGCTCGCCGCCTCAAACTCCCCTTCTAGCTTTCCCGCGCCTTCAAAATCTTCGTCGCGGTTCCGTTGTAGACATTTGTCAGGACTTCATCGCTAAGTCCGAGGCCGTTCAGCGGCCAGTGATAGTCGAACTGGTCGATCTCATAAAAATGTTCGTCTTGCGATTCGAGGATACGGAAGGTGATGCGGTACATGTCTTTCTCGAATCCCATGTCGGTGCCGTAGACGAGGCGATCGGCGTATTTCGAGTAGAACTGCGAGGCAAAGCGCGGGATGGGCGCGGTCTCGGCGTAGCGCGCAGAAATGTCGGCATAGAGATTCGGATTGCGGTCGAAGGCTTCGCCTAAACGCGCGAGATTGTAATCGAGATTGGCAAAGTGGCAGGCAACGAACGTCGTGTTGCGATGACGGCTCGCCGTGTGCTCGAGAATGTCGGCCATGCCAAGGAGTTTGACGATATTCGGCTTGTTGTCGAGACGCCATTCCCAGGCGTTCATGAGGCCGTCGTTGTGCTTGTCCATGGGCTGATACATCCAGATCGGATCGGCAACGTGCAGGCTGACAGGCATGCGTAGTTCGCCAGCCTTTTCCCAGATGGCGTCAACGCGCGGATCGTCAGGATGAAGGCCGGGAGCGGCGGACTTGCCGGAGCGCAGGCCCTCGCCTTTATCGTGGATTTCGCCGATGCCTTTCGCGCCTTTTTCTTTGCAGTGCTCCAGTTCTTTGACGGCCGAGTTGGGAAATGCGGACGTGTTGTGTCCGCTGAGATCGAGGCCGCACCAGACCTCGAAGCGGTCGGGATACTTGGAGTACTTCGCGTAAAAATCATCGAAACCCTTGCCGGTGGTCATGGTGAGGACCATGGTTTTCTCCACGTTGACCTCGTCCATGTTTTTGAGCCAGGTGGTGATTTCGGCGTCGGACTTGGGATACGGATGCGAGTGCATATCGATGATCGGGTACTTGGCTTTCTCCACGTGCGTAACCGGCACTTTGAAAATCGAAACCGGGCGGTAGTCTTTGAGGAGGATAGTTTTCGGATTCGGCCCCGCTTCGGGCGCGCTCGCTTTTGCGGTCTTCTTTTCTTCGGCCTTATCTTGCGCGGCAAACGTGGCGGAGGGCAGAGCGAGTGCCAGCCCGGCGGCGTTGGCGGATTTCAGAAATGATCGGCGGTTCATGGAAGCTCCTAAGAAGTTGTCAGTGGCCAGTCGTCAGACTACTTAAGATTTCGAACCGCAGATTATAAGCGGAAGTTGCGGGATGTTCAGATCTGGATTGCAATGTTTTCACGGAGTGAGATCGCAGAGTAGACAAACCATCACTGGCGCTGAAGCCGATGTTTGTACTTGGCCGACGCGGCGATGGAAGCGCCGCTGCTCCACAGAGAAAAGCGCTGACAGCGTGCGAGACCGAAAGGGAAAAAATCAAAATCCCCACGTCTCGCCGCAAAAGACGCGGTGAGAAATGGGGCATCCATCTGATGAGCTACTCGCCCCCCACGGTTAGTCCGTCGATGAGGATTGTCGGGGCGGCCACGGATCCGCGGAATTCCAGGTCGCTGGCGATTTCTGAGATGTTGAAGAACAACTCTTTCAGATTCCCGGCCACCGTGATCTCTTCGACAGGGAAGGTGAGTTCTCCATTCTGGATCCACAGGCCAGACGCGCCACGCGAGTAGTCTCCTGTCACCAGGTTCACGCCTTGGCCTAGGAATTCAGTCAAGTATAAGCCTTCCTTGATTCCGCTGATCAGTTCTCTCGGGCTCTTGGCTCCGGGTTGCAGGAAATAGTTTCCCGGGCCGATGCCCGGTGTTCCGGCGAGCCCTCGGGAGGCATTCGCCGTGGTCTGCAAGCCAAGCTTCTTCGCGGTGTAGGTGTTTAGCAGATACGACTTAAGCACGCCATTTTCGACGACGACCGTACGGCGCGTGGGAATGCCTTCACCGTCAAACGGGCTGGTCCCGAATCCGCCAGGAATCGTCCCGTCGTCGACGATCGTCACATTATCGCCCGCGATTTTCTGGCCGAGCTTTCCCGCGAGGAAACTTGCGCCGCGATAGACCGAGTCTCCGTTCACGCCTTCGAAAATATGTTCGAGGATTGAGGTAGAGACCATCGGATCGAAGACAACGGGAACCTTCGCGGTTTTTGGTTTGCGCGCGCCGAGGCGGCGGATGGTGCGTTCGGCGGCGATGCGTCCCACCTTCTCGGCGGATTCGAGCTTCTTGAGCGTGCGCGCGACGGAGAACCAGAAGTCGCGCTGCATCGCTCCATCCTCGGATTGCGCAATCGGGATGGCTGCGACCGAGCAGTACGAGCGCTTGAATTCGCCAACGAATCCGTGAGAGTTAGCGAGGACCTTGTGTCCCGTCGCGGCGTCGAAGGATCCGCCTTCGGAGTTCTTGATGCGCGGATCGAAATCAAGTGCTGCCTTTTCTGCGCGCCGCGCGTAGTCGATCCGGTCGGAGCCCGGAAGCGAATAGACGTCTTCGTGATACAGGCCGAGGTCGCCTTGCAATTGCCCGAACTGGTCGGCTGCGGGAATTCCCGAGAAAGGATCTTCAGAGGTAATCTTCGCCAGCTCGAGCGCGGAGTTGACGAGGCGATCGAGACCTTGTTTAGAAAAATCGCTGGAATACGTGCTCGCGGCGCGCTGTCCGAAGAAAACGCGGACGCCGATAGACTTGGAACCGGATTCTTTCAAGGTTTCGACCTGGCCGAGGCGGACGAGCGTGGAGAATTCGTCCCCTTCGCGCACGACGCATTCGGCGGCAGTGGCGCCACCTTTCATCGCACGGGATACGATGTCCTGCGCGACTTCTCTTAAATCAGTTTCGAGTTTCTGGTTCCCGGTTTCGAGTTCGGTTGGAATCATAAGAAGCTTTCACCACAGAGGTCACAGGGTTGCACGGGCTGGTTCTTTCGCCCCTCAGATCAAAAGCAGATTCCTCGCTGCGCTGCGGAATGACACGAATCTGATTATCCGCGAAATCCGCGTGGATCCGCGGCAAAGAAGTTCACTGCATGAAGCCGCCTGGGTCCTTCCTCGCGGTACCGCCGACGGTGAGGCGATCGACTTTCAACGTCGGAATGCCCACGCCTACCGGGACTGCCTGGCCATCTTTGCCGCAGGTGCCTACGCCTTCATCCAGCTTCAGGTCGTTGCCAACCATGCTGACGCGCGTCAGGACGTCCGGTCCGTTGCCGATCAGCGTCGCGCCTTTGATCGGAGCGGTAATCTGGCCGTTTTCGATCATGTAAGCTTCGCTGGCCGAGAACACAAACTTCCCGTTGGTGATATCGACCTGGCCTCCGCCAAAATTTACGGCGTAAATGCCGTGCTTCACTGAGCGGATGATGTCCTCGGGATTGTCACTCCCGGCCAGCATGTAGGTATTGGTCATGCGCGGCATGGGAATATGCTCGTAACTTTCGCGCCGTCCGTTGCCAGTGTCGGCGATGCCCATCAAGCGCGAAGAAAGTTTATCGCTGAGATATCCCTTCAGAATTCCCTTTTCGATCAGAACGGTTTCCTGCGTGGGCTCGCCTTCATCGTCAACGTTGAGCGATCCGCGACGCCACGGCATCGTGCCATTATCGACAACGGTGCATTTTTCGCTGGCAACGCGCTTGCCGATCAGGCCCGCGAACGCGGAAGTTTTTTTGCGATTGAAGTCAGCTTCGAGGCCGTGGCCTACGGCTTCGTGCAGCAGAACGCCCGGCCATCCGGGGCCGAGCACGACTTCCATTTCTCCGGCGGGAGCTTCGCGTGCGTCGAGTTGCAGGAGCGCCTGCCGCGCGGATTCTTTCGCGAAGTATTCCGGAGTCTTTTCGCCGAAAAAGAAATCGAGGGCGACGCGGCCACCACCGCCAGAGGTGCCACGCGCCGAGTTGCCCTCCGTTTTCGCGATGCAGCTGACGTTCATGCGTGCCAGTGGCTGGGAATCTTCAGCGAAAGTTCCGTCGGAAGCGACAACCAGAATGTTGCGCAGTTCGTCGCCGTAGCTGGCGCGGACTTCTTTGATCCGCGAATCGTAAGCGCGAGCCGCCTTGTCGGCGCGCATCACGAGTTCGACCTTGGCGCTGATTTCGGCATCGACGCTCGGCAGCGTGACCGGATACAGGCTGCGGGCTTGCGACTTTTGGAATCCTTGCACCGTGGCCTTCGCCGGTGCGCTGGCAATCAGCGCGGCGGTGCGGGCGGCGTGCAAAATGCGATCCGACGAAAGATCGTCAGTATAGGCGTAACCGGTGCGCTCGCCGCTGACCACGCGGACTCCGCAGCCCGCAGAAATACCCTGACTCGCCGACTTGATCATGGACTCGTCCATCGAGAGGGACGTCGACGAGAGATATTCGAAATATAAGTCGGCGTAGTCGCCTCCGGCCGAAAGCGCAGCGGCCAGGTAGCGCTCGAGATCCTGTTCGGTCAGGCCGTAGTGTTCGAAAAAAAAGCGATCTTTGTCGTTATATTTATCCACGTGAATTAGATGCCGACGAGTGCGGTGCGGACTCGGAGGCGGCGCTCCTCTGGAGCCATTATCCCACAGGGTTTGTTGAGGATGCGGCTTAAAGGGATGAACCAGGAGGACACAGAGGGGCACGGGAGCGCGACCCACGACAAAGGGCGCACAGGTTCACGAAGGAAACCCGGGTTTCCGGCCCGAAACTCTCAGAAGATTTCCACATTCTCAGGATGTTCATTCGTCACAGACACCGTCTTCGCCCGTGTGAACAATTCAGGCATGACTCCAGAGTCGCTGACTCGAACCGTCCAGGATTTCTTGAACGAAGCGTCGGGCGCGGTCGTGCTCGAGGACGGCGCCGTCGCGTTTGATCTGGCGCAGGCGAAGTATTCGATCTCTGGCGAGTACAACAAATGCCTGCTGCATCTGTGGTCGGCGGAGCGGAATACTGTTCGGCGGGTGCTCGATGCCGAGGTGAAGAACGGGACGCTGCGGATGGCGGTGCAGCGGTTGGGTCAGGCGCATCCAGTGAAGCTGGAAATCTGTCGCGAGCGGGACCGGAGATCTCCGTCGGCGAAGCGAGCGGCACGGGTGGCGTATGAAGCGAAATTACGGCGGGCAATCGAGCGGCACTTTCCGGGATTCACCCTCGCACGCCTGACTTCCGGAGTGGATCTGGAAAAATCGTTTGGACCGATCTATGCACGCGGGTTGATTCGGCAAGGACAGACCGCTTTTGCCGTGCTGGGGGTGAATGCTTCGGAGATGCAGAGCTCCATCGACGCTTCCTTGACATTCGGGATTTTGTGGTTGGACCTCTTACGCCAAAACCCCCACCCTTCGACAGGCTCAGGGCAGGCTTTCTCCCAAAAACAGGGAGTAGGGGGGCACCCATCCTGTTTGGTGCAGGGATTGATTTTGTTTGTGCCTGCAGGCAGTTCCGCCCTTGTGCGCGAGCGGATGGCGAATCTCAATCGAGCGGCGGCGAAGTGGCGACTGTTTGAGTTTGATGAGCGGCAGGATGCGGTCGTTGAGATCGATTGCAGTGACCGTGGCAATATCGCGACGCGGTTGGTGCATGCGACGAATGAGACTGCGGCGGTCGAGAGATTTGCGGAGCCTATTGCACGGGTTCAGACTGTTTTGCCGAATTGCGAGGTTGCCGTTTTGTCTCCGGCGGAAATTTCTTTTCGCTGGCGCGGGCTGGAATTCGCGCGCGCGCGCATGGGAGCAGAGGCCATTACCTTCCAAAGCCGGCAGGAAATTGTGTTTGGAGTTGGGGCAGAGGAGCGCGTCCTCGAGGATCGTAATTGGGCGTTCTTTGTGCAGCTCGTGACTGCGTTGCGTGATGCGCGGCATCCGTACGGGCCGCGTGGAGAGCGGCTGTTCCGTATGCATCCGGAGCGTTGGCTTGAGTCGCTCGCGTGCGCGGATGTCAGCGTCATCGATGAGCGGCTGGAGCCGGAGTCGGTGTATTCGCAGGTGCCGGCGTTCTCTGCGGCAGACCGGGCGATGATCGACGTGCTTACGCTGACGCGGGAAGGACGGCTGGCTGTGGTCGAACTGAAGGCGGATGAGGATATTCATCTGCCGCTGCAGGGCTTAGATTATTGGGCACGCGTGCGCTGGCATCACGAGCGCGGGGAGTTCTTGAAGTTCGGATACTTCGGCGGACGGGAGTTGTCGGCCGAACTCCCGCTGCTGTTTCTCGTTGCGCCCGCGCTGCGCGTGCATCCGTCGACCGACACGATCCTGCGATATATCTCGCCGGACGTTCACTGGGCCTTTGTGGGGATTGACGAGCGGTGGAGAGAGGGAGTGCGGGTGGTTTTTCGGAAACGCTCTAACCACGGAGACGCGGAGGCACGGAGAAATCGAGATCTGAGCGCAGCGACAGCCTGAGGTCGAGCTTCGCGAAGAAAAGTCAAATTTCCCGCCCTGTCTGCGCAAAGACCCGGCGGAAACGAAGGTGGAATCCTGTTTCCCTTAAATCGTTGGTTATTCCCAGGCACCAAGGAGGCGGCGAACGTCCACCAACTGCGCGATGTGGTACGCGTTGTGATCGGCTACGAGCAGGGCTTCGCGCAGGATTGTCTGCCCATCTCCCCATGGGATCTTCGCGAACAAGTCCGTCTTGGGATTCTTCAGTAAATCTTGCATCCCTTTCAGATCGGACTTGAATTGGTTAACGCTCTTCGTCCAGGCGTCGGCGCTTGGGGGCTCGGCGTTTTTCGGCCAATAACCCTCCGGCCATTTTGGAGACTCATGTTTTTCGCCGCGGCTGAATTCGAGGATGTCCCATTGTGCGATGCGGAGATGCTCAAGAAGCATCCATGGCGAGTGCGGGAAGTTGTCGGGCTTCGCGCCCCGGAGTTTGGCGGGAAAATCTTTCACGGCGTCTTCGAACGTGGTGTGGGCCTGTCCACCTTTGAGCAGAGCAATCAGGTGTTCGCGGAGAAATTGATTGGGATCTTGCGGCATGAGGGCCTCCGCGGAATTGGATGCAGCGGAGTCGACGAAAGGAGCGGTGCCCGGGACGCGAAAACATCTCACCACAGAGGTTCACAGGGAATCAAAATCCCCACTTCTGGCAATGTCAGGCAGAAGTGGGGCAACCGTCTTGGTTTTCTTCTGTCCTGTCTTACTGACGCGGCGATGCTGCGGCGGACGTCGCTGGGCCCTGTGCCGGCTCATCCAGACCGTTGCCGATGGCGTCGCCAGAGAGCACCAGTTCTACGCGCCGGTTCTGCTGGCGGCCTTCGGGCGTGTCGTTGCTGGCAATCGGCGAGGTCTTGCCGTAGCCGTGCGCTTCCACGCTGCTTGATGCAATTCCCTGCTGCACGAAGTAGTCGCGGACGGCTTCAGCACGGCGCTCGGAGAGCGTCTGATTGTAGTCGTCGCCGCCGACTGAGTCGGTGTGGCCCTCGATCGAGACATGCAGGCTCGGATACGCGAGCACGATGCCCGAAACTTTAGCAAGCCGCTCGCGCGCACCAGGAGCGAGTTCAAAGCTGCCGCTGCGGAACAGCACGTCCGACATATTGGCAACCAGCCCGCGGGCGGAGTCGCGCGTGGCGAGAATCGAGTTGAGTTGCTGCAACAACCGCGCGCGGAGGTCCTGCTTCTCGCGCTCAGCTTGCTGACGCAAGCTTTCTGCTTTCTGCGCATCCAGCCGGGCTTGGGCTGCGTCCGCGGCGAGAGCCTGCTGCTGATCGATCGCAGCCTGCTTCGCTTTTTCCGCTTCTTCTTTCTGCCGGGCGGCTTCTTGCGCGGCGGCCAGCGCTTCCTGCTTCATCCGCTCGGCTTCGGCCTTGGCCTGTTCGGCTTCGAGGCGAGCTTTTTCGGCAGCCTGGCGTGCGGCTTCAGCTTCGGCGCGGCGCTGCGCTTCAGCCGCGGCATCAGCACGAGCCTTGGCTTCGCGAGCGGCCGCGGCGGCTTGCGCTTCGTCTTCCGCCTTTTTCTTCACGGCCATCAGGCGCGCTTCTTCGGCGGTCTCGGTGGCTTCCTTCGCGGCAACTGAGACGGCTTCCTTCTTCTGCTTCTGCCGGTAGAGGCTTTCCGCATTCAGAAGCTGCTGACCCGCCTTGGACATGATGGATGCCGCGTACTTGTCGGCATCGGCGATGTGCGCAATGCGGACGGCATTGCGCGCTTCGAACAACTCAAGCGGCGTCTTGGGATCGATGCCGAAGATCGCGTCGTTGATGTGAGAGTTCGTCGCGGAGTATGTCCCGCGCGGCGCCAGTTCGTACTTGGCATCAACATCGGTCGACGCGCCACTCAGCGAATTGCTTTCAGCAACAACCAGGTTGCCGGGTTGGCTCACCGCGAAATAAGGTTCGGCCGTGACGATCATGCCGAAGGTCTGCAGATCGGTGTAGGCCTTCACCTGCGCGTTGCCGTGATGATCGAGCGTGAGCTCGCCGAGATTGACCGGACGTCCCTCAGGCGAGATCGCCCAGAGAACATACGTCAGATATTCGAGCCCGAACTTGGTCGCGTCTTCAAAGCCCTGGAACTTGGCCTCGATCTCAAAATTGACCTTCTTGCCTTCGATCTTGGCTTCGCCGGAAGCGTTGCGCATCTGGTCGCTGCCGTGGAAATCGATCTTGGCTGATCCACCCTGCAGGCGATAGTGCGTCGCTTTGATGGTGCGCGAGACGGCCGGCAGCGGAGGCGGAACGGGCGTCAATGCGCCGCTCGAACTCGTTTGCACCGTGGTCGTGGTCACCGTTTGCGTCGTGGTGTAGTTCGACGGCGAAGCGGTTTGGGTTTGCGCCGACACAAATGCCGCGGCGGCGAAGATGACGAAGGCCAGAGACAATTTTTTCACGCGAGTTCTCAATCTGGGGGAGATAGAGACATTTCTAATCCTCTATATCGTCGCGGATAAGGCCTTGAATTCAAAGGACAGGAAGGGATGGGACTTTCGTAATCAAAGTGTTTACCTGGAATAGGAATGTCGCCGGCCTTCGGCCCCGCGGGCCGACGAAGTCTTTCCCCGCACAATCATGGGATAGACGCGATGGTTCCTTTTGGACCGACAATGAGCGCTCCGCCCTCGGGATAGGGGCTCACCGCGTTGAAAGCATAGCCTTGGCCCTTTTTGCCGCTGATGCGGCGCGGGTCCGAAGGCGGCCGGAAATCGAAGACGAAGTCTTCGCCGATGATAAAAAGCCGCTGCGGTGCTTTCGGCTTCACGCGGATCTTTTTCCCGTTCGCCTCGGCTGATTTTTCTTCGGCTTGTCCCTTGAGGGCTGCCGCGTTTACCTGTTGGTCATACGCAATCGCCGAAAAATACGCTTGCGGCTTGAGATCGGAGAGTGTCCAGGTCTTGCCGCCGTCGCTGGTGAAAGCGAGGTTCGGGCCGTCATCGCGAGGATGCTTGTAGTCTCCGCCGGCTATGACGCCGTGTTGTGGATCGCGGAAGGCGATCGAGAAGATTCCTGCGGAGTCGGGGCCTTGGAGGATGGGAGTGTTGAAGACCTCCCAGGTTTTGCCGCGGTCGGGCGAGTGGAAGACACGAGCAACTTTGCCTCCAGTCGCAAACCAGATGTTCGGGGCCGAGCCGGCGGGGGCTGAAGACCCCTCCTTTTGCACGCCTACCGCAGTGCCGGGCAGAATTGCGATGCAGCTATTGCCGGCGGCGAAGGCTCCTTCTCCCTGTATTGCTTCGGGCAACTGTGACGGCGGGACCTGGTGCCAGGTTTCTCCATCGTCCGTGAGCAGCACTTCGAATTTCAGCTTGCCGGAATCGTCGGGGATTGGATCGCCCAGAACAACCCCGTGTTTCGGGTCCCAGAAAACAATGGAATCGAAGAAGCCCTTCGGATTCGAATTCGTGAATTGCAGGTTCCAGTGCTGGCCGCCGTCAGTCGTGTGATAGATGCGCGATTGCTCTCCGGGCCCGGACGACATCAAGAAAGCTTCGTTGCTCGAAAATGCGACGACTCCTCGGAAATCGAGCGTCGCAGCATCTGGAACCTGGGCAGGAGTCCAAGTAGCTCCTCCGTCTGTGGTGCGGAGGTATGTGCCATGCGTGCCGCTGGCCCATGCGACCTGGTGCGACACCGCGCTGACGCCACGCAGGCTTTCCGTCGTATGGGAAAACTGAATGCGCGGGCCCGCCTGAGCCCAAGCGGAGGCCATGAGAATCAGCGCAAGAATGAAGCGCATGACCGGCATTGTCTCAAAATCCGGCGCATTTCGGGCCAGCGTTTTTACTTTCCAAGGTTTATCAGAAATCCCGTAACATGGCTCCAATCTGGGGCTCGGTTACAACCAAACGCCAGAAACCAACTTCATAGTTGTAAGCCGCTTTTTTCCTGGGGTCTCACAAGCTTGCCATTCGTCGGCTGATGCCGGGGCCCGTGTATCAGTACGACCTATTTCGTTGCACTGAGGGATGAACATGCTCGGGATTAAGACCATCGGGGCACTTGGCGCCGTTGTGCTGTGTGTCACTGCACTTTGCGGTGCGCAGACGCTGAAACTCCGCACTCCGGAAGAGCGAAATCAACAGGACGCGAGACAAGCCCCGCCCAAGGAGGCAGCCGCTCCCGTCGTGGTGGACATGACCGTTCCGGCGGGAACTCCGATCAAGGTCGCGCTGGATTCCGAGGTGCGCGTGCGGCGCGCGGGACAACCGATTCACGGGAAGACCGTTGAAGCGATATACGCGTTCAACAAGCTGCTGATTCCGGCTGGCACCACGGTGACGGGTAAAGTCTCGGCGATTGACCCGGTGTCGAAGAAGACCCGAACCCTGCAGGCGATGGACGGCAACTTCTCGCCGGTGCGCAAAATTCATGTGCAGTTCGACGACGTGGTGATGTCGGATGGGCGGCGGCTTCCGATTCAGACTGCGACGTCCCCGGCGCCCGAAGGAGTCCTGAAATTTGTGCCTTCCGACGCGAAAGCGGCAAAGAAGAAGAACAGAGTGCAGGATGCAGCGTCGAAAAAAGTCAGCGAAGCGCGGCAGCAGATGCAACAACAATGGAGCGATTTGCAGAAGCAGATCCACACTCCAGGGAAGATGCACAAACTGAAACGGCTGCTGATCGCGCAATTGCCTGTGCGTCCGCAATACCTCGACGCGGGCATGACGTTCAATGCCGATCTGATCGAGCCGCTCGAGTTCGGGAAAGAGTCGATCAAGGTCGATGAACTGACGCAAATCGGCACGCCGCCGCCTTCGGGCAGCGTAGTGCATGCGCGCCTCACCACTCCGCTGAGTTCCGCCTCGTCGAAGAAAGGGGAACCGGTCGAAGCTGTCATAACCGAGCCGCTGGTAGCGTCGGATCACTTGATTCTGCCGGAAGGCAGTGTGATTCGCGGCAATGTGGTCGAGGCACAGCCAGCGCGCCGCCTGGCTCGCAATGGCCAACTCCGCATTCTGTTCCACGAAGTCAGGCCTCCGAATGGCGTGGAAGAAAAAGTCGTGACGAGCCTTGAGGCAGTTGCTGTAGCCAATGGACAGAATCTCAAGCTGGACCGCGAAGGCGGAGCTCAGGCGACTACGCCCAAGACCCGGTACCTAACTACAGGTGTTCAGGTTATGCTGGCAGCCACTTCTGCCAGACCGGATTCGGATGCACGCGGCGGTGGGGGCGGAGGCGACTTCACTGGCAGCGCCGCCAATGGAGTGTCCGGTTTTCGATTCGTCGGAATGGCGATCAGCATGGCAGCGCGATCGCGCATCGTCGCCAGCGCATTCGGTTCCTACGGAGCGGCCAACGCCATCTACTACCATTTTCTGGCTCGCGGACACGATGTGGTCTATCCGAAAGATATGGGAATGGTAATTGGATTGGGATCGCGAGACTCGACACGCGCTTCGGTTGAACGAGTAAAGGACGGGTCTTTGGCGCAGTCGAATCAGTAAGCCGCTGAGACGGCCGCAACACGGTCAAACGCGATCACTTCGCGGTGAAGTCTACGAATGATGCGCTCTTGCCGACGTAAATGCGCAGAGTGCAGCGATTCCCGACGTGCGCGAATGCAACTTCCAAGGTTTCCGATGGCGTCTCGACCTGCGCAGTTTCCATCACGCTGTGGGCGATATTCTGGTTTTGGTCGTAGGCAGCCCCGGTCGTCACATTTTTATTCACCGCGATCGACCAGTTCCCCTTGGCTGGAATGGGATACACCGTGTACGCGCCGATCGGAATAAGGGACGAGCCGAGACTCAACTGCGCTTCCGTGAACAGGGTCATGGGCGTGCCGCCAGGCGTCCAGGGCTTGCCGTTCTGAATCTTTTCCTTTACGGATACGGGAGTGTAGCGGATGTAGACCTGACGGCCGTCATCAAGATTACAAGTCGTTGTGGATTGGTTTGCGGACTGCGCGCTAACCCAGGGAGCTAACAAAATCGATATGAGTACCGCTCTCCAGACGTTCGTGGCCGACATGGGGTGGCAAAGCCTCCGCGCAGAAGTTTAGCGCCGGAACGCGTTTGAGGCAAAGATGTTTTGAAAAATGTAGCCCCGGCCGGCACTTTTCGTAAGTGTTGATCAGGTATACGCCACTGGCACTCGTCGCTTCGCGACTCGGTGCGGACCAGGCGCCCGCCCTAGATACATTCACCCTCTATTTCAGTCTCCTTCGTCATGCACCTTTGGTGACGTTTTTTCCCGGCAGGGCCGTTGCTACCGTCATTGGCAGGCACGGGTGTCTCAGGTGCCCCGAGGGGAGTCAATGGCAAAGGGAAAACTTAGAATTCTTTATGGCGAAGGCGACGAGGAAGTTTTGGCACAGCAGGCTCCGGCATTTGAAAAGGCCGGACACATGCTCGATAAGGGCGTGGGCCGCAAGGCTGTGGATGAGGCCTTGAAGAAGGGCACGTTTGACCTGGTTGTGCTGGGATCGTCGATGACACGGAACGACCGCCATCATCTGCCTTATATGGTGAAGAAGGCCAACGCCGAGACCAAGGTGCTTGTGATGCATGCCGATGGCAGCCGGCATCCGTATGTGGATGCTTGCGTCGACACTGGCACGAGCATGGAGTCGGTGCTCCACAAGATCGACGGCATGAACCTGGCTGGCATGGCTCCGAAGGCAGCTAAGGCTGCAGCCGGAAAATAGTCTCCCGTTTGAGTACTCAGCTCGTGGGGCGGCCTTCTTTGGCCGCCCTTAGCTTTTTCCCCCAGAGAATCTTATCGAGCACGGATCAAAGTAGTTAACAAGTGGGAAATCGCGACGCCCTTGATCAATCCATGTGGACGCAAATGCTCGGTTTTCGTGGGAAGTGGGACGGAACCCTAATCAAAGTCGTCGCTCTCCGCAATGGGAAGAAGCGGCGATGCATCTCAGTCGAGTTGCGCCTACGGTAGCGTTCGCGGCGCCGGTTTTCCCGGCGCGCCTTTGTAATCCTTGGGATAGACCACAAGTCGACGCTGCGCACCTTCGCCTTCGCTTTCGGTGTGCAAATCGCTCTCTTCGCGTAGAGCGAGATGAACGATCCGGCGCTCGCGAGACGACATAGGACTGAACTGATATGGCGTACCAGTCTTGCGCACTTTCTCCGCTGCCACGGTAGCCGCCGCCCGCAGTTCCTGGATGCGCACCGACCGGCGGTTCTGGCAGTCGAAGCAAACCTTCTCGTGCTCGCCGGAGGGCAGACGCAGCATTTCAAGGGCGAGCAATTCCAGCGCGCGCAGGAGTTCTCCGCCCCTATCGAGCAGCAACGAGGAATCGGGGCCGGAGAAATCCACTAGGATTTCCGGCTTCTCCCAATCGCGATTCTCCGGCAGCGGCGGGTCAACCACGATTCGATATTTCAGGTGTAATCCGCCATCGTTCACGACGGCCTGCAGGAAGGTGTTGATCTTTTTGGCAGCGGCGACTTTGTCGGGTATGGACATGAAATCAGCTCTCAGCTTTCAGCCGTCAGCTCTCAGCTGTTCCGGCGTTCCGTCGGGATCTTTTGCAAAATCAGGGCTAAAGCTTCGCGCGACCGCGTGTCATTCACGCCTCTCAGACCATACAACACGCACTTGTCGGGGTTCCAAGCCCACCAGCGCACAACTGAAAGCTGACGGCTGATAGCTGACAGCTCACAGCTACTTGTCTTTCTTCCTCGCACGCTTGGCCATCATTTCGCGCATTTCGCGGCCCAGGTGCGTCCGGTTCATCACGGCCTGCTGGGCAATGCTGATGACGTTCACGACGGCGTAATACAAGTTCAATCCAGCGGCGAGACGGAAGAAGATGAAGCCCATCATCAGGGGCATCATCACATTCATCATCCGTTGCTGCGCCGGGTCCATCCCGGCCTGCGGCGTCATGCGCTGCACCACCAACATGCTGACGATCATGATTACGGGCAGAATGTACGGGAACGGCTCGGCGGCCGACAGGTCATGGATCCAAAGCCAATGCGCGTGCCGCAGATCGAGCGCCATGGCCAGCATTCGGTAGTAGGCGAACAGGAACGGCATCTGGATCAGCATGGGCAAGCAGCCGCCCGCCGGGTTCACCCCTTCCTTCTTGTAAAGCGCGCTGATCTCCTCGTTCATCGCCGCCTTGCGCGGATCGCGCAAACTGTATTTCTTGTATTTTTCCTGGATCGACTTGATCTGCGGCGCGACGCGCTGCATCTTGAGCATCGACTTCATCTGCATGATGCGCAGAGGCAGCAGAGCCAGAGTAATGATGATCGTCTGGACCACGATCGCCCATCCCCAATTGGCGACCATGTGGTGATAGGTCCATTTGAGCCAGATGAATAGTGGCTTGGCGATGATGCCCCACCACCCGAAATCAACCAGGCCGTTCAGATCATTATCAGCGCCGGAGACTCCCGGGACCGGAATCTTCTGGAGAACCTCGAGTTCCTTCGGGCCCACAAAAACGCGCTCCGTAGTTGGGCCGTGAATATTTCCCACCGCCGCTCCGAGCACTTCGACGTTGACCCTCTCGGTCGCGCCCTTCGACCCTGCAGCCGGAATCGAGAGCGAGTTGCGCAGCGTCACCATTGAGGTGGCTGCCGGGTCGTCTGGGATAAAGATTGCTGCGAAATACTGATCGTTAGGGCCGGCCCAATGGAAAGGACCCGGGAGAGTTGCTCCTCCGCTGATTTTCTTCATCGGAAGGCGCTCGATGTTTTTGTTGTATTGGTAGTCGATCAGCGAGGCGGCGTAAAACGCGGGCGTTGTCTGATCCCCGAATCCCGCGGGCCACGCCAGAAGCGCGGGCGCATAACTCCCTTTATAGACGACGCTGGTTTCCGCCTTCGCGACATAAGTGTTATCGAAGATGAAAACCTTGCGGACCGAGAGATCCTGATCCGTGTACTCGAACGTGATCTTGTCGCCCTCACGAGTGACTTCATAGAGGGCGGAACTCAACTTGCGGCGCAGGTCTTCGTCATAGGTCCAGAGCGAGAGCGGATATCCGTATTGAGCGGCAGCAGCGGGATTGACGAGATCGAGCGGCCCGTTTTCGGCATCGTTATCGAACTTCTTCAGAATCCACGACTTCACCTGCGCGCCGCGATTGCTGAAGGTGATGCGGTACAGACTGTTCTCGATGACCGTCTCAGTCTCGCTGGACGCCTGCTTGAGAACCGGCGTCGCAGCCACTTTCCCTTTCGTCTTTGCGGCCGATGCAGGCTCCGGCGCGGGCGGCGGAGGTGGCGCGGGCGTAGCTGCTTTCTGCTCGGCTTGTTGCTGCTTCGGAGGGGGCGGCGTCGGAAAGTATTTTCGGAGAAATGGCTGGGCCGCCATCATGATGACGAATGTCACCAGGAAGATGAGGAGCAGGCGGCCTTCGCCACCGCCCCCGGGGCCCTGCTGTTGAGGATTTTGATATTCGGCCAAAGTGCTTGCTTTTCCTCAGATCGCGCGGTGACAGTGTGTGTTTGTCACAGACGGAGCATTTGTATGTTGAACGACAGGGTCATATCCACCCCTGACAAAGGGATGGCAACGGAGCACGCGTAGCAGAGCCATCCAGCCGCCACGAAACGCGCCGTAGCGCTCCACCGCCTCCATTGCATATTCGGAGCAGGTTGGAACGTAGCGACAGGCAGGCGGCAGCATCGGCGAAATCGCCCACTTATAGGCGCGCAGCAATTGCAGCACCACGATTTGAGGAATCTTCCGCATCCTACTCACGGCTTCCGCCTTCCGGCTTTCGGCTCCCGGAAACACCCTGTTCCGATCCTTTCGCCAGCTTCTTCTCTATGACTACGAACGCCTGGCGGACTTCGTTCAACAGCATCTCGAAGGGGGCATTTAGCACCACCTTCTTGGGGTTGATGACAACGTCGACGTCCGCTGCCGGCCAAGGCCGGGAGAGCCGGACCGCTTCGCGGAGCCGGCGCTTCATTCGGTTGCGTTGAACCGCGCCCCCCAGAGCACGGCCGACGGTGAATCCGACGCGCAGTCCCGGGCCGAATACCTTTGCCGGATTAGGGCCTGGTGCGCGCCGCCGATAGAACACCGTCATTGACGGCAAAAAGTGCCTGCGGCCCTGCTTGTAAACTACCTCAAAATCAGCGTGCCGAAGCAGCCGCGAGCCCGGTGGAAAGCCGGCGTTGCCAGTTCGCTCATCCACGCCATTATTGGATTCTGGAGGCACACTGGCGGTCACAGCGCCTCCAATTCCGTGCATGACTCACGGGAACGCGGACCAGAGTGTCCGCCCACTCTACTCTCTGAAACCTGGCTTTACTGAGACCCGCTTGCGCCCCTTGGCGCGGCGGCGGGACAAAACCTTCTGGCCGCCCTGGGTCTTCATGCGCGTGCGGAATCCGTGCTTCTTGCTCCGCTTGCGCCGGTTGGGTTGGAATGTACGTTTCGGCATGAAAAGTAGCTGCTCCTGATTGCTGCGACGGTCTTAGGACAAACTGCAAGTATAAATCAGCACTGGCATTAGCGACAAACTGGTGCACAAATCTCCCGGCAAGTTCCGGAACATAGAACAAAACCACGCCGGCCACCATTCAACCTTGCTCGTGAACTTAAAATGTGAAAGATTTGGGATAAATTCCCTCGAATTCCTTTGTCTGAAGTGATGCCACCATCGGGAAAGCCGGCCGGAAATAATCCCTCCGCAAATTCTCCTGCTGTCACATCGGAGGTGAACTATTCGCCCGATGCAGTCGCAACGGTCCCGCTGGACCACAACAGCGAGGTTAATAAGGAATTACGGCGGCTGAATCGTGCGTTGCGAGCGCTCAGCGCCTGCAACCAAGCCTTGGCGCAGGCGACCAGCGAAATGGAGTTGCTGAACCAGATCTGCCAGATCATCGTCCAGGTCGGCGGTTACCGCATGGCGGGAATCGGTTTCGCCGAACAGGACGAACAGAAGACGCTCCGTCCGGTCGCGCACGCCGGATACGACAGCGGATACTTCGATCAAATCCAGCTGAGCTGGGCGGACATCCCGGCGGGACGCGGTCCTGCGGGAACGGCGGTCCGCGATAACCGGATTTGTGTGGTTACAGACACCGAGCACGATCCCACGTTCGGGCTCTGGCGGGAAGCCGCCTCGACGCGCGGCTATGCTTCCGTGACCTGCTTGCCGTTGCGGGAATCGGGAGTCCCCTTCGGCGTTCTGGCGATCTACTCCGACCAAGCCAATTCCTTCGAGAAGTCCGAAGTGGAACTGTTGACCGAGATGGCCAACAATCTGGCATTCGGGATCGTCGCACTTCGCTCGCAGGAGGAGACGCGACGCGCCACTCAAGCCTTGCTTCAGGCAGAAGCCAAGTACCGGCAATTGGTCGAAGAAGTACCGGCGATCTCTTACGTAGCTCAGACCGGCGCTTTAGGTCCGTTCTTGTATATGAGTCCGCAGGTGGAGACCATCCTGGGTTATAGCCCGGACGTCTGCATGAAGGACCCACACTTCTGGTGGAATCACCTCCATCCCGACGATCGCGCCCTTGCCAAGCAAGAGGACAACTGGGAAGACGGCCGCCTGTTCCAGGTTGAGTACCGGATGATGCGCGAGGACGGCCGGCAGGTATGGATTCGCGACGAGGCGATCGTTGTGCTGGATCCTCAAACCGGCAAGCGGCTCACGCGCGGCGTCCTCATCGATATCAGCGAGCAAAAGCGCGCCGAGGAAGCCCTGCGTCGCAGCGAAGAAAGCTACCGCATGTTCGTCGCGCAGAGCTCAGAGGGAATCTTCCGCGAAGAATTGGATTTCCCGCTGCCGATCAATCTTCCTGAGGATCAGGTAGTGCTGCGCATGCTTCACGAGTCGTACATGGCCGAATGCAACGAAGCCATGGCCAAAATGTATGCGTTGAATTCTCCGCAGGAGTTTCTGGGAAAGCGACCGACGAAATTATCGAACAGCGACGATCCCCATAGTGTCGACCTGACTCGGGAATACGTGCGCAACGGATTCCGTCTGGTCGATCGCGTCTCGCACGAGAAGGACGCGAAAGGAAATCCGAAGGTATTTTTGATCAGCATGTTCGGCGTGGTGGAAGACGGGAAGCTGCTCCATACCTGGGGCATTCAGCGGGACATCACCGAGCGGCTTAAAGCCGAGGAAGCCCGGCAAAAAGCGGAAGATGCGCTGCGCGAGAGCGAAGAGCGCTACCGCGCGTTTGTGGCCCAAAGCTCGGAGGGAATTTACCGCATGGAATACGTGCCCCCCATCCCCTGCCATCTATCCATCCGGGAGCAGATTGCGCAAGGGTTCGAGGTCGGGATTCTGGCTGAATGCAACGATGCCATGGCCAAGATGTACGGCCGCGAGTCCGCCAGGGAATTGTCTGGTCAGAAACTCGGCGATTTTCTGGTCCTCCGTGACCCGCTCACCATGAAGTTCATGGGAGATTTCATACAGGGCGGCTACCGGATCAGCGACCAGGAGTCGATTGAAGTTGATGCGCAGGGTCAGAAACGAATCTTCCGCAACACCATGGTTGGCACCATCGTCGATGGTCATTGGGTACGCACCTGGGGCATCACTCGCGACGTAACCGAACGAATCCATCTCGAGGAGCAACTGAGGAATGCGCAACAACTCGAGGCAATCGGCAGACTGGCCGGTGGAATTGCTCACGACTTCAATAACATCCTGAGCATCATCATGGGCCACGGCGAGCTGCTTCTGGCGACCGCGAAGCTCGACGAGGATGGGCGCAACGGCGTGGAGCAAATCAAGAGAGCAGCAGACCGCGCGGCCCAACTCACGCAACAACTGCTGGCTTTCAGCCGCAAGCAGGTCCTGCAACCGCGCGTGCTCGACTTAAACGAGACAGTAGCTGCACTGCAAAAAATGCTGACGCGCGTGATCGGAGAGGACATCGAGCTGATCGCGAACCTGAGCCCTTCGCTCATGACAGTGCGCGCTGATCCCGGCCAGGTCGAGCAAGTGCTGATGAACCTTGCCGTCAACGCCCGCGATGCAATGCCGCAAGGCGGCAAGATCATGATGGAAACATTCCACGCCGATCTCTCTGCTGACGAGGCCCGCGAGCTTGATTTGCCTGCGGGGCGTTACGTGGTGCTCAAAGTCATCGACACGGGGCACGGAATGGATGCCGCCACTTTGTCCCACATCTTTGAGCCGTTCTTCACCACGAAGGCCCGTGGCAAAGGCACCGGTCTCGGACTGGCGATGGTTTACGGCATCGTCAAGCAGAGCGGCGGCGGTATTCAGGTGGAAAGCGATTCCGGCCGCGGCACCGGATTCCGCATCTATTTGCCCGCCGTGGAAGGAGACACCGGAACGCAAGCCGCGCTCAGCCGAATTCAAGAGATCGAGGGCGGGGTCGAAACCATCCTCATTGCCGAAGATGAACCTGACCTGCGCGAACTCACGCGCATCTTCCTCGAAGGATACGGTTACCGGGTGCTCGAAGCCGGCAGCGCCGATGAGGCCCTCCAGGTTGCGGAACGGTTCCCGGCGAAAATCCATCTCTTGCTGACCGACGTCATCATGCCCGGTATGAGCGGGCGCCAGCTTGCGGAAAAAATCCTGGGCAAGCGTTCCGAAACAAAGATCGTCTATATGACCGGTTATACCGACGACATGGTCGTACAGCACAAAGTTCTGGAGCCGGGAGTCCAGTTGCTGCAGAAGCCGTTCACGAAAGTCGAGCTTGGCCAGAAGGTGCGAGCCATATTGGACACAGCATGATTCATCACTGATAGTGGTCAGCGACCAAACATAGGTCGTGCAGCCTAGCCCCTAATCCCTGACCCCTAATCCCTAGTAAAATTCCTGCGAGACCTCATATAAAGGAATCGAACGCATGACGCAGGCGCAGAATGGCGGAGCCGCAAAAAAGATCTGGGTGACGCTGACCGGCTTACCTCTCACCATCCAACTAAATTGGCCATTCCATCAATCCACTTCAGGTGCGGATTTCTGGGTACTCCATGGGGACATCTTCCTGGAAGGCTCCGACGGCTTGCACGCTCCGGTGGCTGTGAACCTGTCGCAGACCGTGAAAGAGGTGATACCGTCACTGGAGCAGAAAGACGCCGAAGCTCCCGTGATCAATGCGCTGCGAAAAGAAGTAGATCGTCGGCAGATCGAGTTCCTGAAATCAGGAAAGTTGTTGCCAGTTCCGTTTTCCAGCCGGCATTACGATTTCAAACGGCAGCAGTGGGTATTTGGTAAGGCCACGGATGAAGCAATGGCAGAGTTCATCGAGAGAAAAGTTTTTTGGCAAACGCGTTTTGGAACCCCACGAGTGTGGCTCGCCGATCCCGCCGAAGCCCAATACGTGCAAACCGCGCCCGCTCACCTGCTCGAACTTGCAGCACGGCTGGTTGCGGCTCAGGGCCTGATTCGCATCGAAGGCGACTATGCCGAGGCTACGTCGGGCCTGATGAACCAGGCCGCGCGGTTCGAGAGCGAGAGGGCGGCCGCCGTGCAGGAACTAGAGCGGAAGCACGCCTTCGAGAGAGGATGAAGGGTTGGGGCGGATCCCTCACTGGCCGGCTCCAATCCACTACCTGGGGAATCAGTGCTTGCCGGGAGCCTTTCTGCTACTGAAATCAAAACATAGTTCGCCCTATCACTCGGCCCTGCAACGCGGTGGCTGAACCCATGCATCGAACTGAGTTCAAGGGTACTCGCGACAGCAAGAGAGCCGGATTTTCGAGTCCACAAAGGGGCGCTTTGCGAAATCGTTGCAATGGAAGAAACGGGTTGCTGCAGTTCACCCTTGCTCTCCTCTTCCTTCTCGCAACCATTATTTCTTTGGCAGCTCAAGATGTGACGCAGATCCCTTCTGCGCCCGAACCCCAGACCTCAGAATTCGATCAACAGACGGGAGAGAAGACAGGAAAGGGCCCGGAGCACCTTGCAGTGGAAGCCACCGGTCTCACGAAAAAAATGGGCCAACTTGCGATGGTCAAGGCTCGGGATTGGGAGAGCGGCTGGCTGACCGGCGTCTTTGTCAAGCAAGGAGAGACGATGACCCCACTGACCGGTCCGCAGCGACGGGAGCTCTACTTGCAGCAGACCCTGATCACTCCGGGTGCGTACATGAAGCGAATGTTCGCCGCTGGCATCGATCAGGCGCGCGGTGTGCCGCATCCCTGGGACGACGGATGGGACGGTTACCTCGACCGTTTCGCATCGCGCGAGGGCCAGTTCATCACGGCAAACAGCCTTGCCGCTCTGGGCAACGCCGCGCTGAAGTATGAGCCACGTTACGATCGCTGCCAGTGCAAAGGCTTCTGGCCGCGCTCCCGGCACGCCATTCTCCGAAACTTCATCACATTTAACGAAACGGAGGTCGACCGGCGTCCCCAACTAGCGCTGTACGGTGGTGCATTTGCCGGAGGAGCGCTTGCTTCGGTATGGAAGCCCCATCCTCGAAATGCGCTCGCCGATGGAGGTTGGGCCATGCTCGGGCAAGCGGGCTGGGGATCGCTGCTGAACTTCTTCATCGAGTTCGCCGGCGAGATCAACCGAAAGATCGGCGTCAAGAAACAGCAGGTTCCCCCCTACTGATCCGTCTCTGATTGCTTAGGCTGGCCTTGGTCTCCGCACCGACTGTGCGATCACTGTCGCGACCGTCAGCAACGACATCACACAAATAACCCCAAGAGACATTACGCAGTACACGCACCATACCCCGAGCACATGCGCTTCAATATTCGCCAGGTACAGCGAGAACGCCAGCCCGACTAAAACAAACGCCAGCAACCAACGATACGCCCGCCGAAATGCAAGCACCCCCATCAGGATGTATCCCAGAATTCCCGCAGTAGCAACCGGCAGATTGCTTACCAGCGGCAGGTGAGCGTGGAACCCAAGCTGATCGAATACCCCGCCGAGGATCGCGAACGGGCTGTGGTTGACGACGCCGCAATCCCAACGCTCGTTGATGCTGCACGGCGAGTCTCCGTATTCGCGATAGTGCTCGCGCAAGGCCAACGAAGAAACAATGATTCCCAGAACGGCCAATATGAGCAGCGGATATTTCATGATTCCTCTGGACTGCAAAGCGGAAAATTAACCTTTGGGACTGCCCGCGTCCGCAGCGTCTTTTATTAGATCAGAAACTTGCCAATCGCCGCCGTGATACCAATTCACAATCTTGCCGTCAGGACCAATGACGCTGGTACTCAGATTGTGCGTGATCATGCCGCCTTCGGCTTTGATTGTGAGGCCGAAGAACTCAGCGATCTTGGGCAACTCGTTGGGCTTCGGCGCTGCGAATTGCCAACGGCGGAACAGGGCAGCATCATGCGTATGTGCGACCGAAAATCCGTAATCGCGCAACACCTTGGGGGTGTCGTGTTCGGGATCAAAACTCACGCTCAGCAACTCCGCGTTGGCCAAAGCTGGATTGGAACCGATCTGTTTGTAAATCTCGGCAAAGTTGCTGCTCATGCGCGGGCAGAAGTCCTGGAACGGGCAGCGTGTATAAATGAACGTGATGAAAACCGTCTTGCCGTGGAATTGCTTCAGTGAAATTCGCCTGCCGTCTTGATTGGTGAATGAAAAATCCGGGACCTCTTCGCCTGTCGTTGGAACGTGCAATGCGTTCGGACCTGCAGCCGGAGGCTCTGCTGCATGCCCGGTGATCTTTACGTTCTCCAGCCAATACTCGGGAACGGCACTGTCGTCACGCGGGTCTTCTCCGATCACGACCAGGTCCGCCGAGAGGACATCTCCGGGTTTCAATTGGCCCAGCATCGATTCCGGCTTGATCTTGTAAGCCATCACCATCGCTTCCATGTAGCCCTGGACCATGTCGCCATCGATGTTCGCCGTGTGCGATTGCGAATCGATGGACACAACTTTCCCGGTGAAGTGATAGTGCTTCGTTTCCTTGGGCTTCGAACGCTGGCAGGAGCTGCCAAGCATGGTTACTACAACAAGAATGCAGACAAACAGGACACGGCCCAAACCACGATCTTGATTGTTCACGATGTACCCAATGTAACTCTTATCGTGAGCCGTTCGCCACAGGGGCGCGGAGTTTCGCCGACGCGCTTGTCACATGTTTGCCCCTCTCCCCTCGAAGTTGCCTTGCGTCAAAGCCGGCAATAAGCTGAGTCTGATGTTATGCGCATTCTCTTGATTGGCGGAAGTGGATTCATGGGGCGCTTCACCACCGAGGCGCTGCAGCGCAAAGGACATACGCTGGCGTTGTTTCATCGGGGCGCCACTCCAGCGCCAGACGGTGTAGAAGACATTCGTGGCGATCGCCATCGGATCACGGCGAGTCGCGTTGAGTTGAGAGCTTTTGCTCCCGACGTGATCATCGATCTCGTCGTCAGCTCCGGGCATCAGGCCGAAGAACTCATGCAGGTTTTTCGTGGCGCGGCAACCCGCGTGCATGTTGAGCAGCATGGACGTATATCGCGCCGTGGCAATTTTGCACGGCACCGAGAGTGGTTCCTTGCAGGAGGTACCGCTTACCGAAGACTCAGAGTTGCGAACCTCTCCACTGCCGTACACGCCAGAGATACTTCGATCGCTGCGCCAAGTCTTTCCCTGGCTCACCGACGACTACGACAAGATTCCGGCCGAGCGCGCCATCATGAAGGATCCCGAAATAGCGGGTGCAGTCTTGCGCCTGCCCATGACATATGGACCCGGCGACCGGCTGCACCGCTTTTATCCGATCGTGAAGCGAATCGCGGATGGACGCGCCCATATCATTTTGACGGAATCGGTTGCGGCATGGCGCTCCCCCCGAGGCTATGTCGAAAATGTGGCGGCAGCCATTGCTCTCGCCGCGACGGACGTTCGTGCTGCGCGCCGTATCTACAACGTCTGCGAAGAACCTCCATTCAGCGAGTTCGAATGGGCGCAAAAGATTGCAGATGCGATGGACTGGAACGGGGAGTTCATCCTTATGCCCGACGACAAAACTCCGCCGCATTTGCGCAGGGCGGGAAATGCGTCTCAGCACTGGACGGCTAGTTCATCGCGCATCCACCGCGAACTCGGTTACACAGAGCCAGTGTCGATCGAAGAAGCAATTCACCGCACGATCGAATGGGAGCTCGGTAATCCTCCATCCAAAACATTTATGCCGGCATTCGATTATGCAGCGGAAGACGCAGCGTTGCGCGCTCAGTAGTGAAACCGGTATCGAAACTCGACGAAAATTTCGCGCGGCGAGTTCCAGTGAAATCCACCGAAGGTCACGCTGTTGTCGATCTCGTAGCGGCGATTCGCTACATTCGTCGCACTCAGTGACGCCGAGATGCGGTCCCCGAAATCTTTGCCCAAAGTCAGATCGAAACTCGTATGTCCGGGAAGATAGTTTCCCGGATACGGCTGACCCGGAAAAGCGTTGGTGAATCCCGACCCGTAATACACATTGGTGGAAGCGTAAGCGCGGAACGGCAGCGTGACATCTCCCCCCACATTGAGCGTATTGCGCTGATCGTGATCCAGCGGCCCCCAGTCCAGATAAGAGAAGTCGGTGAGCCCGCCATTGATGAATCCGCCCGCCCACGCCACCTGGTTCGAATAGGAAACGTGCAGCTGCGCGCGATGGGCGAGGCGAGGCGACTTCAATGTCAACTCCCATCCGCGAATTAATGCGCGCTGAATCGTCACCGGAAAGAAAAGATTCGACTCGCCAATATTATTGTGGTCGAAATAGTTCGACGCGTTCGTGCGGAATGTGTCCGCGTCGAGCGTCCATCCACGCCACGGAATCGTCACCCCGAACTGCGACTCTTCATCGCGCTCCCCATGCAGCGCGACAAAGTCCAGATTGTTGCTTCCAGCAAATTGCAGCAGTGGACCCGAGACCGTAATCAACGGCGGAGCCTGGTAGTAGTGTCCATACGTCGCCCGGAATGCCCAATTAAGTTTGGGCACGTTCAGAACCGCTCCGAAGCGCGGGCTTACCGAATTCTCCCCGATTGCGCCCGAAAAGAACGTCGGGCGAAGACCAGCGGTCAACGTGAGCCACGATACGGGCTTCAGCTTGTCATCGACGAACAAAGCCGCCACACTTCCCCTGGGATTCTCCATATCGCGGAACGCATTACCACTGCCATCGTTGAACACCGCTCCCAGCAACTCATTGTTCTGCTGATAAAAGCCAAAGGCGCCCACCTGCAGATCGTTCTTCGACTCACTCGCGCTGAAACTGATCTGCCCTCCCTCATAGCTCGATCCACGATGCTGCGTAGTCGCGATCGGGTCGGTCAATGCACTGTCGTAGTCCGCGGCATTGTGGTGAAAAAACGGTGAGACCGTGAGCAGCAGCTTCGAATTAAACGTGTGCACCCATGAAAAGTTCACCAGCGCGTCGGACTCGTGCTCTCCATCCCGCAAATTGAGCGTCGGATATTGCCCGGTCAGCTGGCCATTGGACTGTCCATTCTCCAGATCGTAGGGATTGGGGTCGTAAGGAATCTGGTAATAGTCGCGACGCAACGAGGTCACCAGCCGCAGTTGGTTCGCCGGATTCACATTGAAGATGAACGACCCGAATCCGCCATATCCGTTCGCGGCGTCGTGCACGACGTCAGGCGTGGGAGTCTCAATTCCAAGATTGCTGCGGTTCCCGTTGACGCTGGCATAGTAAGCAAACCGGTCGTTGTGGCTTCCGAAACTGAATTGATCATTCGTCTGGTAATAGCTGCCCGCACTCAAAACCAGTTCCGCCTGCCGATTTCGCTCGAATCCGGTGCGCGGGACGATGTTGAACACGCCATACGTGCGGTCCCCGAATTCCGCACCTAAGCCGCCGCGGCTGACTTCGAGATAATCAACATCCTTCGGATCGAACTGCGGCCCGATGTTCGAAGCGATATTCGTATTAGGAACCGGGACGCCGTCGACCAGCCAGCTCACCTGATGCCCTCCACGAATGTGCAGCTGATCGTGCGTGATGTACGCTCCCGGCACGTAGTCGGTGATCATGGCCAGGCTGTTGCTGCGCGTTGCGCCCGGAGTATGAGCAATTTCCAGCCGATCGACCACGGTGGTCGGAGTTGCCGTGTCGGTGGGTGCGGCCTCTGCACTGGCGGAAACATTTACGGTTTCCTTCGTTCCGGCGACGGCAAGCGGAATGTGCAGCACCGGCTCCGATCCCGAGATGACCATTACGTCTTGTTGCCCTTGCTGGAATCCTACGGCCGCCGCCGTCACGACGTACTCGCCCAGCGGCACAGCAGTGAAGACGAAATTCCCGCCCGCATCGGAATTGACCGTCGCCTGCCAGTCCGAAGCCTTGGCCTTGAGCATCACCATGGCATTCGCAACCGGTCGATGCTGCGGATCGTGAATCACGCCGCGCACCGTTCCAACCACTTCGGCGAACGCTGATCCAAACAATACAAATGTGAACAACACGCTCCCCAGAACGCGCATGCAATCTCCGCAATTCAGAGTGAACCGCAAGAAACACTCCGATCACGGCAGCCGACTGCCGCCATGATCCCTTGATTTATGCGATTACAGACTGCGGAGGGGCCCGGGTCGAAGGTCGGGAAACAAGTGCAAGCGGAAACACGAATAGGCGCGAAGGATTATCGTGCCTGGAAATTTTCAGCGAAGCCGCTGAAAAGAGAAAAGGCTCCGGATCCGCCCACTGTGAAGTCGTAACGGCACGGCAGCAGTCGTGATTACAGCAGCCGGCACTGCGGACGCCAAGTTCTTCCTTGGCGAGCGCGTGGCAGCGGTGCGCCGAGTTTCGGAGACAACATGCGTGTGGCGGGGCAGCCAGAGCCTGCAACGCCACCGGAACGAATGTCCCGGCAAGCGCGAACAGCAGCAGAAGTCTGGCGGTCGTACGCTGCATGTCTCTGAGTATCAGAACCCTACGTTGAGTCGAGGATATAAGCAAAAAGCCGGAATGCACAAGCAGCACACCCGGCGAATGACATAAGTTTTACAAATTCGAATATCCTGGCAGAGGATCGCGGCTCGCTGAGGAAGGTTTCTGACAGAAAAGACTCCGGGGGACGTGCTACTTCATCAGTACGTAAGCTCCACCATTCGTGAATGCGATCACCAGATTCATCAGGATCAGCATCAGGTCGTAATGCCATCCGCCCGACTTCTCGCCCCAAAAACCCGTGTGCCAGACAAACATCTTCTTTTGAATAGCGCCCAGCATGACCAGGATCAATCCGAACGCCGCAAATGGAGTCAGAACACCGAATGCAACGCCCAGAGCACCCGCCAATTCCGCCATTCCAAGGAAAACGGTGAATCCCTTGGACATCCCGATACTCTTGGAGCGCCCCTCAGGATCCTTCAGGTGGCTGTAGCCACTGGTAACGAAAATCAGCCCGACCATCAGCCGCAGCAGAAGAATTCCGAGGTCGGTGAACCGCGACAATTGAGGGATCATGGCTTACTGACGTCCTCACCGTCGCGTCCCGAATCAATCTTGAATCCAGGCGCGCAGGTCAGGCTTTCCCGTTGATTTTGGCCCACCACCAGCGCACTCCGACAAACAGGAATCTCCAGTCGTGGAAAAATTCCGGCGGCTTCCCCTCGAAGGCGTGGCCTACAAATTGAAGAATCCATCCAGCAAGAAATAACACCAGCGCATACCACCACAGCCGGTGAAAAAAGAAACCAGCGGCGAAGAGCGGCAAAGAAAACAGAATGGTCGGTATGCCATACGTGTGGCAAACCCGGTTTACGGGATGCTGGTGGCTCCGCTCGTACTTGGCAATCCATTGATCGCTGTTCTGCGCGCCAAACATACCGTCGGGAATAATATTACAAGTTGCCATGGATTTCGTCCGGACGCTCGCTGCCGGTAGCGACTCATGCGACACAGTCATACCTCCAGATAACCCCAAGTTTGGGGAAGGCCAGTCCTGGTTCCCTATTCTCTTTTTTAACTAGGTGAATCTCTTTCCTTGCTCTTTCCTGGAAATACGAATTGGAAAGTCGACTTATTTTGTTGCGCTTTGCCCGGTTCAGGTTGCTGAGACCAGGGCGGTTGAGGCACTCGCCGTGAGCGTGTTAGCATCCTAGGTTTTGGCGGGTGGTTCGAAGGAATTCGCCGGACTGGCCTCTTCTCCTGTCCTCATTCTCTCCTCGGGCCCATTCTTTCCCACCCCTGCCGGAAGGAGCCCAACTTGAAAGTCTATTCCGGAGCAAATATCAGGAATGTAGCGATGGTCGGCCACGGGCACGCGGGCAAGACCTCGCTGGTATCGGCCATGCTGTTCACCTCAGGAGCTACCCAACGTCTGGGACGCGTCGACGACGGCTCCGCCACTACCGATTACGACGACGAAGAAGTCTCCCGCAAGATGTCGATCTCAACCGGATGCGCGGTAGTCGAATGGGGCGCAACCAAGATCAACATCCTCGACACCCCCGGCTTCAACATGTTTGTTCATGAAGCCAAAATGGCGCTGCCCGTGGTGGATGCCGCCATCGTAGTGGTCGACGGCGTCGCGGGCGTAGAAGTCGTTACCCAACGCGTTTGGAATTACTGCGAAGAATACAAAACACCCCGGCTGATTGTCGTCAATCGCATGGATCGCGAGCGCGCCGATGCGGCCCGCGTCCTTGAATCCATTGAGAAGGCATTTGGCCGCAATGTGATCCCGATCGAGTTGCCAATCGGCGCCGAGAAAAGTCTGTCGGGCGTGATCGACCTAGTCCGCATGAAGGCTTACACCTACGATATGGGCGGAAACGGCAAAGGCAAAGAGACGGAGATCCCAGCCAATTTAAAAGACCAGGCCCTCGAAGCCCACGAAAAGCTGGTGGAACTGGTTGCCGAAGGTGACGATGCCCTGATGGAGAAGTTCTTCGAAGCAGGAACCCTCGGAGAAGCTGATCTGGTACCGGCGCTGCATAACGCCATTCGCGAAGACAAAATCTTCCCCGTCATCTTTAGTTCTGGTCTGGGCAATATCGGCGCCGATCGCGTGATGGATTTCATCGTCGACTACACTCCGGCTCCCTCGGAGCATGAATGGGTTCAGGGCGAAATCGCCGCGGGCGGGAATGGCGACGCGCCCAAGCGCCACGAGACTGACGAAGAGCCGGTTTCCGTGTACGTCTTCAAGACCGTGTCCGACGCGTTTGCCGGGCGAATTTCTTACTTCAAGGTTTTCTCGGGCGTTCTGAAAAACGACGCCACCTTGCAGAACTTCGCCAAGAGCACGGCAGAAAAGCTCTCGCACATCTCGGTGATGCAAGGCAAGACCGCGATCCCGGTCAACGAATTACATGCTGGAGACATTGGCGCAGTCGCGAAGCTGAAAGACACTCTGACCGGCGACACGCTGGGCGACAAATCAGCCCCAATCCAGTATCCGCGAGTCAAGCTGCCAGAACCGGCAATCACGTTTGCCATCGAGCCCAAGTCCCGCGCCGACGAAGACAAACTCGGCCCCGGCCTCCACAAGTTGATGGAAGAAGATGGCATGCTCCGCTTCTTCCGCGATCCTCAAACAAAGGAATTCCTGATCGCAGGCACGGGCCAGCAGCATATTGAAGTTGTCGTCGCCAAGTTGAAAAAGCGCTATCACACGGAAGTCAATCTAAAGGCCCCGAAAGTTCCGTATCGCGAAACCATCCGCGGCAAGGCCGACGTCCAGGGACGCCACAAGAAACAGACCGGCGGCCACGGCCAGTATGGCGACTGCAAGATCAAGATGGAACCTCTGCCGCGCGGAGGCGAATTCGAGTTCGTCAACGACATCTTCGGCGGCGCGATTCCCAAGAACTTTATTCCTGCCGTGGAAAAGGGAGTCAAAGATGCAGCTGGCCGCGGATACCTTGCCGGCTATCCCGTCGTCGATTTCAAAGTCATCCTCTACGACGGCTCCTATCACGACGTCGACTCGAACGACCTCTCATTCCAGATGGCCGGCCGCATCGCCTTCAAAAAAGCGATGGAAATCGCCAAGCCCACTCTGCTCGAGCCGATCATGAACGTGGAAATCACCGTTCCCGACGACTTCGCCGGATCAATCATGGGCGACCTCAACAGCCGCCGCGGACGCATCCAGGGCATGGACAACCAGGCCGGCAACACCATCGTGAAGGCGGAAGTCCCCATGGCCGAGATGCTCACCTACGGCGCCGATCTGACCTCAATGACCCAGGGCCGCGGCAGCTTCAACATGGAAATGCACCATTACGACGTCGTCCCGGGACAATTGCAAGAGAAGATCATCGAGAAGGCCAAGGCCGAACGCGGTGAGGTGAAGGAAGAGGAAGAGTAACGTCACGACGTATGCGCTAGAAAACAGTCTACGCACGGCTCAAGTTGTTGAATTAGCTGTGCTGTTAGGGCGCTGTGTTTAATCCCTGTGCCTTCGCCAGCTTTAGCTGCCGCTCGTCGTACGTCCAGAACCTGTCCGCCTTAAGTTCAAGGGCACAGGCCACATGAAGACTGTCTATCGTTCTCACGCCGAGTTTGGGACAATGGACCCGTCCCAGTTCGGCGCATAGATCGTACGCAGTGTCGGGCACAGCAACTTCTCTCCACACACCCGCGATCCTATCTTTGGCTAGCTGATCGTAAACTTCGTCACTCTCTCGCGCCGTCATAACGCCGCGGAACAGGTGTTGAGCGATAGCATGGCTCCATTCCATCCGATGAAGAGGGCTGAACCACAGGGCTTGGACGGAGCCGACTCTAGAGCGCGCATCGGCTGAGTGTTTGTCATTCACGTAAAGCGAGACCAGAAAGCTGGTGTCCGCGTACACCGTCAATAGCGGCCTCGTTCTTCGATGACGATATCAGCACCCGGAAGGATGCGGTCCCCGAAAACCTTTTTCGCGCGAGCCTCGAAATCGGGCCATTTCACCGGCGGTTTCTCCTCTTTCTCCGGCACGATCTTCGCGATGAGCTTATCCCGCTCGCGCAGTTCAACCGTCTTGCCCGCCCTCAGCCAAGCCTTGAGGCGGCGGGTGTCCCGAAGCTGGCGAATGTTTACCGATGGCATGAATACATTGTGACACATTAATGTGTCACAAAGCAATATGCCGATCAATCGCAATTGGAAACAGCTCACGAAAACACGCAGTTGGCCCTGACTTCATGGAACTGGTACTATCGCGCCAGTGCCCGCTCCCAAAGACAATCTGAACCGCGAGCGCCTGGTCTCCGCCGCCCCGGTCGAGGACGATTCGTCATTTGAACTGAAGCTTCGTCCCCAGCGCCTGGCCGAGTTTATCGGACAGAAACGGGTCAAAGAGCAGCTGGACGTTGCCATCCAGGCCGCCCGTTCCCGCGGCGAAGCTATGGATCACGTCCTGCTCTACGGCCCTCCCGGCCTGGGCAAGACGACTCTCGCCAACATCATCGCCAACGAACTCGGCGTCCACTTTCAGCCCACGGCCGCCCCGCTTCTTCAAATCAAAGGCGATCTGACGGCAATCATTACCAACCTGCAGGACAAGCAAGTCCTTTTCATTGACGAGATTCACCGCCTTCAGCCGGTTCTCGAAGAACTGCTCTATTCGGCGCTGGAAGATTACAAGCTCGACATCATTATCGGCCAGGGCCCCTCGGCGCGTACTCACACGCTGGAGGTGAAGCCCTTCACCTTCGTGGGCGCGACGACCCGCGCCGGCCTGATCTCCGCCCCATTGCGGGCGCGCTTCGGCATCGTCCTCCGCCTCGAGTTCTATACCCCAGAAGACCTCCAGATTATCGTGGAGCGCTCAGCCGAAATTCTCGGAGTTGCGATCGACAAGCCCGGCGCGAAAGAAATCGCCAGCCGATCCCGTGGAACCCCTCGTATCGCCAATCGCCTGCTCCGTCGCGTCCGTGATTTCGCTCAGGTACGCGGCGCCGGAAAGATCGACGAACCCACAGCCCAAGCCGCTCTTGAACTCCTCGAAGTCGATCAGTACGGATTCGACGAGGTCGACCGCCGCCTCCTGCTAACGATTATCGAAAAGTACCAGGGAGGCCCCGTCGGCGTGAACACCTTGGCAGCCGTCCTCGCCGAGGAACCCGACGCCATCGAAGAAATCTACGAGCCTTTCCTCATGCAGATCGGCTTCCTGAACCGGACTCCCCGCGGCCGAGTCGCCACCCAGCTCGCCTACGAACACTTCGGCATCTCTCCTACCCGGCGCCAGGCCTCCCTGTTTTAAGCCCTGCCAGTGTTCCAGATTCCATACAAAACACCATTTTCCTGTCTGATACCACGGCGGATGGTGTATCTTGCTCAATTCCCAAAATTGATCGGCTCCCCGCAAGCGGGAGCGCTTCCCCCAGTGTTTAAAAACGGCTCCAACTTTGTGCGGTGCGTGGCGTGCCTCTCTCTTTCGCTTCTCGCCGTTTTCGTCTCGCATTCCAGGGCCGCATGCGCGCTTCCTCAGAGCGAAACTTCGAGCGGATCTACGGCTTCCGCTCAAGCCGCCCAGCCAGACCCGAAACAGCCACCCGTCAATCCCTCTTCGGCGGAAAGCCAACAATCCTCCCAGCAGATTCCTTCTCCGTCGGCGCAATCGCCCGAGCCGCCAATCAAGGATCCCGAAATCCAACCTGCTCCCAAACCGGAGATCGCTCCCCCCGCCATTACCATCCCGCGTCTCTCTCGTGCTCCGTCCCTCGACGATTTCCTCAGCATGAAGCCGCAAGGCGACACCGCCCTGCACATGGCAAGAGTCACCGGCTTCACGCAGCGCAATCCGCACGACGGAGAGCCCGTTTCCGAGCCCACCGACGCCTACCTCGGCTACGACCAGAAAAACTTCTACGCCGTCTTCGTCTGCTTCGACGATCCCCACAAGGTCCGCGCCCGTATGTCAAACCGCGAAGATGTCTACGACGACGACCAGGTCGAGGTCATCCTCGATACCTTCCACGATCGCCGCCGCGCCTACGCCTTCCAGACCACCCCGCTTGGCGTTCAGTGGGACGCCATCTGGACCGAAGCCTCTCGCGAAGAAGAAACTCAGGGACACTTCGACACTTCCTTCGACACCGTCTGGGATTCCCGCGGCAAGGTCACCGCCCACGGTTTCGTCGTATGGATGGCAATTCCCTTCAAGAGCCTGCGCTTTCCTGCCGACAAGGTGCAGGAGTGGGGCATCATTCTCTACCGCGGCATCACCCGCAAGACCGAGGACTCATTCTGGCCCCACGTCAGCTACAAAATCGAAGGACGCCTCGGCCAGGCCGCCACCCTCTACGGACTCGAAGGCATTTCACCGGGTCGCGACATCGAACTGATCCCCTACGGCCTCATGCGCGGCTTCCGCGCCCTCGACACGCGCGACTACACCAATCCGTACTTTCAGCAAGCCACCGCCCAGGGCCAGCCGGGCATGGACGCCAAGTTCGTGATCCAAGATCACTTCACCATCGATGCCACCGCCAATCCCGACTTCAGCCAGGTCGAGTCCGAAGACCCGCAGATCACCGTCAACCAACGCTACGCCGTCTATTTCCCCGAGAAGCGGCCGTTTTTCCTTGAGAACGAAGACTTCTTCCGTTCGCCGATGAACCTCTTCTTTACCCGCAACATTGGCGATCCCTCCGCCGGCATCCGCCTGACCGGAAAAGACGGCCCCTATTCCCTGGGAGTGATGAGCGCCGATGACCGCAGCCCCGGTCTCGCCGTCCCTCCCTATTTCCCACTCTCCGGCATGCGTTCTTACTTCACGATCGCGCGCGTCAGCCGCGACATCTTCCGCCAGTCGAGCGTCGGCGCCCTCTACACCGATTGGGAATGCCCCACCACCGGAGAATTCAACCGCCTCGGCGGAGTCGATACTCATCTCAAATTCAATCAGAACTGGACTCTCGACGGTCAGGCCGTCACCAGCTCCAGCAACTTGAACTTAAGCTGCGAGGCCAACCTTTATCCCTTCAGCTCCGGCAATCGCGGCAACGGGAATCACTACGCCGGCCCCGCCGAACGCGCCGAACTGCATCGTGACAGCCTGCATCTCACCTACGACCTGCAGTACAACGACATCAGCCCCGGATTCGTCTCCGTTCCCGGCTTCATCAATCGCGTCGATATCCGCGAAGCCAAGCAAGAGATCGATTACCGCTTTCGTCCCAAGAGCGGGTGGATCGTCGACTGGGGCCCTAGCTTCACCACTCGACACGATTTCGACCACACCGGCCTCCGCCTCGACACCGACTATGCACCGTACCTCGCCATCCAGGGACGCGGCCAGACTCTCATCTATCTGCAGCCCTACGAAGAGAAACGCGAGCGCCTTCGTCCCCAGGATTTCTGTTTCTACGGCTACGCGCTCTACTGCCCGCCGACAACTCTGGGCAATCAGGACTACCACGAACACACCAGCGGAGCCTCATTCCAGACTGGTTACTTCAAGAAGGCAACCATCGTCGCCAGCTATTCCTTCGGAGACGCAATCAATTTCGTCGCAGAGCCGCCTTCGAGTGCCTCCACAGCCACGTTCTACAATCGGCCCTTCGTGGCGCAAGAAGATGTTGCCCAAGCCGGCTTGACCCTTCGCCCGATGCAGCCGCTAAAGATCGAGAACACCTACCTCTTCGATCGCCTGAGCGCCCCCGGTAACGTCTTCTCCATCGTGCACTCGCAATTTCTCGGCGCCGGACGCGGCATCTTCAACGACCACATCATCCGCAGCAAAATCAACTGGCAGTTCACCCCTCAGCTCTCCGCCCGAGTAATTCTGCAATACAACAATCTGCTCGCTGGAACTCCCGGCGTCGGCTCTCCTTACACCTACCTGCCCACCCAACGCGAGTTCAATGCTGACTTCCTGATCACCTACCTCGTGCACCCCGGCACCGCCATCTACGTCGGCTACAACAGCGATCTGCAGAATCTGAATGTCTTTCGCGCCACCCCCACCACTCCCGGATACGTCACCAACACCGCCCGTGGCTACATGAACGACAGCCGCCAATTCTTCGTAAAGGTCAGTTATTTATTCCGGTTTTAGCACTCCACGTGAGGACAGCACCCCATGCGGGGACAGCCGCCTCAGATGCCTGCCCTGAGCGATGCCGAAGGGTCCTGCGAGTCAAAGCTTCCGGCGCTTCCCCTGGGCTCGGGAGTAAACTTCCTCTCCAAAGAGATCTGGAGGTCCTATGACAAACCGCTTTCTATTTCGCATCCTCATCTGCGCAATTTCCGCATGCACCGCAGCCAATGCCCAGGACAAGCCTCCGCAGCACCAGCCCACCTCCGCCGACCTCAGCCGCGATGAAACTCCCGGCAAGGCCATCATGCGGACCTTCGAGTTTCAGGAGTACGACATCCGCTCCGCCGCTGAAGCCATGCCCGAAGACAAATGGGACTACCGCCCCACACCCGGTATGTTCAAAAGCGAGAAGCCGGAATTCGGTCCCGCCGAAGTGCGCACCTTCCGCGAGCAGGTCAAGCACGTCGCCTGCGCCAACTTCGCATTCGCCGCCGAACTCGATGGCACCACCCCGCCCGCAGGCTGCGACAAGGACGGTCCCAGACCCGCCCACACGCGAGCCGAACTGCTCACCTATCTCCGCGACTCATTCTCAGTACTGAACAAGTCGCTGAGTGCCATCACAACCAAGAACATGTTCGATCCCATGAGCGGTCCCTACGCCACCCCCAACACGCGTCTCGGCCTTGGTGTAATTGCGGTGTGGCATGCTGCCGACCACTTCGGACAGATGGCCATCTACCTCCGCCTGAACGGAATCGTCCCTCCCGGCAGCCGAAACCCAAGACCCAAGCTGCAAGATAAGTACTGAACCGGCACTTTGCGTGTTCCGACCATTCTTACGTTTTGTCTTTCCGAGCCCAAAAGGGCGAGGAATCTGCTGCCGGCGTCCATCTGCTCAGAGCTCGACACAGATTCCTACAGCAGGTTTAGCTCATAGCTCACCGCTTCTGTTGCTGAATCCTGTGGAAATCCGTTAGAATCTAAAGACTCGAATCGAGGTTAAGTCCGAACATGAAAGCAGCTATTCATCCCAATTATCACGAAGTTCGTGTGCACTGCGCCTGCGGCAACACGTTTACGACCCGGTCGACCCATAAGGGCGACATCGGCGTAGAAATCTGCTCGAATTGCCATCCGTTCTTTACCGGCAAGCAGAAACTGATGGACACCGCCGGCCGCGTCGAGCGCTTCCGCCGCAAGTACGCCAAGGCCGAGACCGCGAAGGCGGAGACCGCGAAGAAGTAACTTCTTCTCCGCAGATCAACGCGGATTTCGTGGATGCAAGAAAATCGAAGCCCTCGCCAGAGCGGGGGCTTTCGTTTGGGTGCTGAAGCATGCGTAAATTCTGGGACAATTCGGCCAGCGACTCGTGTGGCGCGGGCGCCCCCGCCCGCGAGGCTTTGCGTTTGAAACCGGTCCCTGATTCCCTCCAGATCGGCTCCGTCACCATCTCCCCTGCCACAGTCCTAGCTCCCATGGCCGGAGTCACCGATACCGTCTTCCGCCGCTTCATCCGTAATCTCGGCGGATGCGGCCTCATCATGACCGAGTTCACCTCGGCCGACGGCGTCCTGCGCAAAAAAGATCAGAAGGCCAAGCGCTACCTGCACTTCTATGAAGACGAACACCCCATCTCCGCGCAGCTTTTCGGCAGCGATCCCAAAGTCATGGCCGAAGCTGCGAAGATGGTCGAGGGACTCGGCTTCGATCTCGTCGATCTCAACCTGGGCTGCCCCGCGAAAAAAGTCGTCAAGTGCAACGGAGGCTCCGGCCTTCTTCGCGATCTTCCCGCCATCGGCAAAATCTTCGAATCCGTCCGCGCCGCCGTGAAGATTCCCTTCACCGTGAAATTCCGCGCCGGATGGAACGACGAAGAGATCGTCTGCGTCGACCTCGCCCGCATGGCGGAGGATTGCGGTCTAGCCGCCGTAGCACTGCATGCCCGTACGCGTGAAATGGGTTACAGCGGGAACGCCCGCTGGGAATGGATCGCCGCCGTCAAAGACGCGGTCAAGATTCCCGTCATCGGCAACGGCGACATCCGCACCCCCGAAGACGCCTGCGCCATGGTCACGCAGACCGGTTGCGACGCAGTCATGATCGGCCGCATGGCCCCGAGCAATCCCTGGATCTTCCGCCAGATCGAGCAATACAGCGCCGCAATCGCATGCCCTGAAAACCAACTCTGTCATCCTGAGGAGCCGCTTTTTGGCGACGAAGGACCTATGCACCTCGCTGGGAGCGCCCCTATAACCGACAATGGCAATGGCCGAGACCAGCATCTGTATGATCACCCCACCGAATCCGACCGCTACCAGATGATCCGCACCTATTTCCAGATGCTGATCGAAGAAGAGCTCCCCGACGCCATCGGCAAGATGAAGCAGTTCGCCTCCTGGTTCACTCACGGAGTTCCCGGCGGCGCTCATCTCCGCAAAGAAATCTACGAATCAAAAAGCGCCCCAGAAGTCTTGGGGCGCGTCGAGAATTTCTTCGAAGACAGGTTGTGTGGTGCGGGCTCGTGTGGCGCGGGCGCCTCACCCGCGAGGGTTGTGTAGGGGCGGACGCCTCGTCCGCCCTCGATTGAAGCGAGATGGCAGAAGCATCCAGCTTCTCAGTGCGATCGGTTCAAGAAATTCGCGACATCCTGAGGCGCGCGTTTTCTGCGCGCCGAAGGACTTGTGCAATTTGCTCGCGGTGATTACGACTTTTCCTTCGGCGTCTCTTTCCCCGCCACCTTCTTCACTTCCACCGGCCCACCGTCGTCTCCGGCGCTCCACGTGCCCGACAACGTATCGTCAGACAACTTCAAAGTGATCGTCCCGGCGGTACCGCCGGCATCAAACTCAAGCGTCACAGCGCTGCCCTCCTGCTTGCCACCGGTGATGGCGAAATCTCCATGATCCGACCGAATCATTCCCGAAACCGTCCCCTGCTTCTCGGAGAGTTCAAACGTCACCTTGATCACCTCGCCCGCGGCATTCTTCGCCGTGCCTTCGTAGTTGCCGTTGAGATCGGCTTTCGGCCCGCTCTTCGCATTCTGCCCCACCGCAAAACAACACAAAACCAGAAGAGAACTGAGCAAAGCCACGCGGAATGGGTGCCCCATTTCTGCCGCGTATTTTGCGGCAGAAGTGGGGATTTTCGCGAGACGCCAAACTTTTCTTTGAGACGACGCTCTCATTTCGCCTCCTTCGCCACCATCTTTCCCAACTCATCCTGTTCGATATAAGCCCAAGGCACCTTCGGATCATGCGTAAACACCGTCAGCCATCGCTCCGGAAGCGCACGCGCATAATACTCTTTCTTGCTTTCAACCGTGTCCAGCGGATAAAGATCGAATCCCATCCCCCACGTCAGATCAATGTGCGCAGTAGTCGGCATGAGATCCGAAATATAACAAGCGGTCGCAGAAGAACCGGACGAAGATGGGTGCCCCATTTCTCCCTGGTTTTGGGAGAAGTGGGGATTTTGACATTCGTTTTGACCTGGCTTTCCGCACACAATAATCCCCTGCATCCCCGCCGTATGCCCGCGAAGAGTCTTCACTGAAATCCCGGGCACAATCCCTTCTCCGCCTTTGAGCAAGGTCATCTGCCCGCTCTCGACCAGCGGATCGTAATTCTCCGGAATGTAGCTGATCGCATCCCGCTCGCTCGGCTTCCTCGCATACTGCCACTCCGCCTCAGGCGCGTAATACTTCGCCTTGGGAAACGTCGGCACAATCTTTCCGCCTTTGTCGCGGACCGTGTTCCATCCGCAATGATCGAAATGCAAATGCGAATTGATCACGATATCGATGTCCTCCGGAGCAATCCCCGCCGCCGACAGATTGTCCAGCAACTGCGCCGGCTGTCCGTAGAACTTTCGCATCCTCTCCGAAAGCTTGTTCCCCATCCCGGTCTCGACCAATACAGTCTGCTTCCCCGTGCGTATCAACAAAGAATTCAATCCCGCAGTCACATAGTTCTTGTCGTCCGAAGCCACCTTCCGCGACCACATCACTTTCGGTATGACTCCAAAAAACGCCCCGCCATCCAGCGGATAAGTCCCATCCGAAAAAACGCCGAGTTCAAAATCTCCAAACGCCATCCGATGCATAACCTCAGTGTGCCACATCCAACTTCGCTCCCGCGGACGCACGCGGATCTCGCGGATTCGAAAGCTCATTTGAAAATCCGCGTTTATCCGCGTGTATCCGCGGAAAAGAAGTTAGGTTTTTCCACAGGCACAAGAAAAGACGTTGTGACATCCGACCTTGTGCACAGCTCCCGCTGTCTGCCATCCTGCGCAACGGCGACGCCGTGGCTCATGAAAACTGAACGCGGCCAGAAGAGCTAAGTCTTTGCGGCTCAAGATTTTGCCCGTAAGTGATTGAGCCCCATAGATTATTTCTTAATTCCCCGCTAACTCCATGATTCCAGAGATCCGGGGGAGGGGGGGCGGGGTCATAAATCAATAAACCTTCCCAAATCGGAACTCCAATTTCTTGTCACTCGTTTTGAAAGGGCTCGGCTTTCAGCCGAGCCGCAATGAGCCGACGGAAGTTTGGGGCTTCAGCCCCTGAGGTCGAGAGCTTGTAGCGTTACTAAGCCTCTGCCCCAGTTTCCTCAGCGCTATTCGCAGCTCTGCTCCGAGATGAATCCCTAACTCATCTAATCATTATCAGTTGATAAACAGAGCAACGGAAATGGAGCAAGTCATGATCACCATTCGTCCCGCCAACGAGCGTGGTGGAGGAAACCACGGTTGGCTCAACACCCGTCACACTTTCAGTTTCTCGGACTACTGGGACCCGAAGTGGATGGGTTTTCGCTCGCTGCGCGTCATCAACGAAGACCACGTCGCGCCGAACACCGGATTCCCCACGCATCCGCATCGCGACATGGAAATCATCACCTACGTGCTCTCAGGCAAGCTCGAGCACAAAGATAGCCTCGGAACCGGATCAGTGATTCTTCCCGGCGATGGACAGCGCATGACCGCAGGCAGCGGCATTCGCCACAGCGAATTCAATCCGTCAACGACCGAACCAGTTCACTTGCTGCAGATCTGGATTCAGCCGGAAAAGGCTGCACTGCCGCCCAGCTACGAGCAGAAAAGCTTTCCGGAAGCGGAGAAACGAGGCAAGCTGCGCCTGATCGCCTCGCGCGATGCCACCAATGGATCAGTGAAGATCAATCAGGACGCGAAGCTCTACGTCACGCTGCTGAAGCCGGGAGAAGACGTCAGACACGACTTGGCGCCCGAACAGCACGGCTGGTTGCAAGTCGCTCGCGGCGCTGTCGAACTCAATGGCAAGAAGCTAAAGCAAGGCGACGGCGCGGCAATCAGCGAGGAGAAGACGTTGACCATCAAAGGCGCGGAAGACGCGGAAGTCCTGCTCTTCGATCTGGCGTAACTATCCTAGACAGTACTAGGCAGTAGCACCGCTATGTCATCCTGAGGCGCGCGATGTTTGCGCGCCGCAGGATCGATACACACTCTTATCTCTCGTCCCTTCCGTCGTCGCGATGCGGCTTTGTGCGCGCTGGAACATCGGAGTGCGCATTCGGAACCGGCTTGTCATTTGCTGAGCTGAATTGCGGCGCGTCCGCTGACGCCGTCATTCCCACGGAGTTTGTATCCATCGGCTCATTCAAGGTTGAGCCGACCGGAGCGGACGCTGTGGCAAATACGCTATGCGACCTCGCTCCCGGAAATGACGAGGTGTTGTAGTCGCCCGCCATTTGCCCTGACGTTGTCGATGGCAGCCAGTTCGGGTTCATGCCCTTCGCGAGAACCCGCGGAGCAGTCCAGGTCGCTCCACCATTCGTCGACGAGATGTATCCTGCGCTCAGATTGCACGAGCTTCCGCAGCTGGCCTTGGGGAAGAAGTTGTACATCAGCCCGATATGCGCAGCGCTGCCGGAAGTACCCGCCTGAACAGAAAGTCCTGGCGTGAAGTGATCGACGCTGCCCGCAACCGGATCAATCGGAATCCGGGACACAGCCGACCACGTTGTCCCGTCCGTCGACGTGCTCATCACGAGATCGTTCGAGGAGCAGTTTTTGCGGAACCGGCAGTCGGCCCACACTACATAGACTTTGCCGGAGCCGTCCATCACGGCCGCGGGCAACGGAACAGCCCGCATTCCTCCAGCGACGCCGTGCTCATCGATGCTCGCAACCGTCACCGGAGAGCTCCACGTGTTGCCACCATCGGTAGACTTGAACGCAATGATGCTCGACAGGAACTGATCGCCCGCCGGAACAATCACGGTGCCGTTCGGCTGTACCAGCGGAATTCCGCCCGTGCCATAGTGATTCCCCGACGTCGTCTTCTTCGTGCTCCACGTCGCGCCGCCGTCGGTCGAGGTACTCATCTCAAGCTGATCGCCCAGGCTGTAGTCGTCCCACTCGACGTAGCAGTTGCCGTAGTACGGACTGGTTGCGGTGTTATCGCAGCCGATCCATGGCTTGTCGTAAAAGCCGTTGCGTTCCGCGACAGAGACGGTGGACGGCATATTCCACGTGACACCGTTCTTCGAGCTGCTTACCAGAACCGCCTGCCCGTGGGCTCCGCCGGAATTCGACAGCGCAAGAGTCTCCACCAGCCACGTTTTGTATTTCATGTTGTAGGTTACGGCCGTGTCGCTGGCGCGATCGTATGTGCCGGTTCCCTCGATCGTCGTGATCCCCGGCAAGTAGCCGTGGGTCCACGTAGTGCCGCGATTCGTCGAAGTCGCGAAGCCGATATCAGACGCACCACCATCGGTGAAGCGCCCCACCTGGAATGTCGACACGATGGTCGCGCCGACGGCGTAGCTGGAAGGCTCAACTTCGGTTTCATGCTGGCTGGTTGTATTGGTGAACGTGTCATTGCTGATCTGTGTCAGCTGGGCAGTAGCAGAGCTGACAGTCAGAGCGACCACAACTGTCATACAAAGCAACCAGCTCGTCAATCCAAACTGCACTCTCGATGTGGGCAAGCAAGCCTCCAAGCGTTGTGAATTCTCCGATGTGGACATCGGATCGAACCCCGAGCCTACAACCGCTTCCGGCGACCTGAGTCGACGAATGGTCGGACACTATATCGCTCGCGTTCTATTCGGTCAACGCGCAAGAAATTGCACACTCGTCGGGCCGTGTAGTAGATCGTGAATGCAATCCACGCCTCGCCGGTCTGGAAAAAAGGAAAGAACGTGTTCGTCGTAACCTGGGATGAGAACGACTACTCGGTCCAGCCCATCACCAATCAGGTGGTGACGATCGTAGACAGCAACTACGGCTTCCACGAGATCACCAGCAACGTCTTCTACGACCACTACTCGCTACTGCGCACGCTGGAAGGCGGATTCAAGCTGCCTTGCCTGAACCACGCGTGTGACACCAGTACGCAGGCCATGACCGACTTGTTCGGCCAGCAGTAGAAAAGTCGGAAGATTGGGCATGTAGGTCGGGACCGGTTTTGTGGCCGGTCCCGATTTGCTTGTTCACGGGTCGGCTATTCGTGGTAAATATATATATATAACAATATAGTATGGTATATTCTATGGTATGGCCATGAGTATAAAGAGCTTAGATGTGGAGCGCCTAGCCCGAGAACTCGCAGCAAAGACAGGGGAGTCTTTAACCGGAGCAATTCAGACGGCGTTGGAAGAGCGCTTGGATCGGCTGAAGAAGATAAAAAAAGACCCACTTATAAGGGCGCAGTTGGAAGAAATATTGCGGCGTGTAGATCAGTTGCCGATCCTGGACCAACGATCTCCTGACGAGATTGTCGGCTACGACGAAAACGGACTGCCACGATAGGTACCGGGAATGGTCATCGACACATCCGCGGTTGCAGCGATCTTCTTTGGCGAACCGGAGCGCCAGAAATATCTTGACTTAATCGCAAAATCGGAGAGCCGGCTGATATCCGCAGCAACAGTACTCGAGACAGGCATAGTGCTTGAGGGCAAACAGGGCGACGCAGCCGGTCGCGAATTCGACCTCTTCGTCATTCGTGCCGATCTTCAGGTGGTCGCCGTCGATGCCGATCAGGCCGACATCGCCCGATCTGCGTGGCGAAAGTACGGGAAAGGGAGGCATCCCGCGGGGCTTAACCTGGGAGACTGCTTCACATACGCACTTGCCAAATTCACGGGAGAACCGGTTCTTGCCAAGGGCTTGGATTTCACGTTGACGGATATCAGCGTTGCGAGTTGAAGCACATCACTGTTTTGGGTACCAATCCAGCAAACGCACTTCGATTCCCGTTCCTTCCAGCGCCTTCTGAAAGACATTCAAATCTGACCCGCGGTAGTGATAAGGAATCACGATCTTCGGATGGAATGCCTTCACCGCATCGGCCGCTTCTTCCGGCGGCATCGTGTAGGGAAGATTCATGCACACGAATGCCACGTCGATGTTCTTGAGCGCCCGCATCTCAGGCACACCCTCGGTGTCTCCTGAAAAGTAGAAGCGCTTCCCACCATAGGTGAGCACATACCCATTCCCGCGTCCCTTGTCGTGGAAGAGCTTGCCCGGAGCCGGACCGCGCTTGATGTTGTAAGCCGGAACCGCTTCGATAGTCCACGCCTGCCAGCTTTTAGTTTCACCGTTGGCGATCGGTTTCGCAGTCGTGACGGTCTGTGCGACTGCCGGGGACGAAATGATCTCCGTGTCAGCCTTGCTGATCTGCTTGATCGAGTCGGGATCCATGTGGTCGCCATGGATATCGGTGATCAGGATCAGATCGGCCTTAGGAAGTCCGTCGAGCTTTGCCGGTTTTGCCGGATCGAGGTAGATCGTTTTCCCGCCCGCTTCGATCAGCGTTGAGGCATGGTTCAGCGGCGTAATCTTGACCGGGCCGGCTGAAGTCGAGAACACCTGCGGTTCAGCGGCAGCGAGCGTGGCAATGGAGAACGCAAGAAAGGATGCGCAAACAAGAGTCGCAAACGGAATCGCACGCATGAAATGTCCTCGTTCTGCAAATTTCGCGAGTGTGTAACTGCAGAACACTATAGCGGAAGGTGTTATCGGTTTGCCGCGATCAAAATCCCTTTGTGGAAGGAAAAGAATCTTCTTTCTCCCGAGGGCAGAGTGACTGTGGTCAGAAGTACCTCACGATCGTTCAGTTTGTATTCGTAGTGGAAGACCTCACCATTCGGAAGCTTCTGCTGGGAAACGCGGCCGAAAACGTATGTGTTCTCCAACAGCACCTTCCAATTGCCATCGAGCACGCGGGTGAGCAGCCAGGGATCAAATCCGGCCTCGCCAATCAGAGGCGCATATTCGAAGCGGTAGAGGACTTGGTCACCATCAGTGACGGCGTCGAGGTGACCACTCACATCATAGAAATAACGGCGAATATCGCCCGCGTCGTCCTTTGCCTCAACCACGCGGTCGGAAGTGTCGTATTCGAATTTTATGTTGTGTCCGCCGGGCGAAATCAGCTCTTGCAGATTCCGCTTCTCATCGCGCTTGAGTTCAATGTGGTGTCCTTTCCCATCCTCCATCAGCGTTGGCGCGCCTTGTGCGCCGTTCGTCGCGTTGTAGGAATCTGGAAAATAGAATTTGCTACCATCTCGGAAAGTCATCGTCCAGCCATTGCCATTCCAGGCCGCCTGCGCGCCGAAAAACTCTGACGCAGTATCGCCGTGCCGAAACACCGCGTCTGCGTATCCTGTCCCCTTAGAGATCCGGTTCATATGGACCTGAAACGCATCCTCAAGATTCAAGTCCATATACGTGTACGGAAAATGCGATCCCGTTGGAAAAATATCGTAAGGATGATTGGTCGCGACACCAAACGCCCGCCGATGATAGTCCCACGCGATGTAGGTCCGGGTAGGCGAGAGAGGTATTGTGTCAGGGACGAACAGATCAGTCTGCCGCAGGATGAAGCGTCCACTATGGAGGTCGACATCAAATTCGTTCAGAGGGGAATCATGTCGTACAGTCGGTTGGACTAGTGAGATCGCGGACTTGAACCGCGGTTTGGTGGACCCTTCGACCGGCGAAATGATCAGATACGGGTACGATCCATCCCACGCTGGCGGCATCTCGGAAAAGGGAAGCAGTTCGACCTTGAGTGGCGGAGCGGGCCACCAGTGGATTGCGGCGGCCACGCTCACCAGAACAACAACCACACACCATTTCCAAAATTGCCTTCTCAGAATTCGTCCCCAAAAACCTGACGTTGGGGCAGTCTATTCCTGCGGACGAGCAATACTCAAGGAGCACCACGGAGGCACGGAGAGTCCTTAAGAGCATTTCTCCGTGACTCCGTGTCTCTGTGGCGGCCTGAAGCCGCAACAAATTATCGCCGAGCCTTGGCTGCTTCTTTCTCTCCCACGCGCGGGCTGACCTCGAACGTCATCTTTCCAGCCTTCTTGTCTGCATCGACGATCACGTGATCGCCGTGCAGCACTTCGCCGTCGAGAATCTTCAACGCGAGCGGATCCTGCACAAGCTTCTGGATCGCGCGTTTCAACGGACGCGCGCCGAAGTTCGGATCGTAGCCCTGCGTAAAGAGCAGGTCTTTTGCCGCATCCGTCAGTTCCAGCGAGATCTTGCGATCCGCCAGCAACCGGCGAACATCTTCAAGGCGCAGCTCGATAATCTTGACCAGCTGATCTTTTCCGAGCGGACGGAACACGATGATGTCGTCCACTCGATTCAGGAACTCAGGCTTGAAGTGCGCATGCAACTGGTTCATCACGTGCTGCGTCGCCTTCTCGAAATCCTCGTCCGAGCGCAAACCTTCGGCTTGGAGGAACGCAGACCCGATGTTCGAAGTCATGATGATGATTGTGTTCTTGAAGTCGACCACGCGGCCTTTCCCATCGGTCAACCGACCATCATCCATGATCTGCAACAACACGTTGAACACGTCCGGATGCGCCTTCTCGATCTCATCAAACAGAATGACCGAATACGGACGACGACGCACTTGCTCGGTCAGTTGTCCACCTTCTTCATATCCAACGTATCCCGGAGGCGCGCCGATCAGGCGAGCGACGGAGTGCTTCTCCATGTACTCGGACATATCGATGCGAACGAGGGCGTGCTCGTCATCGAAGAGGAATTCGGCCAGTGCGCGCGCGAGTTCGGTCTTCCCTACGCCGGTCGGTCCCAGAAAAATGAACGAGCCGATCGGTCGCTTGGGATCGCTCAGGCCTGCGCGGGAGCGGCGAATCGCGTTTGCGACCCGTTCCAGTGCTGGATCCTGGCCGACAACACGCTGCCGCAGACGCTCTTCCATCGTGACCAGCTTCTTGACCTCGCCTTCGAGCATCTTCGAGACGGGAATACCGGTCCACTTGGAGACGATCCGCGCAATGTCTTCTTCGTCGACTTCTTCTTTGAGCATGCGCTGCTTGCCCTGGCTCTCCATTTGCTTGGTGAGCTTGGCGAGTTCCTGCTCTGCCTGCGGAATCTTGCCATAACGAATCTCGGCGACGCGCTCGTTGTTCCCCTTGCGTAATTCGGCTTGCTCTTCGATCTTGAGTTTCTCGATCTGCTCTTTGAGCGCGCGAATGCGGGCGATCAGGTCCTTTTCTTTTTTCCAGTTGGCTTTGAGCGTATTCGATTTCTCGCGAATTTCGGCGAGTTCGCGCTCGATGACTCCGAGCCGCTCTTTCGAGTTTGGATCATCTTCTTTCTTCAGCGCCTGTTTCTCAATTTCGAGCTGCGTGGCACGCCGTTCGAGCTGGTCGATGTCGGTCGGCAGCGAATCGATCTGGATGCGCAGCGATGCCGCCGCTTCATCGATCAGATCGATGGCCTTGTCCGGAAGAAAACGGTCGGAAATGTAGCGGTGCGATAGCGTCGCTGCGGCAACAATCGCCGAGTCCTTGATGCGGACACCATGGTGCACTTCGTAGCGTTCCTTGAGACCGCGCAGAATCGCAATCGTATCTTCGACGTTGGGTTCACCGACGAACACAATTTGGAAGCGCCGTTCGAGAGCGGCGTCTTTCTCGATGTACTTGCGATATTCGTTCAGCGTGGTGGCGCCGATGGCGCGGAGCTCTCCCCTGGCCAGCGCCGGCTTCAACATGTTCGAGGCATCGATGGCACCTTCCGCCGCGCCTGCGCCAACCAACGTGTGCAGTTCGTCGATGAAGAGGACGATCTGTCCTTGCGAATCCTCGATTTCCTTCAAAACCGCTTTAAGGCGGTCTTCAAACTCTCCGCGATATTTTGCTCCGGCGAGCATTGATCCAAGGTCCAGGGCCACGACGCGCTTGTTTTTCAGCACTTCGGGAACATCTCCGGAAATAATGCGCTGCGCCAGTCCTTCAACGATGGCCGTCTTGCCTACGCCCGGTTCGCCGATGAGCACGGGATTGTTCTTCGTGCGGCGCGAGAGAACCTGGACGACACGGCGGATTTCTTCATCGCGTCCGATGACCGGATCGAGCTTGCCGCGGCGGGCCTGCTCGGTCAGGTCGCGGGCATAGCGCTCCAGCGCCTGGTACTTGGCCTCCGGATTCTGGTCGGTCACTTTCTGCGATCCGCGGACGACGGTCAGCGCCTTCAGGATCGCGTCGTAAGTTGCGCCCGCCTTGGCAAGGATCTGCTGTGCCTTGTCGCGCTTCAGATGCGTGATGGCGAGCAGCAGGTGCTCGGTCGAGACGTACTCGTCCTTGAAGTTGCTGGCTTCTTTGAACGCCTGTTCGAGCAGCTTGTTGGTCTCGTTGGCGAGCGTAGCTTGCGCAGACTCGCCGGAGACTTTCGGTAGCGTGTCGATCTCGCTGTAAACCGAGCTCAAGACAGATTGCGGACCAATACCGATTTTTTCGAGAACCGGCGGAACGATGCCTTCTTTATCTTCGAGCAGGGCGGCCAGCAGGTGCAGCGGCTGCAGCTCGGGATTTCCGTGTTCGGACGCGAGCTGGCTGGCGCGCTGGACCGCTTCCTGCGCTTTGACTGTGAATTTGTCCCAACGAATGGGCATAACGTGAACTCCAATTGCTATTTGCTTTTGATGTAGTCGAGCGTGAGGTCGACTTCCTTAAATTAGCCGCGTCACTCACTGCCCGTGCTGCGTTCTCTTTGGCTCCGATGCTTTTCTCAATCCGCTGCCGGCGATCACCTTCTCCCGATCGCGCAGTTTCTCAAGGATCTTGATCTTCTCTGAGAAGCTGAGTGCGGCCATGCGGGCCAGCAACTTCGGTTTGCTCATTCCGACTCTCCCAGGAATCTCTGTTTGAATGCTTTCCACTCTCCCGCCAAGCCGTGGCGCTGCAAGACCTCGTTCAGCTTCTTCTGGTCCACAGCTTGCTGCTCAAGGAACTGCAAAATGCGTCCATAATCCTTGGCGCGCCCGGTGTTGAGTGCGATCGCCACCAGATGCTCCGCCGCCATTACCCGGGTCGAAATTCCATCGACGTCGGCCGAAACGGCGCGCTTTATAGCCTCCTCTTCCAAAGCATTCGCAGGAACAAGGAACTGCACGGGCCAACCATCCAAGACAATGTACTCATCTTGGACCTCGCCACCGCGCGCTTTTAGAAATTCGTAAATCGGCGAGAGCGATACCAGTAATCCGGCTCTGCCGGGAAGGGTCACGAAGACATCCAAGTCCACGGTTGCAGCCGGAGCTAGATAGAATGTCGCGCCTACCGCTCCTCCGATGGCATAGTTTCCGATGACTCCATCGGCGAGCATCCCATTAATCGCTTCGAGCGTTGCTTTCATCTACGCGCTACCTGCGATTATTGTGAGCCATGTGCTGTTTCTAGCCAAGTTTCAAAGAGCCTCAGAACAAGCAAGAAAGGTCTCAGCTCCCAAATGTCCGAGTAGATTTCCCATACCAACCGCGCTTCATGGCGTCGGCCACTTGGTCGGGATGGTATTCGCGGCCGCACACCCCGCAATGATACGGCGGATAGTTGATGCAGGTGCACGGTTGCAGGTCTTTACAGCTGCAGAACCTCTTTTCACAGAGCATTGGATTGACTCGGTCGTCGCCCATAACTGAACTCTCCAGAGAGTAGCGATGAGAGAATCAAAAAACTTTGGGAGGCGGGTCACCTCTGCCGCCTCCCGGAACCTCAGTGCTGCCTTCAGCGAAAAGCCTGTCGAGCTTTGCTCGACCGGACGGCCGAGTCGGCCGTCCCCACGCGAGCATTGCCAATTAGGCGGCCTTGCTGGGGCCCTTGCCGCCTTCGATCTGCTTTTCCTGCTTTTCGGAACCGACATTCACCTTGATCTGCTTCGGCTTCGCTTCGGCCTTCTTGGGCAGGTTGATCTTCAGCACACCCTTATCGTAGGTCGCCGAAACGTTCTCGGTGTCCACGGTCTGGGGCAGCGTGAAGTGCCGGACGAAGCTGCCGTACTGGCGCTCCACACGGCGATAGTTCTCTTCCTTCTCTTCTTTCTCGATCTTGCGCTCGCCGGTGACTGTCAAGGTGTTGTTCTCGACGCGGACATCGATGTCTTTCTCTTCGATTCCGGGCACTTCGATCTTCAACGTGACCTTGTGCTCGTCTTCGTAGACATCCACGGCTGGGGCGAAGTTCGAGTTGGTCAGGGATTCATCCCGGCCAGCATCGTTGAAGGACTCGCGGAACAAACGGTTCATGCGGTCCTGCAGAGTACTGAATTCACGGAACGGTTCCCAACGGGTTAAAACGGTCATGACGAAATCCTCCTTCGGATATTTGGTGTTGATCAGAAATTTGGTTGCTACCTGGTGACCCTGTCCGGCTCGACGCTCTGACTGGCTGTCACTCAATTAGACGCATAGTTAGCGTAAAAGAAGCATAAAACATGAGCGTGTTACTGTCAAGTATTGTATTCGCTTCTTTTTCTTTAACTTACGTCCCCTATGACGCATTTTAAATACCCTGTTTCGGGCATATTCAGCAGCACTGGATGGTCTTTGGCCTGTCCCCGGACGTCCAATAGGCGGAGGCTCCTGTGGGCATCGAGAGCGGCGGAAGCTAGCATTTCAAGGAAAGCCGATTGGCTCACGTGGTAGGAGCAGGAGCAGCTAACGAGGATCCCGCCGGGCCGAAGCATCTTGAGGGCTCGAAGGTTGAGCTCCTTGTAGCCGCGCAGGGCGGAATCGAGGTCGCGCCTGGTTTTCGCGAAGGCCGGCGGGTCGAGGACGATGGTGTCGTAGTGATGGTCAGAAGCGGAGTAGTCCTTGAGCAGGTCGAAGGCGTTTGCTTCGATCCAGTCGATCTCGCGGTGATTCAGAGTCGCATTCTGGTCGGCGACCTCCAGGGCCGGACGGGAGCTGTCGACGCCGGTGACCTGATCGCAAAGCTTCGCGAGGTGAAGGGCGAAGCCTCCCTGGTAGCAGAAGACGTCGAGGGTTGCGCCATGGGCGTACTGAGCGGCAGCAGCGTAGTTCTCGCGCTGGTCGAGGAAGGCTCCGGTTTTCTGACCTTCGAGGGCGTCGAAAAGGAAATGTACGTCATTCATCGTAAAGGTAGTTGAGGTTTTCTCTCCGACGAGAAGGCCGGAGTTGCGGGAGGGAAGCGTTTCGAGTTCCCGCACGCGCGGGTCGACACGTTCAATAACGGATGCCGGTCTGAGTTGTTCAACCAGCGCAGACACCATGGTTTCACGCACTGGGTCGGAGTCCATCGCCTGGGTGAGAATTTGTAACGAGAGAATGTCGTTGTAGCGATCGACGATGAGGCCGGGCAGAAAGTCGGCTTCGCTGAAGACAAGGCGGTAGGCGTCGGTGTCACGGACGAATTTCTCTCGATAGGCAATTGCGGCCGAGATACGTGTTCGGATGAGTGCCGCAAAATCAGAGACGGGCTCGTGCGAAATCATGCGGATCGCGATCTGCGAGGAGCTGGAGTACAAGGCCGTCCCCAACGACTTGCCACGCTGATCGCTGACGGAGACCAGGCTGCCGGGAGGGATCCCGTCGGCGGCCATGACGTCAGATTTGTAGACCCAGAAGTGTCCGGACTTCAGGCGCGCGGCACCACGAGGAGAAACCTTGATTGTCGGGAGAGCGGACTCTTTCGAAATCGGGGGCATGAAGACATGGTAATGCGTAAGCTCGGGAGTTGGGCTTGCGTGGGACCGTGTCGGCGAGGGCACTCCTCAATGAGCGTCGACGTCCCATCGCAATTGAGTTCCGGATTGCCCGTCCACGAGCTCGGGGTTGAACGTAAAATGGGTCAGCAGCTTTTTACGATCGAACGATCGAAGGAGAGATGGAATGGGCATCAACACTCGACGAAATTTCTTTGGCAAGATTGCGACGTTGGCAGCATTCCTAACCGGATCGAAAGTATTCGCCCAGCAGGATTCCGCCGCCGCTAAGTCCGCGGCTGCACCCGCCCAGCAAAGTGCCGACAAAGATGCACCTCGCCGCTCCGGTGGTGATCATCACGTGCATGAGGGGATCTACTACATTTCGGGGACAGGGGCGAATGACGGCTATCCGAAGGAAGATCACGTGCTTGTCACGGATCCGTTCGAAAAGCACGTCACCCGCACGATGGAAGCCCTGAAGAAATCCGTAGAGCGCGCGGGCAGCACCATGGATAACATCCTCCACCTGCAGGTATTCCTCTGTCTTCCGCTGGCCGAAGGCATCTCGATGCCAACCGGCAAGGCCCGGTTCGATACCCACAAGGCGCAGTACGACGCGCTGAACAAGATCTACGGGACATATTTCTCTCCGGGCAAGGCTCCATCGCGCGCCTGCATGGCGCTGGAATGGATTCCCGGAGATTCCCTGATTGAGATCGTAGGCAGCGCCAAAGTTGTGAATCCGCCAGCGAACACATAGTTAATCGAGAAGCTAAGGAGTCGGAGTATGAATCTTGGTTGGAGCCGGCGTTCATTTCTCGCCGCAATGGGAGCAGCTGGCAGTCTTTTCGCACCCGCGCGCCTGAACGCCAGCGGAATCTTCGGGAAGAAACGCAAGCAGGCTATCGCAACATCGGTTGACGGATCTCCCATTGTTCCGATCACCAGTGGGCTCGGTTCGACCGGGGATATCTATGCCGAATTGGGCGTCACGCCTCTCGTCAACATCAACGGCACGGTCACCGTGATCGGCGGATCGGTCATGGACCCGCAAGTTATGGAACTGATCCGGCAAGGCAACCAGCACTTCGTTTTGATCGACGAACTCGAAATTGCAGCCGGAAAGTTCATCGCCAAGCTCTGTAAGTCCCCGGCTGGGTACACCGGGCTGGTAACCGGCGGAGCGGCCGCAGCTCTGGTTGTCGGTTACGCCGCGATGATGACGGAAGACCTTGAACCGCGCATGATCGCGATTCCCGACGTTAGCGACTTTCCCAGGACCGAAGTCATCATTCAGAAGAGTCATCGCTACCCGTTCGACCACCAAATCCGCCAGACTGGAGCCAAGCTGGTGGAAGTCGAGACGCGCGAAGAGATGATTGCGGCGATCAACCCGAAAACGGTGGCCATCCATTTCACCAATATTCTTTCCGACAAGGGCAAAGTCAGCGGCCCGGAAACCGTCGCCATTGCCAAGGAGCACAATCTTTATACCTTCAACGATGCCGCGGCTGACGTTCCTCCCATCGAGAGGCTCTGGGAATATCCCGCTATGGGCTGGGACATGGTGGCGTTCAGCGGCGGCAAGGACATCCGCGGACCGCAGGCTGCTGGCGTATTGATTGGCAAGGAAGAGTTGATGCGTTATGCCTTGCTGAACATGAGCCCTCAGGAAGACCGCATCGGGCGCTGCTGCAAAGTCGGCAAAGAGGAAATCTTTGGCATGCTCAAGGCGCTGGAAATCTTCGTGAATCAGGATTATCCCGCCACGCTGCGGATGTATGACGAGCGGGCCCGCGTCATCACCGATGCTGTTACGAAATTTGGCGTGACCGCGCTGCCTCGGCAATATAACCCTCAGGCGCTTGGGAATGTGACGCCACACTACAGCTGGAAAATTGATCGCTCGAAACTGAACATGAGCGGTCATGACGTCATGCAAAAACTGGCCGATACCCGGCCAATCGGAATCGGCAGCATGGGTGCGGGAGCAAGCGGCATGCGCGGAAGAAATCCCGACGGTACGCCTGCGGGCGGCCAAGGTGGTCATCACGGCCCTCCGCGAGATCCGGATGTCTTTGGGTTTGCAGTCTGGCAGCTCAAGGATGGCGAGGACAAATTGATCGCTGATCGGCTGGTGGAGATATTCAGTGAAGCACCGAAGGCCTGAGTGTCCTCGACCTGCATCATCGGAGCGAAGTAAGCCCGTCTTGATTCCCATTAAACTCCAAACACTCGTCTGCGAACTGAATCGAAAGAACTCGAAATTTGAGTGAGAAGGCCTGATTACAGAAGTTGACCAGCATCACATTCACAACATCCGGTGTCGTGATAGGCTGCTCTCGAAAAGGGGAGCATTCGATTCATGAACAATCGTCTGATCGGCCCTTGGTTATTGTTGATGGCCCTGCCGGGTTTCGGTCAGACTCCTGCAAGAGAATCGTCCGTGATTGACGCGGGCGAAGCAAAGTCGCTCGTGCAACTTGTCCTCGCACACAAGCACATTCGGCTTTCATCGCAATATTGCAATCTCGATCAGGTCGAGAAGGATGGAAAACCGTTCGTACCCGACTATTACGCACTCTCTGCAACTTGCGACTACCCCAATACCGCCGCAACAACACCGTTTGGCTTGTATGTCGTAAGCCCTCGTACGGGGGAGGTTTTTCAGTTTGATCAATGCGATCCGATTGAATTTCCTGCATTGCAACGATTGCAGACGGCCATCATGCACCGGACCCACCATAAGAGTGCAGATGAAGCGAAATATCGGGAACAGGCAGGTTGCACAACGGGCGCTTGGCACTGGTTTGAGACCTGCGACGGCGCGAGACATCTTGGTCTTGTGGTTCTGCTCGACGGCAAATCCGTCTACCGCTCTAAATTCTCGGTGTGCCTTAACAACAATCGACCGACACCTACAGCAGAAGAGCGAAAGGTTGTGTTCCATTTCAAGGGCGGTCATCTGTTTCAAGGCGAGTATCCCACTTCGCCCACACAGACGATTGAAGGCAACATCTGGCAAGCTGGCGCTGACCCCGATGTGCTACTGCTCGGTGTCACATTCGTTAGCGACCGCGTTCTTCTAAACACCATCCACACCGCAAAACCGGATGGGCAATCTGTGTCGGAGCTAGATCGGGGCATTGTGGTGCGGACGTTTCCGCTCGATCAGAAGTGAACTCCCGTAGACGGTTGGCGTAACATCGCGATCTCTAACAATGTCGGCACTGTCAAGCACGTTTTGAGCAACACCTCTGTATGCGCTCGTACGAGACGATCGAATTGAGCGATCTTAAGATCATCAGCTACGGCGATACCGTTGTCGTCGTCGGCACATTCGACGCAAAGCATTTCGACAAGGACGGAAAGCCTCTACAAGATCACGAACGTTACGTAGATACGTGGCGCAAAATGTCCGGCGGCAAGTGGCAATGCATTGCAGAAGGCAATACGATCTTGCGATAAATCGCTCGATGCAGGACAAATGGCGATAAATCCTGATCACTCAAAATGATCCGACGGCGCTTTTGTTACAGGCGCACTGTGTGACGGCCGAGGTAGTCGGCGCTGATTTAACTCGCGGCTTGTTCGGTGGGGGCTGCGGGAACGGATGCTTTCGCGTGCGAGCCAGAGGCCGCTTCGTGACGGGCAGCATCAAGATCTGCATTTAAAGAATCGAGAATCACCATCGGCAGTTCGGCGCCGAATTCGTCGAGTTCTTCTTCGCTCCAGTTCCCATTCAAGCGTGTCGATCCCGTGATGTCTTCCGGGAAGGCTTCGCGGAAGTTGCCTTCGCGGATCAAAATGTCCCCGAGCAGCCGTCCAGTGTGGATGTCATACACGCGGCGGCTGGCTTGACCGTTGGCGTTGGTAAGACAGAAGAAAACTTCTCCGTCATTTGCGAATTCCGGACGGTAATACCAGGCCTGCGGCGCGTCGATCTTGGGATGATGCCGCTTGGGGCGATGAACGGTTTCCGTTCTCTCGACCAGCTCTTCTTTCGGATTGAAGTAGAGAATCCGCTGGCAGGAATCGCAGACCACGGTTTCTTTGCCCGAGCGGACTTCGTTATAGGTCTGCGGACGAAGCATGACCTGGCAGGCGATGCATTTGTGATCGCGCACCTCAGAGATGCCGCTGCCCCGGAACTTGGAGACGCGCTCGTAGTGGCGCAGCAGGTCTTCGCGGATGCCGGTGCGAAGTTCATCGCGCTTTGCTCTTGCCTCTCCCAGTAACTTCTCGTCTTCGGCGGTGCGCTGGCGGGCCTCTTCTTTTTCTTTCTCGATCTCAGCCGTTTCGGCCTTGAGCTCGGCTTGGGCCGCTTTGACTTCCTTATCGCGGGTGTCCGCGTTCACCATCAGCTCGAGGATTTTGTCCTCGTTGTCGGCGATTTCCTTCTCCGCGAACTGGATCTCATGCAAAAGGGCCTTGTACTGCTCGTTGGTCTTTACGGCAAGGGATTGGTCGCGGTACTTGGAAATCTTTTCGCGGATGTCTTTGATGTTCGTTTCGTACTTACGGCGGGAGGCTTCGTCGGCCTTGACGGCGGCCTGGGCCTTCTCCAGCTGGGCTTTGGTGCCCGCGAGTTTCTGCTCAATCGCAGCGACTCGTTTCGGAAGCTCGGCGACCTCGTCCTGAAGACGCTTGATTTCCCTATCGATATCCTGCAGTTTAAGCAGATTTTCTATGTCTGGGAGCATCCGACTGCATTAATTTTAACACGCCCGGCGCGCTTCTTCGCCTTCGAATGCGCGCTCTTCAAGAGGGGCTACGTGGTTGGAGCCATACGTATCTGTCCGCTTACACCGGATTGGGAAGACCGTTCATCTCCAACGTAGAACGCGGTCAGGAGGAGCCTTGTTCGCGTTCGTTGGAGATTCTCGCGGATGGCTTTGAGACGCCGCTTTTACAACTGACGCGTGGAGCATGAATCATTTCATCATCGGAGCGAAGTATCCCCGCCTTGATCTTCCCCTCCGATTACAAACAGTTCATAGGCCAACTGAATCGAAAGAACTCGAAATTTGAGTGAGAAGGCCTGATTACAGCAGCTATGTCGGTCGCTATCGCTCTTTCGAGCGAAAGCTGTGATAGACTTACGCCCACTGTTGTCCCCCCCCGCCCATAGAGTTTCGAACGGAGTCTGTTATGAAGTTCTCCTGTCCTCACTGCTTTCGTCACGATTTTTGCGCGATTGTTTTCTTGGTTGCTTTGTTGGAATCCGCTCCAGCGTGGGCCCAGTTTGAGACCCGAGCGACTGACCCTTTCCCAGAAGGCGAATATTCCATAGCCATGGCAGACTTTAACCATGACAAAAAACTCGATGTCGTCGTGATTACAAATAACGGCTTCTCGGTCGCTCTTGGGAATGGCGACGGAACTTTTCAGCGACCCGTAAGCTACAGCACGAAGGTTTCCTACGGAATTGCCGCTGCGGATTTTAACAATGACGGGAATCAAGACGTTGTGAGCGCCGATTTGGAAGGAACGGTCAGCGTCTATCTCGGGAAAGGAGACGGGACATTCCAGACCGAACCGATCGTCTCCCCCACCGCCGCGTACAGCTATTTTATAGCGGTAGGTGATTTTAATAATGACGGAAAACCCGACGTCGTCGTAATTGACCCTCCATATATTAGCGTCCTTCTAGGAAACGGTGATGGGTCCTTCGGGCCGCCGAATGATAATGACTCCTTCTCTGGAGGCGAGTGGTTGGCCATCGCGGATTTTAATAATGACCACAAGATCGACGTGTTGGTGACTGGTAGTTTCGGCTCGAGTTATGAGGTAGGAGTTTTGCTGGGAAATGGCGACGGCACCCTGCAAAATTCGATTACAGAGTCCGCGGAGTACGTGCCCGCAGCGGTGGCTGCCGGCGACATGAATGGCGATGGCAACATGGACGCGATCATCGGCTATAACCTTGGTGGTATAGGAGTCTTCATCGGCAACGGGGATGGCACGTTACGAAGCCCCGTACAGTACGCTACGACAGGGCTTGGTGGCGGACAGCTCGTGGTTTATGACTTGAATCTTGACGGCAAGCTGGATGTGGCCGTCCCCAGTGGCAGCAACAATTCAGCATTTGCAATTGGCGGCATGGACGTGCTCTGGGGGAATGGCGACGGCACTTTGCAACCAGCGCAGTTCTTCGGATCAGGCGTTTCCGGAACGCCAGTTGTTGGCGATTTGAATGGGGATCAGCTGCCGGATTTTGCCCTTGGTACGTTTTCCGAAGGAGTAATCAGTATGCTCAACACGGGAGCTGCCGGGTTCTCGCCCACGACACCAGTGAGCTTTCCTACACAAGTTGTCAATACGAGGAGCGCGACACAAACGGTCACTCTCACGAATAATGGGGCGTCGCCTCTTTCCATTGGTTCGATAAAGGTATCTGGCCGCTTTGGCGAGACGAATGCTTGCGGAACGTCGCTGGCCGCTGGAGCTCGATGCACCATTAGCCCCTGGTTTCAACCGCTTACGTCTGGCTCCTATTCCGGGCTGATCACAATAATGGATGGCGCGTCGTCAAAGCCGCAATATGTCGAGCTGAGTGGACTCGCTACCGCAATAAAGATCTCCCCAACGAGTCTCAATTTTGGAGCCCAGACGGTCGGCACGAAGAGCCAGCCGCAGGCTGTGACTGCGACCAACATGGGCAGCGTGCCCATCAGTTTTGGCAGCGTGGGAGTCACGGCTAACCAGACAGACTTTTCGCAAACAACCGACTGCATGAATGGCCCGATCCAACCTGGCGCAAAGTGCACGGCCTTCGTGACTTTTGATCCAGCAAAAGTCGGAAATCGGACCGCAAAGCTCTACTTCACATTGCCAAAGGGCTCGGTTTCTCCGTTGCCGGTGAGTCTCACAGGAACAGGCAAATAGATTTCGCGGAAGGAGGTCGGCGATTCCCTCACTGATTCGCCGCATCCTCCATCCCTGACGAAAATTTGCTGAACCTAATGTCGATTAACACATTGGGGTGTGATATGCAGAGCGGCGTTCCCGACCATATCATCGGTGATCGCGCTCGACCCTAAAACGGTGCCGTTGAATATCGCCGGTTGGTAGCCTGGTACGTTTCCTCCCGCGACAGCTTCGGCGCCGGGACAATTGTCGACGGCATAAACGTTATACTTCGGTGACTGGCTGGCCGAGGAGAAATTGGCGTAGAAAATCTGCCCTTGAGGACTGGAGTTGTTTGCCTGATATCCAGATGCGACTGAGCGACAAAGCCAAGCCGACATTCCCGTTTGAGGGTAACTGAATGAGGGAAGAGCGCCTTGCCCTGAGCCGCCAGCCGATTGATCCACTATGCTTTGAGCCAGCCAAGCGGCGTTGGATGAGGACGTGGTGTTGGCGGAGCCGCGACAGGAACTGTCATTTGTCCACTGGCCAACGTTACCAGCAACACCGAGGTACGAAGGGCTGAAAGACCACGGCGAACCACCGCTGCCGAGCTGACAACCGTATTGCCCGGTCGGGCAGATTGTGACGTTGGATGGTGCGGGAACCTGGCAGCCTTGCTTGATGTCGCTGAACACCGGGCCAGCAAGCAGCTCCACGTAGTCGAGCCAGTTACCCGCACCGTAAGAGGCCAGTGAATATGCAACTTCCGCTGAGCCCGCACTGGTACCGTGTGCGCAATATGCAGCGTGGGAATTTGCGTTTTTCGTATTCGCGAAGAAGGTGGTATAGACAAAATTCAGGAATGTTGCGGAACGGCAAGCCGCGTTCTGAATGCTTGCGGTCTCGCCCTGTGTGAAAGGGCTGTAAGATGGCTCCCAGTCTCCCGCCCACGCGAACTCCACGATTTCGTAACCCGCTCTGAAAAAGTTATCGGCGAATCCGAAATTGCCTGGTAATACGCCGCCATCGCCGCCGAGTATAACAATCGTGCCAAGTGCCTGTGGAACTAGACCAACATTCGCAGGGTTTATTTCGCCGAACGCTAGCGACATGCTCTGCGTGTTGGGGCAGTTAATCACAGCGTTTTGGCAGGTCATATAGGTGTTGGTCTGTCCGTTTTGGTAGTAGTACCATCCGCCGGTTGGATCACATTGCCACGATAGTTGGCTAACCGCGATAGTTCCGAGTTGGAGCGACCCCTGGGCATATGCCGCCGACGAAAATGCTGACAGTCCGCAAACCACAAATACGAAAACGAATAAGATTCGGGTCGCAAAAACAATGTTTGATCCTGGGTTGGTCAAGCTATGGGTGGTTGGGATCGTCGTAATCATGAATATTTCTCCTTACAGGCAGGTTGGGGAAGGAGGCAAAAACATAGTCTAAACCTCGCGAGAAGTCCACCAAAAGCGCACTCATCTGCGATCAGAAGGCCAAGAACCCACGAACTCCATCTAGCCGGATGTATGGACATCTAAGCGGCCCGTCCATGTTCAGCAAATCGGCTGAGTGATAAAAGTATGCGGAGAGCGGCTGTCACGATAACAACAGAATGCGTCAGCAAAATCGGAATTGGGGCGCACACGAGCAGATCGTGTTGAATGTCTTCAGGTGAGTTCAACTGTCGTAACATCTCCATAGCACTCCTTGACTTTTGAGGGGGCAGTAGTACGAGTGGAAGGATGATACCCTTTCCATCGCAACTCAAAGGACGATTCTCATGCATACGATGAAGTGGCTATTGGCGGCATTTCTGGTGATCGGTTCCGGCTTCGCCTTTGCGCAAGCCAAGTCTGACGATCATCCTACAGTCCCCAAGGTGTTGGATTTCTTGGTTTTCGACGTCGAGGGCGAGTTTGTCCTTGCGGCGGAAGCGATGCCGCAAGACAAGTATGCCTACGCTCCAACCAATGGCGAATTCAAAAAGGTGTCAGGACATTCGCTCAGCAGGTGAAACACGTGGCTGCGATGAACTACATCATAGGGGCCTCCATCATCGGCGAAAACCCTCCGGTCGACGTCGGCAGCGGAAACGGTCCCGACTCCATGACCTCCAAGGCAGATATCGTCAAGTTCCTGAAAGATTCCTTCGCTTATGCCCATAAAGCGGTCGGCAGCGTGAACGAGAAGAGCAAGCTGGAACCCATCAAGAATCCGTTTGGCGAAGGTACAACCACACGACTGGGTATGTCCGGGATACTTGTCGGACACTGCTTCGATCACTATGGCCAGATGGTCGAGTATCTCCGCTCCAACGGCATCGTGCCCCCAAAAGCTTAGGGCGAAGTCAGTGATTGATAAATCGCTTTACGCTCAAAATGCCGCACACCCGCGCCTACTAATCACGCCTCTGATCGATCCAGGCATACATTCAATCGCCCACCACGGAAAACCATTTCACTCCGCTCAGGGCAAGCGCAGAGTGCCAGGGACAGAGGGCTCTCAGCCACACGATCTCGGTGTTAAACTCGATCCTTCGCTTTGGCGCGGATTACTCCTTGCCTGAGAGGTCACTTCGTGAACGTTAAGAACTATCTTTTGCCCTGTTTTGCTGTGCTCGCGGTATTCATCCTTTCGGCTCTTTCCAATGCACAGAACGCCCCCACCAAACCACTGACCATCGACTCGCTCTTTCAGCCTGGCGGCCTGGCAGGACGCGGTCCGGAGACCACCGAATGGAGTCCGGACGGCACCAAGCTCTCGTTTGTGCAGCGCGACGAAAAAGGCGAGAAAGGCGAATTGTGGTACGTCGATGCCAATACCGGCGAGAAGAAGGTGCTGGTCAGTGCGGCGAAGCTGGCATCGCTCGATCCCGACGTGAACAAGGTCAAGAACGAGCGCGAGAAAGAGCGGCTCACGCGCTACCACGTGGCGGCGTACCTGTGGGCTCCGGACTCGAAGCACCTGCTGTTCGATTCGCAGGGCCAGCTCTGGCTCTACGATCTGGGAAACGACACGGCAGTGCAGTTCACGTCGGCCCCCGATCCGAGCGGCGATCCGAAGTTCTCGCCCGATGGCAATCATGTCGCCTATGTACGCAAGCACAACTTGTTTGTGCGTCCGGCGAACGGCAAAGACGAGAAACAACTCACGCATGATACAAGCGACAACTTGCTGAACGGCGACATCGACTGGGTCTACGCCGAAGAGTTGGGCGTGCGCAGCAATTATTTCTGGTCGCCGGATAATAAACAGATCGTCTTCATGCACATGGACGAGACCAACGTGCCGACCTATCCCATCACCGATTGGATACCGACGCATCCAACGGTTGATCAGGAAAAATATCCGAAGGTCGGCGATCCGAATCCCGTAGTGAAACTGGGAGTGGTCGATATCGACAAGGGCAAGCCGCGGTGGATCAACCTGACGAGCGACGCAGACACTTACATTCCGCGATTCGGATGGGTAAAAGATGGCGTGATCTGGGCGGAGCTGCTGAACCGCACGCAAGACAAGATGGATCTGTACTTCGTCGATGCCAAGTCAGGGAAGTCGCGTATCGTGCTGACCGAGGAAACACCGGGCGCCTGGATCGATTTCGAGCATGTTGAGGTGCACTTCCTGAAGTCAGGAAGCCAGTTCCTGTGGCCGAGCTGGCGCGACGGCAACATGCACATCTATCTCTACAGCTTCGACAAGCAGAATCCGATGGCCGCCGACGCCAAGCTCGATCGCCAACTGGAAAAAGGCGATTACGAGGTGCTCGGCATTGATGGCGCGGATGAGGCCTCAGGCACCGTCTTCTTCGAGTCGAATAAAGATGATCCGCGTCAGCAGCACATCTACTCCGTGAAGATGGATGGCTCGGACCTCAAAGACCTCACGCCCGAAGAAGGCATTCACATGGGCCACTTCAGCGATGACGGCAAGCACTACACCCATATGTATTTCGGGCCGCATACCTCGCCGAATCTGAATTTGTGCGCGGTCGGAGGATCATGCAACTCAGTGTGGAAGGGCAATGATGAGATCGCCGAATACGGGTTGCGCTCTCCGAAATTCCTGGAGTTCAAGGCCGACGACGGCACGACGCTATACGGACGATTGTTGCTTCCCGAGAACGCGGGCAGTGCAAAGATTCCGGTGATCGTGAATATTTACGGCGGCCCGGCGGGACAGACCGTCCGAAAAGGCACGCCGGATGCCTTCGACGAAATCCTCTCGCGCAAGGGATTCGCGATTTTCTCGGTCGATAATCGGGGAACTCCGGGGCGCGATCGCAAATTCCAGACAGCGATCCGGCATGAGTTCGGCGCGATCGAGCTAAAGGATCAGCTCACAGCGCTCGATCAATTGCTGGAGCGGTATCCGCAGCTGGACAACAGCCGGATCGGGATCTGGGGCTGGTCGAATGGCGGATCGATGACGCTGTACTCGATGACCCATTCGGACCGCTTCAAGGCGGGTGTGGCAGTCGCTCCCGTGACCAATCAGATCAACTACGACTCGATCTATACCGAGCGCTACATGGGCCTGCTGAAAGACGACAAGGCCGGCTACGAGATGTCCGACGTCACCAAAGTTGCCGACAAGCTCCATGGATCGTTGCTCTTAGTGCACGGCACGAGCGATGACAACGTGCACTTCCAGAACAGCATTCAGATGATCAATGCGCTCGTCAATTCGGGCAAGCAGTTCCGGCTGATGATTTATCCCAACAAGACCCACAGCATCGCGGGCAAGGACGCGCGCGTGCATCTGTTCACGATGATCGTGGACCACTTTGAGAAAGAGTTGAAGTAGGGCAGGGACTAGGGAATAGGGATTAGGGCTAGCGAAAGTCCGCGAGCCGGGAACTAGCCCCTATTCCCTAAGCCCCACTCCCTCTCATTTGTGTTTGTCTGCCTTCTTCGATGAGCTTTCCTTCGTAGTGGTCTCCGGCTTCTTCTCGTCCTTCTTTGTTTCTTTAGAGTCTTTGCTGCCCGAGTCTGACGACGGGGAGCTCGATTTCTTCGCGTAGTCGGTGACGTACCAGCCGGAGCCTTTGAACTGCACGGCCGGGGCAGAGATGGTCTGTTCGACCGGGCCTCCGCACTCCGGGCACTTTTTCACCGGCTTGTCGGAGAACTTCTGGATTTTTTCGAAGAGATGACCGCACTTCTTGCACTGATATTCGTAAAGTGGCATGGATGTGAGACGGTTGCGAGGAACAACTCAGTTTCGTATCGATTTTAGGGGCGGGAGTTGTTTGCCGTCAATTTTGGGGCACGCGAGAAAGACCTTTCACCACAAACAACACTAGGGGAAGGTGAAGGATTTCCTTAGTGAACCTTCGTGTCCTTCGTGGTTTCGAATTTACGTCCGCAGCAGCCGTTTCGGTGCTGTATTTCGCCAGGCCGCCTCGATTGCTTTCGCCACGGCTTCCTTCTTGGCCGCTTTGAGAAAGACGCTGGTCGCTCCTTTGCGTCCCCAGGCGCCTTTCACCGGAACGAACGCATCCGGATAATCCTTCGAAAAATTGTGCTGGTCTTCGGGCGAGAGCTTCACCATCCCGCGTGTCTTGTCGGGATATCCGAGCGTGGCAAAGATTTTTCCGGCCACGCGGAAATCGGGGTGATTCATATGGGCTCGCTCTTCGGTTTCGGGCAGCGAGAGGGCAACCTTGCGGAAGTCGGAAGGTGTCATGCAATCCTCGAAAAGCTTGAACCACTAAGGGCACGAAGGTACACGAAGGCAAAGAACTCGGCAATCGTGCGCCTAAAGGCAGAACCTGCGGGTATCCTGAAAGTCACGCGTTGTCATCCTGAGGCGCTGGTTTTGCGCCGAAGGACCTGTGCACTTTGTCAGCAGCACCTCCACGGTCAACGGCTAAATAGGTCCTACGTTTCGCTCAGGATGACAATCACGCGGGGAAAGCTTGCATCGCCGCTTACGAGCGCCACGGTGGTAGACTCCGGCCATGGCTGAGGCAAGCCCAATCGCAAAACCGGCACTGTATCTTGTGGGCACGCCGATTGGGAACCTGGAAGACATCACGCTGCGGGCGCTGCGTGTACTGAAGGAAGTTGACGTTATCGCATGCGAAGACACCCGGCAGACGCAGAAGCTGCTGAATCACTTTGCGATCGGCACGCGGACGACCAGTTATCACGAGCACAACGAGATGACGAAGTCCGCCGAACTGGTGAAAGAGATGCAGGAAGGCGCAAGCGTGGCGCTCGTGACCGACGCGGGCATGCCGGGAATTTCCGACCCAGGGTATCGGCTGGTGTCGCTGGCCATCCGGCATCACGTTCCGGTGGTGCCGGTGCCGGGGGCGTCGGCGTTTCTGGCCGCCCTAGTGGCCAGCGGGCTGCCGACGGATTCGTTCCGCTTCAGCGGGTTCCTTCCAGCGAAGCGTGGAGAGCGGAGAACGGTGCTCGAGTCAGTGAAGAATTCACCGCGGACGCAGGTGTTCTATGAAGCGCCGCACAGAATCGTGGAAGCTCTGGAGGATATCGTCGAGGTGCTCGGTGAGGCACGGCATGTGGTGGTCGCGCGCGAGGTGACCAAGATTCACGAAGAATTCCTGCGGGGGCGTCCCGCGGAAGTGCTGGCAAGCCTGAAAACGCGCGACGCAGTAAAAGGTGAGATCACTCTCCTCATCGGCAAGGCAGAACAAGATGCTCATGGAGCGGCTGGCCCTGTGGGTACGGCCGACTCCGGCCGTCCAACCGTGCGCCAGCGTGTCCAGCAAATCATGGCGGAAGAAAAAATCGACGAAAAGGCCGCGCTGAAAAGAGTGGCGAAAGAGCGCGGCGTTTCGAAGAGCGAAGCTTACCGGGAGCTACAGAGGGAGAAGTGAGACGTTCCCGGCTCACTTAGGTCGACGCTTCCGCCTGTCATGAGTTGAGCCAAGCTCGTCGAATACAACTGTTACATGTCCAGAACGAGAAATACTTCCAACGAGAGGTGGATTGTTCTGTCTGACTAGAGATCTCATCTGACCAATAGCTGCAGCTAGTGCCTGTCCCATTTCGACGCCAGTGAAATTTCCCGAGCCGAAATAGAATTCCCTGACTCGATGTCGGCGCAGAGCATCGCGCTCGATTTCGTTGTAGCGGTTTCGTTTGTCTTTGGTAAGCACGACCCATGATCGTTCTGCTACGAACTCAAGCCAAATTTCATCCGGCGTGCCACGACGAAAGTGATCTCGATGGCGCTGATGAGCTACGTTGGCGGCTACGAGAGCGTCGATGATAGGCTGGCAGTTGTCGAGATTCTCATCCAAGTAGACGATGAAATCTTCAAGCTGCAACTGCTCGGGATTCCCAGCGGATTGCCTCTTCAATTTGCTTCGGCTCGAGGCCATATTCCTTGGCTAAATCGGGCACCGACTCGCGGGCATTAAAGCGGGACGCAATCACAGCTGTGGAGATGCCTGTACCTGCGATTACAGGTTTTCCAAAGCCAAGGGAAGGATTGATGACTATGAGCTTTGGTTCAGCAGCACTCCTTTCGCGCACGAAAGGATAGAACCTAAAAATACCCTGCGACTTGTCGTACTCGACTCGTTCGAGGTGAGCTTCTACAATCTCCGGGATTGCAAGCTGCCCATCCCGGGATATGTTAACGAGTTTGTCGATCTGCTTTATGAGTACGTCTACACGATTTGTATATAGGGGTTCTTCGATCAGAGGATGCTTAAATCCTGAAGTTCTGTTTAGATGCAGAACTGCTCTCCGTATCTTCGGAAGGCGCAAATCATACAAGGATCGCATTGAAGCAAGCATGTGACACTCTAGGAGATTCATGAATGACAGAGCGCGAGGCTGCTTGGAAGAGGCCTGGATGACTGGCGAGATCGGTTTTCTGCCGAACGCCCAATATTCGAGCGTTTTCAGCGGGATGCGCAGGTATAGAGCGGCCTCGGACAACCCATAAAGTGGGAGTTCTAGTCGCTCGTCATTCTCGCTGAACTTCACTAGCCCTCCTTGGCTTGAACACTAGACTTTCTATATCACATCTCATCCACAATCCGGGGAATCCGAATCAACAGAAATACGGGTCTGTCTCGATTCGGGAATTACTTTCCTGCCAGTTCCTTCTTCACCATCTCGCTGACCACTTTCCCATCCACGCGCATGCCTGCCGCCGCGAACTTCGCCATGGAATTCTTCATCACCGTGCCCATGTCTTTCATGGTGGGTGAGCCCATTTCCGCGATGGTGGCTTTCACTCCCGCGGCGATATCGGCTTCGCTGGCGGCTTTCGGCAGGTAGCTCTCGATCACGCCGATCTCGGCGGCTTCTTTGTCGGCCATCTCCTGGCGTCCGCCTTTGGTGAACTGCTCGATCGAATCTTTCCGCTGCTTGATCAGCGTATTGAGGACGGCCTGCGATTCTTTGTCGTCGAGCGGGGACATCTTCTCGACGGTCTTCAACTGCAGAGCGCTCTTTACCATGCGAAGGGTGGAGAGGCGGGCTTCGTCCTTCGCCTTCATGGCGGTGACAATATCTTTTTGAATCTGATCGACTAGAGGCATGGGCCGATTATAGGGCGTGCGCTGCCATTTCACCACGGAGCCAAAGAGTCACAGAGGAATGCCGGAACGTGAATTTCTCCGTGCCTCAGTGCCTCCGTGGTGATTCGGGCCTCCGGGAGCAGCCGCTTCCGGTACACTAAAAGGCTACCCCTACATACAAGGACCCCGCTATGTTGCATAAGAACCGTCTATTCACCCCAGGCCCTACCCCTTTGCTTCCCGCGGCGCAGACCGCGATGGCCGCATTCACCGCGCACCACCGTACGGCTGACTTCAAGGCGCTGTTTCAACGCGTATTGGCCGACATGAAAGACTTCATCGGCACGAAGAACGATGTGCTGGTGCTGGCATCGTCGGGCACGGGCGTGATGGAAGCCTCAGTCTCGAACCTGACCTCGCCGGGCGATAAGGTGCTGGTGCTGACGGCCGGAAAATTCGGCGAGCGCTGGACGGGCCTCGCCAAGGCATTCGGCTGCAACGTTGACGTGCTGAGCGTGCCCTACGGGGAAACATTTTCTCTGGACGAGATTCGCGCGCGGGTGAAGCCGGATATCCGCGCGGTTTATGTCCAGGCGACCGAGAGTTCCACCGGCGCTCGCCACGACGTGCAGGGGATCGCCAAGATTGTCCACGCGCAGGGCGGCGACACTCTGCTGGTCGTCGATGCGATCACCGGATTGGGCACCACGCATCTCGATGTCGATGGCTGGGGGATTGATGTGATCATCGGCGGATCGCAGAAGGCGCTGATGATGCCTCCCGGATTGGCCTACTGCGCGGTCAGCGAGCGCGCCTGGAAGCGGATGGATTCGACCACTTCGCCCCGGTACTACTTCGACCTACGCAAAGAACGAAAGTCGGCGGCAAAAGGCGAAACGGCTTACACTCCGGCGACTTCTTTATTCGCAGCGTTGGGAGCGGCGTTGGAATTCATCTGTGGCATGGGCGGTGGCGATCTAGCGAAGGGACGCGAAGAGTTGGTCAACAACGCCGAGCTCTGCGCTGAGATGACGCGTGCGGGAGCGAAGGCATTGGGATTGAAGCTCTACGCCTCAGCTCCAGCGGCCGCCCTGACGGCAATCACCTCGCCCGACGGGCTCGATTCCGGAAAGATCGTCAAAGAATTCCGCGAATCGTTCGATGCCGTCGTCGCCAATGGACAGGGCGAAATGAAGGGCCAGCTGTTCCGCATCGCGCATATTGGCTACTACGACTATCTCGACACGGTTGGCATTCTGGGCGCACTGGAGCATGTGCTGGCCAAAGTCACGGATAAAGAAGTCGAATACGGAGCGGCGGTGCGGGCGGCACAACAGGTGTACGCCCGCGCTCAATCTCAGAAGCAACTGGCGAATGCCTGAGCGGCCGCAGTTCAGTCGATCGTGAAGATCGCCGGACTGGAAGTCGCCGCCTGGACTCCACCATACATGCCACTGCCCGCCGTTGCGGGATTGGTCACCGTGACCTGCACATTGCCTGACGCGGAGATCATCGAAGCTGGAACCGTTACCATGAGTTGATTGGCCGATATATAGGTAGTCGTGGACTGAGGGGCACCATTCCAGTTGACTACGGCTTTCGTTCCAAAGTTGCTGCCATTCACGGTGAGAGTGAAAGCGGAGCCTCCGGCCGTAGCGCTGTTGGGATTGAGTTGTGAAATTGCCGGCATCGTGCCGGGAGCGGCTGCATAATTTTTGGAACCATAGCCGCAAGCTACGGTCGCGACCGCCAGGGTTGCGAGTATCAACGTATTCAGGATTTTCATATGTTCTCCAGGGCCCTCAATGGGCACTGGAGCGAGTCTAGGAAGTCATCGATATGGGTGTGTCATGCACCCGTCAAGTTGCAGTCAAATCTTGTCAGCGGTTTGTTAACGGTTCGAACAAAAGGGACGATTCGTGAAGATCATCGTTGCGGAAAAGATTTCGTCATCAGCGGTGGCGCAGTTACAGGAACCCGGCTGGTCGGTGCTTACGGCCGATCAGATTGAAGGCAAGCTACCGGAGCATTTGGAATCGGCAGATGCGTTGATTGTGCGGTCGGCAGTGCAGGCCGACGCCAATCTACTCGCCCACGCGAAGAAGCTGCGCGTCATTGGCCGGGCTGGTGTGGGCGTGGACAACATCGATCTGGAAGCCGCGACCCACAAGGGCATCGCGGTCATGAACACGCCCGGTGCCAACGCCGTGGCCGTCGCTGAGCAGACGATCGGAATGATGCTGGCGATGGCTCGCCACCTCTGTCGCGCAGATGCCCTGATGCACGCCGGGAAATGGGAAAAGAAATCGCTGCAAGGCACCGAACTCCGCGGAAAAACCTTGGGGATCGTCGGCTTGGGGCGCATTGGTATGGAAGTCGCCAAGCGGGCACGCGCTTTTGGGATGGAGTTGGTGGGGCACGATCCCTTCGTTTCGGTGGCTGTCGCCAAGGAACAAGGGATACGCTTGGCGAGCCTCGATGAAGTCTACGAGGCAGCGGACTACATCACGCTGCATGTTGGGCTGAATCCGCAGACGGTGGGAATGATTAATAAAGATTCCATCACGAAGATGAAAAAAGGCGTGCGATTAGTCAACTGTGCCCGCGGCGAGTTGGTGATGGAAGCCGATCTGGCGGAAGCCTTGAAGCAAGGACAGGTCGCTGCCGCGGCTCTTGATGTTTTTTCCGAGGAACCGCCGAAGAATTCTCCGCTGCTCGCGCTGCAGAATGTCGTGCTCACGCCCCATGTCGGAGGATCCACGCACGAGGCGCAGGAAGCGGTGGGCGTGCAGATCGCACGGCAGGTGAGGGAGTATTTGAAGCATGGAGTGATTCAAAATGCGGTGAATGTTCCGTCAGTATCCGCCGAGGAATATGCGGCGATGCAGCCGTACATTGTCCTCGCCGAACGCATGGGAGCATTTCTGGCGCAGGTGTCGGAAGGATCGCTCGAAGAAATCTCAATTCGTTACGGCGGCCACATCGCGGAATGGAAAACGGAACTGATTCGAAACGGAGCAATCAAAGGGATCCTGAATCAGGCGCTCGAGGAGAAAGCCAACCTGGTCAACGCAGCTACGATCGCGCACGACCGCGGCCTGCGTGTGCTGGAATCGCACAAGGCCAAAGCCTCGACCGGCGGTGCCGGTAGCGTGCTCTCAATATTCCTGAAGACCGCGACAGAAGAGCACATGGTGAAAGGCGCGGTGCTGCACGGCGAGGCTCCCCGGCTGCTGCATGTCGATGGAATCGATGTCGAGGCGCCGCTGGAGCGCAACCTGATCTACCTGAGGAATCGTGACGTCCCCGGAGTGATCGGGAAAGTGGGAACGATCCTCGGTGAAGAATCGATCAACATCGCGGACTTCTCTTTAGGACGTCGCGGCGGCGAGTCGGAATCGGCGCAGCCGCGTGAGGCAATTGCCGTGGTGCACGTAGATGGTGCCGTGCCTGAACTGGTGCTGACTCGGCTGCGCGGGATCGCGGCGGTCCAACAGGCGAAAGCGGTGAGGTTGTTCTAGTCGCGCGAGATCGCTGAGATGGTGAGCAGAAGCAGGTTCCTCACGGCTTCGCCGTTTCGGAATGACAACGAGGGGGAGACTACTCGCTGGCTTCCTCTTTGCGCAGCTTGCGGCTTTCGGCGAGCAGCGACATGGAGTGCATCAGGTTCTGCAGCGTGACGATTCCCACCAGGCGCTGATCTTCCACGACGGGGATAATGCTTGAGCTACGGGCCGTGAGCTTTCGGAACGCGGAGCCGAGTGAATCCTGGCGCAGCGAGACTTCGAAAATCTTGCTCATCACGGCTTGCACGTAGCCGTTTCCTTCCGCGCGCAAGGCGTCGAGAATGCGCTGCCGCGAAATGACTCCGACCATATCGCTGCCGCGGACCACGGGGAAGTCATCCTGCAGCGAGTGCACAGCTTTTTCGAGCGCATCTTCCAGCGTGTCAGCCGGGGAAAGCGTCGCAAAATCGGTGAGCATGACTTCTTCCAGGCGCACATTGTCGAGCACAGACTGAAATACCAAAGCGCGTTCTTCCAGCTGCGCGGCCGAGAAAATGATGATACCGACCATCGTCAGCCAGCTATTGCTGAAAAGCCCAGCGAAGATCAGGACCATCGCAATGGCGGTGCTGATCGAAACTGCGCGTCGCGTCGCCGAGGACGCATCCAGAGTGCGTGCGAAATAGACGCGAACCAAACGCCCGCCGTCGAGCGGATATGCCGGCAAGAAATTCAACCCTGCGATATAGATATTGGCCCAGACGATGCTGCGCGCGAGTTGATGACCCTGCAAGAACGGCCACTTCCAGATTTCAATTCCGGCTCCCGATGCCATAATCACCACGGCTGAGAGACCTGCCAGAAGCAGATTGACAATCGGGCCAACCAATGCGATCCGAACCTCGCGCTTCCCGACAAGCGCCGGCTGTTTCTCGGCACGCGATTCGTCGTAGAGAGCGACGCCGGTCAGGGGCAGCAGGATCACCGCCTTTGGCACCAGGCCAAAGCGGCGGGCCGCGAACATGTGTCCGGCCTCGTGCGCACCAATGCAGGCCAGGATGATGCCAACGAGTGCGAAGTCGCGAGGTCCGCTGGCTCCGGTCTGATGCTCGGCGTAATCCGTCCAATAAATAAAAATCGGCAAGATGAGAAACGTCAGATGGATGCGTATATCCACTCCAAACAGGCGTCCCACCGACATGGACCAGCTTCGCATAGGCCTTCGCTGCTTTTATTCTACATGCTTAGTTATAGTGATTGACGCATCCAAAAGTGCACAGCCATGCGTGTTATCGCAGGTAAATATCGAAGCCGGCCGCTGCGATCATTGCGTGGCATGGACGTTCGGCCCACCTCGGACCGGCTGCGCGAGACGCTTTTCAACGTGCTGAGTGCGGGAAATCCATCGGCGCTCGCCGGGAGTGTTTGGCTCGACCTGTACGCCGGCACCGGTGCGGTTGGGATTGAAGCGCTGAGCCGAGGAGCCAAAGAGGTGCATTTCGTCGAGAGTTCCCCAGCGTCGGCCGAAACGATCCGGAAGAACCTTCAGAGTCTGGGAATCGATGCAGGGTTCAAGATCTTGCATGACGACTTGCCGCGCGCGTTCTGGCGCATGGAGCGGCAGCGCGTGACCGCCGACGTCGTGTTCCTGGATCCGCCGTACCGGATGAAAGACGCCTACTCGGACACTCTAAAAGCGTTGGCCGATTCGTCATTAATCTGGGCGATGTCGGTGGTAATCGCTGAACACGACAAGAAGTTTGATCCAGGAGAGGACTTCGGGCCCTTGCGCCGCTTTCGTCTTCTGGGACAAGGCAGCGCAGCTCTCAGCTTCTACCGTCTGAGCACGGGCAACGACGTGCGCGTCTAGCACGGGCACCCGATTACATAATGAACTCGTTTGTCCGGCGGACGATCGGGTGCTGCATCTCCTCCAGGTCGTTCTTCACCATGTTCAGGCCGTAGACGCAGCTTTCAAAATTTTGTGAGAGGCTGGCAAAGAGAGGCGCGACTTTTGCGTATTCGAAGTGCTCAAACTTCGAAACGATGTAATAGCTCTCTTTGCCCGCCTTGACCCACTCGACAAAATTCTCCAGGCGCTGGCGGCGCAGCCGCAAGTGATTAATGCTTTCTGGGAACATACCGGCGAAAAACAGCGTGTAGTCACCGATGTGCTTGCGCACCTGGCGCTCGCGATCGAACGAAGGCGCCGGGCCGTACACGGGATCGGATTCAAGCAGCATCTCGCCGACATCGTTCAGGGGACGATTGGCGACATCCCGGATCTTGTAAAGTTGCTCGGTATCGCAGAACTCCGAAAGTAAATGGGAGACGTAAGCGACAACCTGGGGATCGCGAATGCCGATCTCCTCTGCATAGTGACGACCCACGAGCTCCTGAAACAGCTGCTGCAACGGGTGCGATTCCGGAATCATGTCAGGCCCCCCAACCCCGCATCAATTGCGGAGTTCCACATCGATGCGGACTAGATAACTCACTTTGCTGTTGAAACGCAAGTGACTTTTGTTTATCGACCGCATTCGATTTACCGATCAGTTAGAAGGAGCGGGGGCACAGGTGAGTTGTGCGGACGTGCCATTAGAGGCTGGAGTGTTGACGTCGTAAGTTCCGGCGAAAATCCCTGTACTTTGCTGGCACTCGTGATTATTCGCTGCTAAAAGCACGGCATCCCGCGATTCGCCGCCTGTAGAATTAGCGTTTTGGAGGATTTGAATGGAGCGGCAGAACATTTCGAGCGGTGCCAAATGGGAGCCAATTGTCGGTTACTCTCGTGCGGTCAAGGTTGGCTCGTACGTGCATGTATCGGGCACCACGGCGACCGGTCCGGATGGGCAGATCGTGGGTGTAGGCGATGTGTATGCCCAGACGGTGCAAACACTGAAGAACATCGAGAGCGCGCTGAAGAAGGCTGGCGCGAGCATGCAGGATGTAGTGCGGACGCGAACCTATGTAGTCAACATCGCGGAGTGGGAAAAAGTCGGAAAGGCGCATGGCGAGGTGTTTGGCCAGATCCGGCCAGCGACCTCGATGGTGCAGGTGGCCGCGTTGATTTCGCCTGAGATCCTGGTTGAAATCGAAGCCGACGCCGTAGTGGGGTGAGCAGCCTCAGCCCAGAGGCTTGCTCATCGTCACGAAGTGACAGGGAAGCTTCGGCGTGAGATGGGATGGAAAAGGTTCGGTGCCGGTTTCCTTGTACCCGCGACGGGTGTAGAAGCGGTGAGTGTCGGTCCGCAGGTTAACGATCTTCAGATCCATGAAGCAGCAACCGTCCTGCCTGCATTGATCTTCAGCCGCGTTCATCAGCGCGGAGCCAATTCCCGAATTCTGCAATTGCGAATCGACCGCGAGCAAGCCCAGGTAGGCTCGTTCTCCTCTTCTCTCTACGTAGACACAGGCTCTCAGCTGGGCAGCTTCGTCCACGACGAGGAATTGGCCCTTCTCCATCAGCGCACGAATGGACACTACATCGATGCGGTCGCCCTCGATGAAGAATGACTCCGCCTTGCGAAAAGCGGAATTGATCAACATGGTGATAGCTTCCGCTTGAGCGGCATTGGCGGTGTTTATCTGCATGATTCAAATTTCAGGGCCCGCATAAATTTCGTCTGCTGCAGAGCCAGCACACCTCCGCCCTGCAACGTTATAGAATCCTTGCCGCTATTCTCCGGCATGGCAACCGGAAAGACCAAAGTCGTTTTTTGGAGGGACATCGTGAAGCATCTCCTGCTTTTGCTGTGTGCGGCAAGCGTGTTCGCGCAAGAAGTGAAGGCACCGCAAGTAGTCGTGATTCGCGCAGGTACTCTCATCGACGGCAAGTCCGACAAAGCGCGATCGAATCAGGTCATCGTGATTCGCGGCAATCGGATTGAAAGCGTATCCGATGCAGGCACCGCGAAGATTCCCGAGGGTGCCAACGTCATCGATCTCTCACAGCAAACTGTCCTGCCGGGACTCATCGATTCGCACACACATATCTTCCTGCAGGGGGAGGACCCCGCGAAGGGTGGATACGACGCCAACATCCTGAACGCGCCACTCGCGTTGCGGGCGGCCCGTGCGACGGTTTCCGCTCGCCGAGCGCTGGAACAGGGATTCACCACTCTGCGCGATGTGGAAACCGAAGGCGCCGGCTATGGCGACGTCGGAATCAAGCAGGCGATCAACGCGGGATACATCCCGGGGCCGCGGATGTTCGTTGCGACCAGAGCCATCTCTACGACCGGAGGATATCCGCTGGAAGGATATGCGCCGGAACTTGAGATGCCGAAAGGCGCGCAGATCGCCGATGGGCCGGTGGAAGCACGCAAGGCTGCCCGCGAACAGCTTGACCACGGAGCGGATTGGATCAAGGTTTACATGACGCACCGGTCCTGGGTCGGTAAGAACGGAGAGCTGGTTTCACAGCCAACATTCACGGTCGAAGAACTGCACGCGATCGTTGATGAGACTCACGGCTGGGGCAAGAAGGTCGCGTGCCACGCCTACGGCGGAATTGGATTGCACCGCGCGCTGGATGGCGGTTGCGATTCGATCGAGCATGGCCTCGATCTCGATGACGCGGCGATTGCGCAGATGCTGAAGCAGGGCACCTGGTATGTGCCGACGTTGAGCGTTTACTACACGGACTGGGCCCCGGCCGATACTCCGGATGGAAAACGCGACCGGTTGCGGGCTTCACTCCACGAGGTTTCGTTCAAGAAGGCGCTGAAATCCGGTGTGAAGATTGTTTTTGGAACGGATATGGGCGGCATTCCATGGACCGAGCCCATTGCGCAGGAGTTCACCCACATGGTCGAGTTTGGCATGCCGCCGATGGACGCGATTCAAAGTGCTACGTCTCGCGCTGCGACCATGCTGGAAATGGATGGGAAGATCGGCGTGATCGCTCCGGGCGCATATGCCGACGTCATTGCCGTTGCGGGCGATCCGCTGCGAGATATCAAGCTGCTGCAAAGTGTCGATTTTGTGATGAAAGACGGAGAAGTTTTCCAGCGCCAATAGACTGCGGAGCAGACAAGCAAGTCAAGACACTAGGCAGCAGCCTGCGCTTCTGATGGGGGCTGCTGCACGGCGCGGCGTTGCGCCTCAAATTCCATGGCTTTCTTGTCCTGGTCCTCGATGACCCAGTTCACTTCGCCGCCGATGAGGATGGCAAAGCCAGTGATGTAGAGCCAGAGCATCAGGATGATGACAGCACCGACGGATCCGTACGTGGCGTTATAGCTGTTGAAGAATTGCAGATAGAAGCGGAAGCCGAGCGACGCGGCCAGCCAGAGTGCGACGCCAACGACGGCACCCGGGGTGACCCAATTCCATCTGCGTTCCACCAGGTCGGGCCCGAAATAGTACATGAGCGAGTAGGAGAGGAACATCGCGGCGAATGCGACGGGCCAAACCAAGATCTTCCAGGCAATCGCGAAAACTGATCCGAGGCCGACCTTGTTGGCGATAAGCGCCCCAATCTTTCCACCATAGAGTGCGAGCACCAGACCGAGAATGATGAGCGCAGACAATGCCAAAGTCAGGCCGACAACCGTGAGCTTCTGTTTCCACCATGGTCGCGTTTCGTTCGTGCGGTAGATTTTGTTCAACGAGGTGACGACAGCCGAAACTCCTCCGGAGGCTGACCACAGCGCGCCGAAGATACCGGCTGCAAGTTTGACTCCGCTGCTCGATTTGATGACTTGGGTGAGGACTCTCTCGATCATCTGAGAGGCTGATCCGGGCATCACGCGGGCGAGTCCGGACATGATGGTGTCGCGAAACTGCGTTCCACCGGCAGCGAAAAGTCCCAAGAGCGAAAGCAGAAACACGAGCATGGGGAAGAGTGCGCCGAGAAAATAATAGGAAAGTGCCGCAGAGCGGGTAGAAAGCTCGTCTTGACCTATTTTCTTTACGGCCAGGCGAACCAGTTGCAGCGGGGTGAGGCCGCCGAACTTCCAGAGCGAGGGCAGGGACGCCATGCTTAAGCCGCTCTCGAATATTCTTTCGATCGATGGTGCGTGTTGGGGAAATCGGTGAGTTCGTTGATGACCGTAATCAATGCGCCTTGCGCCTGGAAAAATCTTTTCTGCGGCTCGTCCTTGAATCCCATAAATTCGGGCATGGTCGCGGTCATGGCGGCCAGGCCAAGGTCGATTTCGCGGCGCGTATCAAATCGAATGCCTCTGCGCGCGCGCATTCCACCCGGGTAATCGGTCATAAGGCTGACAGCCAATTTTGCTCCTCCGCAAACCGCGGCGGCGATGGCGGCGCGTTTATTGCGGCGCCAGAACCAGGTTGCCCCAGCGAGAAAGATGCCGACACCGATGTAGTCAAGAACAGCGTGGGCTTTGGGGGAAATCATGGCAGGAACTGGTTTCGCGGCCACCTTGATCAGGCTGTGCAACATCGGCATGGGAACCTCCGGGAGAACGTGAGTAATCAACGATCGAACGAGCGCGCAATGAAGATGCTGGTGATAACGGTGAAGGCAGAGGCGATGAGCGCCGTGGCCTTTTTATGTCGGTCAACGCTGTGCTTGATCTCTGTCACTTGGCGCTGGACATTCTTTTTGATGTCAAACTTCTCACGGACATCGGTGACCTTCTGCTTAATTTCGGCGACCGTGTGATGGAGTTGATTGCGCTGCTCCATCGCGCGGAGTTCGAGATTCTGGACTTGCGGATTCGTACTCATATCTGGCTTTTGACCTCGGTCTGGACCCAAACCTTATCGCCCTTGAGGACCTCAATCGTCCGTTTCGGCAACAGGCCCTTGAGCTCCAGTTCGCGTTTGGCGAAATAGGCGGCGATCCCGCCAAGGATGGACCAAAGGATTCCGACGGCAAGAAAAGCAAAGAACCAGCGATACGCGCTGGTGGGAAAAGCGGCGACCACGAGTCCGACCAGCGCCAAGGTGAGCAGCATGTAGGCGGTGGTGAGAAGCAAGAGACCGCTGACGGCGAGGATGGCCGCGGTCTTCAAGTTCTGGGATTTTTCCTTCAGCTCGGTTTTGAGTATAGCGATGCGTGTTTGCAGGAAGTCTCTGATCTCGTCTTTGATTTCCGCTAAAAGCGAGGCGATATTTCTGCCGTTTGTGGTGGTAGTGGTGTCGTAATGCATAGATCCTTAATCCATGAACGATATGTGATTGCAAAGCCAGTTGTTAACGACAGGGTAGTGGCCGCGAGAGGGCAAATCGATCAGGGATTTCGGGTAGTTTTGCCGGGGTTGACAGTCAGTGGCATTCTTTGTGACCCGCGAACTGTGCGGCCATACGTCTGGAGACAGGGACCCAGAGAGGGAAGGGGTATGAGTTCCATGAAGGGAGACAATGGGAGAATGCGTTCGCTGGGGATTCCGGGAAATCTTGTCAATAGGCAGAAACTACGCGACTGGGCCTAAGTAGCAGAAAGGGAAGGAAATATAGAAGCGAACCGGTTGTTACATCTACCCTATCGAATTTGCTATTCTAAAAGTATAGAGAGAAATTAAGGAAGGTGCGGCCTCGGGTCGCACCTTTTGCAGTTCTGGGCGTCTTCCCGACTGGGCTGACTTGAGGGAGATCCGACTTGCCCAGTGGCAAAGCGGTGTGAAAAACTAGTCGTTCTAGCAATTCCCCATTCTCAATATGGCAGCAGCACAAACATTATTTGAAAAGATTTGGGAGGCTCATCTGGTCGCACAACCGACCGGTCGGTCGCCCATTCTCTACATCGACCTGCATCTGGTGCATGAGGTCACTTCGCCGCAGGCGTTTGATGGACTTCGAGCGGCCCACCGGCCTGTGCGGCAGCCGTTGCGGACGGTGGCCACCGTGGATCACAACATTCCCACGGAGCCTCGCGGAACGCCCATCACAGATCTGATCGCGGCGAACCAGATTTCGGCTCTGCAACGGAACTGCAAGGAGTTTGGCATCCGGCTGTTCGACATGGATGCGCCGGAGCAAGGCATCGTGCATGTGATCGGTCCGGAGTTGGGTCTGACGCAGCCCGGGATGACGATAGTTTGCGGCGACAGCCACACCAGCACGCATGGAGCATTCGGGGCGCTGGCGTTTGGAATTGGCACCTCAGAAGTGGAGCATGTGCTGGCGACCCAGTGCCTGGCGCAGCAGAAGCCGAAGACGATGAAGATTGACGTCCGCGGCCGCCTGGCGGATGGCGTGAGCGCAAAAGACCTGGCGCTGGGAATCATCGGGCAGATCGGAACCGACGGCGCCACGGGATACGTCATCGAATATGCCGGACCGGCGGTGCGAGCGCTCTCGATGGAAGGGCGGATGACGCTGTGCAACATGAGCATCGAGGCTGGAGCGCGGGCCGGGATGGTCGCGCCCGACGAGACCACGATCAACTACGTGAAGGGCCGCAAGTTTGCTCCGACCGGGCAGGAATGGGAAAAGGCAGTGGCGTATTGGCGCAGTCTGCCGTCCGATCCGGATGCGAAGTTCGACAAGGTCGTGGAGATCGACGCGGCGCAGCTGTGTCCGTTTGTGACGTGGGGAACGAATCCGGGGATGGTCGCTCCGGTGACGGGGCGCGTGCCGGAGATCAAAGGTCTCGACGAGTCTGACCGACGGGCTGCTGAGCTGGCGCTGCAGTATATGGCGCTCGAACCGGGCAAGCGGATTGAGGATATCGCGATCGACCGGGTATTCATCGGGTCGTGCACGAATTCGCGGCTCGAAGATTTGCGGTCTGCGGCGCGGGTAGCCAAGGGACACCGCGTGAGTTCGAAGGTGCGCGCGATGGTTGTGCCGGGATCGCAGACCGTGAAGCGCGCGGCAGAGCAGGAAGGGCTGCACAAGATTTTCCAGGATGCAGGATTTGAGTGGCGGGAATCGGGATGCTCGATGTGCCTGGGAATGAATCCAGATATCCTGCAGCCTGGGGAACGGTGCGCTTCGACGAGCAACCGGAATTTTGAAGGGCGGCAGGGACGCGGAGGAAGAACGCACCTGGTGAGCCCAATGATGGCGGCAGCCGCGGCGATTGCGGGGCATTTCACCGATATACGGAATTGGAAGTTTCAGTGAGCGCAGTAGTAGACCAAGTAAGGAAGCGTGCCAGACGCGCGATTTGTTCGCCCGCAACTGCGCGGGCGATTCGCGCGGCGCGCCCAGGTCCTTCGGCGCCAAAAGCTGGCGCCTCAGGATGACACTCGTGAAGAGAGGTTGAGGGCGAGACGCCCTCACGACACCCGGCAGAACGCCGGCGCTACAAACATGAAACCATTTACAGTGCATCGCGGGCGCGTGGCTCCACTCGATCGGGTGAACGTAGATACCGATCAGATCATTCCCAAGCAGTTTTTGAAGCGGATTGAGAAGACCGGCTTTGGCAAGTTCCTGTTCAACGACTGGCGATTCGACGCGGACGGGAACAAGAATCCAGACTTCGTGTTGCATGATCCGCGATATGAAGGCGCTACGATCCTTGTTGTGGGAAAGAACTTCGGTTGCGGGTCGTCGCGCGAGCACGCGGTATGGGCGCTGGCAGACTTCGGATTTCGAGCAGTAATCTCCTCTTCCTTCGCGGATATTTTTGCCAACAACTCGACGAAGAATGGTTTTTTGACCGTGAAGTTAACGGATGAGGAAGTTGCGACGGTGATGAAGCGGGCGCACGAGATCGACGACTACAAGGTGACCATCGATCTCGAAAAATGCGAGGTGACGGATCAGCCAGGGTTCTCGGCCAAGTTTCCGATCGATGACTTTGTGCGCCATTGCCTGCTGAACGGGTTAGACGACATCGGGCTGACATTGCAGCATGAGGCGGAGATCGTGGAATACGAGAAGCAACATCCGGTTTCGGCGTCGCTGAAAAGCTCGTAAGTCATCGAAAGTCAAAGCAAGTAAAAGTATGTAAAACAGGCGCGCCAGTATTGACCCGCCTATGGTGCGCGGTTGATCCTATATAGGATCCTGTAAAGGATCGGTTCTGCCTCAGCAACTGTACGAATAGCCGACCTGAATGGGGCGCGCCTCCTCGGCACAGGAAATTCCTGCCTCCTTGGATTGAGTTGCCGGTAACCGAGCCTTAATTGCTTACGTCTAACAATCGGGGTCTGTATCCAGGGCCAATTTATACACGATGGACTCGACAGTGAACATAATCGAAATTCATAACCAGAGGGAATGTGCGAGCGGACATCTCCGCACGCTCATCGTCGTTGTTCTTGCGGCAGTTTGCGCGTTTTTTGTTGGTTGCAGCGGTTCCGATGGCAAGTCGCAGAAGGCGCAGGCGGCCGGTCCAGCCCGTTCCGTTTCGGTCGCGGTGGCGCCAGTTCAGAAGCAGGACGTTCCCGTATATCTCTCCGGCCTGGGTTCGGTCACGGCGTTCAATACGGCGAACATCAAGAGCCGCGTGGACGGGCAGATCATGAAGGTGAACTTCCAGGAAGGGCAGGACGTCCGGGAAGGAGAGCTGCTGATCGAGATCGACTCGCGGCCGTACGAGGTGCAACTGGAACAGATGCAAGCGCAACTGTTTCGCGACCAGGCGCAGTTGAGGGATGCCAGATTGAATCTGCAACGGTACACCAGCCTGATTCCCTCCGGCAGTATCGCGCAGCAACAGGTCGACACGCAGAAAGCGCTCGTCGATCAACTGGACGGAACGGTGCGCAACGACCAGGCACAGATCGACAGTGCGAAGCTGAACATTACCTACTGTCACATCACTGCGCCGTTCAACGGGCGAGTCGGATTGCGGCAGGTTGATCCGGGAAACATTGTGCATGCGTCGGACACAAACCCGATGCTGATCCTGACGCAGCTGAAGCCGATCGCAGTGATCTTCACGCTGGCCGAGGATGTGTTGCCGAATGTTGCAGATCGTATGCGGCACGGGACGCTGGAAGTGGATGCCTTCAGCCGGGACGATCAGACCAAGCTGGCGACGGGGAAGCTGCTGACCATTGACAACCAGATCGATCCGACAACAGGAACGGCCAAGCTGAAAGCGGTGTTTGACAACCGGGACAACAAGCTTTGGCCCAACCAGTTTGTTAACGCCGATCTGCTTCTCGAAACACGGAAGAACAGCACTGTGGTGCCGACGGCAGCGATTTTGCGCGGACCTCAGGGAACGTATGTCTACTCGGTCAACGCGGATAAAACCGTTCAGGACAAGCAGGTCACAGTGGCGCTGACGCAAGGAGATACCACTGTAATCGCAAGCGGGCTGAATCCTGGTGAAACAGTGGTCACCGATGGCCAGGACAAGCTGCAAAGAGGCAGCAAGATCGAGCCACGAGTGGTTGCGCCCGGCGCGGCGGGCAGTTCGGGTGTTGGCGTAACTCGGCAAGCTGCGGGCAATCCGAATGCTGTCCAGAATTCCAGCGAGCAGACGCCGGGGAACCCGGGATCATGAATCCTTCACGGATTTTTATTCTCCGCCCGGTTGCAACCACGCTGTTGATGTTTGGCGTGATGCTGGTGGGCTGGGTCGCGTTCATGCAGCTGCCGGTTTCGGCGCTTCCCGAAGTTGACTATCCCACCATACAGGTTGTGACGTTCTATCCGGGGGCTGACCCGCAGGTCATGGCGTCCTCGGTGACGTCCCCATTGGAGCGGCAATTCGGGCAGGTGCCCGGGTTGACGCAGATGACGTCTACGAGCTCGTTTGGCAGCTCGATCATCACGCTGCAGTTCGGACTCGATGAGAACATCGACGTAGAAGAGCAGCAGGTCCAGGCATCGATTAATTCGGCGTCGACCTACCTGCCCGCCGACTTGCCGAATCCTCCGATTTACAACAAGGTGAATCCCGCGGATGCGCCGATTCTGACGCTGGCGCTGACGTCGGATTCACTGCCGCTGCCAAAAGTCGAAGACGTTGCCGACACTTCGCTGGCGCAGAAGATTGCGCAGTTGCCCGGAGTGGGGCTGGTTTCGATCAGTGGCGGGCAGAAGCCGGCGGTGCGAATCCAGGCGAATCCGGTCGCGCTGGCATCGTACGGCCTCGGTCTCGAGGATTTGCGTGCGGCCCTGGTGCAGGCGAACGTGGACCAGGCCAAGGGCGTAATCGATGGACCCCGGCAGTCCTACACGATCGGAGCCAACGATCAGCTTCTTTCGAGCGAACAGTACAAGCCGATTGTGATCGCTTACCGGAACGGCAGCCCGGTCCGGTTAAGCGATGTGGCGAACGTAATTGACGGGACCGAGAACGATCAGCTTGCGGCCTGGATGAATCTGAGTCCGGCTGTGATCATGAACGTTCAGCGGCAACCAGGTGCAAACATCATCGAGGTCGTAGACCGGATCAAAAAGCTGCTGCCGCAGTTGCAGGCCTCGCTGCCTTCCTCGATTAAGGTCCAAATTCTTACCGACCGAACGACTACGATTCGGGCTTCCGTCCACGATGTGTATTTCGAACTGGGGCTCGCCATCGCGCTGGTGATCATGGTCGTGTTCCTGTTCCTGCGGAACCTTGCTGCCACGGCGATTCCGAGTGTGGCCGTCCCGCTTTCGCTGGTTGGCACGTTCGGGGTGATGTATCTGCTGGGATACAGCCTGAACAACCTGACATTGATGGCGCTGACCATTTCCACGGGCTTCGTGGTGGACGACGCCATCGTGATGATCGAGAACATTGACCGCTTTCTGGAAGCCGGTGAATCGCCGCTGAATGCCGCGTTAAAGGGAGCGGGACAGATCGGCTTCACCATCGTTTCACTGACTGTCTCGCTGATCGCCGTGCTGATCCCGTTGCTGTTTATGGGAGATATCGTTGGTCGGCTGTTCCGCGAATTCGCGATCACTCTCGCGGTGACGATTCTGGTTTCGGCCGCAGTTTCCCTGAGCTTGACGCCCATGATGAGCGCCAAGCTGCTCAAGCACCGCGCTGAAGGCAATCGAGGCAGGTTCTACGACGTCACTGAGGATTACTACAACCGGATCATCGCGTTCTACGGCCGCACAGTGAAGTGGGTGCTGAAACACCAGACAGCGACGCTGCTGGTAACGGCTGCGACGCTGGTGTTAACGCTCGCTCTGTACATCATCGTCCCCAAGGGCTTCTTTCCCGTTCAGGACACGGGCGTGATTCTGGGGGTCTCGCAAGCTCCGGATTTCGTTTCGTTCGATGCGATGGCGCAGCGACAGCAGGAACTGGCGAAGGTCATCCTGAAAGACAAAGACGTCGAGAGCCTGTCGTCGTTCATCGGAGTCGATGGAACAAACGTGACTCCGAATTCCGGCAGGATCCAGATCAATCTCAAGCCACGAGATCAACGCTCTGACGATGCATCGGCGATCATCCGGCGGCTTCAGCCCGAACTTGGGAAAGTGCAGGGGATCACGCTCTACATGCAACCGGTGCAGGATCTGACTGTGGAAGACCGCGTGAGCCGGACGCAATTTCAGTACTCGATTGAAGATGCGGACGCGCAGGAACTGGCGCAGTGGACTCCAAAGCTGGTTGAGAAGCTGCAGAGTCTTCCCCAGTTGCGCGACGTCGCGACAGATCAGCTGAACGGTGGCCTGCAGACCGATATCACCATTGATAGAGACACGGCATCGCGGCTCGGCATTTTCCCGCAGGCGATCGACAACACTCTGTACGACGCATTTGGACAGCGGCAGGTCTCGACCATGTTCACGCAGCTGAACCAGTATCACGTCGTTCTGGAGGTGCTGCCGAATTTTGCGCAATCACCCGAGAACCTGACGGACATCTACATACGCCCGAGCACAGTGACGCCGAATACGGGGGCTCCGACGGCCAACGGGGCCGCGGTGGCGACGAGCGGGGCGCCGGTGCCCCTTTCGGCGTTCACGCACATGAATTCGAGCAGCGCCCCGCTGGCGGTGAACCATCAAGGACAGTTCCCGGTCGTAACCCTGTCGTTCAACCTGGCTCCTGGATCTTCGCTCGGCGACGCGACGAAAGCGATTCAGCAGGCGGAGAAAGACATTCAACTGCCGCCGAGCATTCATGCTTCGTTCCAGGGGACGGCAGCAGCATTTCAGAATTCGCTCTCGACTGAGCCATTCCTGATTCTGGCAGCCGTAATCACCGTCTACATCGTGCTGGGCGTTCTGTATGAGAGCTACATTCATCCGATCACGATTCTTTCGACTCTGCCGTCGGCCGGTGTGGGAGCAATTCTGGCACTGATGATTACGGGTAACGATCTTACCGTGGTGGCGCTGATCGGAATCATTCTTCTGATTGGCATTGTGAAGAAGAACGCCATCATGATGATCGACTTTGCGCTGGAAGCGGAACGCGAGGAGCACAAGCCGCCGGAAGAGGCGATTTACCAGGCGTGCCTGCTGCGATTCCGTCCGATCATGATGACGACCATGGCTGCGCTGCTCGGCGGTTTGCCGCTGGCGCTGGGCACTGGAACTGGCGCGGAGCTCCGGAGGCCGCTCGGCATCACCATCGTAGGTGGATTGCTGCTCAGCCAGTTGCTCACGCTCTACACGACTCCGGTGGTTTACCTGTGGTTTGACCGGCTTGCCCAGAGGTTCTCGCGCTACCGGATCGGCAATGAAATTCCTCCGGAGCCCATGTCAGCGGATTAACGATGAGTATTTCAACTCCATTTATTCGCAGACCCATCGGAACGTCGCTGCTGGCGGCGGCGCTGCTGCTGTCGGGGATTCTCGCTTTTAATTTCCTGCCAGTGGCGTCACTGCCGAAGATGGACTTTCCGGTGATCAGCGTAGGCGCTGGACTGCCCGGGGCCGATCCGCAAACCATGGCGTCAGCGGTGGCGACGCCGCTGGAGCGTCAATTCGGCCGGATCGCGGCGGTCAATCAGATGACATCGTCCAGCCAGCTGGGAAGCACTGGAATCTCGCTGCAATTTGACCTGAACCGCAACATTGATGCTGCTGCCCGCGACGTCCAAGCCGCTATCAATGCGGCACGCAGCCAACTTCCCGCAAATCTTCCGAGTAATCCAGGCTATCGCAAAGTGAATCCGGCGGACGCGCCTATTCTGCTGCTGGGGCTGACGTCGGACACGATCACGGTGCCGCACATGTACGATGCTGCCGACTCCATCCTGGCGCAGAAACTGTCGCAGGTTGAGGGTGTGGGGCAGGTTTTCGTGTGGGGATCATCGCAGCCGGCCGTGCGGGTAGAGGTAAATCCCACGCTGTTGAACAAGCTGGGCGTCGGGCTGGATACGGTACGCAACGCGCTGAATGCCGCGAACGCGAACCGGCCGAAAGGGCAGATATCGACGAGTACCACGAGTTACATGCTCGACGATACCGACCAACTGTTCACGGCCGATGAATACCGTCCGCTCATTGTGGCTTACCACAATGGAGCAGCGGTGCGACTGGGCGATGTGGGCGAAGTATCCGATGGAGTTTCGGACAGGCGTCAACTCGGTCTAATCAACGGGCAGCGGGGAGTCATGCTGGCCGTCTTCCGGCAGGCCGGGGCGAACATTATCGACACGGTGGACCGGGTGCAAGCGATCATTCCTTACCTCCAGGCCTCGATTTCGCCCTCGATGCACCTTTCAGTCGTCATGGACCGGACGACTTCTGTAAGGGCGTCGGTCAAAGAAATTGAGCGGACGCTGCTGATTTCGGTCGTGCTGGTGATTCTGGTCGTGTTTGTGTTTTTGCGGACGGTGCGGGCGACGATCATCCCAAGCATCTCGGTCCCGCTTTCGCTGGTGGGCACGTTTGGAGTGATGTACCTGCTGGGCTACAGCCTGGACAACCTGTCGCTGATGGCGCTGGCCATATCCACAGGTTTCGTGGTTGACGACGCCATTGTGGTGTTGGAGAACATCACGCGGTACGTCGAGCACGGGATGGGCGTGGTACAGGCGACGTTCAAAGGCGCAGCGGAAATCGGATTTACGGTGCTGTCGATGAGCACATCGCTGGTCGCCGTATTCATCCCACTGTTGCTGATGGGCGGGATTGTGGGGCGGCTGTTCCGCGAATTTGCCGTAACGCTGAGTGTGGCGATCGGGGTATCGCTGATCGTTTCTTTAACGACCACTCCGACGATGTGCGCCAAGTTCCTGAGGCCGGCGGTGAAGGGCGAGAAGCACAACATCTTCTATAGGACCAGCGAGAAGGGGTTTGATCTCCTGCTGGCTGCTTACAGACACGCGCTGAAATGGGTGTTGCGCTACCAGCCGGTGACGTTAGCCGTGACGATCGCGGTAGCGGTTTTGAGTGGGTGGCTCTATTACAAAGTGCCGAAAGGTTTCTTCCCCCAGCAGGACACAGGGCGCATCGTGGGCACGGTGATTGGGGCTCAGGACGTATCGTTCCAGTCCATGTCCGAGAAGATGCGGCGCTACGTGAAGATCGTTTTGGCTGACCCGGCGGTCGATACCATGGCCGGATTCACCGGCGGCAATACCGCATTGAACCAGGGGCGATTCTTCCTGACGTTGAAGCCTCTGGAGGAGCGCGGGGCCTGTCAGAAACAACATTTTTGGGATGCATGCCACTATCCAAGCGCTGACGACGTGATCAACCGGCTGCGCGGCAAGCTTGCAGTCGTACCCGGTGCAACGTTGATTTTGCAGTCGGCGCAGGAACTGACGATCGGCGGACGCTGGGGCAACGCGCAATATCAGTACACTCTGCAAAGCCCCGACATCGATGAACTGAATAATTGGGCCCCGCGTCTTCTGCAGACGATGAGAAAACTGCCGGAGTTACGCGATCAGAACTCCGATCAGCAGGACAAGGGGTTGCAGGCGAAGCTCGTCATCGACCGCGATACCGCGAGCCGGCTGGGAGTGACGCCGCAGACGCTGGACAACGCGCTGTACGACGCGTTCGGGCAGCGGCAAGTGTCCACGATGTACGAGTCGCTGAATCAGTATCACGTGGTCATGGAAGTTGCGCCGCAGTTTCAGCAGACTCCGGAAGCGCTGCAGAACATCTATTTGAAGGCAAGCAATGGAGGGGCCATCCCTCTGGCCGCGTTTACTCATTTTGAGCCGTCGAATACACCGCTCGCAGTGAACCACCAGGGGCAGATCCCCTCGGCCACCATCTCGTTCAATTTGGCACCAGGCGTGTCGCTGGGGCAGGCGACGGATGCGATTGAGAATGCCGAGCGCACGATTGGGTTCCCGCCGTCGATCACAGCGAGCTTCCAGGGGACGGCTGCGGCATTTCAGAGCTCGCAATCGAACATGCTGATCCTGATCATCACGGCTTTGGCCGCGGTTTATATCGTTCTGGGAATGCTCTACGAGAGCTACATCCATCCGATCACGATTCTCTCGACAATCCCATCGGCGGGCGTAGGCGCGCTCCTGGCACTGCTCCTGACACACAACGAACTGAATGTGATTGGGATGATCGGAATCATCCTGCTGATCGGGCTGGTCAAGAAGAACGCGATCATGATGATCGATGTGGCGCTGGAAGTGGAGCGTAATGAGGGGAAGAAACCCGTTGAGGCGATCTATGATGCCTGCATTCTTCGTTTCCGTCCGATCATGATGACGACGATGGCGGCGCTGCTCGGAGGCTTGCCGCTGGCGCTGGGCAGCGGAACCGGGTCAGAGCTTCATCGGCCGCTGGGCATCACCATCGTGGGCGGCCTGATCGTGAGCCAGATGCTGACGCTGTTTACGACCCCGGTGGTGTACTGCTATCTCGACCGCTTCCGTTTGTTCCTGCGCGGGGGACAGGCAGACCATGCTCTGCCAGATACGTCGGCGCCGGCAACACCGAGTCCGGCACACTGATGGTGCCTTTCAGAGTCTATGTAGAGGGTGGCTGCCCGGGTACAACCTGACCATTGAAATGGCGCATCGCAGCTACAAGCCCATCGGCTGCGCAAAGAACCATTAGTCCCGTATGATAGGGAGCACGACAAGTGCTGCCCTGAAGGTCCCGGTTATCAACAGTCCCCCGGGCGGGCGGGTATTTCCAGTTTGGATTCGAAAATTTCTTGAGGAGTTAGGGATGCTAAAGAAAGCAGCGGCTCTGTTGCTTGTTGGCGCAGGCCTGGGCGCGTGGGTGGGATGTGGAAAAACGAGTAACCGTTTCTTGTACGCGGCAATTCCCGGATCGAGTGAAATTGTGGCGTTCCGTGAAGATCCGAATGGAGGAGTGCTCAATCAACTTGTGGGAAGTCCGATCACGGCGGGACCTGCAGTCGAAACGCTGCTGATTCATCCCTCGAGAAAGTTTCTTGTGGCCGCCAATTCGGGATCGGTGCCAATCGGGACAGTCTCGGTTTTCACAATTAATAGTTCGGGATCCCTGACGGAAAAAACGCCGCGGGCGAGTGCCGGCACGGCTCCGACCGTGATGGTGATGGACTCGGCCGGCAAATACCTGTATGTCGGGAACTCGGGATCTTTTGACATATCGGTTTTTTCCATTGACGCGACCCAGGAAACATTAACGCCGGTTCCGCAAGCCGGTGGAGGAGCCACGGCACCAGTGGGACTTTCCCCTTTGAATATGCAGCTTTCCCCGTCGGGAGGCACCCTGTACGTGTCGGGGCAGGTTGGAACCTTGGGTTACGTCGAGGCCTTTCCGGTGGCGAATGGTGTGCTAGGCCCGCCCATCACAGGGTCGCCGTATTTGACCGGGAACGTTCCGGTCGGGATGGTCATCGATTCCAAAGGATCTCATCTGTACACCGCGAATAAAGTGGACAACAGTATTTCCGAATTCTCGATTGCTTCCAATGGATCACTGACGCTGCTCTCGACCACCGGTGAAGTCTACACCAGCCCGGTGGCGCTGTTAATCGACATTTCCGGGAAGTATTTGTATGTCGCGAATTCACAGACTGCCGGCAATGTGGCAGCTTACTCCATCGGGTCCGATGGAGGCCTCGCGCTCTTGAGCAATTCGCCGTTCGGCACGGCGGCGCAACCGAATTTCATCGCAACCGATCCAAACGGGGCCCATCTATTCGTGGGAAATCAAACGAACCCAGTAATTCAGTCTTTCACTCTCGATCCAGGCTCGGGGACATTGACGTCGATTGCGTCATACTCGGTTCCCGGAACACCGACTTCGATGGTGATCACAAAATAAGCTTTCAGGGCAGAAATGAGCACAGCGGTACAGGTCAGCCGGTCCGCGCAGTCGTCCGAGCGCTACGCACAACGTGTAAACCCGCAGTGGGTACGGCTTCTCGACCTGCTGCAGATGAATGTCAGCTACGAACGCTGCCAAGGTGCGGAGTTGTTCACCTCCGACGGAAGATGCATCGTCGACTTCCTTTCGGGATACTGCGTCCACAACGTGGGACATAACCATCCGGATGTTGTGCGCGCGCTGCAAGAAGAACTGGGGCGCTGCGGACCAGCGATGATCCAGACGCACGTGGCGGATCTCGCGGGCGAACTTGCCGACAAGCTCTGCCAACGAGCGGGAGGACGGCTGAGCAAAGCCTTTTTCGCGTCCTCGGGAAGCGAGGGCGTTGAGGCCGCGATCAAGTTTGCGCGAGCGCATACCAGGCGGTCCGCCATCCTTGCGGCCGAGCACGCGTTTCACGGGCTGACCTGCGGGGCGCTCTCGCTGATGAGCGATGATTTCTGGCGGGAAGGTTTTGGGCCGCTTCTACCGGACACCGGGTTCGTTCCGTTTGGATCGATAGAGGCGCTGGAACGAGAACTGAAGAGCAAAAGGTACGCAGCCTTCATCGTCGAGCCGGTGCAATCGGAAGCAGGCGTTTGCGCGCCTTACGCGGAGTATTTGCAATCGGCAGAAGCGTTGTGCCGGCGCTATGGAACGTTGTTCGTCCTCGATGAAGTGCAAACTGGGATGTACCGCACCGGAACGTTTCTCGCCGCCCATCAGTTTGCGGTGTCCCCGGACATGGTGATTCTGGCCAAGGCGTTGAGCGGTGGTCTGGTCCCCGTGGGCGCGGTGCTCATGTCTAATGAGATCTGCGACTCCGTCTATTCTTCTTTGCCCCGCGCCTTTGTACATACATCCACGTACAGCGAAAACGCTTTGGCGATGCGCGCAGGACTGGCAACTCTGGAAGTTCTGGAGCGCGAGAAGCTTGGGGATCGCTCGATCGAATGCGGCAGGTACTTGAGGCGGCAGTTGACCGATGCGCTGCGCGGCTTCGAGATGGTAAAAGACGTGCGCGGCCTGGGATTACTGATGGGCATTGAGTTCCAGGCTCCCCAGCAATTGCGATTGCGGATCCCGTATGAGGCGTTTGCCGCAGTACACGCGGGCATGTTCGGGCAGATCATGGTCATGCGGCTTTTCCGCGACTTCGGATTCCTGACACAAGTATGCGGAAATAACTTCATGGTATTGAAAGTCGCTCCGCCGCTCGTGGTAGAGAAGGCGCAGATGGATGCATTCGCGGAGGCCGTTCGCAGGCTGGTGGAACTCTCGAATTCTCCTGGAACATTCTGGTCTGAGGCGCTTGGGCTAGCGCGTAGGGCATTTCGCAGCTGAATCGGCTTTCTACTTCCGTTCAATTTGTGTTGATAATGTGATAATGAGATGGCTTTTTTGACGAGCCGGTGACATTTCGCCGGTCTGATCGTTGAGAGAATAAGCCAGCAGCACCAGGCTGATGGGTACAACCGCATTCCGCGTGCGGCCATCTAACTGCTCATCCGCGTTCTCGGCGTGGATTAAGGCGCTGAGTGAGGTGCTCGGGCCGAGGACTCGCACAAAATGCACATAGCCAGCGCCGCAAGCGCATTCCCGAAACATTACTACTCTCAGAAATTTCTCCTGGAGAAGTTGCAGGAATATTGGGGCGAACGTTTGCGGAATCCGCAGATGCTGGCCCGGTTGCATCGTAACGTTGCGGTGGAAGGACGCCACCTCGCGCTGCCGCACGAGAAATATTACGAGCTTCAGACATGGGGCTGCGCCAACGACGCGTGGATCCAGGTCGCGCAGGAACTCGGAGAGCAGGCACTCTGTCGCGCGCTGCATCACGCCGGAGTGGAGCCGAGTAAATTAGGCGCTCTATTCTTTACGTCGGTCACAGGAATCTCAAGCCCATCGATCGATGCGCTGCTGATCAACCGCATGGGATTGCCGGCGAACATCAAGCGCCTACCGATTTTTGGTTTGGGCTGTGTTGCCGGAGCGGCGGGGATTGCGCGCGCGGCAGATTACGTCCGCGCCTATCCGAAGCAAGCGGCGGCATTAGTCTCAGTGGAACTCTGCTCACTCACGATTCAGCGCGAAGATCTCACCGTCGCAAACCTGATTTCTTCCGGACTTTTCGCCGATGGATCCGCCGCAGTGGTTGTGACAGGCGACGAGATCCATGCACACGGCCCCGAGATCGTTGCCACGCGTTCGGTTTTCTATCCGCAGACCGAGCAGATGATGGGGTGGAAGATCACCGAGAAGGGATTCCGAATTGTTCTTTCACCCGAAGTGCCGGTGCTCATTCGTGAAAACCTTGGCCGCGATGTCGACGCATTCCTTGCCGATCATGGCCACAAACGAAGCGACATTGGCAGCTGGGTGCTGCACACCGGCGGACCGAAAGTGCTCGAGGCCACGGCGGATGCCCTCGATCTGCACGATGGACAACTGGACGCGTCGTGGGAGTGCCTGAAGCGCGTGGGAAATCTTTCATCGGCTTCGGTGCTGGTAGTGCTCGAGGATGTAATGCAAAATCGCCGCCCGGAACCGGGAACGCTGGGCATTCTCGCCGCGATGGGCCCGGGGTTCTGTTCAGAGCTTGTACTGCTGAAGTGGTGAGGTCCTGGTTTTGAATTCAACAGATCTATTTGTAATAGGCGGCGGCCCCGCGGGGCTTGCGGCTGCGATTGCGGCGCGGCAGCGGGGGCTGCGAGTTGTAGTAGCGGACGGCATGCGTCCGCCGATCGACAAAGCTTGCGGCGAAGGGCTCATGCCCGATGGCCTCGCGGCGCTGGAACGGCTCGGGCTGCGTTTGACCCGCGCCGAAGCGTATCCCTTCCGCGGCATTCGTTTTCTCACCCATCATCGATCGAGCGACGCGCTGTTTCCTGCCGGCCAATGTGGATTGGCGGCGCGGCGGACCGTTTTACATCGCGTGATGTCGGAGCGGGCCGCACAGGTAGGGACGGAGTTGCTCTGGGGTGCGACGGTTACGGGAATATCCGACCACGGAGTTCACGTCGCTGGAAATTTCGTACGGGCACGCTGGATTGTGGGCGCCGACGGGTCGAATTCGCGCGTGCGGAGGTGGGCGGGGCTCGAAGCGTCTTACAAACCTCGCCTGCGATATGCGTTCCGGCAACATTACCGCGTCGCGCCGTGGACCGATCACATGGAAGTGCACTGGGGACGAAACTGCCAGGGCTATGCCACTCCGGTGAGCGAAAATCAGGTATGCATTGTGCTGGCGTCGCACGATCCGCATATGCGCCTGGAGCAAGGGCTCGCGGACCTGCCCGGATTGCGAGCGCGGATTGAAGGAGCAGCACCCGCGACGGCGGAGCAAGGTGCCGTGACCGGAAACCGGCGGCTGAAAAGAGTCTGGCGGGGCAATGTCGCGCTGATTGGCGATGCGGCCGGAACAGTCGATGCGATCACGGGCGAAGGTCTGGGATTAGCCTTCAACCAGGCAGTCTCATTAGCAAAGTGCCTTGAGTCCGACGATCTGTCGCCGTATCAGGCAGAACATCGCCGCCTTGCGATACGTCCACTGCTGATGGCGCGCTTGATGTTGATTTTAGACGGACGCACGGGCCTGCAGGATCGCACCCTGCGAGTCTTTCAGAAGCGCCCACAGATTTTTCGGCGGTTGCTGGCGTTACACGTTGGAGCTGTGCCCGCGCAGCATCTCGTTTGGGATGGTCTAACTCTTGGCTGGGGGCTACTGACAGCATAGACATGAACAGGAACCAGAAAAGCTGTTTGCGGATATTCGTGTGTGCATCGCTGTTGAGCTGTTCTCTATTGGCGACGGCCCAGAGTGTCGACTACCAGCTTGATCCGGCGAAAACCTTGGTGACTTTTACCTTGGGTGATGTGCTCCATACCGTGCATGGCACGTTCAAGTTGAAACATGGTGACCTGCAACTTGATCCTGGTGGAAAGATGGCAGGAGAGATTGTAGTGGATGCGCAGAGCGGCGATAGCGGCAGCGGGATGCGCGACCGGAAGATGCATAAGGAAGTGCTCGAAAGCGAACGTTATCCGGTAATCTCGTTTCGGCCCGACCGTGTGGATGGAATTGTCGCGAATGCCGGGAAGTCTTCGGTCAGAGTCCACGGAATTTTCAGCATTCATGGAATCGATCGCGAAATTACCGTTCCAGCGGATGTTGACACTGAGCCTGACCACTGGACTGCCGCGGTTCACTTCACCGTTCCCTATCAGAAGTGGGGAATGAAAAATCCGAGCACGCTTTTCCTTCGTGTCAGCGATATCGTAGAGATTGATTTGATGGCGACCGGCAATGTCACCCAGCGTACCGCCAAAGTATCTCAGTAACCCATGCGCGGCGTGATTCCTTTTCCTTCCACGCATTCGTAGCCGCGGCCTGCCGCCAGATTCTTGTAATCCTCGGTTTGTCCGCTCGGCCACTCAATGACGACCCGATCGACGCGATCCCGCTTCTCAAGGCCAAAGGTCAGCGGGAGTTCGGACTGCGAGAGATAGCTGGATCCGCCTTTCACTACGCGAGATTGCGTCATGCCTGCCGAAGAGACATGCACGCGAGCGCCGATGGCGTCGCGATTCGACTTTGTCCCCACCAGATGGAAGCGAATGCTCCGGTTCCCTGCGAATTGATCGTTGCGGTACAGGTACGCGGGACCATTGTTGGTCGTAATCAACAGATCGAGATCCCCGTCGCGATCAAAGTCGGCGTACGCAAGGCCACGCCCGACCTTGGGCATATCGAAGTTAGCGCCAAGTTCTGCAGCAACGTCGTGAAAGCCGGCGTGTCCGTTGTTGAGAAAGATTTGGGGAGGCTGGGCGTAGCCAACATTGCCCCGGATGTTGCGGACGGTTTCATCGATATGCCCATTGGCAACGGCGAAGTCGAGCCAGCCGTCCAGATTCAGATCGAGAAAAGAACAGCCGAAACCTAAACTGTTTCTGGACGCGATTCCCACTCCCGATTGCGGCGCGATATCTTCAAACGTTTTCCCGCTGAGCCGGTACAGGCCGATCATCTCGTTATCAAAGTTGGTAATCGCCACGCCGGGCTGGCCGGAGTTATCGAAATCGGCAACGTCCACGCCCATGCCGGCACGAGCCCTGCCATCGGTGCTGAACGCGATGCCGGCCTCCACCGCGGAATCTTTGAACGTGCCGTTCCGCTGGTTACGGTAGAGCTTGTTTGGCTGTGTGTCGTTGGCGACCAGCAGATCGGGCCAGCCATCATGGTTCTCGTCGAGCAAGGCGACGCCGAGTGATTTCGAGCTGCTGTCGAAGATGCCACTGCTGGCTGTTACATCTTCGAAGGTGCCGTTGCCGCGGTTATGGAAGAGCCAGCAGGTAGCGCCGCGATACGCCTCGGGAGTGCAGTACGACTTATGCTTTCCGTCGAGGCTGCAGAATATGTCGGTTTCCATGGACCACTTCACGTAATTGCAGACGAAGAGATCGAGCAGACCGTCGCGGTCATAGTCGAACCAGAGCGCAGACGTGCTGAAGCCTTCACGTTTTCCGAGTCCCGCGGCGTTGGTCACATCGACGAATGTACCTTTGCCGGTGTTATGAAACAGCCGATTCTGCCCGACGCAGGTGACGAGGATATCGGGAAATCCGTCGTTGTTGTAATCGCCGACCGCAACACCCATGCCGTACATTTCGACGTCGAGACCGGCACGCGTTGTGACATCGGTGAATGTACCGTTGCCGTTGTTGTGATACAGGCGAAGAGTCGTGCGGGACTTTCTGTGACCTGGCCAATCCGAGCCATTGATCAGCAGAATGTCTTGCCAGCCGTCGCGATCGTAATCGAGAAACGCGCAGCCGGAACCCATGGTTTCGGGCAAGAGCTTGCCACCGAAGGCTCCGCTGTTGTGACGAAACTGAATTCCGGATTGCGAGGTGACGTCGCTAAATCGGAAGCCGAGCGAACTTGAGGATGAGGACTGTGCGGCGAACGCGGGCAGGCGCGAGAGTTGCGTCCATGAAAAAAGCCCTGCCATTCCCCCCAAGAAAGACCTGCGATTCACGGAACGTTCACCAGCCCGGCTCGAATGGCATAGACAACCAGCTCGGCGGTTTTGTGAATGCCAAGCGTGTTCATGATATTGGCGCGATGAACCGCGACAGTATTCGCGCTGAGGTCAAGAGCCGTTGCGATCTCTTTGTTCGACTTGCCGTCGACGATCATCTGCAGGACTTCGAGTTCTCTCTGTGTCAGGGCCGAACTGCGCTCGCCGCGCAGCACACTCTTTTGCTCCACCTTCGGGTCGAAAACGGTCTCGCCGGCGGCGATTTTGCGGATCGCCGCGCCAAGTTCGAGGTCAAGAGCGTTTTTCAGGACGTATCCCTTAGCGCCTGCGTCGATGGCCTGACGCACCCACGTGCTCTCGCTGTGCATGCTCAGCATGAGGACGGCGGTTTCAGGCGACTCCTGGATGATCTGCCGCGTAGCGTCCAAACCGTTCATGCTGGGCAGAGCGCAATCCATGACGACGACCTGGGGATGAAGTTGTTTGGCGAGTTTGACCGACTCCTCGCCATCCCCGGCTTCGCCAACGACTTCCATATCGGGTTCATCTTCCAGCATGCGGCGGAAACCACGGCGTACCAGACTGTGGTCATCCACGAGCAACACTGTGATCTTCTTTGACATAGGACTCCGCTTTCTCTCTGGGCACGGTGAGGTGCACCAGCGTACCGCCCTCGGGCGGACGCGAAACCACCAGCTGGCCGCCCATCAGCTCCGAGCGCTCGCGCATCGCAACCATGCCGATGCCGCGGCGACTCGGGCGCTCGGGAAACCCGCTTCCGCGATCTTGAACTTCGAGTTCAAGCGTGCGCGGCAGGAATCGCAATCGCACCCAAGCCTGCTTGGCTCCCGAGTGACGCGCGACGTTGTTCAGCGCTTCCTGAAGAATTCGGTAGATGTGCACACCTGCACTACCGTCCACCGAAAACGGCTTACCCTGCTTCTCATAGGATATGGCAATTCCCGTTTGTCTTTCCACGGTAGGGATGTACCAATCGAGCGTGCTCTCGAGGCCCGCCTCGTCGAGCATGACCGGATGCAGCGCCTGGGAAAGGCTGCGCACGTTTTCGAGCGTCGATTGCACGGTTTCGAGCACTTCCTGCAAATCGGCGTGGAGCGTTGACCCTTCCGGAGCATGCGAACCCGCACGACGCAGCATCGATCCGATGGCGGTAAGGATCTGGCCGAATTCGTCGTGCAATTCGCGGGAAATGTAGCGCAGTGTGGATTCCTGCGTCGAGATGAGCTTCTGCGCGAGTTCGCTGCGGCGCTCGGAAATCTCGGCGAGGCGCGCGAAAAGACGACGGTTCCAGCGAATCAGCGACAGGCCGTTGAGAAGGATGGCCAGCAGCGTCACGCCCAGGAAGAAGTACACCTGATGCTGGACGCGGTCGTAGATCTGTACGATGCGCTGTCCCGCCTGTTCTTCGTTTTCGCTGTTCTGGACGAGGAAGCGGGCGACGGCCGTGCTCAACGCGGCCTGGCGCTCCTGAAGCGAAAGCTGGATCTGGCTGCGGGCTTCTTTGTCTTTGCCTTCGCGGGCAAGAGCGAACACGCGATCGACCGCGTCCCAGAATTGCGTAACAGAACTCGACAGGAACGCCCTCTGGTCAGGAGTGCGGCTGACGGAGGCGTACCCCGCTTCCAGCCGCATGGCATCGTCGAGATCGGTGCGTATGCGATCAAACTGGGCTGACCAGGCAGTCAGCGGGTAGGGTTCATTGCTGCTGACCATGTCGCGCATCGCCACCGCGAGCAGGTTCAAATCGTTCTGAATGCGCAGCAGCTGAAGAGAATCCTTGCGATTGCGGTCGACCAGATCGGTTTGCAGTGTGCGGAGACCGGTGACCTGCCAGGTGATGTATGCGGAGTAGGCGATCACAGCGGACAACGTGATCAGCAGGCCCAAAACCAGGCCAATCGTCGGGGAACGATCCGTCGAAGACGGTTGGGTCACGACCCGAGCATACAACGGCTGAAGGGGGCCTGTCACAGGCGCGCGGCGCTCCCGGAGCACGAGAAGATGTGTGACAATGCAGTAATAATGAAGCCAATCCGGGTCGAGCGGAGTCAAACAGGAGATTGAGCAGCCCCAGTCCAGAGCCCGCCAAGACGCCGAAAATGCAGCGACTCAAGGCCGTCCTGCCGGAAGTGTGGAAGCTCATGCGTCCGCGCCGGCGATTGCTGGCGGTTGGGCTGATTCTGATGGCAATCAACCGGCTCGCCGGGTTCGTACTGCCGTATTCGTCGAAGTTCCTGATCGACAATGTGGTCACGCGCCACCAGACGGGACTGCTGCGGCCGCTGGTCGTGGCCGTGCTCGTGGCGACCCTCATCCAGGGCATCACGTCCTTCTCTCTCACGCAGTTACTCTCGAAAGCGGCGCAGCGGCTGATTGCTGACTTGCGCCAACAGGTTCAAGTCCACGTCTCGCGACTTCCTGTCGCTTACTACGACGCGAACAAAACTGGCGCGCTCGTCTCGCGCATCATGAGCGACGTAGAAGGCGTACGGAATCTGCTGGGCACGGGATTAGTCGAGTTCACCGGTGGCATTCTGGCGGCCGGGATTGCGCTGGTTCTGCTGCTGCGCATCAGTGCACCATTGACGCTGATTGCGGTCGGCTCTCTTGGCTGCTTCGCGCTCGCTTTGAATAAAGCATTCGCTGTGATTCGACCCATTTTTCGCGAGCGGGGAAAGATCAACGCAGAGGTAACGGGGCGGTTGACGGAATCGCTGGGCGGCGTGCGGGTGATCAAGGGATATCACGCCGAAGCGCGAGAAGAAAGAATCTTTGCTGGCGGCGTACGGCGCTTGCTCGATAACGTCATGCGCACCTTAACGGCGACTTCCCTAATGAGTCTTTCTGCCAGCGTGCTGCTGGGAGTCGTTGGAGCCGCGACAATGTACGTCGGCGGGCGCCAGATGGTAGCGCAACAGCTTACCGCCGGAAGCTATTTTTCCTATAACTTCCTGCTTGTGTTTCTGGTTGCTCCCATCATGCAGGTAGTCTCGATCGGCACTCAGCTCACCGAAGCCTTGGCAGGGTTAGAGCGGACGCAGGAGATCATGCATGAGCGCCCTGAGGATCAGGATCCGCAGCGTTCGGTGGCCTTGCCAGATATTGTTGGGCTCGTCGAGTTTGAGAATGTCAGCTTCAGTTACGACGGAACGCACGAGGTGTTGCATGACATCTCGTTCCAGTCACAGCCGGGCACGGTGACGGCGCTCGTCGGCTCGTCAGGATCCGGCAAATCGACGACCATTGGGTTGATTTCGGCGTTCTACAAACCGACGCGCGGCAGGATCCAGGTGGATGGCGTGGATCTGGACTCGGTGAGGCTGGATTCGTTCCGGACGCGTTTGGGAGTTGTGCTGCAGGAGTCATTCCTGTTCGACGGGACGATTCGCGAGAATGTGGCGTTCTCGCGTCCGGAAGCCACCGAAGAGGAAATCATGCGCGCCTGCCGCATCGCGCGAGTGGATGAATTCGCCGAGACCTTCGCAGATAAGTACGACACGGTGGTCGGCGAGCGCGGCGTGAAACTCTCCGGCGGCCAGCGGCAGCGGATTTCGATTGCGCGCGCAATCCTCGCGGAGCCTCGAATTCTGATCCTGGACGAGGCAACATCAAGCCTCGACTCGGAATCCGAAGAAATGATCCAGCAAGGACTGGCGTACCTGATGCAGGGCCGGACGACATTTGTGATCGCGCACCGCCTTTCAACCATCCGCCGTGCCGATCAGATCATGGTCATGGAGCAAGGCCGGATTGTGGAACGCGGAACGCACGCGCAGCTCTACGCTGCTCGCGGTCGCTACTACGATCTCTACACGCGGCAGCATGGAGTCGAAGAAAATCTATTCCTCGCTCCCGGCGAAGGAGACGCAGTGTCGGCCGAGAACAACGGCGCCGGCACAAAGAATGGCGAGCCCAAGTCAGGAGACGCACTCAGCGTGCTGCGAGGTGCGATCCGCTAGTCCATGACGACGGTCCCCACCATTGCTTCAGCAACTTCCACCCTCGCCGTGCGTAGCGAGAATGTATGCCGCTATTACCAGATGGGCGAAACCGTTATTCGCGCGGTGGACGGTGTTTCGCTTGAGATCCCAACGGGAGAGTTCGTCGCGCTGCTGGGAACCTCGGGCTCCGGCAAGTCGTCAATGTTAAATCTGATCGCAGGCCTGGACCGGCCAACGTCGGGCAGCGTGATTGTGCAGGAGCGGGATTTAGCCAAGCTATCGCGCGAGGAACTCGCAAAGTACCGTCTGCATGTTGTCGGGATGGTATTTCAGTCTTTCAATCTGATTCCCAGCATGACGCTGACGGAGAACGTCGAACTGCCGTTGCGGTTTGCCGAGGTCGATCGCGGACAGCGGGAATCGCTGGCACGCGAAGCCCTCGAACGTGTGGGACTGAAGGCGCGGTTGAATCATCGTCCCAGCGAGCTTTCTGGCGGCGAACAGCAGCGCGCGGCACTGGCCCGAGCCCTGATCAACCGGCCCAAGCTTCTTCTTGCCGACGAGCCTACTGGCAACCTCGATAGCCACACAGGCACCGAGATCATGGACATGCTGCGCGACTTCAATCGCGATCTGGGCATGACCGTCGTCATGGTGACGCACGAGCGTGCACTCGCCGAACGATATGTGCGGCGGATGATCTTTTTAGCCGACGGCAAACTGGTGGATGATCGCCCGAATCGGCCGGAGAAGCTGGAGGCGCGCCCGTGAAGCTCCCTGACCTCACCGAACTGGCGCTGCGCAACCTGCGCGAATCTTTCTTGCGGAATTCTCTTACGACGATCGGTATTTCCGTTGGAGTTGCGTCGCTGGTAGCCATGCTCTCGCTGGGAACAGGACTGCAGCAACTCTTCACTCGACGGCTGGCGAAGTCCGGGCTCTTCGACACCATTTACGTGTCTTCCAGACGCGAGATGCGCGGGATGGGCCGGGAAGAGCAACGTAACGGGCCAATTCCCGGTGAGAGCCGCATTCTCGACGAGAGCGCGCGGGCCGAGATCGAAAAGATCCCGAATGTGAGCGAAGCTTATCCGGACATCCGTTTTGCAACCGAATTGCGCTTCGACGACAAGCCCCATCTGACCACCGTGTCTGCGTTGCCCCAATCGGCAAAGAACAACGACGCGTTTGACGGCATGCAGGGATCGTTCTTCACCTCTGATACCGCGCCCGAGGTGATTCTGCAAAAGTCATTCGCAGAAGAATTGTTGGGAAAGACACCTCCGCTCGGGGCGCCGGAGCCAAACGTTGCAGAGCTGGCCAAGCCTTTGCTCGGCAAAGAACTGACGATGCGTTACGCGCAACGAGCTGCCAGTCCGGAAGATCCGAGCGCAACCTCAAGCGCAGGCGATGTGTTTCCCGGGGCTTCCTATTCTGTGATTTCGCGCGAGCAAACGCTAAAGATTGTCGGGGTAGCTGATCTCGACCCCGAAAGCATGCGGGGTCCAACGCGGGCGAAAGTGTTTCTGCCTCTGAAACTCGCGGAGAGCTTGCACGTAATGCAGCCCACGGATTTACGGGAGATCTCCCAGGCTGCCAGCGGGAAGTCGGTATATTCCTCCATCAGCGTGCGGGTGAAGAATCCTTCGCAAATTCAAGGCGTCGAGGATGCAATCAAGAAAATGGGGTTCACCACGTTTTCTATTCTCGACGCGAGTCGGAGTCTGCAGCAGGTGTTCAAGGTGCTCTATGCATTCCTGGGCATCTTCGGAAGTCTTGCACTTGCGGTCGCATCGATTGGAATTGTGAACACGCTGGTGATGGCCATCCTGGAACGCCGTCGTGAAATCGGCATCATGAAGGCAATCGGAGCCAGCGATGGCGACGTGCAAAAACTATTCTTCGCTGAAGCAGGTGCGATGGGAATTATTGGTGGCATCATCGGCGTCATCTTTGGCTGGGCGATCGGACAAGTCATCAATTTCGGAACGAACATTTATCTGAAGAGCCAGTCCATTCCTCCGGAGCATTTCTGGGCCGTGCCGTGGTGGCTGGTGGCTTTTGCTATCGGCTTCGCATTTTTTGTCAGCCTCGTTTCGGGACTATATCCTGCAGGACGCGCGGCGCGGCTCGATCCCGTGCAGGCGTTACGCTACGAATAGTGAAAGAATGATTTCCGCCTTCTGGCTTCGCTTCCTCCCGTTCACTCTTCTGCTGGCGGCATTGCCTGCGGCCGGACAGAGCCGCATCGATTGCAGCGCCCTCAACAGCAAGATCCTGAAGCGAGCCGTTCCCTACTGCGTTTACATTCCGTCCGGCTACGACGCCGCCGTGAAGCAACATCCGGCGCCGCGCTATCCCGTGCTCTATTTCCTGCATGGACTCGGCGACAACGAGCAAACCCTGTTCAACAGCGGTGGATGGACTCTGCTGGACGATCTACGCCAGCAGCACAAGATGGGCGATTTCCTGATCGTTGCGCCGCAGGGAAAACGTAGTTTCTACATCAACTCTGCGGACGGTTCGGTGCGGTACAGCGATTTCTTTCTGCAGGAATTCATGCCCGAAATCGAAAAGAAATACCGGATCCACGGCGGGCGCGCCGACCGGGCGATCAGCGGAATCTCCATGGGCGGATACGGCGCACTGCGGTTTGCTTTCGCGCATCCGGAGGTATTCTCTGCTGTCAGCGCGCAAAGTGCGGCATTGATGACCGAGTCGCCGCAACAACTCGACGCTGCGGGACGATCCGGATCGCCGTTGTTGAGTGTGCTCGGACCCGTATTCGGTATGCCCATCAACGTGCAGCACTGGAACGCGAATAATCCGTTCCTTCTGGCGAAGAAGAATGCAGCGGGCCTGCAGCGCATGGCGATCTATTTCAACTGCGGGCAGGACGACAATTATGGATTCGAAAAAGGCGCCGCGGCGCTACATGAAGAGTTGGTCAGAGAACATGTGAAGCATGAGTATCATGCATATCCCGGAGATCACAGCATCACTTACTTCCTGTCCCACTTCGCCGAAGTGATGGAATTTCATTCGCGGGCATTCGGGCGCGAACGAAACGTCGCGCAAATCCAGCGCTGACCTGTTGCGTTGTTCGCTCGAGAACCGCGAGACACTGATGAGGCACTGCATAAAACAATTCAAGGTCACACGCTCGGCTCTTGCGGAACCTACGGGTGTGACCTCTTACGGTGGCCATAAGCCGGGGAAACCGGTGTCCCAGCCCGTCACCAACGATTGAGTTCGCAAAGATCGGTCCACTGAACTTCCATTCTGGCATTCCCTGTTTGTGTGGGAGCCACGAGCCTCCCGAACATCGCCATAACGCTAGGCCACCGGGGGCTGGACCCCCGACAGAAAGTTGTTTCAGTACCACGTTGATACGTTGAGCGCTCAACGTAAGAGAACAAAATTCCCGTAGCTCAACGCGGGAATTTAATCCTGTTGTTCTCTGCACGATCTTGCTTCAGGATCGTTTCACTAGGTAGGAAACGATTTTTTCCATGTCCTACCTCCAAAGAGGAAATCTCCTCTTCTGCATGAGCATAACCAAATGCATTCTTTGAGCAAGGGAATTATTGAGTGCGTTCAAACTATGGTAACAATCAGAGAAACTTGTTGTGGCGCTTGAGGTATGCGATAGCGAGTTCGAGTCTACGTGGGTCTTCGTTTGCCAAGCCAAGAAGCGTGTTGCAATTTGAGTGTAGCAATCCTCGCACCTTCATGGTCATGTGGCAGTGGTCGATGACCCAACGAGAAGTGAGTGGTTCGTTGCACAATGCACAGCGGCCTTTTTGTTCCGACAACATGGTTTCGTACTGATTCCTGCTGAGTCCGAATTTCTTCAGGCGAGACTCTAAGAGGCGTTCAATGGCTTTCGGGGATCGCAGGGCCTTGACAATATCGTCCAGGGTCATTGGGCCCAACGCTTTGGGAGGTCTTCCAATCCGTTTTCCAGGTCCTGGTATTCGCCTTCCACCTCTCGGCATAGCAGCATCTCCAGATCGAAAATATTACCAAAGATACTCATGGCCATTGCGCTTCCGCGACGCCATACTTTATATAAACGGTCGTCTGTGGGAATCGCCTTACCGGTGATTCCTTCCCAGCGCACGCTCCGGATCGCGGCAGCGCGTTAACTAGCCGGATGGTCGCAGCGCTCTCTACCTGACACGCTGAGATCCGACGTGGGAGTCAGGTCGTGTACACACCTGATTGGTGCAATAAAAATTACGACTTGATGGCGTCCCTCAGCAATGAACAGCGGCCGTGGGCAGGGCTGCATTCGAACTGGAATACACAGAACTCTCCGAACTCGGAGTCAGCGACCTCACCTGCGGCCGCATTCTTCGCCATCAGGGAGTTCTGGTGACCCGTTCGCACTACTTGCAGTTCCGGGACAAGACGTGGATGATGCTATGGAAAAGCTGAATGCAAAGTGCGACGAATTACGCACGGACGGAAATGCAAGGACCAGCTAAAATGTTGTAACCACCATACGGAGAGGTGGCCGAGTGGTTGATGGCTCCGGTCTTGAAAACCGGCGTGCCCGAAAGGGTACCGGGGGTTCGAATCCCTCCCTCTCCGCCAGAATTTTGACAATCCCCGATCCGTCCTAGCACTCTCCTGCCTCACTTCTACGGGTTCGCTCGCAGGTCGCTTGAAGTTCCGCCCGCCGCAGGTACGTAGCACTTCTGCGTGTAGTCCATGACCATGCGGTCGGCGTTGAAGCGCCAGCCCAGCGTACGGATGGTGCGCTTCATGCGTTTGATCCACCCGCGCGGCAGTCCGTCGCGATCGCGCTGGTAGTAAAGCGGAATGACCTCCTCGCGAAGAGTACGCAACAGGTCTTCGCCGTCTCGGCTGTCGTGGACACTCATGTTGGAATGCGTCTTGCCGGTCCCGATCGCAAAGCCGTTGGCGCCGTCGTAGGCTTCGGCCCACCATCCATCGAGAATCGAGAGATTCAAGCCACCATTCAAGACGACCTTCTGTCCGCTGGTGCCAGAGGCTTCCAGCGGGCGTCGCGGGTTGTTGAGCCACACGTCCACACCCTGCACGAAGTGGCGGCCCACATTGATGTCATAGTCCTCAATGAAAACGAAACGGTCGCGGAATTTGGAGTCTCGCGTCATCTCCGCGATCTGCTGCAGAATCCGCTTGCCGGGTTCATCGAGTGGATGCGCCTTGCCCGCAAATACGAACTGCACCGGACGGTTCGGATCGTTCACCATCGAGGTGAGCAGTTCCATGTCACTGAGGATCAGATTGGCGCGTTTGTAGGTCGCAAAGCGGCGCGCGAAGCCGATGGTCAGAGCGTCGGGGCTGAGTATGCGCTCCAACCGCTGCAGAACCTCCTGCGATTCTCCACGGCGCTCGGCTTGAGCGATCGCGCGGCGGCGCACAAATTCGATGAGGCGCGACTTCAGATTCAGGTGAGTTTCCCAGAGTTCTCCGTCATCGACGTTCTCGATCCCCAGCCAGATTTTGGCCTCGCTGCCGCGCTGGTGCCAGTCCGTACCGAGATGGCGGTCGTACAGGCGGAACATCTGCGGCGCCAACCATGAAGGCACGTGCACACCGTTGGTGATGTGCCCGATCGGAATTTCGTCTTCCGGCTTACCTTTGAACAGGCCCGTCCACATAGCGCGTGAGACCTCGCCGTGCAGTGCCGACACGGCATTCGCACGGCGGGAAAGCCGCAACGCCAGCACTGTCATGCAGAATGTCTCGTCCGCGTTCGTGGGATTTTCGCGGCCCAATCCCATCAGGCTCTCTTGCGAAAGTCCCAACGACTCGCGAAGCGGGCCGATATGCTCTTCAATGAGTTTTGCGTCGAAACGGTCGTGCCCGGCAGGGACGGGCGTGTGCGTGGTGAAAACCACTTCGCGCGAGACGCGCGGCACGGCTGCCTCGAAGCTCAGGCCCTCATCTTCCATGCGCATGCGGACGGCTTCGAGCACCGCAAATGCGCTGTGGCCTTCGTTCAAGTGAAACACGCCAGGAGTGACGCCCAACGCTTTGAGGGCGCGCAGGCCGCCAACGCCGAGCAGCACTTCCTGCCGAATGCGAACCCGTAGATCGCCTCCGTAAAGGCGCGAGGTCAATTCGCGATCCTCGGGTGCATTCCCTTCAACGTCCGAATCAAGCAGAAGAAGATCGCGGCGACCGACCTTGATCCGCCAGACTTTGGCCTGGATACGGCCGCTGCGCGTATCGATTGAGACTACGACCGGCCGGCCATCTTTCCCGATTGCCTGTTCCATCGGCAGTTGATTGACGTCGGTATCGAGATATTCCTCGCGCTGCCATCCGCCGAGATCGAGATGCTGCCGGAAATAGCCTTGCGGATAAAACAGGCCAACGCCGATCAGTGGGATATCCAGATCGGAAGCGCTTTTGATGTGATCGCCGGCCAAAACACCGAGGCCTCCGGAATAAACGGGCAACGACTCGTGCAGACCGAATTCCGCCGAAAAATAAGCGACCGGATGCGGACGCAGCACGCCCGCATGACGAGTGCCCCAGGTCCGGTCCGCTTCCATGTATTCACGCATGCGGCGATACGCGTAATTCACGCGGCTGTGCAACATGAGCTCTGTGGCACGGGTCTCCAACTTGTGCAGAGGAATCCCGTTCAGCAGCGCTATGGGATTGTGGTTGACCTCGTTCCAGCGCGCTGGATCAAGATCGAGGAAAACGCTGGCAGTATTGTGGTCCCAACTCCACCAGAGATTGCGAGCCAGCGCCCAGAGCCGCTCCTGAAGTGGAGCGATAAAGCGGTCGAGATTCCGCGCCTCGCTGACAATGGGAGCCACTTGCGTGGCCGCCTCCATGAGCATTCGAATTTCGTCAGCGCTGAAAACGCGGGCTTCGACCGTTTGTACGACGAGCACTCCTTGCAGTATCCCGCGATCGATCAGCGGCACTCCGAGAAAGGACTGGTAGGCATCTTCTCCTGAATCCCGGAAGTATTTGAAGCGGGGATGATTCTTGACCTGACTGACGGAGACGGGTTGCACCTGCTCAGCGACGAGTCCGGTGAGGCCCTCGTGAATCGCCATTCGTAGATTGCCGATGGATTCGCGACGAAGCCCCACGGTAGCCGCCAGAACAAGGTTGGCGCGGTCGGGTTCGAGCAGATAGGCAGAGCATACGTCGGTGCGAAAGCGTTTCGCAATCAAAGCGACGACATTCATCAGAGTCGTCGCGGAGTGGCCTCCATCGGCCGCAAGCTTCGATAACTCTTCCAGGGTCAGCACGTTCTGTTCTTCAGTGGTGGTGTGGACAGCTTGTTCCATATCCCCCTATTTGGTGTCCTTCCAGAGCGGATTCAAAGAAACCTCCACCGTGCCGGTTCGTACCGGGTGATCCCTTGATGATGCTTTGCGCGGGAGGTTTCCAACCATTGTACGGTAGACGGCCAAAAACCGGTTTTGCGGCCGCCTTTTCTGCACCAATTTCTGTGCGAATCAACAGTGCAGCCCCTCCGGAAACCACATTGCCTGCGCACCGCAGAAAGAGTAGAATTTCGGCCAATCCAGCCAACCGATGAAGACTGCGTCCCTCTTTCATTGGTGTGTTCGAGTCAATGACGCACGGGAGTGGCGACCAGCCGATGAGTCCCAGGCGACTCCCGGGCGAGGCTCGCATATGTGGGACGAGCAACCACGGGATGCAGTCGAGTTCTGCCCGCAACCTCTGCAGTTCCACAAGCGAATGTCGCGAGCCATGGAGTCGAGACCAATGAACGGTACTACCGCGCGAGCCGTACGGTTTGCTGCAGGACTTTTGGCAGTGGTGACTTTGGGCTGGATCCTTACGGGGCAAGCCGCCAAGCCGGGTCAGGGCTGGGATCCGTCACAACATGGAATGCCCACGGACTGGACGCATCAGCACGTCATTTTCTCGCATCCGGCAACGAACAGGCAGGCTTCCGAAGCTTTAGCCGATCCTCGATATTGGCATCAGTGGTACCGCTTGCACATTCCGCGAACGCTGGCAGTTGATCCGAACGACATTGCGACGCTGGCTCCCGAGTTGAAGGCTAGTTCGTCTGGCGGATTCTGGTCTGAGAACATGGGAAACAACGCGACAGTCGGCGCCGGCAATTATCCTGCGAAGTATTCGTTCAACATCAATGTGGCGAATTGCAGCAATGCGACACAGCCTGATTTCGTGGTCTTTCCTACCCGGCTTGCAAGCACGACGACTCAAGCCAGCCTGATCGCCTACGACAATCTGTACTCTGGCTGCTCCGGCTTCGGATCGGTCCCAACACTCTATTTCGCGTACAACACCACCACCACAGCAACCGGGACGGTTAGAACATCTCCTGTTTTCTCGCTGGATGGAACCCAGCTCGCATTCGTCCAAACCGATGGAACCCACGGGACCGTGGTTCTGCTCAAGTGGGCGGCCAATAAGGGAACGCTGGCGGCTCCCTTTGCCCCGACGCAAGTCACGGCGGCGGCTTACACCACCTGCACCGCGCCATGCATGACGAGCTTCACCCTCCGCACCTCGACCAACGTTCAGACGAACGACATAACATCCTCGGTGTTTTACGACTACAGCGGAGACGTGGCGTGGGTGGGCGACAGCTTAGGCTTGCTGCACATGTTCCATCCGTTCTTTAAGGGGACTCCGGCGGAAATCAGAACTAGCCCTTGGCCGGTCCAGGTGAATACCGCCAATCCTACCGCGCTCACCAGCCCGGTCTACGATCACATTTCAGGAAACGTGCTTGTCGGCGATGCGGGAGGCTACTTTGCGCGAGTTAGTCCCACTGGCGTGCCGACCGTTTCTGCCCAGATTGACCATGGGGCCGGAATCGTAGCTCCGCCCATCCTCGATCAGCCATCCAGCAAGGTGTTCGTCTTTGCCTCGAACGATAACACCACGAACTGCGGAGGCGCTGCCTGTTCGGCCGTGTATATATTCGGCACGAGTTTCGCCGCGGGCAGTAGTGGAGCCAAAACGACCGTCGGAGCCAGCAGTGTAGCCCCTAACCCGCTTTACAATGGCGCCTTCGACAGCACATACGAAAGCAACATCAACGCGACCGGAAACCTGTATGTCTGCGGGAACGCGGGCACGAACCCCACGCTGTATGTGATTCCGATTAGCGCGGGAGTCGCTCCAGCGGCCGGGACAGCCTTGGCAACGATCACTACGAATGCATCGACCAAGGCCTGTTCGCCGGTATCCGACATCCCGAATCCGAACCTGAACGGAGGATCGGAAGAACGCGTGTTCATGAGCGCGGCCGGCAACGGACGTCCTCTGACTTGCGGCAACAAAGGTTGTCTCGTCAGCTTGATCAACACTCCCTGGCAAGCTTCGACCGCGTATCAGGTCGGGCAAGAAATCTTCAGCCCAGCGCTTCACGTCGAAGTGGCAATTACGGCTGGAACATCCGGAGCCAGCGCGCCCACATGGACGACCACTAACGGGAGCACAGTCGTCGATGGTGGCGTGACATGGCTCGACCAGGGCATTCCAACCTTCGTGCCCTTTGCGAATTGGTTAGCCAACCACAACTATCCGGCGCGAAGCCGCATTCTCGATTCCAACGGTAAACCTCAAATCACTGTTGCGGGAGGAAGATCCGGTGGGACCACGCCGGCTTGGGCTACTACGCCCGGCTTGACAACAACCGATAACGCCGTCACCTGGATTGAGGGAGGAAATCTTCCGACCGCAGCCTATCAGGCGAATGGCGGCACCAGTGCCATCATCATGGACAACGTTGTTGCCCCCGGCACGATGGCGGGCGCTTCTCAGGTATACTTCAGCACTCTGACCAATCAGGCTTGCACAACGTCGGGAACGACCGGCGGGTGTGCCGTGCAGGCCGCACAATCGAATCTGCAATAGACAGGAATTCATTATGGCGATCGATCAAAATTCTTCCGAGAACGCTCAGGCTCAAGCTACGAAGAAGCCGTATGAGAAACCTTCGTTCCGCTATGAGCAGGTGTTCGTAACAACGGCTCTGTCGTGCGGCAAGACCAGTCCGGTAGGCGGCGGCTGCGCCTCATTACGGGCATCGTAGTGAACATCTCGTCACAAAGCGCTCTGAACGTCATCGGATGTGATCTAGCCGCAGAAGTGCTGCGCACAAACGGGAACCTGCGGCTCGGTGTTACCGGATGGAGCATGTTTCCCGCAGTTTGGCCCGGAGATACGATCTGCGTCGAGCGTGCCGCAATCAATGAAATCTGCGAAGGCGCTGTGGTGCTGTTCAGCCGCGATCAACGGCTGTTCGCGCACCGTGTCGTGAAAACAGCAACCGATCCTCAAGGTTCTTATATCGTCACGCGCGGCGATGCCATGCGGGATCCTGACGCTCCGGTCTTCGAGAATGAGTTGCTGGGACGAGTCACCGGAATCTTACGGAACGGAAACTACATGGATGCAGCGAAAAGCCCGCGGCTTTTTGCTCGTGCAGTATCAACCTTAATTCAACGTTCAGAAATTGCATCCCGTGTCGTTGTGGGCGTACACGGGCTGCGGACGGCTTCGCGAACCCAGACAGCATAAATTCGAGTGTCCCTTGCCACAGTTGACCACCGAAGTCGGGCATCTCAGCACCGTCATTGAAATCGGGGAAATGCCCGTGCGCATCAACACGAGCGACTCCGATTTCCTCAACCTGCTGCAAGAACGGTATGCCGGCTACGTGAGTCCATCCGCGGATTCGGAAATCGAGTTTGACGTTGAACTGGCTCCCACAGGTGGCGACCGCGATGCGGATGTTCGCGTCACTCAGTGCGGTGGCCGCTGGACGCTGGAGCGTGGCGATTTCCGTGCTGAGTGGATTCCCTCCGAGCGGCGTGGCTGGATTCGGCAAACCCCGAATCCCTACTCGATCGACGCCGTACTTCGCATCGTCCATACGCTCGTTTTGGCGAAGCAGGGCGGTTTTCTGCTGCACTCGGCGAGCGCCATCCGAAACAGCAAGGCATTTCTGTTTGCCGGAGTTTCCGAGGCAGGAAAGACGACCATTTCCCGACTCGCGCCTCGCGACGTAACGCTACTGACCGATGAAATTTCCTACGTGCGCCGGCGGGGCGATGGCTACGTCGCCTTCGGCACCCCGTTCACCGGAGAATTAGCCAAGCTCGGCGAGAATGTCTCGGCTCCGGTTGAGATTCTTTATCTTCTCGCGAAAGGTAAAGAGAATCGCATCGACCCGATTTCGCCCGGCGATGCAACCCGCGGTCTGCTCGCGAACGTGTTGTTTTTCGCCGAGGATCAGGATCTGGTACAAACGATCTTTCATTCAGCGTTTGAATTCGTCAGCCGGGTACCGGTCGCGCGGCTGACATTCGTTCCCGATGCCCGGGTCTGGGAGTTGATTGGATGAGCACGCTTTACCTCTCGCGGAACCCCAAAGTAGCGGCGCGCAGCATCGATGGCGAGATGATGATCATGTCTGGCCGCGACTCGACCCTCTTCACGCTCAACAAGACCGCCACGATCCTCTGGCAATCCGCGGATGGAACCACTCCCTTGCATCAAATCGTGCAAAACAAAATCTGCAGCGAATTCGAAATCGACGCCTCCACCGCGCTCGCCGACGCCGAAGAACTCGCCAGAAACCTGGCGAAGCACGAGATCCTGCAAATCTCAGAGGTCCCCATTCCCCAGCAGACTGTACTTGCAGGAGAAAAGCGATGAGCAATCTGCTTGAGGAGATGACCTACAAAGCCCTCGCGCGCAACATCCCTTTGAGCGTGCAGCTGGATCTGACTTATCGCTGCAATGAACGCTGCGTCCACTGCTATCTCGACCACGAAGACCATGGCGAGATGAACACCACCGAGATCAAGCACCTGCTCCATCAAATGGCCGAGGCAGGCGTATTTATTCTGACGCTCAGTGGCGGCGAGATCTTCCTTCGCAAAGACTTCTTCGACATTCTGGAATACGCGCGCCTCCAGCTTCATTTCTGCGTAAAGCTCAAGACGAACGCCATCATGATTCGCGAGCGCGAAGCGGCACGGCTGCGCGAGATCGGTGTCGAATCGGTTCAGATCAGCATCTATTCGGATCGTCCGGAAGTTCACGATGCCATCACGCTCGTTCCGGGATCTCTGAAGCGCTCCCTGGATGCCGCCCGTTTCTTGAAGGCCCACGGCCTGCGAGTTATTTTCGCGAATGTGCTGATGGCGCAAACTGCACAGGATTATCCCGGCGTCCGTGCTCTTGCCCGCGAAATGGGAATCGAATGCATTCTCGACCCCACTATCACTCCGATGATGGACGGCGACCGTTCCGTCCTCAGTCTCGGAGTCGGCCGCGAAACCTTGCAGCAGGTTTTTCGCGACCAGGCCCTCGTGGGCAATGTCGATGAATACTGTGCCGTAGCCGCGCCCGGCGATGATGACCCCTTGAACGCGCTACCCTGCAGCGCCGGCCACACCACTTGCTATGTGTCCCCCTACGGTGATGTGTTTCCCTGTGTGCAGTTTCCCATCGTGACAGGCAATGTACGGAAGGAGCCGTTCATCGATATCTGGCGCGACTCCCACGTGATGAAGGACGTTCGCTCCATCCGGCTGAAAGACTTGACCACTTGCAGTTCCTGCACGCATGTGACCGGTTGCAGCCGGTGTCCCGGCCTCGCATATATAGAGGGAAACATGCGCGGGCCTTCTTCGCAGGATTGCGAAAAGTCTTTTGCCAGAACCGGAGTTCCTTCTGCGAACATGCTTGCCACCAAGCGCGCGACCGCCAATCTTGTACAGATTCGCGTATTGCCGGGCGTAGTAAACACCGGCGCTTCGAGTGCCACTGCGTAAAGCCGATCTGCTCTTTCATTCCGAACCATGCCTTCGACCAGGGCGACAGAACACGAGTGGTCGTTGTTAAGGACCGCTTGTTCACCAGTTCACACGGAGCAAAAGAACGAGCAGATCAAACACCTGGTCACAATTCTTACCCGATGGGACGTCCTTTTCGAGCTCGCCGAACACCACGGCGTTCAGCCTCTTCTCTACCAGGCGCTGCTGCCGGCTAAAGCAGTCGTTCCACCCGAGCATTTCAACCGGCTCGCGCAGAAGTATCAGGCCAACGTTCATAAAGCCTTGATGCTCTCGCGCGAGTTATTCCGCATCCTCGACCGCCTGTCTGCTGACGCGATCGATGTGATGCCCTACAAAGGACTGGCGCTGGCGGAAGCGGTCTACGGCGATATCGCCCTGCGTCAGTCAGGCGACATCGATCTGCTCATCCACACGGCGGACCTGACGCGCCTTCGCGAAGCAGTAAAGGATCTCGGCTATGTTCCCCACGATCATCTTTCCGTCGCGCTCGAACAGGAGTACCTGAAATCAGGATACGAGTTCGCCTTCGACGGCCCCGCCGGACGCAATCTCCTCGAGGTGCAGTGGGCGATACAGCCGAGATTCTATGCAGTCGACCTTGCAGTGGATCAGTTGTTTCATCGCTGCGTAACCGCGTCCGTTGCAGGCCGCTCCCTGCGTACCTTGAGCCTCGAAGATTCTTTTATCGTCCTCGCGGTGCATGCCGCGAAGCACGTCTGGGGACGCCTGATCTGGCTTTGCGATCTGGCGCGCATCATCCAGTCTCCGGCGTTGAATTGGAAAATGATTGCACTCCGGGCCGAACAGTTAGGCATCGTCCGGCTATTGCGAGTCACTTTGCTCCTTTCGGAGCGAGTACTCAATACGCCGATGCCGCCCGCAGCAGACGAAGCTATTCCCAACGACTCCGGCGCAGGACCACTTGCCTCAGAGATCGAGTCTCACATTTTTCGCGAAAATGCCTTCGACACCGAATCCCCGGCGTACTTCCGCCTGATGCTTCGCCTGCGAGAACGGCGAGTCGATCAAGCGCGATTCTTAACTCGCCTCATCTTGACTCCCGGCCCCGGCGAATGGGACGTCGTGCAACTGCCGCCAATGTTGTTTCCGCTGTACCGTCTCGTGAGACTAGGAAGATTGGCCGCGAGAATGGTGAGGGCCTGAATTATGCCGCAGTTCGGCTCCACTTCCGCAGATACAGCGTGAACATCACCAGGCTTCCTGCCAGCGGCACGATCAGTCCTGCTTTGATCGTCCCAAACCGATTCGAGAACACCCCGACGGCCCACGGCAGTAGCCCACCTCCAACATTCGAAAGCGTAAACATGATCGACCCCACGCGAGAAGATTGAAACTCCGTTGACAGCAACGCAATTGTGATCGGATACACGGACGACAATCCCAGTCCCGCGGCGCACGCACTCAACGCAATGCCCGTCAGTTCATGGGAAAACATCAAGCTGGTCGTGCCTGCACAAGCCAGTAGCAGTCCCGCTTGTACCAGCCGGATCTCTCCCGTCATTCGCAACACAGCCGGAGCCACCCACCGCCCAATCATCAGCGATGCATAAAAGAAAGATGGAGTCATCACTGCGATCGCCGGAGCCAGGCTTCCAAGACTTTTCGAATAAGAAGCTACCCAGCCGCCAAACGCGTTTTCGGTTCCGACATAGATCAGGAAAAGAATGCCGAGAACGAGAAATGCTCCCGCGTTTGCGCGGATCAGCGGAAGCATCCTTCCCGTTTCCTTCGCGGCAGCGGGTTCTGCAATGTGCGAAGGCATGATCGCAATGCCAGCCGCAATGAGCAATGAGAAAGCGCCGACGCCCATCAGAAACATCGGAATCTTCTGACTCCGCGAAGCAGCCGCTACCAGAAAAGGACACGACACCGCGCCCATGCTCCAGAAGAAGTTCAGCAGATTCAGCCGCGCACTTCGTCCTTCAGGACTGACATTCGCGACCAGCAGATTCGCGGGAGGCACGGCTAGCCCTAGTCCGGCACCGTATGCGCCAATACAAACAATCCCCACAATTCTCGACCCGGAGAGCAACAAAAAAAGGCCAGCCGACATGAGCAGCAGCCCGGCCTTCATCGGAAAACGGTATCCCTTCTTCGACGCAAGCACTCCCGAAAGAGCGACCGCACAAGTCGAAGCCAAATACTGCGCATTGAACAGCGCTCCGGCTTGCGCATAATTCAGCGACCACCGGGCCGACAGCGCCGGAAGCATCGGCCCAAGCAACACGGTCGCAATGCCGATCGGGACAAAGGAGATGTAAGCGGCCCAGGTGAGCGCACGGGCAGAAGCTGTGCCGGTCTGCATGCTGCTGGTTGGCATGGGTGGGTAAGGCACTCCTCCACACGTGGAGAAATGCTCTAGGGATGCTAACAGGAGGCGAACGCTGATGCCGTGGATTCGCGGGTTACGAGTTCGGGTTCGATGGCGATCTCGAACGGGTAGTCCTTGTTCCCTTCGATCCTCTCCAACAGAGTTTGAGCGGCGACTTCGCCCATGCGGTTCAGCGGCTGGCGCACCGTGGTCAGGCTCGGGCTGTTGAACGCGGCGCCCGGAATGTCGTCGAATCCGACCACGGACACATCGTGGGGCACGCGCACTCCTTCTTCCTGAAAGGCGCGAATCGCGCCGATCGCCGACATGTCGTTGTATGCGAAAAGGGCCGTGAAGGGCTTCTTGCGGGCGAGCAACTGCTTCGCAAAGGGATAGCCCAATCTGGGAGTGGAATCGTCGGCATCGATTTGCATGATCAACTCTGGATCAATGTGCAATCCGATTTGGGTGGCAACCTGGCAGATCGCCTCCCAGCGATCGTTCGAGTCCGAACTCAGAGGATTGCCCCTCATGAATGCAATGCGCTCATGATGCAGTTCTTTGAGGTGCTCCAGCGCCAGCAGCGCAGCTTTTTGATGATCCAGCACGATGTTGGTGACGCCTTTGATCTTCTTGTGACCCGCGATCGCCACGGTCGGCAGAGTTGGACTGTCGTGCACCGTCGTATCGACCGTGATGATGCCTTCCACGCCGCGCTCTGAGAGCAACTGCGCGTACCGGTTCAATAGCGCCTGGTCGTGGCGGTGTACCACGGTTAGAAAGAAGTAGTCGCGCTGCCGCAGATACTGCTCGATGCCGCTGATAATCGGCGAGCTGTACGAGTCCCCGATCTCTTCCGCGATCACCCCGATCGTATAGGTGCGCTTGTTGCGCAGAGTGCGGGCAAAGAAATTCGGCCGGTAATTGAGTTCCTTCGCCGCAGAGCGAATCCGATTCTTCGTCTCTTCGGGAATGGATCGGGCTGAAGGGGAGTCGTTAAGGACAGCGGAGACTGTGCCTGGGGTGAGTCCTAAATGCTGCGCGACGGCCTTGAGAGTAACCACCTCCGGCTTTTGGCCGGGCTTCTTGACTTGCACCATGTCCTTATAAAAACGATTTAATTATAACCCTCACGTCCAGTAAATCGGTTTTGGCCGACTATACCCGGGCGTAGCGTTCGCTGTTTGGCCTGGATCCGCTCAATGCGAAATACAGAATGTACAGATAGCAGATCACCGGCAAAAAGAATGCGTGATGGATTCCGATGTGATCGGCAATCCAGCCTTGCGCGAACGGAATGATCGCTCCTCCGACGATTGCCATGATCATGATGCCCGAGCCATCTCCTGTGAGCGGGCCAAGTTCGGCGACTCCAAGCGTAAAAATGCTGGGGAACATGATGGAATTGAAAAACCCCACTAAGATAATGCTCCACATCGCGAGATGCCCATTGCTGAGCATGGAGATGGCTACCAGTGCGCTTGTTGATATGGCACAAACAGCAAGGAGCAAGCCGGTATTCGCCTTAGCACTGCCCCCGCGAATTGCCGCAAAGACTGCTATTGTGGCTGCCGCAATCGCCACGAGTGCGAACAAGGGACGTCCTGCGACGACCAGCCACTCGAGCCAAATGAGGTTCGGCACTCCCGGCTGGTATCCCGGAGGCAGATTCCGCTGTAGCGGATAAGATAAGACAATCAAGGCAACACTGGCCGCAGTCACTAGCCCCATGTACTTCGCCTTGGCACCGCCTAGGAAGCTGGAACCAATAAACCTTCCCAGCATCGCTCCGCCCCAATAAAAGGAGACGAATGCGGCGCCTAGCTTTTCCGGTAGACCGCCAATGTAGGATTCATGGAAGTAGTTCACCAAAAAGCTGCCGATCGACACCTCTGCACCGACGTAGACAAAAATGGCAATCGCACCAAAAATGAGATTGGGATGCCGCCAGATGGAGTCATCCACCTTCTCCCCGACCTTGTGCTGCGCGTGCGCGATCTTGGGCAGCTTGAATATACCGATGGCGATCGCCAGCACGATGAGCGCAATACCCAACCCTACATACGGCGTCTTCACAGTAGCAGCTTCCTGCAGGCGATACGCGTGTAGAGCCTCAGCACTCAAAGCACGAATTTCATCCAACGTTTTGGGCGCTGCACTGAGGATCAGCAGACCACCAAAAAACGGCGCCAGAAAAGTCCCTAAAGAATTGAAAGCTTGAGTAAGGTTTAATCGGCTGGACGCGGTTTCCGGCTTCCCCAGCACAGTCACGTATGGATTCGCAGCAACTTGCAGGCAAGTGATTCCGGCGGCAAGCACGATCACGGCCACTAGAAACAAAGAGTATGAGGGAACACTCGCAGCCGGAACAAAGAGGAATGCGCCTGCAGCCATCGTCAACAACCCGGCGACCATCGACAGCTTATAACCAATCCAATCGATCAGCTTGGCAGAGGGTATGGAAAAAACAGCATATGCTCCGAAGAAAAAGAGCTGGATCATCATGCTCTGGCGATAGTTCAGACCGAAAATCGACTTTAGGTGGGGAATGAGGATGTCATTCAAACAGGTAAGAAATCCCCACATAAAGAAGAGAGTGGTCACCGTGGCCAGCGGCGCGCCGTAGCTTTGCCCATTCACTGCGGCGGAGGTTGTGGTGCCGGTATTCGGGCTCGCGATTGCCATGAGTTCTTTCAACCCTCCGGGGGGTAATTCAATAAAACCGGGAACGCCGCCATCATACATCTCCAAACCAGCTTTTGCTGATTTTTCTTCCAGCCGGATTCCCCTGAAAAAGCCTAGAAAATCGATTCTGCTGCACGCACGCGCACCCGGATGTCGGCCCACCTCAAGCGCCTGAAAATGTAATGGGTCTTCCGAATCTCATTCGAGGAATCACCCGATTGCGGTTCGCGTCCGCCGGATTTACACGTGACATTTGGGCTCACGAACTGCAACGCCCGAAAATCCGAAAGCCGTTCTTCCCAGTCACCGCCCGTCTCGCCGATGGTGGTGGTTTCTCGCGGTCATTTTTGCATTTGTTGGCGTAATCGGGATTGGCGTCCGCTGGATGATCGATCATTCCGAGCCCATTCTTCGCAAGCGGGTAGTCGAAACCCTCTCCGCTCGTTTCAAGAGCCGCGTCGAGCTGGCTGAACTCCATGTTTGGATTGCAGATGGTATCAACGCCGAAGGGAAAGGCCTCCAGATCTACGGGGCCACGGACCCAAACCCATGGAAACCTGGCGTGCAGCCTCTCATCTCCGTTGCAGAATTCCGTTTCCAAACGTCGCTGCGCGATCTCTTCTTGCAGCCCATGCGCGTCGATACCGTCTTCGTCAGAGGATTCACGATGAACATCCCGCCGAAGAACGATCGGCGGGAGATGGCCAGAATGCGGAAACGAAATGGGAAACTCCGGATCATTGTGAGCAAATTCCTTTTTTCCGATGCCCAGATTGTGATCAATTCCGTAAATCCGCAAAAGGCACCGCTTGAGTTCGATATCAACGATCTGCGGCTCGACGAAACGGGCAGCGGACTGCCGCTTCGATTCGACGCTACACTCATCAATCCCAAGCCGACCGGGAACATTCATTCCACTGGCAGGTTTGGACCCCTGAACGAAGCGAGCCCCCGCGATAGTGCCGTGATTGGAGATTACCGCTTCACCGACGCGGATCTGGGCACCATCCGGGGCCTTGGCGGCATTTTGAGTTCTGAGGGACATTACTCGGGAACGCTGGGTCGAATCGAAGTCGAAGGCGACACCGATACTCCGAATTTTCGGATCGCAATCAGCGGGCATCCTGTCCCACTGCATACCGAATTTCACGCGATCGTCGATGGCACGGACGGGGATACCTACCTCGACCCTGTCAGGGCGCGCGTCCTCCAGTCATCGTTCACGGCCAGCGGCAAAATCGTCCGCATGAAGAACGCTCACGGCCGCGATATCGATTTGCACGTTGTGCTGGACCAGGCCCGCATCCAGGACCTGCTGACCTTGGGGGTCAAAACCGAACCACCGATAATGTCGGGCCAGGTCCGTATGACCTGCCATCTGAGATTGCCTCCCGGCACCGAAGACGTTGCAGATCGGTTACGGCTTGCCGGTAATTTTCAGATCCCCAACGCCTCGTTTGAAAATGCCAAGCTCCAGAAACGAATTGACGACCTCAGTCTCCGCAGCCAAGGCAAGGTGAAGCAGATAGGAAAAATATCAGAACCCAGCGTCACCTCTGACCTGCAAGGGGTTTTCAAACTTGCGAGTGGCACGCTTTCATTCTCGCTGCTTCACTTCCAGATCCCCGGAACGCATGCCGACATGACGGGAAAATACAGCCTGGATGGAAACATCTTCGATTTCCACGGCAAGCTGAAAATGGAAGCGAAACTCTCGCACATGACCACCGGCTGGAAATCCCTCCTCCTGAAACCCGTCGACCCCTTCTTCCATAAAGACGGCGCTGGAGCCGAGATCCCCTTCAAGGTCACCGGCACACGCTCCGAGCCGCACTTCGGACTCGACTTCGGCCACGAGAGTTCAGCCAAACCTTCCTCGGAATTGCACCACACTCGATTAACCGCCAAAGACTGAGGCCCTTGCACGCTCACCGAAGCCGCTCCGCCCTCGCCAGGGCCGTTCACCGTAACGTGTGAGACTCGCCCCTTCAAGGCCCGTGTTCCGCCTCAATCGAAAGGGGCTTTCAGCCACGGGTACCCATACAGAATCCGACGTATTGTCTGCTCCGTATAGGAAAAATAGTGTCGGTGGTAAGACCCAGTGATTCTTCCAACTCCGCTCGGGCCACTGGAGATCAATGCAGGAGGAAACAAGTGCAACAGGAATCATTGCGGCAACTCTATATCGATGAATTAAGAGACCTTTACAACGCCGAAACTCAGCTCGTCAAAGCTCTTCCAAAAATGGCCAAGGCGTCCTCGACCTCCGAACTTCGGGAGGCCTTCGAAGAGCACCTCCGGCAGACTTCGGAGCATGTATCTCGACTCGAGCAGATCTTCGAAATGCTGGAAGAAAAGCCCACTGGCAAGAAATGCTTGGGCATGGAAGGCCTGGTAAAAGAAGCTGCCGAGACGATGAAGGAAGACTATGACGAAGACGTCATGGACGCCGGCATCATCGGCGCTGCCCAGCGTGTGGAGCACTACGAAATCGCCGGCTACGGCACGGTTCGCACCTTCGCAGAAATTCTCGGAGAAGACGAGCACGTCACCCTGCTGGAACAGACTCTGGAAGAAGAAAAACAGACCGACGAGAAGCTGACCCAGTTGGCAGAACAGATCAACTCCGAAGCGGCCGGGGCTGAGGGCGAAGGCGACGAGGAAGAAGCCGATTCCGAAACACGTACTCGGAAGAACTCTCGACATGCAGCCTAGCATTTTGCGGGAAGGGCGTCAGCCCTTCCACGCTGTTCTTCCCATCGGAATGTGCAAAATACTGCAATCACCCGATACGCTCTCCCGGTAACTAGGCATAACTTCCTACCTGTACCGGTAATCCCCCGCATCCGCAAACTCTCAAAGATCCAAGGACGCCCCAACCATGAAGAAGATCGCTCCCCAATCGACTTCCAGCTCCGCCTGGCACGACCTCTACCACGCCGCTCTGTTTGAGACCGACCGCGACAAGGTTCCCGATCGCATCGCGAGCGCCGAGCAGGCAATCTTGGCTCGCATCCGTGAGCTTTTCCTGGTCACCAGCGATCACATCGAGGAGGATCAGGTCCTCGACGATGCTTTGTACGCACTCCGTGCATTACGTAATTGCGTCATCCCGCAAACCACCGCGGCGTAGAACTTCACTCTACTGTTTGTACTGGGCACGCGTAAGAATCCTGAGAACTCTTAGGGAAAGGCGATATTTGAACTTGGTGCAACGCTGTATTGTTGCCGCCTGGCAAGCGTCATAGAGTGCAGAAAACAAAGAAAGTTAAACGTTGACAGAAAGTCGAGTCCCCTCTCATGACGAACAAAACTTCAGCGAACGCCGTCCCAGTCACCATGAACCTCAAGCGCACTTTTGAAAACGCCGTTCGCGATATCTACCAGGCCGGCCTAAACGGCAAAGTTTCCCGCCAGCGTCTTCCCATCGTCCAGCGCGCCAGCACGTTGTCGAACGAATCCAGAGCGAACGCCGAAAAACGCGCGCTCTCCGACGCCGCTCGCGCTTTGGCTCAACTTTGGAAAGTCGCTCCCAGTTCCACCAGCCGGTAACCCCCAGCGGTCACCGGCACTCCGCCAGAATCACAACCACGCTCGACGGATGCAGCGGTGGCTCCCTCACCGGCGCTGTTTTCTTACGGAAGCCCACCAGCACCGCGATGATAATCATCACCACCAGCGCGGCCAGACACACGCTCAGAATTCTCTTTCCCGCATTTCGATTGCCCACAATCATCTGCGGTTCACCTTTGCTGAAATAAGAAGCTCCGAAGCTCGACGAGCCTCGGAGCGTCCACACAACTCACAGTTTTTCTAGACTGCCTTCCTCAGGTCACCCGCTCCTTCCGGCCGCTTTGCAGTAGATCCCGTACAGGTATGGCAGGCAGCGACCGCTTCTTTGCGCCGCTCGCGCAAACGGCTTTGGAACGTATCCCATCGATCTCCAATGCCAACAGCACTGTTATCGACCACCACCGTATCCGCGCCCGCAGGAATAATCCGGTCCGTGGGCCTCGATGCCGCCTCCAGATCCGCCTCCCGGCTGCTCGTCGACACCGTCGGCATTCGCGTCACCGGCACTGGCCGTCCCTGCGTCGTCGCTTCCGCCCGCTCGGAGTTCTGATTACCCATCTCCTGATACGTCGTCGGCGTCACGTTCCGATCGGTCTCAGCCCGATGCATCACCGGATCGCTTACCCATTTCGCCCGATACTTCCCTTCGTAGTCATTCCACTTGCTCTCCGATTCCAGATCCGATTCCTTGTACGGCGGGAAATTCTCGATTTGCTTCTTCGTCAGGTCCGCCTGGAAATCGTCCTCATGCTTCGCCGACGCGCGAATCCTTGCCGCTGGAACGATGAATTTCTTGCTGCTCAGCCATCCTCCCGTATCGACCACAACGTAGCGAATGTCGCCGGTCGCATGATCAAAAATAACGTCATCAATTTTTCCCAGCTTTTCATCATCTCTGCCGTAAAGGCTCGCGCCGCGTATGTCCTCCGCGGTTTCACTCACTGCTGTCGTCCCCAGGATGCCGTAATGCGCCATTTCATCCTCCTATGTACTTGATTTCGAAAATGTAACAACTCGCATCGCTCTTGCGAGTATCGAATCGCCCCTGCCTCCGGACAATCGGCGGTTCACTGTAGCGGACCAGCTCCGCAGAATCACATTTGCCCCGGCCCTTCCGGATCCGGCTCGCGCACCGGCACATCAGGATTTTCCGGAGGATCAATCGGGTCCGGGATCGGCGATGGCACAGGCTCGGCAGGAGCCCGCAGTTGATAGTCAAGACAGAGATTTTCCCAGTGCATCACGGTCAGATGCTTTTCCGCTCGCCACGGAAGCCCTCGCGCCGAAACATTCGTGCAGCACGCGAGCAAAAAAGTAGCGGGCCCGTTCGGGGCCCGCTGATACAACACAATGCTGCTCATCCGCTACTGCGGAGAAGCTGTCCCACCCGTTGGCGGTGGCGTCTGCGGACTCGTTGAACCCGGGGTGCTCGGCGTCGTCGTTCCCGGCGTACTTGGATTCGTCGAGCCTGGATCCGTTGTCCCTGGATTCGTTGCACCCGGATTGTTTGCGCCCGGATTGCTCGTGCTATTCGGACTTCCTCCCGGTGTGGTCGCTCCAGGGCTCGAAGGACTTTGCGGGTTCATTCCAGGATTCGTGCCGTTCGGAGACGTTGCCGTTCCCGGAGTTCCATTTCCGGCGGGCGGTGTTGCCGTACCTGCCGGTGGCGTCGCTGTGCTTCCCGGAGGCGTGGCCGTGGTTCCCGGTGCTGTTGTTGTACCCGCGGGTGGTGTCGCCGTACCCGCCGGTGGCGTGGCGGCCCCTGGTGCCGAACTCTGTCCTGCTGTACCGGTGCCTCCCCCGGGCGCCGTTCCGCCTGCGCCGGTACTCTGGGCCACTACCCAGCTTCCGCAACAGAGAATCACTGCTAGCAATGTAAGTTTTGTCGTTGACATCTTGTTACCTCAAATTCAGGATCATCGAAAAAAGTGCCTGACCTGCTACGGCAGGCCAAATCTCGGTTGTCGCTACTCACTAGTAATAGGAGACACAGGACTCGGAAACTATCCGGCGCTTGCCGTAGTTTCGACCGGAAGATGTCGCTGCGAGTCGGAAGGAAATTGCAGCGTTTCAGTGCCACGTCTGGAATGCAATGTAGCCGAGCCCGGTGATGGAGATCGCAATAAAAACATACGGCCACGCATCAATGGCACGCCGCAGCCTGGAAGCTAACTCAAGTCGTTCAGACATTCCAACTACTCCTAAAAAAAATCTTACGCAGGCGAGTTATCTTTGCTCAATCTCCGGCATCAGGAGCGGTAACGGACGCCCCTTCCGCCGCTCTTGCGTGCGAAGACGACTGCTCACCAGAGTTGGATGTGAATGTGGCTGACCCACCGTACGACCGCAATGTCAAAGCCACGAAGGTAATAATCGCTGCCAGCAACAGACGAAATAGAAAGCCGTTCATCTTGTCTTTCTCGCTGCACCGCCTTCCGCGTTTGGAAAACAGGCGGTGCCCTAACTCTTCGCAGAGGCCGACGAAACATGAATGACTTGACCGCTCCGCGTGCCGACGATCTCGGCTCGCTGCCCGGCCAGTTTCTTCAGCAGAATCGCATCGCCCTGCAGGATGTATATTGATTCGTCCTCAATTAACGCGAAGCTCGATCCTGCGTGTACGCATGTGCGCACGCAATTCGACGCGGAACGGTCGAGTGCCGCCGGATGCCGCGCTCCACAGCGCGAGCAAGTGACCATGCCTTGAAAAACTTCCTGCCCATGAGGCCCCTCGTTGGGCGCCGGCTGTGCTTGCGTTTGCTGTCCCGTGACGTTTTCGTCTGACGCCGCTCCCGCGGCAGCGCCCACAGTCGCGATCAGAAGCGCGAGAATACATGCCACCAGCGTTCCGAGTACAACGATCTCAATCCAGAACCTGTGATGTCTCATCCAGACTCCACGGAACATGCGCGAGCGATGGATGCTTCGCGCACGTAAGTAGTTGCTCGGTTCACCGCAAATCCCGCGTCAATACTGGTTCAGGAACAAAGAAATCCGGTAGAAAATGTAGGCACCAAAAAGAAAGAAGAAGAAGAGGAAGAAAAAGAAGAAGAAGAAGAGAGCGCAGCGCGGTTGTCATACTTCGTTGTCATTCGGACCATTACTTCACGGTCATTCCGACCATGCGTGTCATTCCGGCCGCGATTCGTTGTCATTCCGACCACTATTATCGTTGTCATTCCGACCGAAGGGAGGAATCTGCTTTCCGCCGACATCTCCTCCGCTCCCAGCGATGGCAAATCCCTCACCGCGCCCGGACAACAAAACACGACTAAGCAGCCATGGACCCGGCTTTGAGGATGCCGAGGCTCGCTGCTTCCAAGGCGCCCGTGCGACGCAGAAGATCAATCAGACGCGTCGTCTTTTCGCTTTCAGGGCAGTTCACGTAGACTAACGCTCCGATATCGGACAAGCGATGTCCCAGCCTCTTCGCATCGTCGCGCGAAAATCCAAGGCCAACCAGAGTCCGCGATCCACCGGACAAAGAAGGAATGTTGTGCTCGGTGAGAAGCGCCTGCAGGAACGCTTGCGATCGCACGAACAGTCCGACCGTCGGGATGACTACGGCTCCGAACCGAGAGAACCAGTCGATCATTCGCGCCGTCGTCGTGCTGTCGGCCTCTGCCGCATTGAACATGCTCGCGTCGCGAACCGCAGCTGCATCCGGATGAGCCGGGGAGAGGACCATGCAGATATCTTGATTGGTGAAACCTGCCTTGTTGAGAGCGCCTACGACGTCAGGCAGCGCGACATTCCGAGAGTACATCCCGTAAGCGGCCGTTCCGTTGGCAATCATAGCTAGTCTCCGATTCAGGCTTCGCGGGAAGGAAGATCCTTCTACGGCACCGGCGATTCAGGGTTTATCCACCATACAAAGGTTGCGGAACCGAAGCACTAGGGTGAATCTTGTAGTCTTACTTTCAGCAGTTTACAAACCCTTGAGACCCCTAGTCCGTAGACACCAACTCGATCTTCACGATCCGGATCAGCTCCCCGCTCGGGTCCAGACTGCCCACCACCCTCACTTCTTCGTTCGCATATTTTTGCAGCCCTTCCTGCTGGTCCAGGTGATAGGTGTGGCTGGCCCCTTTGAGTACGTACTCGCCGCCGTCCTTCACAATTTTGCCCGTGAATGAGCGGCTCGGAGTCTGTTCCGAATGCGGATCTGCCGGAGGCGTCGCTTGCTGATCGGATGGCTGATCGGGCTGCGGTACCGGTGTATCCCGCGGCGGCAAAGGTTGTGGCGCGGGTTGCGGCTTCTGCACTCCCGACCACGCAATCAGTTGTCGAGCCGAAAAAGCGTCCTCAGGATTTTGCGAATTCGATTGGGATTGTTGCCCAGCCGCAAATCCGGTGCAGATGAAGGCGGTGAAAACAACGCTAGCCAGGATTGTCGTCGTTCGATTCATGACCGCATCTCCGAAAGACGAAGCTTGCTGGCAAAGGCGCGCATCGCTGTTCGTCGAGGCAAGTCCACAGCCCACGACCGAGCAGCCCTGTGCTGTTTCTATTAGCCTGGCCGCGGAACGTCCATAGAGTCTTCTCCCTAATGTGGCGCAGGGGGTCGGGGTGCGCCGGTATGGCGCGGCCCGGTATGGAGCGGCCCGTGTGGCGCGGGCGACCCGCCCGCGTTTCGACACCGCCAAAGCTGCTGGCCCCGCGCGTAAGGCGTGGATCCCAAGACGAGATAGAACAGCCCCGAAGGGGCGAAGGAAACTCACCTTAACGAAAGTCCGGGCTATGGCTGAAGAGGAAGACTTGGCCAGCATCTACGCCGCACCGGACGTTCTTTGCGCGCTCCGCGAACCCTCAGCGGCCTCTGCGGCTTAAGACCTGGCCCGATTCCCTATCACGACAATAAGCCCGAACCAGAGTCGTAAACATTTCGGCCAGGATCCCACTTCCCACCCCAACATCCACATTCTCGCGCATCGCAGTCCAACGCGATCGATCTGGAATGGCGTCCCAATCCCACATTTACACGGGGCACCGGCCGCATCTAGCTGGTTAACATAAGTCTCGCTTCCCACTCTTAACTCAAAACTTCCGAGGATCCTCGCTCGCTGACTTGGGAATTCCGTTGGAATTGCCCGCTCCATTCCACGGTTTACCTTTTCGCTTCCCAAGAAACGAAAGGCGGCCACAAGGCCGCCAAGCACGCAAACCGGTACGAAAGATTCAACACTCGGTACTAGATACTCGGATTCACGACTCAGAACTAACTACTTCTTCCCCCGCAACATCTCCACCACGCGCTCGTAATCATCCACCGTCGAATACTCAATCACAATCTTCCCCTTCCCCTTGCGGTCCCGTATCCTGACGCGCACACCGAGCATTCTCTCCAGATCAAACTGCGCGGCGCGTACATTTGGATCCACCCACCGCGCTCCGCCCGTCTTCCTTTCTTTCTGCGCTCCCGGCATGTCCGGCAGCGGATCGAGCAGCCCCTCCATCCGCATTACCAGGCTCTCGATCTGATCCAGGTTCATGCCCTTCTTCACCGCGTAGATCGCCGCTTCCGCAATCCGGTCATTGTCGCCCAGCTTCAGCAGCTCTTTTGCCTGCGCGAAAGTGAGCCGCTTCTCCGCCAGCATCTGCATCACTTCGCGCGGCAGCTTCAGCAACCGCATGTAGTTCGCTACCGACACGCGCGACAATCCCACGCGCTCCGCGATCTGCTGCTGTGTCATCGCGAACTGGTTGCTTAACACGCGAAACGCTTCCGCCTGTTCCAGCGGGCTCAGGTCCTCGCGCTGCAGGTTCTCGACAATCGTCATCTCCGCCGCTTGCTGCTCCGAAACCCTCCGCACCAGCGCCGGGATATGCGTCTTCCCCGCCTTCTTCGAGGCATGCAGACGCCGCTCGCCCAGAATCAGAACGAATCGCCCATCCTCCTTCGCCGGACGCACGACGATCGGCTGCACCACTCCATTCGCCTTGATCGACTCCGCCAGTTCCTCCAGCGCCTCGCCATCCTCCACATACCGGGTCTGGAACGGATTCTTGTCGACGTCCGCGATCGGCAGATTGACAACGAGGTTTCCCGGAACTCGAGTCTCCGCCTGGGCATGAATCGTTAAAGTGCCATCCGCGGAAGTCGAATCAAACGGAGGCTGAGCCCCGCGAGGATCCCCAGCCGCCCGCCCCGCCAAATCCCCTACCGGATCCGAATAAGCCACTTCGTACCCCGAACCCTCCGGCAAGTGCGCCAGGCTGTCGAGGTGTGGCGCGGGCGCCCCCGCCCGCGTCTCGACAGCGGCAGAAATGCTTGCCACTTCCACCACGGGCGGAGTTGCCGAACGAACAGCCACATCCGTAGCAGTTGCTGCCGAGCCATCCGTAGAAGATTCCGTCAAAACCTTCGTGGAAGACTCCCTGGAAGGGTTCGTGGAAAGTTCCGTGGACTCCCCCACATTGTCATTCCGAACGGCGGAGCCGTGAGGAATCTGCTGTGTCTGCCCAGGAGCCACCGCCGTCCCCGCCACAACCCGCGGCCGGGGCAGCAACGACTCCAGCCCGCGCCCCAGCGCCCGCCGCTTCTCGAACTTATCCTTATCTTTATCCGAATGCCCCGCCAGATTCCCCGCCGTCGAAGTGGTCACGATATCTCCGTCCTGAAGAACTTCAAATCCTGTCATCCTGAATTGAATTCAATGTTGTCATTCTGAGCGCAGTCGAAGGATCCCCATAACCTCAGCGAATCCGTCCACCATGGGTGCCCCATTTCTCGCGCGTTATCTGCGCGAGAAGTGGGGATTTTCCGACCAAGTACATCGACGATCATCAATGTATTACATCGATGCCCATCGATATATTAGGCCGTCTTATCCATCTCCGCCGCAGCCGGCATCTCCTCGACCCCTGCATCCCTGTGTTCCTCTGTGTTTGCAGTCGAAGCAGCCTCTGTGGCAAAAGTTTCTGAAGCTGATGGCTCAAGGCTGATAGCTGACGGCTGTCTTTCAATGATCTCTTTCGCCAATCGTATGTAGCTCTCGGCGCCTTTCGATCGCGGATCGTACATCAGCGCCGGCTTGCCATGGCTGGGCGCTTCCGCGAGCCTGATGTTGCGCGGTATCGTCGTATTACATAGCTTCTCGCCAAAAAAATTCTTCAGCTCAGCCATGACCTGCTGCGCCAGGTTGGTGCGCTCATCAAACATCGTGAGCACCACGCCCTCGATGGCCAGCTCAGGATTCAAGGCCTCGCGAATGCGCTCGATGGTGTCCAGCAGCTCGCTGATACCTTCCAGCGCAAAGTATTCGCCCTGCATCGGAATGAGCACAGCGTCAGCAGCCACGAGTGCATTCAGCGTGAGCAGGTCCAGCGCCGGTGGACAGTCCAGCACGACGAATTGAAATCGATCACGTAAAGGCGCCAACGCCTCGCGCATCCTGAACTCGCGCCCAGCAGCGTCCACCAGTTCAAGGTTTGCGCCGATCAAATTTTTGTGTGCTGGAATGAGCCACAGCTGATCGAGCTCTGTGGTGAGCAACGCCTCCTCGCCGCTGGCCGCTCCCATTAATAGATGGTAGGAGCTGACACGCTCAGGATCTTTGACGAAGCCTAGTCCGCTGGTGGCATTCGATTGCGGATCGCAATCGACCAGCAGCGTATTGACTTCAGCAGCCGCAAAGGAAGCGGCCAGGTTGATGGCAGTCGTAGTCTTGCCGACGCCACCCTTCTGATTGGCAACAGCGATTACGCGTCCCATTGAATTGTAAGGAGAAGCAGAGCACTCGCAGGATACTTCGCTTCACGACTCAATTCAATCAAGAAGTGCTGTGCAAGTTGGTGAATTGGTGTGCAAAACGCGTCCAATGTTCCTGCAGGAACACATCGCGCACTAGCCTGCCGACCACGATATTGAGAAGTGTTCCTGCAGGAACGTTTTGTGAGTCTTCAATCCATACATTTCAAGGACGCGCGGCTTCTGTGCTGAATGTTCCTGCAGGAACATTTCTGCGTTTTGGAAGTGAGTGCGTTTACAAATCAAAGAAGTGTTCCTGCAGGAACACTGTGGAAAACTCCGGCGCGATATGTTGCGATTTGCAACAGATTATAATAAGTTACCACTCTGCCTGGATAATCTAGGCAAATATAGGCGGATATCAGCACATCTAGGTAGTTAGACGCAACAACTTTCCCACTTTTTACTATCCTGGTTCTCGTCTTGGAGTTCACCGCTCAATAGTGCGAGTGGCAGTGGCTAAGACTCGGGCGTTTGAGGCAGGGATCAGGATTGGTTCCGACCAGCTGGAGTGCGGCAGGAGGGCCTTCGCAGACTGGAGTTGGGGTTGGCCGATGAGGAGGGCTAGGCGCCCCTGCGGGGCGACCAGGTTTGCGGCGACCGGCAGGATCGCTTCGAAGTTCTCAACGGCCCGCAGGGTGACGACGTCGAAGCTGCTTCCGGCCAGAGATTCGGCGCGGGTGTTTTGTATATCGATGTCTGTCAATGTAAGGACGCGAGCCACCTCGCGGAGGAACGTGGCTTTTTTGTGGTTGGATTCGATCAGCGTCAGCGAGATCTCTGGCGCCCAGATTTTCATGGGGATTCCCGGGAAGCCAGCGCCGGAGCCGATGTCAGCCACCGTCAGCACGGGGACTGAAGGGAACAGATGCCGCGCGGCGAAGAGGCTTTCGCCGAAGTGGCGTGTGACGATCTCTTCTTCGTCGCGAATCGCGGTGAGATTAATATGGGCATTCCACTTCTGCAGTATATCGATGTACATCGATATTTGCTGCAGTTGGAGTGGCGAGAGAACAACAGATTCCTCCTCGCCGCTGCGCGGCTCTTCGGAATGACACGCATTTTGGGAGCATGATGCTTTGCCGGGATTACAACTATCGCCAAACGCTGCTAGGAATGGCGCGAGTAGCTCGGCGATGCGGGCCGGGGTCATTTACTGCTGATTGTAGATTGTCGATGGGTTGGGTGGGGTCCGCATCGGGAATGTCCCGTTTTCTCCCCCGTTTCGACGTCTGAGCCGCAACGGGAGCATTCGTCGGATGTACGAAGGTAACGAGAAACCGACTCTGGCGGAAGCTACGATTGGCTGTTCCTGCCGGAGGCTCCATGTTGCGTATTGGTGTGCGCCTATCTGTCCTCATCCTTATTGTGGTGACTTTCACTTTTCTTCTGAGTGCCGCAGCACAGAGTTCGCAACGAGCCTTGCGCTCGACCGAGGTAATGGCGATCCAGGCGGGCGGTGCGTTACCGGAAAACATTGCGCACGACATCGCGACACGGGGATTGAACTTCCCCGCGGACGAGGCGTTCCTTGCGCTCATGAAGAAAGCCGGAGCCGATGCCAAAGCACTTGCGGCGTTGAAAAGCGCGAAAGTCGATGACCATGACACGGTAAAGCCGGACATGGAACTGCTCGGCAAGCTGAGCGACGCTGCTGTATTGATGAGAGAAAGAAAATACGACGACGCGTCGGCAAAGCTGAGCGAAGCGCTGGACACAAGTTTCGCGCGGATGGAAACGGGATTTGTGATGGCGGAGTTGCTGCGGCAGCGGGTGCAGTTTGGGCCGTCGGAAGCGGTGTATGCGCAGATTCTCCGCACGCAGCCGGACTTTCCTGAGTTGCGTGACAAGGAGAGTTATGTCCTCTACCGCTTGGGTGACGACGAAGCGGCCCTGAACGAAGCCAAGGCCGCGATCGCGGAGTACCAAGATGACGCCGACGCGCACATGAACGCCGGACTGGTGCTCAGTCATTTGCGCAACTTCGATGCGGCCATTCTGGAGTTCAAAGAAGCGCTAAGAATCAAGCCCGATTATGCGGGCGTGCATTCCGGGCTTGGGCTCGTATATGAGCGAATGGGGAACGATAAGGCAGCGATCGAGGAATACAAGAAGGCGATTGCACTCGATCCCGAGTACTCGATGGCACATTACAACCTCGGGATTGCCTACTTGGAAACCGGAAACGCAGGTGCCGCAGTCGCAGAGTTTGGGGAAGCGAAGCGGTTGTGTCCGGACGATCCCGACTTCTGGTACAACCTGGGCATAGCGCTCTCGCGGCAGGACCCACGGGCGGCGATAAAACAGTTCCGCGACATGGAAGCGCGATTCCCGAACTCCGAAATCTGCCATGTTTGTCTCGCCAACGATCTGGTCTGGGTGAACGACCTGAAAGCGGGAGAAGAAGAGTACCGCAAGGCGATGAAGCTTGATCCCGCAGATCCGGCTCCGCATGTCGGGCTGGGAAACATCGAGGAAAAGCAGAAACATTACGATGTGGCGCTGGTGGAGTATCGCATCGCGGAGCAGTTGGATGCCAGCGATCCCGATGCGTTCAAGAGCGCCGGGAAGTTGTTGCTCGAGGACACAAAAGATTTTGCCGGGGCAGCGGCTGAGTTGAAGAAAGCTGAGGCGTTGCAGCAGAGCAGCTGGGAGATTCACGAACTCTACGCCAAAGCGCTCGCGGGAAACGGGCAACATGATCTGGCGATCGGAGAATTCAAAGAGGCTGTGGCGCTGGATCCGACTCAAGGGCAGGTGATGTCGGAATTGGCGGTCGAACTTGAGAAGAAGGGTGACTGGGTCGGAGCGCTGGAGCAGTATCAGAAAGGTGCAGTGGCGGATGAGAACCGGATCAGCAAGGTGCTGCCAGGACAGTCAGCATGGTTTTACGATCCGAGTCCGCGGAAACAGTACACCGAAGCGAAGGTGCGGTTTCGAGATCACCTGGCCGAGCTGAGGGCGGCAGGAAAGAGGGATGAGGCCTCGGCACTGGAGAAGGAAGTCGGAGCGATGGATGCGGGTGGCAGTGAGAAGGTCAGGGAGATGACCCAGGTTGGCGACCTGGCCATGCAAGAACGTAACACGGAAGGTGCCGAGAAAGCATACCAGCAAGCAGTAGAACTTGGAGACAAGCTGCCGCCGGGCAATGAGAGCATGATTGTCGCGCTGGGCAAATTGGGAGGCGTGTACGCCGTCGAGCAGCGATGGGATGACGCGGAATCCATGTTTCATCGGCAGCTAACGATGGTGGAAAAGGCATTCGGGGCGGCGAATCCGCGAGTCATCGAACCGCTCAATAATCTGGGAGGTCTAGAGCTACGGCGAGGGAACCCGGCGATGGCGGAGAATTATTTCACGCGGGCGTTGGAGATTAACGAGAAGAATTTCGGCGAGAACAGCCCTCCGGCGTCAGAAGCCCTGCGCAGGATTTCTGACAGCTATGAAGCGCGGGGAATGTATGACAAGGCAGAACCGTATTTGCTGAAGGCAATAAAGGCGAGCGAGATCTCGGAGGGTCCGGATAGTGAGATGACGGGTATTAACGTATGGGCGCTCTGTAATTTTTATGACCGGTGGGGCAAGCCGGAGAAGTCGCAGCCGTGCTGGCATCGAGCGACGGGAATGTTAGAGAAACTCGAGGGTATGAGCAGTCCCCTGCTGAAGAACTCCTTGATGTCGGAAGCGAATGCATTGCGGAAGTTGGGACGAAACGACGAGGCGCAGAAACTGGAAGAGCGAATCGCAAATATTCTGAAGTCAGCGGCGGTGCAGTAGAGACTCAACAACCTGAACCACAAAGGACACGAAGGAAAGCAACTTTTGGGCAAATAGGTCGCGTTCACACAGAACTTGTGAAATAGGCTATCCGGTGAACCCCTTAGTAGATTGCTTATTTCACTGCTTTCGAAAGGTCACACCCCTTACCACGCAACGAGATGCGTAACGATTAGTCTTGTCAAGGTCCGTCACGAGAATTTTCTGAAAATTAACCTGAAGCCTTGGGAGGGGGAAGTAGCATCCCAATCCTTTATGAACTGCGAGCAGTGGGAACTCTTTGACGAAGAATACCGGGTAGTTTCGGTGGAGAGTCAGAGCCTAACCATTCAGGGCGTGCGGAGTGGCCAGGTGTTGACGATCGTGACGCAGAACCCGGGGACTCCGCTAACGGCGGCGGATTATCCCCCGGGTCAGTTGATAGCGTTGAGCGATCCGTGGGGCGGCCCGGTGAATTGAGGATCGAACGTGGATCGTCGAATCAGGCTTCTGTATCAGAGGCTGGGGCGGAGTTCGGCCTGAATTAGCTTTTAATTTCAGCAGATAGGCGCGGCAGATAGTCGCGCTTTTTGTTTTACTGGTTCGCGCAAACGCCGGCCGCTGCGAAGTGTCGAACGAGATGCAATGCGTCTTGGCAGCATAAAATCGCGCAACATAGGATCAACCGGCTTTCACAAGGAATCGACCTGCCGTTAACAGAATGCTTCCTGTCCGCCCAATTAATCCTTTCTGATTATTGCTGCCTGATTTCCTCACCGATAGAGTTCCGATACTCGAAGTGGCACCGTTTCTCTGTGGGGGAAGCCGCAACTTCGTGGGAACGTCGGCCCCGTATTAAATCTCCTCGGGAGTTCAGTCGATGCGAAGTGCTGTCGTCCTCCTCTGTGTGCTGGGTCTTTGCACCACTGTGTTCGGTCAGAGTAACTTCGCGTCCGTTTCAGGCAGAGTCGCGGACGCGCAGGGCCTGCCGATCGCCCACGCCACGGTGCTTCTGACGGCGTCAAGCAACGGCGCGACGCGCAGCCTCACTACGGACGAGAACGGCATCTTCTATGCTCCCGCACTGTTGCCGGACGATTATCGGTTGACAACTTCGGCACAGGGCTTTGCCCCAATCGTGCAGCCATTGCACGTTGAGGTCGGGGAGAAACTCGCGGTCGACGTCTCGCTGAAGGTAGGGCCGGTGCAGGAAGGTGTGGCGGTGAATGCCGCTGCAGATATCCTGCGCTCGACGGATGCAAGCGTGGGCGAGGTGGTTGAGCCCGAGTCGATCCAGGAATTGCCGCTGAATGGCCGCATGCTGATCGATCTGGTGCTGACGGTGCCGGGAGCACACGTTGGTTTTGGCGCGCAGACCGGAGCGACCAATCCTCTCTATTGGCGTCCCGGACAGCGCTCCGCAGTCGTCATCGGCGGCGCTCGCGATAATGCCAACTTCTTTCTGCTGGATGGCGCCACCAACACCGATCCCACGTTCAACACGCAAAATCTGAGCCCGTCGCCCGATGCGGTCATGGAGTTCCAGGTCGCAACCAGCAGTTATGCGGCTGACATGGGCGGAGCCGGCGGCGGGCAGATCAACATCGTTACGCGCTCGGGCACCAGCAGCTTTCATGGCACCGCTTACGAATTTCTACGGAACGGCGCCATGGACGCGAGTCCGTTCGAGGCCATGGGCAACAACCATCTCGTGCAAAACAATTTTGGCGCCTCGTTTGGCGGACCTCTGTTCGGCAAACACCGGAAGACTTTCTTCTTTGTGAACTATGAAGGGCTCCGCCTCGCCCAAGCCGACGCCCAGATTCTGACTGTGCCCACGCAAGCCGAGATCATGGGCGATTTCAGCATGAGTTCGGCAAAGATTTACGATCCTACGACGGCGGTTCCGAATCCCAACTACAATCCGGCGCTGCCGACGAATGCGTCGAATTATCCGTACACGCGCAGCCAGTTTCCCAATAATCAGATTCCCGGCAACCGTATCAACCAGCAGCTGGAAGCCTTTCTGATGAAGTACGTTCCTATGCCGAATATGGGGATGGGAATGTCAGGCAAAGACTCAAACAACTATCTCGACATTCGGAACGAGACGCACTTCCAGGATCAGGGCACGGTGCGCGTCGATCACGACTTTTCGAACAACGACACAGCCTTCGCTCGCTACTCGCTGGGTGGGGAGAACGGGTTCTCGCCATCGAACGGCTCGACTTCGACGACGGAGAATCTGCCGGGATTCGGATCGCCGTTCGACAACTTCTCGCAGCAGGCGGTCATCTCGTGGAACCACGTATTCTCGACGAACAAGCTGAACACCGCCTCGCTGGCGATGTCGCGCCTCTCCATGAATCACACGTCGCAAAACGACCGCGTGAACGACATCGTCGGAGATCTCGGCATTCAGGGCATTGGCTTCGGTGGCCAAGGCGCCTGGGGCGCGCCCTGGTTCGCGGCCCAGGGATACACCGGCATCGGCGACACCTTCGCCGCGACTCCCATGCACGCCTGGGATACGACCATCGAGCTGCGCGACACGTTCTCGTGGCAACACGGGCGCCACGCCATCAAGTTCGGCGGAGACGCGCGCCGCTACATCTGGCCCATGTGGGGATTCTTCCAGAACCGCGGCTTTTACCAGTTCACCAATGGCTACACCACTGAGTTCGGGTTCAACGACGGCACCGGCAACGGCTTCGCGACCATGTTGCTCTCGCTGCCGACGGTAAAACAGCGCCAGGCCGGAGTCCCACAGATGAACCTTCGCAATTGGGGATACGACGGCTATGCCGAAGACAGTTGGCAAGTGCGCCCGACCGTCACCCTGAACATCGGCCTGCGCTACGAATACACCAGTCCGCTCTACGACCTTGACAATACCAACAGTAATCTGGTGTTCGATAACGGCGTGCCGTCGGTCTTCATCGGTGGACAGAACGGATATCCCACTGGCCTCATGTATTCCAACAAGCATGATGTCGCGCCGCGCGTCGGGATCGCCAAGAACCTTCCGGGGCATGGGATCGTACTGCGCGGTGCTTACGGCATCTTCTTTACACCGGTCGATCAGAACACGTGGTGCAACCAGCGCCACAATGTGCCCTATGTTTTTCCCGAGACTCAGCAGGCCGACAACTACACTCCCCCGGCAACGCTATTCGCAAAGCAGCTGAATTTCGGGACTCCGGTGCTCGGGCAGGGGACACTCACGCCCACGACTGTCAGTTTCACCGCGTTCGATCCCCATGCGCCCGCCGAATACATCCAGCAATGGAATGCGCAAATCGAGAAGAGCTTCGGCGCGAACACGACGATTGAGGTCGGCTACCTCGGCGCCCGCGGATTCCACCTGCAACGTGCACATCTGATCAACAACGCGCCTCCAGGACCGGGTCCGCTGGGGCCCAGGCGTCCGTTCACGACGCTCAGCTTTGTTCCGGACACAACGCTCACCCCGAGCAGCACCGACGCCGTCATTCAGAGCCAGACGTTTCCGGTGAGCACGATCAATCTGCTCGAAGACACGGCGCAGAGCTGGTACGACGCGGGATACCTCAACGTGCGCCGGCGTTATTCGCACGGCCTCAGCCTGCTGGCGAATTACACCTATTCGAAGAACCTGGCGAACGCGCCGGACTTCCGCTCACCGATGGATGAGTCGGCGATCCCGCAAAACAACAACGATCTCGCCGCGGAGAAGGGCCCGGGCTGCGATGTGCGGCACCGATTCGCGCTGAGCGGCGTCTATTCGATTCCGGCTTGGCAGCGGCAGGAGTGGACGAAACTGCTCACGCAGAATTGGCAGTTCAGCACCGTCTATCAGATCGAATCGGGAATGCCGTTCACGATTTCTGTTTTCGGCGACACCGCGAACTCCGGCACCGTGCTCGGTGAGAATCCGATTCGCGCCAACGCCACAGGACAACCCATCTTCGGGCCCGGCACGCGGACTGCGGCGGAGTGGTTCAATCCGGCGGCCTTCGTGGCGCCTCCGGCGTATACGTTCGGTGACGTTGGTCGCAACTCCGTCTACGGACCTCCACTGCGCACGCTCGATATCGCGCTGGTACGGGCCTTCCGCCTCACCGAAAGTTCATCATTTGAGTTTCGAGGCGAGGCCTTCAACGTCTTCAACATGGTGAACCTGGGGACGCCGAACCGCTTCGTCAACACTCCGCAGTTTGGAACGATCACCATGGCGATGACTCCGCCCAGGGAAATTCAGCTGAGCGCGAGAGTGTCGTTCTAGGGCGTCGGGTGCGTATTTAGGAAGGATCCGTGGAGCGGGTGCCCGATCGTTGCGCGTTCTTTCCGCAGGGTGGATTCCACGAAACGTCAGGCTGGGATGTTGACGCCGCTCCTGCTAGTGAGCGCCCCCGTCGGTCCCCGTCTTCTTCATGCGGAAATCTTGTCAATAGGCAGAAATTACACGAACCGCCTTACGCCCATGAAATCAGGCCAGATATAAACGTCGAGTCGATGTTACATTTACCCCTTCCAGCTTGATATTCTGAATATATAGAGTAAATTTCAGCAGAAGGCGCGGCCCATGGTCGCGCCTTTTGTGTTTTGAGAACGGGGATGGGACGTGCGCGGTACGAGATTTTGGGAGAAGTTCAAGTCTTTCAAAGAGCGCGGCGAATGGGTTGAGCTGCAATTCATGGCGGCAGCTGCCCAGCGCTGCTTCGCCGTCAGCAAGCCCTGGGGAGACACCAAGCCCTACGACGTCGGCATCGAACACCAAGGCAACTATCTCCGCGTCCAGGTCAAGTCCACCACCACGCGGTCCGGCGCCGGATATCTCTGCCAATTCCATCCCAACCACAGAAGGAAGCTTGACTATTCGCTCAAGGAGATCGACATCTTCGCCGCCTACGTGATTCCTGAAAACGCCTGGTACCTGATCCCGGCAGTGCTGCTGCTCGGCAAGCACAGAAAGTGGATGGCCATGCTGTGCCCCATCGTCCCGCCGAAAAAGAAGGCCTGCTATTGCTATGAGGGATATCGGGAGGCGTGGGGTCTGCTGAAGAAGGCCAGAGAGGAGTTGCTGCAGTGTCGGGTTTGAGATCTGGGATTTGAAAGTGAAGATGGCCCGCCCGCGGAAACAAGGAGCACGGTAACAAACACCACGCACGGGGAAGGGCACGAGTTTACTCGGGCCGTAGAGCAATATTCGATTTGAAAGGGCGCGGCTTCAAGCCGCGCCGCAAAGTCGCGATCAGAGTGATGGCGGCTTTAGCCGCTGAGGTCCTGCTGCGACATTGAGAACGGATGATCCAACAGGGATCATTGAAAATAGCCCGCCAGTTCACTGACAGGACGCCGGCCCACCAGCACCAACCGCGTGCCGGAGGCACGCCTGAACGGCGCGGGAATCGCTATTTTTCGGAGAAAAGACAGTTCGAAACAATCTTGTCAATCGGCAGTTGCGGATACGTCGTTACGCTTGAACACATTCACCTTCTCGTGAGCGAGCCCCCGCTAGGCACATTAGCGGATGCCCTGAAATCGCTAAAGCAGGGAGTGGCACGGCGTTTGGTCGCAGACGCCGACCATTTTTGGCAGAAACGCTACTACGACTTCAACGTTCGCAACGAGGCGCAGTTTGTCGAGAAGCTCCACTCCATTCGTTCCAACCCGGTGAACGCGGGATTGTGCGGCCGCCCCGAGGATTGGCCATGGAGCAGCTTTCTCCATCACGCGACTGGCTGCGAGGGACGAGTCGAAATCGAGTCCGAATGGACCGCGCGAAAACGCGAACGAGCTGCTGGAAACCTCTGTCCAGCCGTCGAACTGCCCCCCTCAAGCCAAAGGCAGGCTTGAATGGGGCCACCCCGCCTTGACTATTTTTTGAAGGCCATCCGTTTTTCAAATTGAAAGTGGCAATCTCGATAACGAATTCCTCGGCCGCACCAGCATTCAGAGTTTGGGTCAATCGCCGCAACATGAGCAGTAGGACCAGCCGGTGCAATTGCGCCAGGCCAGTAACCTTTCCAAATGCGCGTTACAGGACGAGTATGCCGCGAGATGCCAGGCACGTTGTCCTCTGCACGTGGTTCCAGATCGAGAACCCGTGCTCCAGACGCTGGCGCATATATCAGTCGGTCCGTCTTGATCTCGAAGAGTTGACGAGTGCGGATCCAGATCAGCTGCTTTGCCAGGAAAGTCGCGGTCTGATCGAGGAACTCCACAAGAGGCGGGGTTCTCTTGACGTACTTGAACTCTGCTGCAGAATATACGCAGAGGGCTGGCAAGTAGGCACCGGCATACTCAATCTGCTGATCACCGCGTAGGTGAGGGTGCCCGGGAAGTGTGTAACGAGAAATTTTGGGGCGCCACCCGTATACGCGAGGATGCACGGGAGCTGCGTACTCCAATAACAAGAGGTGAAATGAAATCTGCATATACACCAAGCGAGCCTCCAAGGGATGGCTCGCTTTCGGGCAGCTGATCGCGCGGACCGTGCCTCTGTCGACCTCGACAACTCGGTTTTCGTCGAGAGCACGAAGTAGTAACTTGGCGCTAGTGTCCTCCTCGAATGGCTGGATCGAACCAATCCAAGCCCGCCGTGCGGAAGTCCCCGAAGGGACTTCCACCGGCGAGAAGTCTGGATAGAAGCGCTGAATATCCAGGTCCGAAGTCAGGTCAGAAGCTACGGACGCTGCGTTCATTTGGTGGCCCAATGGGATCGCGCAGGCACGACGACACGCGGTGGCGGCATTGGATTAACGTGCGTCTTGCAGGTGGGTAAAGAAAGGAGGTTGTTTGGCTTTTCGCCATCCGCCTCGGTCTTCAGGAACTTGCGTCCCTCTCGGGTCTTTTCGACGACGACCTTAACAGTATGACCTTCGGGGCGATCGACGTAGAACTCTGCGTGGTTGCTTTCGATGAGGTCGATTGCCTCGGCCTCAGTGAAGCGCTTGGAAGAACCCGAGCCATCCTGGCATCCGATTTCGACGATGCGCTCGTGAGCTTCGTTATGGACGGTACATGTTACTCGATAGCGTGGGGCCATTGGTGGCACCTCCGGTACAGAATTGGGTCCGCGCTATCGAGGCGCCTGCGATTTGGCGATATAATCGCCGAGGGTTACTGCTTCGCTTTAGCGGAGCGGCGGCGGACCCGATCCGCCACCCGTTTCGGCCGCGGCTTCGACCCGCGGCCGATTCCTCATTTGGACGAATCCAAATGGTTTCGTCCCGATTCTAGGCTAACGAACTGGGGCGGGTGTGTCAAGTGAATCCATTATTTTCCAAAAATGCAAAGTATTACTTACATAATGAAATTATATATTGACACATATTACTGGTTAATATATAAAATGCATATTTGACTGTGCAGATGCCAGATAAATCGTTATTTGCACGAGTAAACGCCATCTGTGGGCAGAAGCTCGCCAGAGCCAGGAAATCCCGATCCGTCACCCAGAGGGAACTTGCGCGTTTGATCGGTGTTTCGCGTGTCACGGTGGCAAATATTGAAGGCGCCAAGCAGAACGTCCAACTGGCGCAGATATATTCAATCGCGCGCGCTCTTGATGTTGCGCCGAGCGACCTACTTCCAACTCCATTGGAGCTTGACCGATTAAATGATGGAGCGCAGACTCCCGAAGACGCCTTCAAGAACCTAGCGAAGCTCAGGTTAAGGGAACTGTTTCTAGGAACTAACGATGAAAATCCGCCAGGATATTGAGCGATTAGTTGCCTCGCTCCTTGAGAAGCATTCCGTTACAGAAGCTCCCGTACCCGTAGAACGACTTGCCAATGCGGAAGGGCTTCCCATTATCCAAACTGCATACGACGGCGATGTTTCGGGAGCACTGATTCGTGCTAATGGGCTGGTCGGAATTGCGGTAAACGCCACGCATCACCCGAATCGACGACGATTCACAGTCGCGCACGAGCTAGCGCACTTCAAGCTGCAGCATGAGGGCGAGCATGTGGACCGCGACTTCACTATCATTCGACGGGATAACAAGTCCTCAGAGGCGAATGTTTCGTTCGAAATCGAGGCGAACGCATACGCAGCATGTTTGCTGATGCCGCGCGAGTTCCTGCTTCGCGACCTGAGAGTGAATTTCAACGGAGATTTTGATTTTTCAGACGAACACCTAGCGACCGTCGCGAAGAAATATAGGGTGAGTCCTAGCGCGTTGAGGTATCGCCTAATAAATCTCGGACTAGTCTCGCCCGTTTGATGGGGGACTTTAGCAACTCCTTGTGTCGCTTTCCCCATTTTTGCTTGCTCATTGTGCGAAGGTGGCATTCCACGCCCCGAACTTCTGGCATTGTCGAGCGCAAGAAGTAAGGCTCTACTCACTTATCGCTTCGAATCGCAGGGGCGGACAAATGCGTCCGCCCTCCACAACGTTCACTACTTCGCTGGAACGAAATCGAACTTGCCGGATGACTCTTCGTAGAAGACGGCGCCTTCTTTCTTGTCTTCGCCGCTCCAGTGTTTGTGGCCGCCGGGGACTCTCAGGAAGTCGCCTGGGCCGACGCGCTCCTCGCCGGCATCGTCTTTGTACAGATAGCCGCCCTCAACCCCGACAACCCAGACATCATTGGTGTGGGTGTGCATCCCTGCGTCGTAGCCGGGGACGAACCTGCTGAATGTCCGTGCGCGCCGGCATTGGCGTCTCGCCAAATCGGTGCTGCGAACTATTATTCCGGCCATGAGGCGTGCGATTCCCAAGTCTTTGTTTCTGAGTTCGTTTGCGGCTGACGCGAGTAGCCTTGGCGGTCGCGATCTTCGCTGGCACGCAGTTGCAATCGCGCGAGATGTTCGCGCAAAGCTTCACGCACCAAAGCGGAAGGGGTTTGCTGGATGCGTTTCGCGGCGTTGTCGACGGCCTCTAAGAGCCTCTTGTCGAGTACGATTTGAACCGTCTTATGAGTCCTCAAGTCAAAATCCCCACTTCTGGCAACACCGGCCAGAAGTGGGGCACCATTTCTTCTAATTCTTGGTGGTTACTGAATCAGTGTGCCGCCGCCGTTTCCGTTTTCTTCTTCCGGCGCGATGACCACCGCTGCCGCCACCTTGTCCCCCGGTTCGAGGTTCAGTAAGCGGACGCCTTGGGCGTTGCGGCCGGATTCGCGGATTGTGGTCGAGTCCATGCGGATGATCTTGCCGTAATGGCTGATCAGCATGACCTCGGACTTCTCATCCACCTGGGCGATGCCGACGACTTTGCCGACACGCTCGGTGGTTTTGAGGTTGATCACGCCTTTGCCGCCGCGGTTCGTCAGGCGGTACTCGTCTGCCGGGGTGCGCTTCCCGAAGCCGTTTTCGGTGACGCTCAGAATCAGGTCGCCTTTCACGGCTTCGTCGATGACCTCGGGCTCTCCTTCAGCTTTCTCCTTGGCAGGTACCGGAGCGTCCTTCTTCGTGGTGGTCGCCATGCCGATGACGTAATCGCCCTTTTCCAGGTCGATGCCCCAAACGCCGTAAGCGGCGCGGCCCATCGGGCGGACGTGGCTCTCATCGAACCTCACCGCCATGCCTTCATGGCTGGCAAGGAAGATGATCTGGTTGCCGTCGGTGATACGCGCGGCCACCAACTCGTCGCCCTGCTCGATGTTGATGGCGTTGATGCCGTTCGAGCGCACGTGCATGAACTCACGCACTTCGGACTTTTTCACCAGCCCGTTGCGCGTGGCGAAGAAGACATACTTGTTTTCTTCTTCAAGATTCCGCACCGCGACAACTGTCTGCAGTTTTTCGCCGGGCTGAAGGCCGACGAGGTTGCCGATGTGCTTGCCTTTGCCGGCGGCGCTCACGTCAGGAATTTCGTAAACCTTGAGCCAGTAAACGCGGCCGGTATTGGTGAAGATCAGAATGTAAGCATGAGTTGAGACGATGAAGAGATGCTCGACGAAATCCTCGTCGCGCGTCTTCATGCCCGTGCGGCCGGTGCCTCCGCGGCGCTGCATGCGGTAGGTCGAGATCGGCGTCCGCTTCAGGTAGCCGGAGTGGCTGACCGTGACCGCGACCTGCTCGTCGGCGATCAGGTCTTCGAGGACGATCTCGGCGGCTTCGTCTTCAATGCGCGTGCGGCGCTCGTCACCATAGAGCTTCTTCACTTCCTCCAACTCTTTGATGATGACGCTGCGGAGCTTCTTTTCCGAGCCAAGAATCGATTCGTATTCGGCGATGTTGTCGCGGACTTCTTTCAACTCGTTCGAGATTTCGTCGATCGAGAGCTTGGTCAGGCGATGCAGTTGCAGTTCGAGGATGGCATCGGCCTGCTTCGCAGTGAACGGCTTTTCGGGATCGACTCTCGGCGCGCGTCCAGTGGTGTTGATGTCGATCTTCTTGCCGCCGAAGTACTGGACCAGGTTTTCGCGGGCATCGGCGCGATTGGCGCTGCCGCGAATGATGGTGATCACGTTGTCGAGGTGATCGAGAGCTTTGAGATAGCCTTCGAGGATGTGCTCGCGATCTTTCGCCTTCTGGAGCAGGTACGCAGTTCGGCGGCGGACCACATCGACTCGGTGCTCGATGAAGTACTTGATGGTCTGGATCAGGCCCATTTCACGCGGCTGTCCGTTGACCACCGCCAGCAGGATCATCGAGAAGCTTTCCTGCATCTGCGTGTGCTTGAAGAGCTGGTTCAGGACGATCTGAGGCTCGGCGCCGCGCTTGAGCTCAACGACGATCCGCATGCCGTCGCGATCCGACTCGTCGCGAACGTCGGAGATGTCTTCAATGTCCTTGTCGTTGACCAGTTGCGCGATGCGCTTGATCAGGACGGCCTTGTTCACCTGATAGGGAATTTCGGTGACGATGATCGCCTGGCGATCCTTGGTGAGATTTTCAATCGCAGCCTTGGCGCGCATCATGAAACGTCCGCGGCCGGTGCGGTAGGCTTCGAAAATTCCCGAGCGGCCATGGATCATGCCGGCGGTCGGGAAGTCGGGGCCTTGTACGAATTTCAAAATTTCCGCGAGCTGGGCGTTGGGATTGTTGACCAGCGTGATGGTAGCGTCGACGATCTCCGTAAGATTGTGCGGCGGAATTTTCGTCGCCATGCCGACCGCGATGCCATCGGAGCCGTTGATCAGAAGATTCGGAATCCGCGCGGGAAGAACGTCGGGCTCAACTTCACTGCCGTCGTAGTTGGGATGGAAGTCGACGGTCTCTTTATCTAAGTCTTCGAGAAGCGGCGTGGAAACCTGCGCGAGCTTGGCTTCCGTATAACGGTCTGCCGCGGGTGGGTCTCCGTCGATGGAACCAAAATTTCCCTGCCCGAAGATCAGCGGATAGCGCATCGACCAATCCTGCGCGAGCCGCACGAGAGCGTCGTACACGGCGAGGTTGCCGTGCGGATGGTACTTGCCCATAACGTCGCCGACGATGCGCGCGCATTTGCGCGTAGCCCGATTCGGATACAACCCCATCTGGCTCATCGTAAACAGAATGCGGCGGTGGACGGGCTTCAGTCCGTCGCGGACGTCGGGGAGAGCGCGGCCGATGATCACCGACATCGAGTAGTCAAGGTACGAGCGGCGCATCTCCTCTTCGATGTTGACGGGTTGAATGTTGAGCGCGCCGGGGCCGTCTCCGCCACCGGGCGGAGGAGTCAAGGGGAGTTCGGGATTCTGGTTATCAGGCATGTTTTTGCTCTCAGCCGCCAGCCTTCAGCTGCCAGCTTCCAAATCGCTTCAGAAGTCTGCAAGTGATTGCATTTACAGGAGCTTAAGCGCCCTGGGAACTATGGTTATTATAGCACGAAATCGGGATTCGTCCGGGGTTCCTGAGTGCGAATAGTGTCGTCGAAGATTCGGCAAAAATCCCAGCGCGCGGCATGAACCTGAAGAGAACTCTCCCAGGCCGCCGATGCTCCTGGAGGGGGCAGGGATTCTTCGACTGCGCGGACGCTCCTGCGTCGGGTCCACTTCGGTCAGGATGACAGCGTAGGTTCCGATGTGATGGCTAACTAAAGTCAAAACCCCCACTTCTCGCGCAAAAAGCGCGCGAGAAATGGGGCACCCAAATCATGGGATATTCGATTCTCTGATCGGTCTACGGGCCGACGATGACTTCGTTGGGCGACGACGGGAGCTGGAATCTGTGGCCCGGAACATTGTTTGCGGCGATGGTTCCCGGTAAATCCAGTGAGGAAAGTTCGATCTTCTGAATCCAGTATCCGGTTGCGAGATAGTTCGACGTGACGTAGAGACGGGAGTCAGCGATGGTGTAGCCGGTGACTTCCTCGCGATGGCCGTCACGGAAGATCAGCACGGCGGAAAGCGGAGAAGCTGATGCAGTTTCATGGGACACAAGTTTCGGCGGCGTGGGCGAGTCGATCATTTGCGCCTGCGAGGAATCGTCGCCGCTGATGCGAACGTAGCGCTCTCCTTGCAACTCGATCGTCAGAGGTTCAGCAGGCGTGGGAGGAGTTTCTGCTGCCGGCGCAGTCGGAGATGATTGCACGACAACTACCGGCGGCTGAGATGCTGCGGGGTATTCCGTCGCCTGGGGATAGTCGGGCGGAAAATAATCCCCCCAGAACGGATCGAAGTAGCCCACTCCGTAATCGCCGCCACGGGTGCCGCGATGATCGAAATGTTGCCTGGAGAAGTGGGAGCGTGCGGCATGGGCGAAGTTCGAGTGTGCACCGAAACCTGAGAAGTGAAATGATCCGCCGCGTTGGGCAGCGAGGCTCGCGGATAGAGCGAAGATCAGCGCAGCCAGAGCGAGGGCCCGCATTTTAGCTTCCCTGAACGGAGGGCGGCAGTTGGAATACGACGCCGTGGTCCTCGTTCTGCTTCTGCGTGGCGTCGAGGTTCAGTTCAGCGAGCGGGATCTTGCGCGGATGGCCCGGAGTGAGATCGAACAAAGTTGAGCCCACGATGGCGTAGTTGCCAATTTCGAGCTGGTGTCCGTCTTTGAATATGAGCGTAGTGGGAGCGGATGGTGGCTCCGTCGCAGATGCAGACTCGGAAGTGGGAGCACTACTATCCGCCTGCTCGGATGGATCAGCTTGTGCTTGCGCCCTGTGGTGCGCAGGAGGCGCGTCTTCCACGGGCGGAATGTAGGAGCGGGCACCCGATCCGCGGCGATCGAAAACCGTGGGGCCTCCCTGGTAGTCGGACTCGTCGTTGTTAAGGTCGGGGCCGTTCATGTCGGCGCCATTATCGTAAGCGTAAGGATCGGCTGCGTACGGCACCGGGTACGCGTACATGTAGGGCCCGTAATAGTTGTTTCGATCGCGATTGCGACGGCGGCCATTCGCGTCGGGGTGCGGACCTCCATATCGGTATCCAGGGTGGTAATTGCTAGAGGGGCCGGGCGCGTATCCGCGAGGACCTACCGAGGTGACGCTAGCAGGGGGGCCGTTGACGGAGCGTCCGCCAAAGCCTGGGGACGTCACCGAAGTAGGCGGAGCGTTGATCTGGGCTGCAGCGGGGAGCGAGAAGAACAGGAATATCCCGACGAGGCTGGAAAGCGCTACCGTAGCCGGAAACAGACGGCGCACAGTCTTATGATACTCCCATAATGGGGCCATGGCGCACCTCGGGGATAGAACGGTGGGTATGTTGTTGGATTGCAAAGGAAATTAGGGGTGCACGTGTAAGGTGGATTCGTTTTTCAGAGTGACGGCGGCAGGAGATGCGGTCTGCTCCACAGCATCTACGGCTTATGCGGTCGTAAGGTCCTTCGCGCCGGCGTTGCCGGCACTCAGGATGACATCGTGATGAAGGTTAGGTTCGTGCGAGGGACAGGGCAGCGGATTCCCCGGCGCTTCGCGTCTCGGAATGACAACTGCGTGAACGAAGAGATGAAAATTAATATCCCCACTTCTCGCGCAAAAAGCGCGCGAGAAATGGGGCACCCATTCGCTTTGAGTTCCTTTCTTTACCTTGAGGCTGGTGCGCTGGGAGCAGCCGTCTATAATTTGCGTAAACATCCATGCGAGCTTTTTTTCGATTTGCGCTGCTGGCGCTGGTGCTGGTCATTGTGGCCATGGTTTCTGGCCTGACGGCGATGCGGTTTGCTATTCATGGACAGGAAGTCGCGGTGCCGGCGCTGGTGGGTCTGACGCCAGTTGACGCGGAAAGGCATGTGGCGTCGCTGGGACTACAGATGTCGATTGAGAGGCAGTATTACAGTCCGCAGATTCCGGAAGGTCGCATCATGTCGCAACTGCCGCTTCCCGGAACCAAGGTACGGCGCGGTTGGCAGCTGCGCGTGGCGCAGAGTCTGGGACCGACGCGTGTCGCTGTCCCGGATGTCACCGGACAGAGTGAGCACGCGGCGGAATTGAACATACGGCGGCGGGGGCTGGATATCTCATCGCTCGCCGAAGTACAGACGCCCGGGATTCCCGCCGACCAGGTGCTGGCACAGAATCCAACCGCGAACGCGACTCAGTTGGTTGCGCCGAAAATCAGCCTGCTCGTTACGGCGGACGCTCCGCCGCAGGCATTCGTGATGCCGAGTTTCGTGGGACAGCCTTTAGGGAGCGCGAACCGCTCACTGCAGGATGCGGGATTCAAGCTGGGAAATGTGGGCGTCGCCTCGATCGTGGAAGCTCCCACAGATCAGACGGGTGGAACCGCGCCAGCAGCTCCGGTGCAACCGTCGCCGGCAAGCATCATCGTGGCGCAGGTCCCGGCGCCGGGACAGAAAGTTGCGGCGGGGGCGGCGGTGAGTTTTGAGGTGAAGTGAAGAAATTCTGGGGCGCTATGAAGAGATGGAAAACGCCGCTGCTCGCGGCTGGTATTCTCGCGCTCATCATCCTAATCTTGTTTGTCTTCCTTCTCCGGCGAGGATTTCGGGCCACGGATGAGCCTTCTTCTTTCGAGAAAGCCACGGTCAGAACAGTTCGAGATATTTCGATTCCGGCGCGCTCTCGGGACGAAAAGAATCCATTGAGTGCATCCGTGGATAACCTGCTGCAGGGCCGTGAAATATTCTTGGCACGTTGCGCAAATTGCCACGCGATAGATGGGAGCGGCCTGACGCCAATGGGCCGGAACCTCTATCCGCGGACACCGGATCTTCGTTCTCCGGAGACTCAAAACCTGAGCGATGGAGAGATTCACTACATCATTCAAAATGGAGTGCAGCTAACGGGGATGCCAGCGTGGGGCAGCCCGATGACGCAGCCGGATGATCTTTGGCGGCTCGTCATCTTCATTCGCGGCATGCGTCCGCTGAACACAACAGAACAGAAAACGCAGCAAGACACCATCGCCTCTGCACACTACGCGGGCTCTAAATCATGTGCGAAGTGCCATGCGGATATCTATGTCCGATGGAAGAAGACTCCGATGGCGAACGTGGTACGGGATCCACGAGAACATCCTGAGGCTCTGATCCCGGATCTCGCGACAGACGCCGTCGCCAAATTCACTCTGAATGATGTCGCCTTCGTTTACGGCAGTCTTTGGAAGCAGCGGTATTTTACGAAGGTCGGAGACGACTATTTTCCGTTAGCCGCACAATGGGAGATAAAAAACCGCAAGTGGAGCAAGTACTTCGTGCGCGAAGGCGCGGACTGGTGGGCGCAGTATTATCCGCCGGATAATATGCAACGGCCCACGGGCCCTACCTGTGATGGTTGTCATTCTGTCGGTTATGACATCCACACGAAGAAGCCTGCGGAGTGGAATGTTGGTTGCGAACGATGCCACGGCCCGGGCAGTGAACACGTTGAGCATCCGACGAGAGCGAACGTTTTCAATCCTGCCCATGCGAACTACGTAGCAGCGAGCGACAGCTGCATTCAATGCCATTCGCAAGGACGTCCTCTGACGGTTCCGATTGAGGGCAAGTACTACGATTGGCCAGTCGGCTATGAAGTGGGCAAGCGGCTGGAAGATTACTGGCGGCTGGAAGAGCACAAGCTCGGGACCGCGGACTTCTACTACTTCGCCGATGGCACGGCGCACAAGAACAGAATGCAGGGCAACGACTTCGTGCAGAGCGTAATGTATCGACGCGGAATCACCTGCTTCAGTTGCCACGATGTACACGGAACAAGTAACTACGCACAACTGATTAAGCCCGCGGATGGGCTGTGCTTAGATTGCCATGGGCCGCTTTCTCCGAACGGGCCCCGGAGCAGCACGCTCGAAGAGCATACGCACCATAAGAAGGGCTCAACGGGAAGCCAGTGTGTCGCCTGTCACATGCCGCAGATCGAATCGGAAGGTCCCCCGAATACGTTTGTGCACGCGCACACGTTCCGATTCATCACGCCGGAAATGACTGACCGGTATAACATCCCGAATCCGTGCACGTCTTGTCACAGCGATAAATCTCTGGCCTGGGCAGAAGATGCGCTGCGGCAATGGCCTGAGCGATCGCCTTGGCGGGACTGAAGCCTAGCGGCAGGCTCAGGCCGGACCTAGGACATTGTGTTCTTGAACCACCGCAGCACGCGGAGGGCGCGCAGGGTATTCCAGCGGCTGGCGCTTCCCACCGCCGTTTCCATCTCCAGCGGAATGCTTTCCCGATGCAGCAGGTTGAGGGGCCAGCGTCCGTTCTGGTGGCGGCGCTTGATCACGATTTCGATCGCCTCACGAACGCGGTGGTCGGGTTTGACTCCGGAATTGCGCAGATAGTCGAGTCCGCGCAGAACGTCGTAATGCCAAAACGTCGGAAACGAGAAGCGCAGCCAGCGTTCGTCGATGACTTCTCCGGTGCGAAGCGAGCGGAACATACGGCGATCGAGCAGATACTTTTCACCTCGCTTGCGGGCCTTGGTGACGGCTGCCGATTTGCGCCCGGCGCGTTCATAGGCGAGCAGTCCTTCGAGGACACAGATCGTGGTGTGAAACGAAGAGCGCCGGCTCAGCGGATGTTTTGCGGAAGGTTCCACGGCGTCGCAGTTCCATCCGCCATCTTCGAGTTGCTCGCGGAGAAGTTGGCGTGCCAGCGCATCGTTTGGCTTGTTGAAGTACGCGCCGAGGGCGAGAATTCTGCCGTTGATGCAGGGCTCGGTTTCGCCGTGAAGAAAAGGGCGGTTGTTGAGCGGCCTGAACACGAGGCGCTTTTCGACACGATCGATCATTTTGCGAGCCTGATTGCTTGCTGGATCGAGGCCGAGGTCCATCAGGACGACGAGACTGTAGAGGGTGGTGAGCAAACCGGGATCTTCTTTCGATCCGCCCCAGTGCCCGGCGCGAGATTGGCGCGCGAGAAGGTTTGCTCCCCAGCCTTCGCGTGCGATACGAGAGCGCTCGGAGGCAATCCCGTCAGGGGATTCGTCGGTGAGGTCGCGCATGACTTGCCATCGAATCGCGGGATCAGAGTCGAGCAACCATTTGAGATGCGCGGGGCGGGGTGCGTAATGCAGGGGCATAGGTAGTTATAGCAAATGCGATTGATTCAATTTTGCCTTTCACTTGGGTGAGCACGAAGTTCCATGATGTCGACAGTATCGTACCCACTCTCGCAAACGGCGCGAGGACGGGCCACCCAGACTGTTGTGCAGGCTTTAGCGATACTGGGCCGGGGAAATGCCCGCGCCCGGCGGAATTGATAGTGGAGTTCCGCCTTCGGTGAGTGAGCCCGAGCTCTGATCAAAATGATAAAAGTGCACAAGCTCGTCTTTCGCGAGTGCGTAGAGAATGTTTCCATCCCGGCTGAAAGCAAGACCCGGCGTTTGCGAGGTCATCGGCAGTGTGCTGCCAGTCGCCAAAATCCTGCCAGATTTCAGGTCGATGCTCGCTACATGAATCGATTGTGTTGTGGGGTCGGTAAGAAACAAGAAGTTGCTTGACCTGTCGAGCTGAACATAGGTAGCCGTGGAGCACGTGCGCAGCATCGCTGCGGTACAACGAATCGTCGGCCGGGTGGGATTGGCAATATTGGAAAAGACATCCAAATAATTCTGGCTGGGGGCCACATCGCTTTGATATTGGGCGACGATGACTTTTCCGATGGCGACGGGGGATTCTCCGGTCATGCTGAGAAGTGTCGTGTCCGGGCCCAGGGCGCCCGTCGTCAAGTTGATGGAGCGCTCCCGATAGACGGTTCCTGTAGCGACGTTCGACATGTCATAGAGCTTGCTGCCGTTGACGCTGAAACCGTACAGAAAAGCCGGCCAATAGGGTGCGGGTCCGTAGCGGCCCTGAACATAGGGGCTTTCCTTCAGCCTCCCATTTTTGCTGCTGACGGTAAACAACCGGATACTCGCCTCATAGCCGCCCGGGACGGTGGTGACTTGCAACATGTAGGCGAAGCCTCGACTGGGATGCATGTTGAATTGAGAGAGCGAATTGGCATTCAGCTCCTGGATCGCGGGAAGTTGGGGCACTCCAGCAGGGTCCGTCTGAAATGCGGACAGGTGTTGAATGTTCTGTGCGTCTGACCAAATCCCGTAGACGAAATGATCATTGGGGCTTGGATCGAATTGCCGGAAGGCAGTGGAGACCAATGTGGCGGCAGGTTGAAGCGCAGTCGCAGCCAGGGAAACAGGATCGACGGAATAGGGAGTGACGCTTCCGCCGGACACTACGTACAGGAGCGGATTGCTCGGGCTCGCCGCGTTCTGCGGAGAACCAGCACAACTTATGAAGCTGAGTGCAGCTAGTGTCAACGACAAGACGTAAGAGAACTGCCTCATACACGTACCCCCGAGCACCAGTTCAAGCCCGTGACGTCCCGTCCCGCTCCATAAGATGCAGCTTGCCAGAAATGGGTTCACCAAAAGGCTTCGGTTCCGAAAACGGCTCCTGGGACGACCACGGTTGGGAATGAAAAAACCTATGTTTTGCGTCAGATCCGGTGCGCAGGTCGGCTGGCGGCATCGCCCGGTTCACATTGCTCTTGGTTTGCCAGTTAAACAGGGTCGCTAAGAATTGCGTTTGCGTACTCCTTCCTCTGAGCGTGCACGAAGGTAATGACTTCGTGATGGGGCTCACAGACGTGCCGGCGCAGATATTTTGTAATCGCATCAGCACTAATCAATCGGAAACACGAGTTCCGATTCAAGGCTGGTGGGCATGTCGCGCAGGGATGTCCTGCGCACGGCGAGATTGTATCTCTATGCCGCCTGCATCACCATCAGCTGAAAATCTGTCGGCTTCAATTCGCGGAGTCGAGGGAATCTGTAGGCTACCTCGCCAAGCGCCCTGTCTCTACCCTTCTCTTACGCCCCGATCTGTAGTTGTGTCCTGATTGCAACATTCGCGAGTCTGCGTCATCACTTTGTGATGAGGGTCACACCGCAAGTCGAATTGCGATTGACAGAAACTGTCGCTTCGATTGCCACAACGTGTCATCACTCGAGGTTTCGTCAGCGACAAGACGCGAACATGTTTTTGAACTCACGCAGAGGCACAACGCAATTCCAATCACTTCTGAGCCGTCGTGTGATCTCTGTCACTAAGTCATGTAATTGGTGTCACTTAGATGAGATATGGTTCTGCGATTGCAAACTTCATTGGTGACTGGGCGATCTTAAAAGACCAGCGAACATTACGTCGAGGAGGACGTTTTAGATGCGGAAACAAAAGGGTTTCTCACTTATCGAGCTGCTGATCGTCGTGGCGATCATCCTGATCATCGCAGCTATCGCAATTCCGAACTTGCTGCGCGCCCGTATGGCCGCCAACGAGTCTTCGGCTGTCGCTTCGGTTCGTACCATCAACACTGGTGAAGTAACCTACAACTCCACCTATCCCACAGTCGGCTTTGCTACCGCTCTGGCCAACCTGGGCGGCGCGCTCGGCGCGGCTTGCGTTCCGAGCTCGACCACGGCTTGCTTGATCGACTCCGTTCTGGCGAACAACGGCAACCCTGCGAACAGCGGAAAATCTGGCTACCTGTTCACGACCGGTACCGGAACCAAAGCGGGTACCGTCAACGTTGGTTACACCATTCTGGCGGTGCCGATCACGGTCAACCAGACCGGTATCCGTGCGTTCTGCGCTGAGGAAGATGCTGTGGTTCGCGTCGACCCGGCCGGTGTGTGCTCCAACGCCGAAGCGGGCATCCTGACGTTCAACCCGCTCAACCAATAAGACACGCGATTGGTTTTTGCATGAGCTGACAATCGATCAGCTCGACAGGGCAGCGGCCCCACGCCGTTGCCCTTTTTTAATTGACCCATTGAGCTTTCGGGATGCATGATCGGCAGCCGTGATGATTGCTTTCAGGTCCAGATGTCTGTGGCTTCTTTGTTGTTTTGGGCTGTGCGCCTCGTCGATTGGTGCGTCAGCGCAGGTGAGGCTAATTTCCGAACATCGGGCAGAGCGGCCGGCGAGCCTCGATCGCGAATGGCCGGCGGTCGTGACCCACACGCACAACTGGAGATTTCGCGAAGGAGAGGCGGCAGGCAGCTTCTCTGCGGCCGAGGAGCAACTCGTGCGGTGGTGCCAGAAGCTTGGCATCCGCGCGGTCGGGGTCGGCAGCGCCTGGAACCCGGCGAACGAAGCCAACTTTCAGCGATTTGAAGGACCGGATCGCGACCTGTACTACTCCGGCAAGTTCGATCAGAAATCCGTCATGGATGTAGCGGGAGTCAACGCCACGCTTGCGGACCTGAACGAGCGCTCGCATGGATCGACTCTTTTCTATCTGGATAACGAAACGCCGAAGAACCGCATGGGGCACATGTGGTGGTTTGGATATTTGTATGACGATCCGGCGTGGCACGACTACTCGCAGGACCGCCCGATCAAGTATTACGAAAATGATCCAGCGGTTGAGATCAATCCGCTGAGCGGCGAGCCGCATACGCGGCGGAATCTGTTTGAGATTATGGCGATCCAGCGAAAGGCGGGTGCAATCGGCGTCTTCGCGCATCCCACGCGCTGGTGGGTGAGCGACGGGAAATTCACGTCCAATATCGCGGCGATGTCGGGGCTGTTTCTGATTGCGGATGGATCGATCGATGGCATGGCGGTGATGGGCGATCGTGTGTACAACAAGTCGTACGAGGATCTGTGGTTCTGGTATCTGGACACGGGCGGGAAAGTGCCGGGGTTTGCCGAGACGGATTTCTTTCTGAACCAGGCCAGCCAGCATAACCAACTCGATACTTTCAGGAACTATCCGCACATCGGGAATCGTCCGTTGACGGCGCAGGCCATCCGGGATGTGGCCCGGTCTGGGGAAGTCTTCTTCAGCGATGGAGGGTTTCTCAACGTCTCAGTGGATGGCGTCCCGATGGGCTCGGTGGTGCAAACGGCTCCGGCAAAGCGTCACAGGCTGCGCATTGAAGTGTACGCCGCGCCGAACAGTAGCGTGGGGCGAATCGAGATCATCGGAAAACACGGCGTGGTACTCGCGGTGAAGGACAAGTTTCCGGGCGGCGTGCTCGAGTATGAAATTCCCGGACGCGGCGACCCCGACTATGTTGTTGTGCGCGCGTTTGGCGCAGGCGATGACCCGGAGCACGATCCCGATCACGTGCGATATCTGGCGGTATCGAATCCAGTTTATCTATGGCCGAAAGGCTTCCATCCGGAAGCGGCCCGCACATTTTGCACGATACGTGTTGCTTCAGGCAGCCAATGGATTGGCGGGACGCTTGAGTTTCAAACGGCGGATGGACAACGGATCAGGCGTGAGGCGATTCATGCTGGAAAGATTTCGGCGTCGGTTCCCGCAGACTCACGTGTCGTGTTATCGAAAGCGGGGGTACGGTCGCGGATGTTCTATATCGCGATGGAAAATGCTGAGGTGGAAAAAGATATTTCGTATCTGTCGAGTGGAGAGTTCCGGAAAGATTATCCAGGGCTCGCAGAGAGTGTTGTGCCACCGAAGGCGTTTCGTCTCGAGTCGCTGCGTCAGGCTTTGCAGCGGTTTGAATACGAGATCCAGTGAGAGGCAGGAACAGTTTGAGCGAGCGACGGCTTGCAGGTTCACTGCAAGGGCACGTTCCTCAGTTCTGGCGCGAGTTGAAAGGCCTTTTCGAATTCCTGCTGGGCATCGGCTGTTTTGCCTTCCTGGCGAAAGGCTAGAGCGAGGTTGTAGTGTGCCTCGGCGTAGGTGGGCTTCAGGCGGGCCGCCTCTTTGAATTCGGTTACAGCGTTCTGCACCTTGCCAGACTGGAGCAGTACCAGGCCTAGATTATTGTGGCCTTCGGCGAAGGTCGGGTCGTGGCGCACGAGTTCCCGGAAAACGTTGGCGGCACCGGCGGTATCGTTCTTTTGGCTCAGAACCAATCCCAGCTGGACGCGCGCGTCGGTGTAGTTTGGATTCAGGCTTATAGCGTCGGTCAGCTCGCGGACGGATTCGTCCAGATTTCCTGATTGGGCTAATGCTAGGCCGAGATTGTAGTGTGCCTCTGCCAAATCCGGGTCGCACATGACGGCTTCCCGGAATTCCTTGAGGCCACCCGAACGATCGTTGCGCTGCCAATAAAGCAGCCCGAGACTGGTATGGGCTTGGGCGTAGTCCGGCTTGATTTCGAGCGCTTTTTCGAATGCTGCCTGAGCCTGAGCTGGATCGTTCTTGCGCTCCCAGGCTACGCCCAGGTAGTAGTAGCCGGTGGGCAACTCAGGTGCTTTTTCGACCGCCTGGTGCAGGAAGGAAAACGCGTTGTCGAGTTTTTGCTGTTTGAGGGCCTCGACACCTTGCAAGGTGAGCAGCTTCGCTTCGGCGAGACGGGAGCGGAAGCGGCGGAGGTCACCGATCTCGGTCAATTCTTTCTTGGCGGCGTCAGACTGGCCCTCGGCACGCAGGGTTAGACCCAGGTTATAGTGCGCCTCTTCAAAATCGGGCTTCAGGTCAATCGCACGCTGAAATGCTGCTGCAGCTCCTGGAAGATCGTCTTTCTCTTTCAGTTCCTTGCCCAAATTGAATTGCGCCTGAGGATCATTGGGATCCATGGCCACCGCTTTGCGGAATTCAGCGAGGGCGCCCGCATCGTCATTCTGGCGGCGCAAGGTGATGCCGAGCATGACGTGCGGCGCGGCGAGCTTTGGATTCAGCTGAATCGCATGACGAAAATCAGCGGCTGCGGCCGAGAGATTCCCTAGCTGTCCTTCGGTCAGGCCCAGATCAGAATACAAATCTGCGGAAGGTTTCAGCGCGACTGCGCGTAGCAGTTCTTTCCGAGCATCAGAAGGGGCGTTCCGCTCAATGTAGATTCGGGCCAGCAATTGATGGGGGCCCGGTTTCGCGGGGTCAAGATCGGCGGCGATTTGCAATTCCTTCTGGGCAGAATCGAGGTCGTGCAGATCGTACCAGGTAGCGCCCAATGCGTAATGAGCGTCAGCCCATTTTGGTTTCAGATGCAGCGCTGCCTGAAACTCTTCGAGAGCCTGCCTGGAATCACCCTTGTATTTCAGAGCCAGGGCCAGGTTGTAGTGGGTGAGGGCATCGCTGGGTTCAAGCTCAAGCGCCTTGCGATATTTCTCGATGGCCTGGTCCCAAGACTTCTGGCGAGCGAGTTCAGTTGCGTCGCGGCGGTAAACGTCAGCCGTTTGCGCGAAACACGGCGTTGCGATCAGGAAAATCAGGACCAGCAAGAGCATCAGAACCACAGCCTAGCATGGTCGGGACCGGCGATAAGGACCATTCTTAATCGTCATGAGGGCCGAAAGAAAAAAGGGCGAGGCTAGTTCGGCCTCGCCCGAATCAAAACTTTCGATGTCACCAGATAAATTTTGCACTGACCTGGCCTTGGCGATAGGTATCAGTTCGCGTATTCGTCACATTTCCGAAGTTGGCGCTGCTGATGTCGCCGCTCGGATTGGCGAATTGCGCGTGGTTGAAAATGTTGAAGAATTCACCGCGAATCTGGAAAGACATAGCTTCCTTGATGGGAATGATCTTCGTGATTCCGAAATCGGTATTGTTGAAGCCGGGGCCATGGAAGAATCGCCGATTCGCTGTCCCGAAACTTCCGCAGTCAGGACCCGTCAAAACCCCCGACACGAGAGCGCATTGAGTTGCCATAAATGAGCCCTGGCTGAAATAGGTCCACGTACCGGGAGTCGAGCGTGGATTGTATTTGTGAACCGGTCCCACAAGATTCGGCATATCGGTGGAGGGGCTGCCAGCAAGCGAGGCATCTCCCGGGCACAACCCCGAGGGACACAGTGGGCCCTGGGGCACAGGATTCGATTCTCCCATCTGAACCGGGAAGCCGGTAGCGAACCGGGTGATGCCCTGCAGTTGCCAGCCTTTCGTTAGCCTTGGCATCGCGTGGGTGAGCCGGTCGAAGGGCAGCTGCCAAATGTAACTGACCACGAAATTCTGGTGGACATCCGTCGACGATAAGCCGCGGCTCAGCTTGGCGTTTTGGAAGTTGATCAACTCGCCGAAAGCTGAGGAATCATCGATGGCCTTCGCCAGCGTATAAGCGGCGAGGAAAGTTACATCCCCCGCTTTGCGCTCGATCGTCACCTCTCCAGAGTGGTAGATCGAATTTGCCACCAGATTGGTGAAAGTATTGCCATAACCAAAACAGATGGCTTGGGCTGCCGGGCAGTAATTCGGATTCAAAAGAGTATCCCTGGTGCTGTAAACGGTATTTGCGCCCCGGGTAAACGTATCCTGCTCGGTATTCGGTCCGCATCCGAGTGAACCGTTCGTCGCATCGGTATAGCCTTGCGCCGTGAGTTGCCTACATAGCGCCGCATCGCCGGGGTTGGCTTCGGTCTGCGCGATCAACCGGTGACCTGCCGTGCCGACGTAGGACAACGTCAAGACGGTCGATCTGCTCAGTTCGCGCTGGATCGAAAAATTGAAGTGCTCGGCGTACGGGAGCTTGTTATGAATGTCGTATCCGGGGAAATAGGACATCGGCTCATACTTCGCGAAACTTAGCGTCTTATTTGATGGGTCGCCCGGAATCGGGGCGGTGAACGGGAAACGCTGGCCCTCGCTGTCGGTGCCTCCGTCCAGCCGATTTCGGAAAGGCTCCGCAAAATCAACGGAACCCGGGCTGGTCCAGTACAAGCCAAAGGGAGCATCGGCCACTTCATAAAAAAGGTTCAGGTCCTCCACCGACGTGTAGTAGAGCCCGAACGAGGCACGGATGCTGGTTTTCCCTGGTCCGCCAAAAACCTTGCCCAAGACTCCGTCGCTAAAGTTGGGAGAATAAGCCAGGCCGATGCGCGGTCCGAAGTTGTTATATCGAGTCGGGGCGAGCGTCTTGGGAATGCCTGGATCGCCGGGAAATACAAGACCCTTGGGAGAACCCGGAAACACAGTGGACTGCTCTCCCTTCACCCAAGTCTGGATCTTGCCCTGCGTGTCATACCAAGGCATGCTCACTTCCCAACGGAGCCCCAGATTGACGGTCAAATTGGGCGTCGCCTTCCATGAGTCTTGCGCATACGCGGCGCCATAGCGCGTCCGTGAATCCAGGAGCTGTACCGCTGCCTGGGTGTATCCATTTCCTGCACCAGTGGTCGCACCAAGGATATAGTCGGCGAAATCGACGCCCGTCACCGTCCCGTCGAAAACAAACGCTCCGTCCTGGCTGGCCAGGTTGCGTTCATTGACCTGCAGGTAACGTGCTTCTCCCCCGAACTTGAGTGTATGTCTGCCCACTACTTTGGAAAGCCCCTCTGACGCCGTGTAGGTGTTATCGGGCTGGAAGGTAATGAGAGACGGGGTGCCAAGGGCGAAGTTGTTGAAATAGATCTGGGGGACATACTCCGGAAACCCGGGCGTGGCATCGGGGATAATGCCCAAACTTCCGACACCTGTCTTGAAACCGAGTGAAGCAAGGCTCGCTTTGCCGCCGGTTGGGTTGTCCAAGTGGGTAGCAGTGCGGAAGAAGGTCACCCGAGCCTCATTCACTGCACTGGGGCCGAGAGTCTTCGTGTTGCTGATCACAAACTCTTGGGCGCGAGTTGGCGTCGAGGCGGGGAATCCCGGCACGCTTGCGCCGCCGCTGGGCAGTGTGCTGAGAACTGTTGAGTCGTCGAAGTGATAATAGAACGACCACGTGCCCGTTTTCTGGTTGTTAAAATCAACCCGTTCCCCAATTTTGTTGTCGGTAATCGTATCTCGGTGGCTGTTGTCTTGATAGGTACCTAGACTGGGATCGACATTGGGGGTTGGAATGTACGGGAGAATACCAAGCGCGGGTGCCGACCACGCTTTCTTCGGAATTAAACCACCAGGAAACACACACTGCGAGGTTGAGGTACACCCTACAAAACTGTACTGCTCGCCGGCTGTCACTGTGTAGCCCAATCTATTTGAAAGGGTTGTGGGCCAGTCGAGACAGGGGCCGACCGGGCAACTGTTGGGGGGAAGCGCCGCCGAGTCGACTGTGCCCGTTAATGTTGAAGGATCAAACTGACCTTGAAGGTTGGCAACGCTCGGCAGCGTAACAATACCGGTTTCGGCGCCTGCAACTCGTCTTGTGCCCTGATAATCGGTGAACCAGAACAGTTTGTTCTTCCAGAACGGGCCTCCAGCGGTAAACCCGAACTGATTTTGTCGCAGCTCCGATTTGGAGGGCGTGAAGAAACTCCTCGAATCCATCGCGTCATTCCGCAGGAACTCGAACGCATCACCGTGGAAACCATTCGTGCCCGACTTGGTAATGGCATTCATCACGGCGCCGCTGAACTTTCCATATTCCGCGTCAAAGCTGTTGGTGATAAGGCGAAACTCTTCCACGGAATCAAGATTCGGAACCAGTCCGGCGCCCAGGTTTCGTCCTTCGCTGACATCGCCGCCATTCACCAGAAAGGCGTTGGCCGTCTCGCGCTGGCCGTTCACCGAGATATTGCCGGCATTCACGAGATAGCCGGATACGTTCCGGTCGCCACCGATCGTCACGGATCCTGCTGGCGCCACTCCGGCCTGCAAGCCCAACAAATCCAAGTAGCTGCGGCCATTCAGCGGCAGGTTGAGCATCTTCTTGGAATCGATTACATCGCCGAGTTGCGTGCTCTCGGTTTCCACGTGCACGGCTTCGGCCGCAACACTGACCTGTTCGTTGACTGTCCCGACATCCAGGACAATATCCATCTTCAGTTGATCATTCACCTGCAGAGTGATGTTGGTGGCTTCGTAGGGCTTGAACCCGGAGGCATTCGCAGTGAGCCGATAGTTTCCCGCAGGCAGCGCGAGAAAGTGAAACGACCCGTCAGAACCCGAGGTAGTCTGCTGAGACACATTGGTCTGCACGTTCGTGATCGTTAGACGAACACCGGTGACCGCTGCCTGGCTGCGATCGTGCACCACTCCGTTAAGGGAGCCCGTGACATCGGCGAGCAGCATGCTGGAGAGCGACAATACAGACAGGACGACGAAAATCGGGACGACCCACCTCTGGCGATTTTGCATTGACCGATTCTCCCGGACGGAGTGCTTTCGAAGTGGTCCCATGAAGGCTGGGATTGTCTGGAACCCAGCAATCGAATCGCGCTGTACTGTTGGAGTTACTCCCGCAACCTCAGCGCGAACCCCATTCCATTGGGCGAAAACATATTTCACTGCATGGAACACTGTCAAGGCAGAATTAATGTGTTTCCATTAGGTGAAATCGAGATGGGCAGTATGCAGGTGGCAGATCGCCGTGGGTCACAGATGAGAGTTCGCCATGGAGTGAACTGCACGAAGGGAGTGGCTGCGGTTTCACGCCAGATTCCCGCAACTCGTGTCGGTTGAGCAGCTACTCCTGCCTGGCGAAGACCACGCGCGCCGCGACGAGCAGCCGCTTTCTACTGCGGTACGCCATTGTAGACCACGTTAACTTTCAAGGTGACCGATCCGACGACCTTGCCATCTGATTCCGTATTGAAGACCAGCGATTGCCAGGTCCCCTTCTGATCTTCAGGAGCTATCAGGGACAGGGAAACGGGGCGCGACTCTTGCGGCGCCAACGTGTACGCCATTGGACCGGGCGATTGCTTCCAGCCGGCCGGCAGTTTCGACTGGAGAGTTACCTGCTGCTTGCTGCCGCTGGAATTGTGCAGCACAAGCGGCACCCACAGATGGAAGTCATGCGTGCCCATCGCGGTCTCAGGCTGCAGCAGGTTGGCGAGGTGGTCCAACTTGTGAGCGTGCCAAAACCCTGGGTAGAAAGCCCATGGTCCGCCGAGAGCGAGCGGCGGTGGTGGCTCCGATATGGTGTGTGTGCCGATCATCTCAACGAACGGCACTCCGGAAGGCTTCACGTTCTCGAAAATATCGCCGGTGGGACTGCCTCCTACGACCGACTTGCCGAAGATGAATCGCATGGGATGCGACAAGTACTCTTTCATCTGGTCGGGAGTGAAGCCTGATCCAATCTGCGAGTGGTCGTGCATCCAGGCGTCAAAGGTCAGCTGCGAATACGAGACGTGCTTGCTGGGAGAGATCTCATCGATACGATATTGCGGTCCCTGGCCGGTCATGAAGTCAGAGTGAACGCCATAGGAGAACGAGTAATCGGAGAGGTAATAGATCTTCTGCGGCTGCCAGGGGGAAAGCCCTTCGCCGTAATTGCTGATTTGCTCAGGGTCGTGCGGGGGCTCCAACTGTTCTGGAAATGCCAGCGGATCGGCGGCGAGGTCGAAAGCCTCGGTCGCGAGAACTCCGGCGGCCTGATGATCGTCGTGATTTTCGCCAGCCAGGTAAAAGGGCAGCCAGGTGATGATCACTTCGGGGCGGGTGAGGCGCACCAGCCGGACGACCTGGTCGAGGGCGTAGCCGTGTCCCCAGTTTTCGAGGGAGTGCAAGACGTCCTGGCCGGGAGTATCGGAACCATTGAGGAACCATACGTTGTAGACGCCGAGGGCAGCTTCGGCGCGGCGGCCTTCGATCTCGCGGATGGCGCCGAGCGAGGCGGCCTGCTCGCGTCCGAGAAAGTTCGGCCCGGAGTTACCGCGCGTGCAGAAGATGACCGCGACACGCTTGCCTTGGTCCATGGCTCGGGCGGTGTAGGGTGCGGCGGCCATGTCGTCGTCGGGATGCGCCACGACCACGAGGATGTCGGCTTTGTAACGGTCATCGGCTGCCGGATAGGGCAGAGCTTGCGGTACCTGCGCCCATGTGACAGAAAGCATACTCGCAAGAAAAAATATCCCGGCTAACATTGCACGCTGCATTTAGTTTCCCCCTCGGAACGGAGCATGGTAGAGCATTGGCCGAGGCGGGATCAATGATGGTTGTTGGTGGTTCTACGACTTTTCCACAATCGCGGCGAAAAATCCGTCGCACGGATGCACTCCGGGAATAGTGCGCAGATACGGCCCGCGGGTGAGCGAGTCTGGATCGGGGCAGGCGAGTTCGCCTTCCGCTTTCAGTCTCGCAAGTTCAGCGCGTGCGTCGAGCAGGCGGAGCGCCGAGTTTTCGGCTAGCGCCGCTTCGACCACATCTTCGTTCTCTTCTTTCTCCAGCGAACAGGTGGAGTACGCCAGGCGGCCTCCGGGCGCGAGGTGCGAAACGGCGGAGCGGAGGATGGCGAGCTGGCGCTCGTGCAGTTCTGCGAAGTCTTCTGGTTTGAGGCGCCACTTGATTTCCGGATTGCGCGCCAGCGTGCCGGTGCCGGAGCAGGGAACGTCGGTGAGGATCGCATCATAGTTATTCGCGAGCGGGAGAGTTCGGGCGTCGGCGACTACGGTCTTGATTTGCGATGATGTGTCGGTACCTAGCAGTCTCTGCATGAGGCGGGCGCGGTGCGGATGGATTTCTACCGCCGTAACAGACGCCGACGGATTACGGTCGGCGATGGCGAGCGTCTTGCCTCCGGGGGCAGCACAACAGTCCAGAATGCGAGGTGCGTCCTTATTGATTCGGCCACTGAGAGCGGCGACCAGTTGCGAGGCTTCGTCCTGGATCACGACTTCGTGACGGCGGAATGCTTGCGTGTGCCTAATATCGCCGGACTGCACGCGGCGAGAAGAAGAGAGCAAGGCGCCCGGGTGTAGTGTGATTCCTTCGTCAACGAGATTGCGTTCGGCGTCAGGCTTGCGGAGCCGGAGGGCGGTTGAAGGAGGCGACTGATCGTATTCACAGATCTTTAGTGCAACTGCAAGCCCGTAGAATTCCGTCCAGCGCTCTGTTAGCCAGACCGGATGTGCACAAACCTCCGCTAGTTCTTCAAAAGAATTCACCACAGAGGGCACAGGGTTGCACAGAGGAACTTCTGGAGCATGCTCGGCAGACTTGGCCTGCGCTGCTAGTTTTCTGAGAACGGCGTTCACATATGGGGCGGCTGAACGTTTGCGCGCGCGCTTCACCAACTCGACGCTTTCATGGAGCGCGGCCCGCTCTGGGATTCGATCGAGCCAGCGAAATTGATAGAGCGCGAGGCGAAGCGCGATGATCACTTCCAGGTCGAGCTTTTTCAGTGGCTGCGAGGACGCGGCTGCGATTTCCGTGTCGAGACGCGACCGCCAGCGCAGGACTCCCATGACTAGCTCGGTGGCAAGTGCGTGATCAGCATGCGAGAGCTTCTGGCTGGCGGAGGAATGCAGGAGTTCGGAGGCGTACGAAGATTCGCTCTCGACCCGGAGCAGGATATCGAAGGCGGCAGCGCGTGCAGGAGAAACCGGCATTGCCTTTGATTGTAGGCGCGAAGGACGGGCAGAAGGGTATCGTCCCTACGGGACTCGGTTTCGTTTCGTTAGCTACCCAGGACTCACGTCCTGGGCTAATGAATTCCGCCCCTGACGGGGCTGTCGACTTTCTGCCAAGCGCTCCTGTGTTTTCCCCTCGGCTGTAGTTCTTGTCACACGTCCGTGTGTGGAATAGCGGCGGTTTGGCTCCGCGTTAAGGTTCGGGAAACAGGGGCTTTAGGCGAGGTGATCGCCTTCCGGTGCACACCTCGATTCCCACGCCCACGCACCCTGTTAAAATATGGGGAGGAAGGGGTTCTACTTTCGCATGCCAGTACCCGTGTCACAAATGTGGACCGTAGCGAGCTATGTCATTCGGCAGAAGCTCGCCGGACGCAAGCAATATCCGCTCGTCCTGATGCTCGAGCCGCTGTTCCGCTGTAACCTGGCCTGCGCCGGATGCGGCAAAATTCAATACCCCGCCCACATCCTGAAGAAAGACCTCAGCCCGGAAGAGTGCTTCCGCGCCGTCGACGAATGCGGCGCGCCCATGGTCTCGATCCCCGGCGGCGAGCCGCTGATGCATCCCGAGATCGAGAAGATCGTCGAGGGCCTGGTCGCCCGCAAGAAATATATTTATCTGTGCACCAACGCCCTGCTGCTGAAAGAGAAGATTCATCTCTTCAAACCGAGCAAGTTCCTGACATTCTCCGTTCACCTCGACGGACAGCGCGAAGAGCATGACCTCGCCGTCTGCCGCGAAGGCGGATACGACATCGCCGTCGACGCGGTGAAAGAGGCTCTGAAGCGCGGCTTCCGCGTTACGACCAACACGACTCTTTTCGACGGCGCGAATCCAAAATCGGTCCGCGCTTTCTTCGACGAGATGATGGACCTCGGCGTCGAAGGCATGATGCTCTCTCCGGGATATTCCTACGACAAGGCCCCCGACCAGAAGCATTTTTTGGGACGGGCGCGGACGCGGCGGATGTTCCGCGCGATCCTGTCGAACCGCAAGAAGCGCTGGCAGTTCAACCTGTCGCCGTTGTTCTTGGAATTCCTTATGGGCAAGCGCACCTATCCATGCACGCCGTGGGGCATGCCAACGTACAACGTCTTCGGCTGGCAAAAGCCTTGCTACCTGCTGCAAGACGGCTACGCAGAGAGTTTTAAAGAGCTCATCGAGACGACCGAGTGGCAGAACTACGGCACGGAGTCGGGCAATCCGGCCTGCGCGAACTGCATGGTCCACAGCGGATACGAAGCCAGCGCGGTGAACGCCACGTTCAGCTCGCTGGGAGGATTCCTGGCGACGGTAAGAGCAACGCTGTTCACGACCTACAACGATAAAGAAGCTTTGAAGATGTTGGACGAGCCGCAGGCGCCAGTGAATCCGCTGATCCAGATCGAACCAACACAAAGCGCATCGCACTGGCAGGAAACCAGAGCATAGCGAGCCAAGATTTCGTTGCACGGAAGAATTTCGTCCCGTTAGGGACGACCGACAATAGCCCGGCGTTTCCAACGCCGGGTAACAACGCGGATGAAACGAGCCGTCCCGGAGGGACGGCTGAACCTGCACCGCAAAGTCATCGGGCTTCGTTCCGCGGGATCAGGTGCCCCTACGGGGCACGGTTCCGCTATATGTCATCGTGACCCGGCATTGAAATGCCGGGCTATTATCAAATGTCCCTACGGGACGAAACATCGGGCATAAGTAGGTTTGCTCGCAGCTCATAGCTCGAAGCTCACAGCTAAAAATGACCGGAAAAGAATCAGGGCATACCGACCAACATCCGCCGCACGTCCAAAACCCCGACGCGCTTGAAGTTGCTCCGGGCGTAGAACACGAAAAACTGGAAGGCTGGATCCCCGCTGTAGCCAGCGAGGAAGATCTGCGCCAAGCGCTCGAAAAGGCCTTCGACTACCGCGGAGACATCACCATCACCCGCAAAGACGGATCGAAAATCGAAGGCTACCTCTTCGACCGCCGCACCGGCAAAACGCTGCAAGACTCGCAAGTCCGCCTCTACCCGAAGAATTCGAACGAAAAAATCGCGATCGCGTATTCCGACATCGCCGCCCTGGCCTTCACGGGGCGCGACACCGCCGCCGGAAAATCCTGGGAAGCCTGGATGAAAAAATACGCCGAGAAAAAAGCCAAAGGCGAAAAAGACCTGAGCCTCTACTCGGAATCGCTGGAAGAGTAATCGGAGCCAGCCAATATTCGCTAATTGCGAAATTATCTACCCCAGCCGGCCGACCAGGAATTGTGCGATCGCCCGCCACGTTGCCGTCCCTGAAAACATAAGCCGCAGCGGTACCGAGGCTAGCAGCAATGCACCGCCCAAAATGTACGCCATGTGTACGCGGTGACGGGAGCCCAGGTCGTAGGTCACCGCGAGCAGCAAAAATATGAAAGCCAGCCCGTAGAACCATAGCGGCCCCAAGGGCAGAACGCCGGGCAGGCGCGCTGTCGCTGCCGCGACAATGCTGATATAGGCGAGCAGCATCAGACGTTTATGTGCCTCCCGGTTGCGGCGCCAGAAAAATGCGGACCCGACGAAAATAGAAAACATCAGCATGTCGCCCAGGGGAATGGCGAGGAAGCCGAGCGGATCGGCTCCGGGCGGGGTTGCTCCCCGCGCCGCCGCTTTGATTCCAGTAATTGCACCCACAACCGTCATCACTACCGCCAGAAAGACACCTGCGATCCCCAGCCGCCCATGCATTGCCACGTTGTGCTTCGCTACGAGGGATGTCTGAACAATAAACAGCACCACCCAACTCGAAAAGAGCGCACCGTGTAGCTGCGCTAGCCACGTCAGGGATGTCGCCCCCGAGGGCGTAGGCGCGTGAAAATAGAATCTCAGGTAAAAGGTGGGAGCGAAGCCGACAAACACGGTGGCTGCCATCGCGACGGCCATGCCGCTGTAGAAAATGCGGTCATAAGCGCCCGGGGCCAGGTGCTGCCATTTAGGTTGCGAGCTAGAGAGGGTTGCCATCTGCGATCTCCGTAGCGGGCGCGAGCATTCTATCAGCACCTAACAAACGCGGGTAGCTGGTGAGAAATTCCGTTTGGAGTCAAATCCCGCGAAGTAACAACGGACAACCTCACCACTCCACGCCTCACGGCGGAGGCACTTTCACAACGCCACCCCATCGCGGTCGCTGCTTCATGCACGAGCAACTTGTTTTTGCTGCGTGGCGGCCCGCCATGGCAGATGCGCCCACAATCCGCCCACACAGAGGATGACAGAGAAGAGCGCGGTCACGCCGAGCGCGAGGAGTGTCCAGATGAAGAAGAAGGCTCCGCTGGACTTGGCGATCGCGCCGCCGACTCCTGCCCCCTTCATGTGGATGACGGGGACGAGCAACCCAAGAAGCGACCCCAGCAGGACGATGACGTATCCTGACCGCCGTTCGGCCAGCACCAGCGTTCCGTACAGCCAGACCACCAGGATGGGCACCACAATGAGATCGAACAGCGTTCCTGGCTCCATCCCGCGGACGATGTCGTCCGCCGTGTGTAAGGTCACAAAGACGATCGACAGCAGAGACGCGATCATTAATACAACGTTGTGTTTCATTGGATATTCTCCTTGTCAGCCTGGAGCACGCCGGGTTTGCATTCCGCGGAGGATAACACTCTTACGAGGTGATTGTGCCCTCAACTCCAAGTAGCGTAACCCATTTTTGGTTTCGTGGAAGAGCGGCGCTTAAGCGCCGTGTTAGGCATCCGAACTTGAACAAGCTTTGGTCCCAGCGTAGATCAATGTCCCGGAGGGACGACCGACAATAGCCCGGCGTTTCCAACGCCGGGTACGAAGCGGGAATGAAACGTCCGTCCCGTAGGGACGGCTGAACCACCATCGCAAATCATGCGCACCGCTCATTTCGCGTGGATCAAGTGCCCCTACAGGGCACGATGCGCGCATATCCGCTCCACGACCCGGCATTGGAAATGCCGGGCTATTATCAAATGTCCCTACGGGACAAGGTTTCAAATCGAGTTATCCAACGAAACGCTCCACAATGGCAAGAACGCGGCATAATGTCCCCGTGTTCCTCTGTGTTCCCTGTGATGGGGGATTCTGTTAGCTCGCAACTACCCTTTCCCTACCCCTCTCTCCCACGGCGGAGGCACTTTCACCGACGCCATCCCCGCGGCAGTCGCCGCCTCGATCCCCATGTCCGTATCTTCAAACACCAGGCAGTCGGCCGGCTTCACGCCGAGCCTTTCGGCGGCCATCAGGAACGCCTCTGGGTCCGGCTTGCCCCGCTTGTAGTCGCCCGCGCACACGAGCGTCTCGAAGCGATCGCTGAGGTTGAGCACCCGCAACGACGCCACCACCGACTCCCGCGTGCTGCCGGAGACCACCGCACAGGGAATTCGTCCGTGCGCCTCTTCGACATGCTCGAGCACTTCCGGGACAGCCTTGAGCTTGGGCAGCAATTCGAAATACAAACTTTCTTTGCGGTGCGCGACGTCTTCCACCGGCATACACAATCCATGCTTCTGATTCAGCGTCGTGATGATGTCGCGCACCGGCATCCCGCCAAGCGAATAGAAGAATTTCTCTTCGAAGTCACACTGCCAGTCGCCTAGCGCCTTGCTCCAGGCGACATAATGCAGCGGCATCGAATCCGCGACGGTGCCATCGCAGTCGAAAAGGTAGGCTGCAAATTTTCGAGATGGAATTTCTAGTTTCATTGCCAATCCAGTCGAACTTCTTTGCCGCGGATTTACGCGGATCACGCGGATCTGTAAGGAGAAATGCAGTTGGGCGGTCCTATCAACCGCCGCTGCGCTGGGATACGTTCGTACGGTCCCTCGCGTCCGTTGGATCGCCGTTCCGGCTCTCTTGCGCGCGCTCAGGATGACATCGTGCTTGCAGATGACATCTTGATTACTTCGCGCTGAACGAGAGCCCATCCACCAGGCCTTCCACATCATCTTCGGTCCCGCCGATCACCGTGATCGACACTGCATATCCCTTTGCCAGGAAAACCATAGTCGATTGGTGCATCACGCGCGATCCCACATTTTTATGCAGGTCCGCCCGGACCAGCGTCTTCGGCCCGATGGCAAGCTCATAAGGATCTTCATCGGCCTCGAATCCCTGGGCCTTTGGAACCTCGGTGACGACGTCGAGATACTGCACCGCCTCGGTCAGGCCGGGATAAGCTGCCACGGGCTCGGCCGCAATCACGATCGACGCATTGACGTCGTCGCCTTTCGCCTCGGGAGGCCGCGAAAACGTCGCCAGCAAAACCCGGCCAGTATTTTCCTCTGTATTCCCCTTCGTTCCCTGTGGCGACGGCTTTTGATCTTGCTCTTCTCGCGAATTCATCTCCTCAGTCCGCAGCACCCATCCGGCAGGGATTTTGCAGGTGAGGCCCAGAGATGAATTGCGATACGCCCCACCACTGACAATGCCATCTTCCAATCCAGAACTATCTTTCGCCGCTTTCGGAGATTTCTTGTTCCGCGAGGAGCTGCTGCCAGACGAGTCCTTCTGCGGGGAGTCCTGAGCGAGCCCAGGAAGCGCGAAGGTCAAGAGCAGGTAGACAAGTAGAGCTGAGACCATCCAGAGGCGCATCTCTTCAATCTTACGCGAGCGGGAGATGCTGTGAGCATCAGACGATGGTACGCAAGGGAAGTATCGCGGCTGCGTGAAGGAGTGGAGTGCATAGGTCCTTCGGCCTGCAAAAGGCGCAGGCCTCAGGATGACAATTTCAACTAGCACGGATAATGGGAATGAATGCTCACGCCGCCATCACGGTTACCGGCTGCGCGCAATGCGCACACCGCCGTGCCGCGATTGGGATCTCGCTCAAGCACTCCGGACACTTCTTCGTCGTCGGATCGGGAGCTTTCTCTCCGCGATGCATGCGCGCCATCAGCCAGTTCACCGGAACGACGACAAAGAAATACACCGCTGCCGCAATCAACACGAACGAGATGAGCGCATTCACGAAGTCGCCAATGGGAAAGGTCGTCGTGCGGACGGTGAACTTCAAATTCGAATAGTCCGGCTTGCCCACCAGAAGCGCAATCAACGGAGTGAGAAACGCCTTGGTCATTTCGGTGACCACGGCCCCGAACGCCGCACCAACCACCACGCCCACTGCCATGTCCACAACATTTCCGCGCAGGATGAACTTCTTGAAGCCATCGAGCATAAAGCCTCCACGGTGAATGCCGCCACTGTAAGCCAGTCCGGAAGACGGGGTCAAGCCCCGGAACGCGGAAGCGTGTAGACGAAAGCTCTAATGACTGTTGAACGGCGATAACAGGTGGGATGTGGCCGGGACAAGCAGATTCCTCAGCGCATTCGCGCCTCGGAAGGACAAAATGCCCGCAACGTGACGGCCGCGACTAATGGAAGGAGTGAGGGAGTTGCGCCTCCTCAGATGCGCATCGGCATGACTATATAGCGATACTTATAATCATCGCCCTCGGCCGGCCTCAGTTGCCCCGCCGACTGCGGGTCCTTCAGCTCGAGCCGCACCTCGGCGGTGCCTGCGGCCTTCAGGAATTCCACCAGGTACGACGCATTGAAGCCAATCGTCAGTGGATCTCCGGTATACGCTGCCTCGAGCGAATCCTCAGACTCCCCTGCTTCTGTCGACGAGGCCGAAATCTTCACTTCGCCCTTCTCCAGCCGCATCCGGACCGCGCGCGAACGTTCATCGGCGAACTGCGCCACACGAAGGATCGCGGCATTGAGCTCATCCGCATTCAGAGGAACAATCTTGCTATTGTCCTTGGGCAGAACGGCCTCGAAGTTCGGGAACTGTCCGGTCAACTGGCGCGACGTCAGCAGCCGCGATCCGATCCGGAAGAAGAGCGTCGACTCGTCCTTGGCAAACTCAATCGTCTCGGCGTCGGTGGAGTCGAGCAGCGACTTCAACTCGTCCATCGCCTTCTTCGGGACCAGGGTCTTCATCTCGCCCGAGACGCCTTCAAACTTTTCTCCTGCCCGTTCGCAATGCGCCAGCCGATGTCCGTCGGTCGCGACCATCGTGATCGACTCTGGCTTCAGGAGCATCAGGGCACCATTCAGCGTATAGCGTGACTCTTCACTCGAGATTGCGAAGCCCGTCCGGGCAATCAGTCCGCGCAGCACCTGTGAGGGAATTGAAATCGCTCCTGACGTGGGGAACACCGGCAGGCTGGGGAAGTTCGACTTCGCCATCCCTACCATCTTTGTGTTCGAGCGCCCGCAACGGATGCTGACCCAGTGATTTTCCAGCAGCTTGATGGTGATGTCGGCATCGGGTAGCAGCTTTACGTAGTCATGCAGTTTGCGCGCCGGGATGGTGCACGACCCTTCTTTCTTGACCTTCGCCGCACAGGAAGTGCGCAGGCTCAGGTCCAGATCGGTGGCCGTCAGCGACAGGCGATCTCCGGCCGCTTCAAACAAATAATTGGAAAGAATCGGAATCGTGGTCTTGCGCTCGACCACACCTTGGGTGGCAGTTAGTTCGCGCAGCAGCTCAAACTTGCTGACCGTGATCTCCATGGTACCCGCGGCAACGGCGGCCTCCACCGGCATAAGTCAGTCTCCCCGAAGAACGTCACGCTTGGGTGCCCTGGATTTCGTGCAGTTGCGAAACCTGGGCCCTACTTCTTCTTATTCCTTATATCAAATGCAAAACCTATAAAACCAGCAGTAACAGTAGGCCCGTTGGAAACGTGGAAAACTTTCTCAACCTTCCCGTTTCCATCAACTTCCCATTGCACCCTTCATGTTAGAAATCGGTTCCCTGCGCTTCGGAGCTACCACTGAATCTTGCTGCTGGTTCCGATTTCTCCTCAGGCATTCACAACTTCCACATCTGGTTCACAGAGGCCTACGAGGAATACCCGATTGCAAAGTGGAAATCTCGCGCGGAGCCGCGGTTTATCCGCCTAATTGCTCGGTCAGTTTATTAAGAAGCCTGTTCAAATCTTTATCGTTCTTGCGGACTTCTTCAATCTTCTCCACCGAGTGCAGCACGGTCGTGTGATGCTTGCCGCCAAACTGCCGCCCAATTTCCGGCAGCGAGGCTTCCGTCAGATGCTTTGCCAGGTACATGGCAATCTGCCGGGGATAGACAATCGCACGCGAATTATTTTTCGCCTTGATCTCGACCAACCGCAGACCGAACTGCTCGGCGACCATCTTCTGGATGGATTCGATTGTGACCTTCCGCGCCTGCGAATCGATAAAGTTCTTCAACACCTGCTGTGCGTAGGGCAGGGTGATCTCGGCGCCAATCAAAGAGGAGTGCGCGACCAACCGAATCAGCGCCCCTTCCAACTCACGCACGTTCGACCGGATGTTCGACGCCACGTATAGCGCCACATCCGTGGGCAGGGTGACTTTCTCCTGTTCGGCCTTCTTCTGCAGGATCGCCACCTTCGTCTCGAGATCGGGCGGCTGAATGTCGGCGATCAGTCCCCATTCGAAGCGGCTGCGCAGGCGATCTTCGATCTCCGCCAACTCCTTTGGCGAACGATCGCTGGCAATCACGATCTGCTTCATCGACTCGTGCAGCGCGTTGAACGTATGGAAGAACTCTTCCTGCGTACGCTCTTTCTGGGCCAGGAACTGGATGTCGTCGATCAGCAGGACGTCGACATTCCGGAACCGGTCGCGGAACGACGTCATCTTGTCGTAGCGCAGCGAGTTGATCATGTCGTTGGTGAACTTCTCGCTCGAAACGTAGCAGATGGCTGCGTGCGGCATCCGCCGCTTGATCTCGTGCCCGATGGCCTGCATCAGGTGCGTCTTGCCCATCCCGACGCCGCCATATAAGAAGAGAGGGTTGTAAGCCTTCGACGGACGCTCTGCCACTGCCTGGCACGCCGCGTGGGCAAACTGGTTTCCGCTGCCGATGACGAACGCATCGAATGTGTAGCGTGGATTTAACTGCGCCGCGCCGTCCCAGTCGAATCGCGCCTGGGACGGACCCGCGACCGTCTGAGCTGCGGACGAGCCGAGCCCGCCATCGTGCCGAACCGGTGTCGCTGCCGGATCATCCTCGGGCGTCACGAACTTCACCTCATTGAAGCCGAGGCCGAGCACATCGACGGCTTCCTGAATCAGGTCTGCGTATTTATCGCCGGCGTGGCGAAACTCAACAGTGGGCACGCGCACGAACAACGTCCCTCCGCTCGAGTGACTATAGCGAGTGGGCTTAAGCCAGGTGTCGTAGGAATGCCGGTTGATCTTTTTTTCCAGCGCATCGAGAATGCGCGCCCATGGGTTCGGGGAGAGGGTCGTTGTGCCTGTCGCTGACATAATATGAAATTTCTTTACCACGCGGCGCCCCGGCGGCTGGGTGAGAGCGCCTGTTGATAATGCCGTTATCGATTAGCTGGAACCGTTAATTTTACTGCGGAACGCGCCCGTTTTTTCGTTGCGCTGAAAAAATTCACGAAGCTCAAAAGCAGGACCGACGTGCATACTAGCACAAAATTTTTTGTCGTGTGGAAATCTTCGAGCTGAATTTTTAAAGCGATTCTCCATTCAGAACTGCCGCGCCACTTCTGTCAAGTACCGCGCAAGTTAATGCCGCGCGAACTGTGCACTCAAAATAAAAACCGATGGCAACATGAAGTCATTTGTCCAGAAAAATCGTACGCGATCACAGAAAATTTCTGCGATGAGAGCATTTTTCAGTGTCTAAACGTTTGAGAGCACAACATTGGTCTTGGGTGAGGTCCTCTGAAGCTATCTCTTCTTCACCCGCGTCCCCATCCGCAGCAGCTTCCGTACGGTTCCGGTCGGCAGCCGTTTCATTTGGTCGTGCAATTCCGTGACAGCCTCGAAAAATCCCGCCATCGCCTCGAGCCTCTCACGCGTGTAATCCGCTCCGGCCTCGCGCGGATCGAGGTCGGCCAGACATCTCCGCAGCATCTCCCGCGTTGGATCGATTTCCCGCCGCTTCCTCTGTTCGATAACAAGGCGGAACATCTCCCAAACATCCTTCATCGACTCGTAATGTTCCCGGCGGTCGCCCAGCACGTGCACGGCCCGCACAATGCCCCAGGTCTCGAGCTCCCGGATGGATGTACTCACGTTTGACCGCGCCACGCTCAGGGTTTTGGCAATGTCCTCAGCCGGAATCGGTTTCGGCGACAGATACAGCAGGGCGTGAATCTGCGCGACCGTCCGGTTGATGCCCCAGCGCGTCCCCATCTCGCCCCAATGAAGGATGTACTGCTTCTGCAATGCAGTTAGTTCTGCCATGTCTTTCCTTTCAGTACCGACAGAAGACACCGCAATTCTAGTCCTTGCGCGGGGCATGCGAACTGTCTGCTCAGTTTTGTGCAAAAAGCTGGGACGCGTGGATGCGTTGTAGAATGCAAAACGCTGCAACGTTCTTTTCATTTGAGGGCAAACAGCCTATGACAGAGTGGTTTGCGCGGCCCGTGCTGCACGTCGGCGATGTTGAGGCATCGCTCCGGTTTTATGTAGAGCGGCTCGGGTTTACGAGCCCGTGGCGCTACGACGAGGAAGGCAGAGCGCGCGTGGCACAGGTGGATCGGCAGGGCTGCGCGCTGATCCTGTCGGACCAGTGGCCGGCGAAGATCGGCAAGGGGTTGATGTTCATCTCCTTGAATGTCGAACCCCCGACACGCGAGGCCGCGACCAGCGCGCTGGACGAATTACGCGCGGAGTTCGAGGGCCAGGGTGTCGCCCTGAAGGAGGGTTCGTGGGGGTATCGGGTGCTGGTGGTGGATGATCCGGACGGAAACCAGTTGATGTTTAATTATCCGAAGTAGAGTGAAGGTGAGCCCCGCCCTTATTCAGCGGCGCGAGGCCACTCCTTCGCCTCGAGAATAAAACCTCGCGAATAGGACCTCGAACCGCGAAGAGCGCATAGGGTACGCACCGGGAAAATCGTGTTTTTGCGATGAAAACGAAGGGATGCGCTCGCAAAAGGGGAAAACCCTCACTTCTCGCGCAAAAAGCGCGCGAGAAATGGGGCACCCATCGCTAGTTCTACGGAACCCTGGCGATGTTGCGCTCGGCGGATTGCGGGAGTATGTTTTTGGCTTATCCAGAAATTCTGCGCTTCCGCAGCACCCGGAGTCCTTCATGAATCATCTGTTCTTTCGTCGCGCTCTACTCATCATGACTACAGTTTCTACGATCCTCCTTTCTGCTGCCGACCAACTGCCTGCCCCCCCTGTGGCGAAAAAAGTTCCGCATACGACGCAGGTTAACGGACGCACGCTGACCGACAATTATTTCTGGTTACGGGAGAAGTCGAATCCGGAGGTGCGCGCGTATCTCGAGGCCGAGAACGCCTACACCGACGCGGTGATGAAGCCGACCGAGCCATTTCAGAAGAAGCTCTATGACGAGATGGTGAGCCGGGTGAAGGAAACCGACGTCGAGGTTCCTTACAAGGAAGGCGACTACTTCTATTACACACGCGTGGAGGCCGGGAAGCAGTATCCGATTCGCTGCCGCAAAAAGGCCAGCATGGAAGCTCCAGAAGAAGTCCTGCTCGATGTGAATGAACTGGCTAAGGGGCAGGCGTTCATGTCGGTGGCAGCTTTCGCGGTGAGTCCGGATGGGAATCTGCTCGCGTACTCGTACGACAATAGCGGATTCCGGCAATACAATCTCGCGGTCAAGGATCTAAGGACCGGAAAGACGCTAGCCGATCATGCGGAGCGCGTGGGATCGGTCGTGTGGGCTGCTGATAACCAGACGATTTTCTATACGCAGGAAGATGCGGTATCGAAGCGCCAGTATCGGCTGTATCGGCACGCCGCTGGGTCGACTACACCTGACATTCTGGTCTATGAAGAACCGGATGAGAAGTTCGCGGTCGAAGTGTACAAGACGCTGAGCCAGTCCTATATCTTTCTGATCTCCGGAAGTCACACAACAAGCGAAGCGCGCTACATCCCTGCGAAGCAACCCGACGGTGACTGGACGATTCTTGAGCCGCGGAAGCCGGGCGTCGAATACTATCCCGACCACAATGGCAATTCCTTTTACATCCGGGTCAACGACACCGGGCGGAACTTCCGTCTGGTGACGGCGCCGGTGACGGATCCGGGCAGCGCGAATTGGCATGAGGTGATGGCGCAGAATCCGGGGATCATGCTGACCGGGATGGAAATGTTCCGGAATTTTTGCGTTCTCTTTGAACGCGAAGGCGGACTGCCGCAGATTCGGGTGATCGATCTGCGCAACGGACAGTCGAAGCGGATCGCGTTCCCGGAGCAGGCGTATGCAGCGTATCCGTATATCAATCGCGTGTATGACACGACGGATTTCCGCTACGGATATCAATCGCCGATCACGCCTGCGTCGGTATTTTCATATGACATGGAAACTGGCGCGACGACGTTGCTGAAGCAGAAAGAAGTTCCCGGCGGATACGACTCGAAAAAATATCAGGTCGAACAGATTTACGCTGTGGCTTCTGATGGTGTGAAGGTGCCGATCTCTGTGCTTCGTCTGAAGACCGCGAAGCTCGACGGGACGGGCCCGCTCTACCTGTACGGATACGGGTCGTACGGTATTTCGCTGGATTCGTTTTTTAATTCGAATATCTTCAGCATGGTGGATCGGGGAGTGGTCACGGCGGTCGCGCACATCCGGGGCGGGGGCGAGATGGGCAAAGCGTGGCATGATGCCGGGAAGATGATGAACAAGAAGACGACGTTTACCGATTTCATCGCGTGCGCCGAAGATCTGGTGAAACGCGGATACGGATCGAAGGACCGGCTCGTGATTGAAGGCCGCAGCGCTGGAGGACTACTGATGGGGGCAGTGCTCAACATGCGTCCGGATCTGTTTCATGCGGCGTTGGTGGGAGTTCCTTTCGTGGACGTGATCAACACGATGCTCGACGAGAGCCTGCCGCTGACCGTTGGAGAATTCGAAGAATGGGGCAATCCCAAGGAGAAAGCGGCGTTCGACTACATGATCACGTACTCGCCTTACGACAATATTGAAGCGAAAGCGTATCCGGCGATGCTGGTCAAAACTTCATTCAACGACAGCCAGGTGATGTACTGGGAGCCCGCGAAGTACGTAGCGAAGATGCGCGCTACGCGGACCGATCACAATATTCTGATCTTCAAAACGAATTTGAGTCCGGCGGGACATGGCGGGGCTTCGGGAAGATACGATCGGTTGCACGAAGCCAGTTTTGATTATGCGTGGATCCTTGGGCAGATGGGGATCAATAACTGAGTGCAAGCGTCGGACTTGAGACCTTGGAGATTGGACCTCGGACCTCGGACCCTCGTGCCCGGGCTTTAGCACAAAGTTCGAAATTGGTGGTTCAGCCGTACCTCTGGTACGGGAGCAGCAGATTCCTCGCGGCTTTACCGCTCTAAAAAACAACCTAAGTAGCTTGTTGGCTATGAAAGATTTTCTTTCTCATCGGCCCCGGTTCAGATAATACCGGCACGCATGCGGCGCAGGAAGTCTTCGCCTTCGGTCTTGGCCTGTTCGAGGACTTTCGCATCCCCACGAAACTCGAGTGCCACTTCCTGCAGCATGAGCTCCACGGCATCTTTCGGCTTGAAGCCTTGGGAGATCAAGCGCCGAATTCGGCGTGAGAAGCCCTCATCGGCGATTGGGCCCAGACGCGGTGGATGATCTGTGCACTTGTGCTCGCGGAATTTTGCCACCGCCAGCCGATCGAAAGCTGTTTTGGCATCTGCATCCGAGAGCAGGGTGGGGAGAGGGCAATTCCACTCGCACTGGGAGCACGTCCACCCCTGGAAGGACCGATGAGAGGTCCAAAGAAGTTCCCGGGCAGTCTTCTCTTGCAACTTCTGATGATCCGCACGACCGCTATCCATGAGTTCCACGACTCCGCAGAATCAACCTGCGTGGCCCATGCCGATATGCGGGAATAGTACGCCGTTTGGGGAGGGTTTGCGCGTGTCAAGAACGGTTCGGTGGAAACGAGGAAGCGACGCTCTACTTAGCGCAAAAGGTCTTAACCGCGAAGTTCGCGAGAAAAGCCGCAGAGTTCGAGAAGAAAACTAAGGGGCAAAGTCGAATTACGACTCCTTCGACCGCTTGGGGTAGGGGCTCAGTCTCGAGACGGTCAGGCTATGCGGCGAGCGCGTTTTGGTTGCGGCTACTTCGCGAAATAGTAATCGAAGGATTTTACGGCGTGAAACTCATCGTCGCGGATATCGAAGACCGTGTAGAGCTTGGTGACGTGCAGCACGTCGTGCACTTTCTGAGAGAGATTCAGCAGTTTCAGTTCTCCGCCGGCGTTACGGACGGTGGTGAAGCATCCAACGAGTTCGCCCACGCCCGAGCTGTCGATGTAGTCGACCTCGGCGAGGTTCAGGACGATCTTCTTTTTGCCTTCGGCGATCAGGCCGCGCACCGCGTCTCTTAGCTGATGGATCTCATCTCCGAGGACAATCCGGCCTTGAACATCGAGGATAGTCACGTGGGAGACTTCGCGCGTATTGATGGTGAGAGCCATGCATGCGAGCCGCCCGCCCGCTGGCCGGAATAGTAGTGCGTGCCCCACCCTAAGTCAATGCCAGGCGAGGCAACGCAAGGAACGGGACTAGAATCCCAGTGTCAGGTCGCGAGGAGGTCCGGTTATGAATCGGCTCCGATGAGCCCTATGCTTCGCGCTTGTGTTTTCAACGGCGCGACTCCGTACCGCGTGGAAGCAGGTGCGCCTTGTCGTGGATCCAGCGCTCGATAAGGCGCGGCCCGAACCGAAGGATGTGGCGTGTGAGGAGAAGGATGGGGCGGCGAAGTAGGGTCGGTGGGGCTCACGCTGTGAGGACGTGGCCAGGAAAAGCAGATTCCTCGCGGCTTCGCCGTTCGGAATGACAAAGATAGATAGAGTGATCTTTTACGAATGGGCGCCGCGGGGACGGGCGTCTAGCTCGAGGGCTGGCATCGGGGCACGATCGCGAATCTCCTGGATAGGAGAGGTGATAATGGGGGTCGGGAACTCGGGATGGCGAAACTCGAGGTGCATCCCGCGGCCGACAAACTGCAATTTCAGCATTGACCCACCCCAGGTTGAACCGGAGATGGCCACCTGCACCGGTTCGGGGCAGAACTCCGGGTGTCCGGAGAGCAGCGCGTCACTCCCACCCAGCAACACCGCCTTATAACAATGATGCATGGTTTGAATCTCCAGCACAGTTGACGGCGGTAGATCGTTCAGAAAGACGCCGCCTTCGATCTCCGACTGGATGATCCCGCGGTTGACTTCATCGGCGAGGTTGGGATGGGGGTTAAACATACCAAAAGCTGGTCCTTAGGGTACCGGGTTTCCTTAGGCAGGACAAGAGACCTCTGGGACGAAGGGCAAGGCGAAAGGGCACGCCCTTTAGACGGAGTGGCACAAATGGAGGTTGCAGGAATTAAGACCAGGTCGGAGCAGGTTCGGAAGGGATTGGCTTTGGGGACGTGGCGGGGAAGAGATTCCTCGCGGCTACACCGTTCGGAATGACAAACTTCCACTGGACACCTATCGGGGTATAACTACTCAGTTATAAGGGGAACGCTGTATAGCTACGGAGTTTTGTAGCTGAGACGATATTGCGTTTTCGCCACTACCTTCGGGACCCATGCGCACGTGCCAGCCAGACACCTTCTTTCCGTCGACGACGATCCCGAGATCCTGAAGCAACGCAAACTGTTGCTGGAGGCGAACGGTTACTCCGTATCGTCAGCAACGTCAGGGCGGGAAGCGTTGAAACTACTGCAGGAAAAGGTGCTGCCGGACTTAATCCTGACGGATTACGCGATGCCGGGGATGAATGGGGACGAACTGGCGCGGAGAGTGCGGGAGAGCTATCCCGGCGTTCCACTGGTGGCGGTGTCGGCTATAAATCCATTGCCGGAGGGATTCCGGGGGCTGGTGGACGGAAGCGTACCAAAGGGGCAGGAGCCGCAGATATTGCTGGCGGAGATTGCTGCCGTTCTGGAACGTAGTGGGAAGAATCACGAAACAAAGGCTGTGAAACGAACGGTGCTGTGTGTTGAGGACGAAGAGTTGCAACTGCAGGCCCGGCGGATGCTGTTCGAAGCGTCCGGATACCGCGTGCTGACGGCCCGAAGCGTGCGAGAGGCAATGGAGGCATTCACCCATACCGAGGTGGATGCGGTGGTGATGGATTACTGGCTTTCGGATCAGGAAGGCAATGGCACCGCGCTTGCCGAGCGCATGAAGCGGCTGCGGCCACGGACTCCGATTGTAATGCTCTCAGGGTTCACGGCGCTGCCGGGAGAAGGCGCGCTGGTGGATGCGTGGATGCGAAAGGCGCAGATGGAACCGGAGAAGCTGGTGGGGGAAGTGGATCGGGTGATCGAGCTCCGGAATCTGCGCGCGCAAAACGACAATTCCCGATGAGAGCTTCCGCTATCGAATATCCCGCCAGTCTGGGGCAGTGCCGCAGGTGGGTTGCCGCGTTCCTCTTTCCATACATGTTGACGGTGGGGATGCTTGTGGCGATTCGTTCCGCGAGCGGAGCGGAATCCCAGCCTACGGCAGACGCTCAGAATCCGCTGAAAAATCTCACGCTTGCACAACTGGGGAACGTCGAAGTCACAACTGCGTCCAGGGCACCGGAGCAGGTTTGGAAGACTTCGGCAGCGATCTTCGTGCTGACGAACGACGACATACGGCGTTCGGGAGCTACGACGATACCGGAGGCGTTGCGGTTAGTGCCGGGAGTCGAAGTGGCGCGGATCAACAGCAACCGGTGGGCAATCGGGATTCGGGGCTTTGGCAGCAGGTTGACCCGCGACGTACTGGTGCTGATTGACGGGCGCACAGTGTACACAACTTTGCTGGCGGGGACTTACTGGGAAACGCAGAACCTGATGCTGGCCGACGTCGAGCGGATTGAAGTGATTCGAGGGCCAGGCGCGACGATCTGGGGACCGAACGCCGTGAACGGCGTCATCAACATAATTACGAGAAGCACTAAGGATACGCATGGCGAGTACGTCAGCGTTGCGGGCGGCAATGTAGACGAGGCGATGATCAATGCCCGGTATGGCGGCGGGAACGGAGCGGGACTTGATTATCGGGTGTACGGAATGGCGTTTGACCGCGGGCCTGAATATCACCCGGGAGGGATCGACTACGACCGATGGCGATCGGTGCAGGGCGGCTTCCGGATGGACATCGCGAAGAACGACCGGGACCGTTTCACGATACAGGGCGATGCCTATGACGAAGGGGGGGGCGAAAGCGTCACCGCCGTGACGTATGCACCTCCATATTCGCAAGTTCTGGATGGTACGGCGCCACTGAGCGGCGGAAATATCCTGGCGCGATGGCAGCGGATTCAGGGCGAGGGCAAGGACTTTCAGCTACAGATGTACTACGACCGGGCGAACCGGCACGAGTTGAATTTCGAGGACCTGCGAGACACGTTCGATGTGGATTTCATGGACCGGTTCCGATTGCCGGGGCAGCAGATTTCATGGGGATTCGGCGGACGATGGAGCCATGGGAAGAATCCCACGATTGTTTCGGGGCTTTACTTCATTCCGGAGAGCCGGACGGACCAGCTGTACACGGCGTTTTTCGACGACGACATTAGTCTGGTGGATGACAAGCTGTCGGTTGAAATCGGAACCAAGCTGCTGAAGACGAATTACACGGGGGCGCAGTGGCAGCCGAGTATCCGGTTGTTGTGGACGCCCGACAAGACGCAGACATTCTGGGCAGCATTCACGCATGCGGTGCGGACGCCGTCGGACGCGGAGCGAGCATTCTACTTGTCGGGGTTCACCGGCAGTTTCATCAACGGGCTGCCATTCTTTGCGCGATTCAATGCGAATCCGAATTTTCATTCGGAAGAATTGAATGGATATGAGTTCGGGTACCGGCAGTTGCTGCGAAAGAATGTTTTCGTGGATGTTTCCGCGTTTTATAACCACTACGGCGATCTTTTCAGCGAAGATCTGGTGGGGGCGCCGTATGTGGAAGACAATCCGGGTCCGCCGCATTATTTGTTGCCTGCGGAGTTTGGCAACGGGCTGGTGGGGACTACACGGGGAGTGGAGATCGCTCCGGAATGGAAGCCTCTGCCCTCGTGGCGCTTGCGAGCATCGTATTCGTTTCTGCAGATGGAGTTGATGAAAGGCACCAATTCGAAGGACATCGGGACGGCTCCGATCACGGCAGGATCGAGCCCGCGGCACGAGGCGACGGCGGAGTCTGGGTTCGATTTCACGAAGAGTTTCAGCCTGGATCTGACGTACCGGTATGTGAGCCATCTGCCGGCACAGATGATCCGGGGATATTCGACCGCAGACGCCCAGTTCACGTGGCATACGCGGTCGCCTCTCAGCTTTTCGGTGGTGGGAAGGAACTTGTTGCAGCCTTACCACTACGAATTCGCGAGTGATCCGGCCCCGAACGTGGCAATCAAGCGTAGCGTGTACGGACAGATTACGTGGCAACAATAAGAATCGCGGCGAGGTCTACCTGGTGGTCGCGATGGATGAAGCAAAATTCGCGGCTATACTGCGCGAGTACGCTTGCCTTTTTCTTTCTTGGCGTTTCAATTTCTGCAGGGCAAACCAACAGGCCAACTGAATCCCAGGTTGAGGCCGCATACCTCTATAACTTTGGCAAATTTGTGACGTGGCCGAGCGATCTGGCGCGGAGCGCGGATACGTTTGAGATCTGCCTGATTGGGAAGGACCCGTTCGGCTCAATCCTTGATGCAACTGTAAGCGGCGAGAGTATCAACGGCAAAAAGATCGCGATCGCCAGGATCTCGAGGATGCAAGAGGGCTCTGCGTGCAACATTGTGTTCATCAGTTCCTCGGAAGCGAGTCATTTGCCGGGAATCGTCGTGGAATCACGGCGGATGCACGTTTTGACGGTGAGTGACATGCCGCATTTTGCGGAACGAGGCGGGATGATTGGGCTGATCGATCAGGACGGGCGCATTCGTTTCGAGGTCAACCGCAATGAGGCGGAACTGAGTCACCTGGGACTGAGTTCTGAGCTGTTAAAGGTGGCGGTGAAAGTCATCGCGAGCAAGCCCGCAGGAAGCGAACCATGAGGAAGCGCACGGGTTCGATTTCCAGAAGGCTGACGATGATGAGCACGCTCGTCAGCGGCGTGGCGTTGCTGCTGGCTTGTGCGGGGTTCTTTACTTATGACCAGATTACGTTCCGGCAAAGTTTGATTCGAATGCTCTCGGCACAAGCGCAGATCGTTGGCTCGAACAGCGTTTCAGCGATTCTATTTAACGATCCGCAGGCGGCGGCGAGCACGCTGTCAGCGTTGCGGAGTTCGCAAAACATTTCGTCGGCAGGGATCTTTACCGCAGGCCGGCATCCGCTGGCCGAATATTCGAGGGATGCTTCGGATGCGGTTCTGAATATCCCGGAATTGAAAGCGGGAGAAATCCAAGGTTACTGGTTCCACGGCAATCACATCGTGTTGGTGCGGAGAATCCTGTCGGAGGGAAAGCCGATCGGGTTCGTTTACTTGAGAGCGAGTCTTGCGGAAATTGACCAAAGATTGAGGCGATACGCGCTCATTGCGCTTGGGGTGTTGCTGGTGTCGTTGATCGCTGCGAATGCGGTCTCGTCGAGCTTCCGTCGGTCTGTGGCGCAGCCGATTATCGGGTTGGCGGAGACGGCGCAGCAGATTTCGCGCGACAAGAACTACGACATCCGTGTGAGTCCGCCGGCGGAACAGAATGAGTTGGCTGTGCTGGTGAACTCGTTCAATGAAATGGTGAGCGAGTTGCGCAAGAGCCACGACGAGTTGGAGCAACGCGTGTCGGAGCGGACGCGGGAACTGGTCGCGACGAACCGGGAGCTTGAGGCATTTTCGTATTCGGTGTCGCACGATCTGCGCGGGCCATTGGATGCCATTAACGGATTCAGTTACCTGCTGCTAAACCAGTTTGGGGCAGGGTTGGATCCGCAACGGCGGGAACTGGTCGAAAACATACGGGCTAGCAGCCGGCGGATGACGGCGTTGATCGACGATCTGCTGAACTTGTCGCGGGTGACGAGCAGTGCGATGCGCTCGGAAAAGGTGGACCTGACTGCGATGGCACGCTCCATCATGGAAGAGTTGTGCGCTGGCGATCCCAAGCGAAAGGTAAACTTCGTGGCTGCGGATGAGGCGGAAGTGCAGGGCGATCCCCGGCTGCTGCGCATCATGATGGACAACCTGCTGCGGAATGCGTGGAAATACACCTCTCATCATTCGAGCGCACGGATTGAATTCGGGACGGTAAAGGAAGACAAAAGAACCGTGTACTTTGTGAAAGACGATGGCAGCGGTTTTGAAGCGAAGTCGGCGGAACGTCTTTTTCAGCCCTTTCAACGCTTGCATTCTGCGTCCGAGTTTCCGGGAAATGGGGTTGGGCTGGCTACGGTCCGGCGCATTGTGCAACGTCATGGAGGTGACGTTTGGGCGGAGGCCGCGGTGGAGCAGGGCGCAACCTTCTATTTCACGATCGGCCAACTACGCACATACGATCCTGCCTAGTCCTTTCTGTAGCGCCTGAGCATTCTCCGAAAATCCCCGGGCCCTTGTACTGCAAATGGGGGGAGATAGACACCCTTCCAACTATGGCGAAGATGCGTGCATCCAATTAGATCGCTTTGTCAAAGCCGAGATTGCGGGCACGTAATCGAAGCTGATGTGCGGGATTATGCGCTTTGGGATCGTGTTCCTCTTCTTATCGGTGGTGAGCGCCACGGCTGCAGGCCAGCTGGCGTTTCAGGCTGCTTCGGACATGTACAACGGTCAGAAGGTCAGCAGGATTTCTTTGATCGCAAATCCGCACCGGGACTTGCAGAGTTTGTATCCACTGGTAACTCAAAAAGTGGGTGAGGCGTATTCACAGAAGAAAATCGAAGCAGACAGGGAGGCGCTGCAGCGAGCGGGGCACTTTCCGGATGTGAAGGTGAGTGTGATACCGGAAGTATCGGGGCTGCGGGTGCAATTCCTGCTGGAACCAGCGTACTACCTGGGCGTGGTGGAGTTTCCAGGAGCGACGAAGTCTTTCTCATACACAAGGCTCCTGCAGGTCGCGAATCTGCCAGACGAGGATCCGTACGATCCGGCGCAGATTCCTGTGGCTACGAATGCTCTGCGCGATTTCCTGCACCACAACGGATATTTTCAATCGGATGTGCACGCGGAGACCGCGATCGACGATGCGCATCAGATCGTGAATGTGAATTTTGCGGTTCGACTGGGAAAACGGGCGACGATTGCCTCAGTGAGCATTGAAGGCCCTGCTGAAGCGGAAAAAGACCGACTGCTGCACTCTGTGCAGTCGTTGTGGGCACGGTTGTCCCGGGGCCTGCTGAAGCCGGGGAAGCCGTATTCACCGGGAAGGATATCGTCCGCAACGGCGCTGATGAAGAGGACGCTCAGGGGACAACATCGGCTGGCGAGCAGCATTCAGGAGAATCCGCCGAAGTACGATGCCGAGACGAACCGGGTCGCTGTGTCATTTCACGTGAACATTGGACCCGTCGTGAGGATCCGGACGGAAGGCGCGCGACTGACGGTGATTCCATTTCTGGCCGGCCGCGAGATGAAGAAGCTGATACCGATTTATTCGGAAGGGTCCGTTGATCGGGAACTGGTGGAAGAGGGCCAGCGTAATCTGGCCGATTACTTCCAGAAGAAAGGTTATTACGACGCGAAGGTAACGACAGACTTTGCCAAGAGCCCGGACCAGATCTCGATTGTTTACAAGATCGACCGCGGAAAGAAACACAAAGTCGCCCGGATTGTATTTCATGGCAATTACGCGATTTCAGAGGACGACTTAATGGCGCAGGTCACGGTGAAGAAGTCCCACATTTGGACACATGGGAGCCTGAGCCAAAAACTGCTGAAGCAGAGCGCGGCAAATATTGAGGCGCTTTACCGCGACAAAGGTTATGAAGACGTGAAGGTCACGCCGCGCACGGTGGATCGCGAACCGAAGATCAATGTGGACTTCGACATCACAGAGGGCGCGCAGACCGTGGTGGAGAACGTGCAGGTGTCGGGAAACCAGAACGTTCCTTATGGGCAGCTGACGGCGCCGAAGGGGTTCCAATTGAGAGCGGGAGAGCCATTCTCGCCTCGGAAAATGGCGGACGACCGGAACAGGATCTCGGCTACATATTTGAACCGTGGGTACCTGAATGCCGAAGTGAAGGCAACGGCGCAACGGGCAGGAGACGATCCGAACCGGGTCAATGTGTCGTATGCGATCACGGAAAACCAGATGGTGCGGATTGATGAAGTGGTCTTTCTCGGGCAGGAGCGGACCAGGATGTTGCTGTTGAAACGAACCGCGCAGATCGCGCCAGAGACTCCGATGCGGCGGGTGAGCCTGCTGGAGTCGGAGAGCCGACTGTACGACCTGAACATCTTTGACTGGGCGAGTGTGGGGCCGAGGAAGCCGATTACCAATCAGAGTGACGAGGAGGCCCTGGTCAAAGTGCATGAGGCGAAGCGGAACGAGATCACGTATGGATTCGGATTTGAAATTTCGCATCGTGGCGGAAATATTCCTACAGGAACAGTTGCGCTGCCGGGAGGGGGCGGCACGATTGGGTTGAATGGATACCAGATCGCACCGAGCCAGTCGACGTTTGCGAGTCCGCGGGGGCTGATCGAGTTCACACGACGCAATATGCGAGGCTTGGGCGAAACCGCAGCCGCATCGATTTTGGCCTCGCGACTGGATCAGCGGTTGCTCACAACCTACAGTCAACCTCACTTCATTGGGAGTAACTGGAGTTCGTTGAGCAGTTTTTCGTTGGAGCGGAATAGTGAGAATCCGCTATTCACTGCTGGGCTCGGGGATCTGACATTCCAGGTGGAGAGGGTGATCTCAAAGAAATCGAATACACGGTTCCAGTTGCGATACGACTTCAACAAGACGGCGCTCTCGCACATTCTGGTGCCTGACCTGGTACTGCCACAGGACCGGAACGTGCGGCTGTCGACGTTTTCGGGCACATTGATTCGAGACACGCGGGATAAGCCGCTGGATGCGCATCACGGGAACTACGCGACGATCGATCTGGGGATTACTCCGACGGCACTGGGATCGAGCGCGAATTTCACGAAGCTGTTTGGCCAATATGCGTTCTATAAGCCGGTTCACTCCGTAGTACTCGCAAACAGCGTTCGGATCGGGCTGGCTTCGCCGTTCGCGAGCAGTTTCGTGCCGACGAGCCAGCTGTTTTTTTCGGGCGGCGGCACGTCGCTTCGCGGATTCCCGATCGATTTAGCCGGACCGCAGCGGCTGGTGCCTTTCTGCAATGTGCTGCAAGGGCAGTCCGGGTGCGTGAACGTCACGGTACCGGTGGGCGGAAAGCAGTTGTTCATTTTGAATTCTGAAGTTCGGTTCCCGCTGGGGATCATGAAGGCCTTGGGAGGTGTGGTCTTTTACGACGGAGGAAACGTTTATAGCGCGATCAATCTGCATCAGTTCGTGAATGACTATACGAATACGATCGGAGTGGGATTGCGGTATGCGACCCCGATTGGACCGATACGGTTTGACATCGGGCGAAACATGAATCCGTTGCCTGGCATCAATCCGCTGCAGTACTACATCACAATCGGGCAGGCATTTTAGGCGGCCATCATGAACTGGAAAAGGAAAGTGGGGTGGGCGGCGCTGGGATTAGGAATCCTGATCGTAATCGTGCTTGTGGGCGGATATGCCTATCTGAAGAGCGCATCTTTCCAGCAATTTGCTTTGCGGAAAATAGATCAGGCGGCGGAGCAGGCGACTGGCGGCAAGACAACTGTCGGCAGAATGGATTTCAGTCTGTCCGGGCTGACGACGAATTTATACGACATCACGATGCGCGGCACGGAGAGTGCAGATCAGCCTCCGTTGTTACATGCGGACAAACTCACTGTGCAGGTGAAGATTGTTTCGCTGCTGCACCAGCAATTCTCGTTGCGAGAACTGTTGATTGATCATCCAGTGGTTCATCTCGAGGTGAGCAAGGACGGAAAGAACAACCTTCCGGCAGCTCCGCCGAGCAAGAGCAGCAGTCATACGAATGTGTTCGATCTGGCGGTTGGTCACGCTCAGATTACAAATGGAGAGATTAACTATAACGACCGCAAAACTCCGATGGATGCGGATGTGTACGATCTGGGAACGGACATCCGATTCACACCTGGGGTCAAGAAATATGAAGGGGTGCTTTCCTACAAGAATGGGCGGCTGCAATATGCGCAATACAAGCCTCTGCCGCACAACTTCAATCTGAAGTTCAGTGCGACTCCGGAACAACTGGAAGTTCAGTCTGCGACGCTGCGGGTGGGAGCATCGGATGTGAAGGTACAAGCCAAGGTCGCGGATTATTCCAATCCCGTTGCGGATGGTACGTACCAGATCCAGATTCATACGCAGGATTTCTCGGAGATGTCGCCGAGCGCGAAGGCAGAGGGGGACGTTTTGCTGAATGGGAGGCTGCACTATCAGGCGATTCCCAATGAGCCGCTTCTCGGGGAGGTCTACGTTGACGGGCGGCTGGCAAGCGAGGCGCTGGCAGCTGCGGCCTCGGGGAAACGGGTGGAATTGCGAAAGCTGGAAGGGGAATACCGTCTCACGGACGGAAATCTGGTGGTAAGAAATCTCAACGCAGATATGTTTGGTGGACATATCGCGGCAAGCGCCGAGATGAATCATATTGATTCGACTCCCGACTCGCGGGTGCGCGCGTCATTACGTGACATATCGTTAGGAGCCTTACAGAGAGCCGCCGGCACGCAACAGATTCAGGGCGCGGGTATTTCGGGAAGGATTGGCGGGACGGCTGAAGCCGCTTGGAAAGGCAGCATCCAAAACTTGCAGGCTCGCTCGGACCTGGTGTTGAAGGCGGAGGCGAGCAGCACGGCGAATCCGGGAGCACAGGAAGTTCCGGTTACCGGAACAGTACACGCCACTTACGACGGTCCTCGACAGAGCATTCAATTGCGGAACACGGTGCTGAAGATTCCGACTGCGAGTGTGAGTGCAAACGGGACGATCAGCGAGCACTCGAGGTTGCAGGTGCAAGTTATCGCAGATGATTTGCACCAACTAGAGATGCTGGCATCGTCATTCCGATCAGGACCGAGTCCGCCACCTCCTATCTCCGGGAAAGCAACTGTGAATGCGACGGTGCAGGGCTCTCTAAAGCAGCCGAGGATTGCTGCGCAATTGAATGCGCAAGACGTGCGCGTGCAAGGCAGTGCATGGAAGAACGCGTCACTGTCGATCAATGCGAATCCGTCACAGCTGGTTGTACAGAATGGCGTGCTGACGAATGCGACCCAAGGGCAAGCGACTTTCAGTGCATCAATCAAGTTGCATAACTGGACTTATCAGCCATCCGATCGAATTCAGGCGCAGTTGAATGCACAGAGATTCCGACTGGCGGATTTGCAGCAACTTGCGAACGAGCACTATCCGGTTTCGGGAGAATTATCAGCGAACCTGAATGTGGATGGAAGTGAGGAGAATCCAGCGGGAAAAGGACAGGTGGAGATTGCAAATGCGACTGTGTACGGCGAGCCGATTCAGAAACTCGCGACGAATTTTCACACCGATAATGGGTCGGTGATATCGAACCTGACTGTAACTTCGAAGGCCGGGAACATCAATGGGGATCTGACCTACACTCCAAAAACAAAGGCTTACAAAGTCAAGGTAGACGTGCCGGGAATCGTGTTGCAACGCTTGCAGATTTTGCAGGAGAAGAACTTGCAACTGACGGGCACGGTATCGGCGTCGGTGAAAGGGCAGGGTACCGTCGATGATCCGCAGCTGGTTGCGACCGTTCAGCTGCCTGAGTTGCAAGCAAAGGGGAAGACAATTTCTGGAATTAGAGCGGACGCGCAGGTGGCGCAGCGTCGGCTGGATTTGACACTGAATTCCAGTGTTTCGCAAGTTGCCGTGCGAGCTCGGGGGCAGGTCGCGCTGACGGGCGAGTATGAGACCCAGGCGACGCTGGATACCGGCACGATTCCGCTGGATGCGGTGCTCGCGACATACGCGTCGAGTGTCCCGCAGGGGTTCCAAGGACAAGCGGAAGTGCACGCGACCTTACGAGGGCCGCTGAAGGATAAGAGCCGCGTGGAAGCACATCTTTCGATTCCAGTGCTGAAGGCGAGTTACCAGTCGTTGCAGGTGGGGATCGCAAGGCCGATTCAGGCGGACTGTCAAAATTCGGTGGTCACACTACAGCCCGCTGATATCGAAGGAACGGGAACTTCTTTGCACATCCAAGGCCGAATTCCGGTTGGAGGAAAGGGCACTCCGTCGATGACGGCGAACGGGTCGGTGGATATGCGAATCCTGAAGATTGTTGCTCCCGACGTACAGAGCTCGGGTTTGCTGGCTCTTGATGTTCAAACAACGGTTACAGGCGGGAAACCGGCTGTGCAGGGGCACTTGCAACTGAGAGACGTGGGGCTGACCACGCAGGATGCGCCGATCGGAGTCGAGAAACTGAATGGGACGCTGGACATTTTGAGCGACCGGGTGCAGATCGCGCAGATGAAGGGGAAGATGGGAGGCGGAGATTTTTCGGTGGGGGGAGCGATCACGTACCGGCCGAGTCTGCATTTCAGTCTGGCGGTGCAATCAAAGGCAGTCCGGTTGCTATATCCAACGGGTTTGAGGACGCTGCTGGACGCAAATTTAGCCTTCACCGGAAGCACGACTGCATCGACGTTGAACGGTCAAGTTTTCATCGACAGCTTGGGCTTCACACCTGATTTTGATCTAACGAGCTTGGCCAATCAATTCAGCACCGGCGGTACGGTCTCGCAACCGGGATTTGCGGACACAATCAAGCTGGCGATCGCGGTGCAGTCGCGCCAGAGTCTGAATGCGGTAAGTTCGCAGGTCAGCATTGCTGGACAGGTCGCGTTACAGGTTGGAGGTACGGCGGGAAACCCCGTGATTACCGGCAGAACTACGCTGAACTCTGGCGAGTTGTTCTTCCGCAATGTGCGGTATCAACTGCAGAGGGGGGTGATTACGTTTGATGATCCGAACGTGACGCATCCGGTACTTAACGTTTCTGTGACGACACAGATTGAGCAATACAACCTGACGCTAACCCTGCGTGGCCCGCTGGACAAGCTGACGACGTCGTATGTTTCGGATCCACCGCTGGCGACGGCGGATATCATTAATCTTGTTGCGCGAGGGAAGACGACGCAGGAGTCTGCGGCGAGCAGCCAGAGTACAGATTCGATGATCGCATCGCAGGCTGTGAGCCAACTGAGCAGTAGCGTGCAAAAGCTGGCGGGGCTGTCGAGCTTGCAGATTGATCCGACGCTTGGAGGGAACGGCCAGAATCCCTCAGCGAGAATTGCGATCCAGCAGAGGGTCACCAAGAACCTGCTGTTCACATTTTCCACAGATGTATCGCAACCCGGGAGCGAAATGGTGCAGGGCGAGTATCAGATCAATAAGAAATGGTCGGTGAGCGTGGAGCGGGACCAGGTGGGTGGCGTTTCGGTGGATGGGCGATATCACACGCGATTCTGAGGAATTCCGGTTCAGGCTGCACGATCGAGAGTTCTGTTTTCTTCTCTTGATTGCGGCGGGAGCGGAGCGCTCTTTTGCTTGATCAGCACCTTATAACTTTGCTTAGCCAACTCAGAGTTCAATTCAGCGCCGACCAGCAGCACAAATGATGTCCAATACAGCCAAGTCATGAGGGCGATCATTCCGCCGAGTGTGCCGTAGGTGCGACTGAAATTGGCGAAATGCCGGAAGTAGACACTCAATAGCAGCGATAATCCATTCCAACTGATGACGGCGAAGGTGGCGCCGGGAAGCGTCGCGCGGAAGCGTTGCTTCACGTTCGGGGCGAGGAAGTAGAGGAATTCAACTGCGAGCACTGTGAAACTGATGGCGATGATCCAGCGAAGTGGCGGCCACACGGCTGGGAAGGCGGAGGAAAGAGCCAAATGGGAGGCGATCCATTCCCCAAAACGCGGGCCGACAATCATTACGACGAGTGCAACGAGCAGCAAGCCGCCGGTGATTGCGGCCAGGGCCATCGAAAGAAGGCGAGTCTTCCAGATGGGACGATTGTCGTCTGCGTCGTACGCGATATCGAGAGCCTCGATCATGGCGTTGAAGCCGGAGGACGCCACCCAGATTGTTCCGATCATGCCGAACGAGAGCCAGCGGCCGCGGTGCGCTGAGAGCACGTCGTGCAAAACCGAATAGACGACACGCATTGTGTCTGGCGGCAACAGGCGGCTCATGAGAGCGAGTACGCTATCGAAGAGGTGTTGCTGCCGTAGCCAGCCGACGACCGCGGAAAAGAAGATCAATGCGGGGAATACGGAAAGAACCCAGTAATAAGAAAGAGCGGCCGCGACTTGCAGGGAGTGGTGCCGGAGTAGGTCCTTGTAGGTGGAGACGAACGCCCGTTTGATGCCGGCTAAACGCACGGTTTCACGATAGTTCGCCTGCGAACTGCAGTGAATACCGAGATGACGGTATGCCGAACCGGAGTGTGAACTACTCCGTGGTGTAGTTCACTTCCATACGGCGAACCTGAAGGCTGGAAATGTAGAGCGCGATGCAGGCAACAATCAGCAGGCCAAGAATCGCGAGTGGGGCGGAGACGAGTTCGGGATTTGAAATCAGGAGAGCGAGCAACGGCGGTGTACCGGGATCGATCGGGATATCTACAGGGCAGAGCGACTTGAGGTAATAGATGATGCTGAACTGCTTGAGAATATTCGGGAGAAAGGGATTAAAGCCTTCCCAAATGAGCGCGACGGCGGCGGGAGCAATGGGATTGCGGAAGAGCATACCGGCGACCAGGAAAAAGGCACCGTATCCGACACAGGCAAGCGCCGTGACGCCTGCGTAGATGAAAGCATTCTCCAGACCGTGATTGTGGTAGAGGTACAATTCCTGGCCGCTTGCGGTGAAGTGCCAGAGGAAGGCGCAGGTTTGCAGGACTTCGCTGGTGACGAAGATGGTGCAAGTGGCGAGCAGGCCTGCGAGAAATTTGCCAAGCATCAAAACATCGCGACGGATTGGAGCGAGAAAATAGAAGTGGAGACTGCGATCGAGAACTTCGCCGCGGAACAGGTTCATGAAAATTCCGAGGCAGCCGAAAAAGACCGCCAGGCGTAAAAAGAAGAACTGGAAGACTCCAGCGAATAATACGGGATCTTTCTCGGGCTGGTAACTGCCGGTTAGATTCAGACTCTGGACCTTGCCATCGGCGAGGCTGATGTAGAGGTCGTTTTGTCCGTCAGAGTAGTGATAATCCTCGTGCGCGATCTTAACGGCTGGGCCCGATTCTGCGGGACGCTCTTCGGTCCAGTGGTCGGCAGCGGGAGGTTTGCCAAGCAGTGTGACGACCTCTTGCTTGGTCATTCCGGTTTTGACGGATGCGAGGTCCTGATAGGTGAGAAGCTTTTCGGAGCGGCGGGCGAGTTTTTGTGTGCGTAGCTGCTGGTTGCCAGTCGCTATGGCGTACGCAATGAAGAGGACGACGGGCAGCGCGGCGAGGACGTAAATCCAGAGGCCGCGCCGGGCGAAAAGTGTCTTGCGGAATTCCAGACGGATGACCGCTTTGATCTGTGACCACCAAAGGGACTTCATCGGACCACCTCGTCGTTGCCAATCAGATACTCGTAGACCGAGAGAACGTCGTCGTCGGCGGGTGCAATCGAGTCAATTTCGATTCCGTTTGTCGCCAGATCATTCAGTGCGAGATAGAAACGGTCGGCATCGCGGGTCTTCAGCAGCGCGCCACGTTCATCTTTGTGGATCGAGATTTCGATGGCGTATTCGCCCTGGAGCATTTTGGCGGCGAGTTCGCGCGGACGATTGCAGCGGACCATGATTTGAGTGGGGTGTTCCTGAATTTCGCCGCGAACGGTCTGGATCTGGCCTTCCGCAACGATGTATCCGTTGCTGAGCAGGATCACCTGATCGGAAATGACATCGACCTCGTGGAGGATGTGACTGGAGATGATCACGTAAGAGCCTTGAGCGGCGGCCGCGCGAAACAGAGCGATCATCTCGGAACGGGCAAGCGGGTCGAGTCCGTTGAGCGGTTCATCGAGAACAAGGACTTTCGGATCGTGGGCCAAGGCCTGCGCCAGGCGGATGCGCTGACGCATTCCTTTGCTATATCCGGCGACGGTTCGGGATGCGGCTTCCACAAGATTTACGCGCTCGATAGCGCGCCAAGCCAGTTGCTGGCACTCAGCGTCGCTCCGGCCAGAAAGACGAAGATAGGAGTACAGGAATTGAAAACCAGTCAGGCTTTTCGGAAAGGCGTCGAATTGAGTGGAATAGCCTACGAACTTAAACAGATTTTCGGGATCGTCGGTCCTGCAGCCGAGGACAGTGATCTGACCGCGAGACGGATGGACCAATCCCGTCATTAGATTCATCAGCGTTGTCTTGCCGGAGCCGTTTGGGCCGACGAGGGCCGTAATGCCAGCAGGGATGGAAAGGTTAACGCGATTGACTCCGAGGATCTCCCCGTAGAACTTCGAGACATCTTCGAAGACGATGCGATCGTTCATGACGCGATCCTCATCGGACCACCTCGTAGGCGCGCACTTTTTTCAACAGCAGCCAGAGACAGACGCCGCAGTAGAACAACAGAGCGATCCACGCCTCACCAACCGGAAAATCATCACGACCAAACTGCATCTGGAATAACGAAGACCAGACTGTACTCATCAGGATCGGCAAGTTGAAAATGTGGCCGGAGTTTGTCCGAAGGACGGCATTGATGGCCTGGGCGAATCCCGCGCCGAAGAACATTACGGCGAGCAGCAAAGCTCCGGCTACAATTCGCCACTTGACCCACGCGGAAAGCGCGAGCGCCAGAAGCGACAAGATGGCGATCCAGATCAGGGAAGAAAGGATGAGGCTGCCGGCGATCCACAAGTTGCTCCAGGTCCAACTGGCTCCGGCGAAGCTGCACTGAACTATGAAGAGAACAACGCCAGGGATCCACGTGACCTCAGAGAGAAGAATCGCCAACACCGACGATTTTCCAATGACATATTCCGCTCGAGAGAAGGGGCGGCAGAAGTAGAGCGGCAGCGCACCGTTGGCGAGATCTGGCGAAACCAAGCCGGGTCCGGCGAATGCCGTCAACAAAAACGCGAGCACGCCCTGTACGGCCATGAAGTGAAAGAAGAATCGGTTATCGATGGTGACGAGTTCGCTGGGCACACCAATTTTCGCGAGGAAGCTCGCATTATTGGCCACGTAAATCATGCCAAGGCACCCAAGCGGATAAAAGAAACACAAAACGAAGAGCGCTGTCTGGAACTTGGAACGAAAGAGAATTTTCCGGGAATAACGGAAGAGCACGAGAAAACGAGACCAAGCCGGAGTAAGAGAGCCGGTGTACGGTTTGTAGCTGCGCCGGTAAACCGCCATCTGTTAAGCCTCCCGTGCTAGCTTTCCATGGCCTTGAGGAAGATGTCTTCCAGGCTGTCTCTACGGAAGTTCAGTCGACGAATGCGGACGTTCTGCTGAGCGGCCAAGCGGAAGATGTCACGGGTTTCGACGCCATCGGCCATGACCATCTTCATACGATTGGCGGTGACTGCGCACTCGCACCCGAGTTTCTCGATCGCTGCCGAGAAATCGCCGTTGGCGCCGTAGGTTTCCAATTCAAGGAATCGTTTGTTGGCGCGGCGCTCTTCGTCGAGATTGGAATAGTGAGCGATCTGTCCTTGCTTGAGGATCAGGACTTCGTCGCAGGTTTCTTCGACGTCACGCAGGAGATGGGAGCAGAGCACGATTCGAATCTGGCGAGTGTCACGAATGTCACGGATCATGCGGATCATCCGCTGGCGTGCAGAGGGATCGAGGCCATTCGTGGGCTCGTCGAGAATGAGCAGTTTGGGACCGTGCACGATGGCCTGCGCGAGTTTCGCGAGCTGCTTCATGCCGAGGGAGTACGTCCCTAATTGGCGATAACGGGCTTCCGCCAGGCCGACGTAGAAAAGAGCCTCGTGAGCGCGCTCGAGTGCCATTTCCTGCGGCAGTCCGGAAAGTTCTCCCATCATCTGCACGAAGGAGACGGCACTCATCTTGGAGATGAAGGCGTCGTTCTCCGGCATGTATCCGACGAGGGCGCGAATGTGCCGCATGTCGGTTGCGATGCTGTATCCAAAAACGCGTGCGGATCCGGCGCAAGATTTGTAGAAACCGAGCAGAGTGTTGATTAGGGTAGATTTGCCGGCGCCGTTTGGACCGAGTAACCCGATGGATTGTCCTTTAAGCGAGGCGGTGAGATTCCTGAGTATGTCGCGAGCGCCAAAGCGGACGCAAAGACCTTGCAGTTCAACCAAAGGCGGAGCACCAGGTTGCGCCGATGCAACTGCGGCTGCTGGTGCTCCGGGTTGAGTCAGTGTGCTCACTGTGTTTGTGGTGTCGGACGATGTGGAGTGCCGCCAAGCAACATCTGCGGCAGGAAAGGTCCATTATGGCCCATCGTCAACAGCGTTCCCAGATCAAATCCCATGAAGCCAGTGTTGCTGGCAACGATGATGCTGTTGGGCTGGCCGTAGGCATAGATGAGACCTGGGGCTGAGTTCGCCGTAAGCGCGTCGATGGACTGACGCTGTTGCGGAGTTAAGGCTCCGGTACTCTTGACTTCGTCGACCAATGGACCGACGACCGGTCCGAGGTTGTGATAGAAGATCGCCGAGAAATTCGTGTAGCTGTCGGTCGGCACAAGCGCCTTGAATGTAGAGGAGTGTGGAAGCGTGTAGCCGGTTTCGCGTCCCTGAATCGCATGAGAGATGGTGGCGATATCCGGGGCGGCGATCAGATAGCTGTCGACGAACGTGTAGTCAATTTCGGCGTTGAGGCCGTTCGGGCTCGAAATGGCGTAGTAGGTGCGAGAGTTGATTTCCTTCTTCGTGAGTTGCACGGAGTGTCCGTGGGATGCAGCTTCTTGATTGAAGTTGTTGATCAATTTCTCAATCGTCGATTGCAGCGTTGTGGGATCGTAGACCTCGAAGATCAGCTTCCAGCGGGGAGTGGGAACCATAGGTCCGTCGAAGGCCATGGTGACTTCGCCGCCGAGTGGCGCAGCCAGGTCGTCGAGTACGTTGACTCCAGTTTTCGACTGGAAGTCTGCAAGGTTCTGCGAGAAGTTCGCATCGCCGGAGCCGATCATTTTGAAGATCTCTTCCATGATGCTTCTCGGATTCTTGATGACGGCGGAAGTGACCATGCTGGCTTCGGGAGAAACAAATTCGAGCGATCCCATCGAGGCTGGGGCAGCGAGCCAGGATGCTATGCCCTGACGTTGCGAGGCAAACATCAGGTCGGCACGGCTCTCGGGCTTGCCATCGATCTCACGGTGTTCGAGAGTCAAGTAGCGGACATCTCCGATCCCCGGCGGCAAGTCGTGCCGGCTGCTATCAGCTTGTACGTTCTTGGCCACGATTTGTTCCATGTCGGCGCAGAAAAGCCATTCCACCCCTTGTTCGTACGATTGGGCGATGTGCTGATAGAACGGCGTGGCCTCTATATTCTTGCTGCCAGACTGGGCACGCTGGACCGTCCGTTGTAGTTCGGCAGAATCCGGAGTGGCGATCAGCAGGCCGTTGTTGATGTAGACCAGCAGGGGATGACCCGCCTGCGGCACGACGCTTCCCGCGTTGTGAACGATATAAAGCGGAGTCTGGGACTGATTGGACGCGAGCTTCTGAGTTTCGCTCTGCAGAAAGTCTTCGAGACCAGGCTGGCGAACCCTCGCAAGCACGACCGGTGCGCTGTAATCGGTCCCCTGCTTTCCGATGGCAAAGGCGATTTCGTCGCCCAGGTAGCTGCTGAACGTCTTGACTCGGTCGAGAACATCGTTGAGCCTGGGGCCATTTCCCTTCTGCTGCTGGCGCCACCAATTACTTAGCTCCGGACTCTGCTGGAGACGATCATTGAAGATCTGGTTGGCTTCGCCAATTGTGTTCGCGAGATTTGGGATGGAAGCGTAGACCACCGTATTCTCGGGGATCAGCGGCAGCAGGTCGGAGCTGTAGCGCAATCCGGGCCCGGGGATGGCGGCGAACTGCTTCTGCAAGATGGAGAATTCTCCAAGCAGAGCGAGATACTTCGCGGAGTTGCGGCTCCAGGCGATTTCATTCTGAATGGGGACTTTGGAAACGCTGGGACTGGAAGTTGCCTGCTGTCCTGCGGTGAGATCCGTGGTGTTGTTTCCGAAATCGACGTGAACGACGCCTTCAATTACGGCAACGCGCGAACCCTTCACGCCGTGATTGACGGAGAAGATGGTGCCCTTGACGGAGACGAGTCCGTCGTCGGTGGCGACGTAGAGGTGTCCGGAGCGCTGCTTGGCGGCTTGGACGATGATCTGTCCGCCTTGGAGGTGAATAGTCGTTCCCTTCCATTGACGGGAGACCGAGAGGTCGGCGCGCTCACCCATTTCGACCAGGGATCCGTCAATCAGACGGACCACAGCGGTCGAGCCTTTCGCTGTGCGGACTTCGTCGCTATTGCGGATTTCGTATCCCGCCGGAATGATGTGGGCGGTGTCACCATCTACGGCGTAGAGCGAACCATCGACGTTCTGAACGGCGGCACGGACCGGATGCTGTCCGGGGAAGAGTCCGTTCGAGATGCTGAAGGCAACAACTATGACCGCAGCTACGGTCGCTACGGCCATCGTCCAGCGCCAGAATGGGAATCGCGTGCGCTGTGCCCGGAAGTGCCAGACCTGTTGTTGCTCGCCATCTCGCTTGCGTTCCAGAGCATGGCGGCAGGTAACGCATGCGTGCACATGATCTTCGAAGAGGAGAGCGCGGGCCGGGCTCAGCTGTTTCGCCAGGTAGCCGGGGATCAGCTGCTGAAAGTCATTGCAGGTGCGAAGAGCCTGAGAGCTGGAATCTGGGTTTCCGGTGATCGATTTCCAGACGCGGTCACTGGCTTGTGCAAGTGCGGATTCTGGGACTTCTTCGTTTCGAATCGTGGAAAGCAACCGATCGAACTGTTCGTCTTTCATGGCCTGTCTCCTAGGGAGGCTCCGAGTTCCTTGCGAAGGCGCCGCCGGGTGCGGTGAACGATGACGGCCACCAACACCTGGGAAATGCCGAGCATGCGTGCGATCTCAGGGTTGGTAAAACCCTCAAGGAATCGGAGGGTAAATACTTCCGCCGAACGAGCCTCAAGCTTGCCGAGAGCCTGTGCGAGCGCCCGGCGTAATTCGGCAGTATGGTCGTGAGCGTGGCCGGAGGGTAGATCTTCAAGTTCTACCGTGCGGTCCGACTGTCGCGAACGCAAGACATCGAGAGCTGCATTGATCGCCGCGCGGCGAAGATAACTCTCTTCGCTTTGCAGCGGCTCGTCACCCGACCGGTGAAGGAGGCGCAGAAAGACGGTCTGGAGCACGTCTTCCGCATCGGCCGCATTGCCGGTGATGCGGTAGGCGGTGCGGAAAACCAGCCCGTGATGCGAGCGGAACGAACGTTCGAGCTCGTCGGGAATGGCGATTGCGGTTTCCTCTGCCATTATGCTCTGCAGGGTACTACCTCCCGGTGGTGCTTACACCACTAAAGACGAGATGGGGGAGGGATTATTACAGCCATCGCGAGAATCTTTCCCGGTATGGGCGGGGTTTAGGGGACAGGTTTCAAAGTTTCAAGGTTTCAGAGTAAAACCGGCATCGTGAAAGCATGAGCCATCAAGATTTCGTATACAGGGGCGGCTATAACTCTTTTCGAATGAACCAGAGAACGACCGAGGAAAACATCCAGCATAGCGTGGCGGCGATTACTACGAGCAGGGGACGGTGGCCGTCCAGGAATTTGTAAACGATGAACGCAAAGACGAGAAGGCCCAGGCTCCCGATGGCGGCTCCGGCGGCATCGATGGAAACGGCTTTCCGCGCGCGGACTTCTCCGTGGACGCCTGCTTTTTGTTTTCGCTCCCTCTCGTGTCTTTCGATCAAGGTGGCACTCGCGGGGAAGATGGCGGGAAAGGCGAGAAAGAGGCCGCCAACGGCGGGTCCCCAGATTTTGGCAATGATGCCGGCGGCGACGGTGATCAGGCCTCCGAAGAGGAAGCGCACGAGGAGTTGCTGCCAGGTTGTCGCCTTCAGTGACGAGCCGTCGAATTTGATTCTCATCGGCTCACCTCAGAAGAACCGACCATAGGCCGAAGGCTACTGCTCCCCAGAGAACGAGGAACCCGGCAGAAGTCCACAATGCTTTGCAGTTCTTGTGCATCATGACCCAACTTACGGCCGAGCTGTATACGAAGAAGGCAATGGCACCGGCCAGCATGGAACGAGCTTCGATGGCCGTGTAGTGGGTCCCGCTCTTACGCACGGTAAGAAGAATTGTGGCTAAAGCGACGCTGGGAGCGGCGCCGAAAAGCCCCGCAAAGCTCTTAGGCTTGAAGAGATCTCCTAGAACGGCAAAAATGGAAACGACGACCCCTCCGATAAGAAACCGAACGAGAATCTCTTTCATGGAATGTCAGCGCAGGCTTTTCTTCAACAGTTTCAGCGCCTGCTTGGGTCCGCGCATTTGCAGGACGCGAAATTCCTTTCCTCTCTCCTTGTTATAGGTGATGAAGAACTGTTCGAGTTCTTTCAAGAGATTTGGGTTGAGATCGTGGATGTTCTTGATTTCAGAATAGTCACGGCTATGAGTAGAAACGCCGAGCAGCCTGTCATTCCTCTCGGTTTTTCCCTCTTCGGTCTGCTCGGCTTCTATGACTCCGATGAGACGGGAAGAAATGACGCATCCAGCGAAGGAAGGCTCATCCATGAGGATAAGGATGTCTTCGGGATCTCCATCTGCAGCTTTAGTGCTGGGAACGAAGCCGAACGCGTGGGGAAAAACCATGCCTTCCGGAAGCACATGCGAAAGAGAGAAGAATCCGAGTTTCTGGTCGTACTTGAACTTGTTTCGACTGCCACCGGGAGTTTCAACGACAGCGTTTAGGATGTTCTTCTTTCGATCGCCGAACGGTGCCAGGCGAGTTGGATCATTGGAGCGGCTTGCAGACTTCGATTTTTTCGGCATCGTGTTTCGCAGTGAGCGCGACTAACTCAGAACTTGGAAGGAAGATTCAGCGAAAGAGTTGTGAAGGAATGTTGCGGGTTTTTTTCTGGTGTAAATACAGCGAAGACCGGAGACGACAGCCGCTGCGGGCGGGTTATAAGAATGGAATGACGCAGCCGGAAGAACCTACGTCGCGAAATGAAGGTAGGCCCATCGACGAGAGGTCGCCCGAGTTGAAAGGCGACTTGCAGGCGCAAATGGACGAATTGGGATCTGATCCGAGAGAAGTCGGCGAGAATAGCGCTGGACAATCCGTGAGTTCCCTCGGTCTTTCTGACGAGCCAGAGGCAACTGAAGATTCCGTCGAAGACCTGTCGGATACGGATCAAGCGGTCGAGGCCGCCGCTGTTGAAGGGGTGGAGGACGCCGCGGATCATCCGGAGCGACCGACCCACACGCACGCGGAATACGGAAATCCTGAGGACGAAACGGCGGAACGACGAAGCCGCGTAAGAAGAGCTCCGTAAGCAGAACGATCTTCCAGTTTCTCCCGCCTGAAATCGAGGCAGACGATGCAGCAAGCCGCAAGTTCTGGCATTCCACAAAGAAAATTCGGGCGCTCCGATGCCAAGGTGTCGATTCTTGGGTTTGGCGGGCACCATCTGGGCGAGGCTCCAGATGAGCAGACGGCGGTGCGCCTGATGCAGGAAGCGGTTGATGGGGGAATCACGTTTTTCGACAACTGCTGGGAGTACCGGAGAGGAAAGACAGAGATATGGATGGGGGCGGGCCTGAAAGGGCGGCGCGACAAGGTGTTCCTCATGACGAAGACTTGTCCGCACGGGCGCGATGCAAGCCTTGCACTGCAGATGCTGGAAGAATCGCTGCGGCGACTGCAGACGGACCATCTGGATTTGTGGCAAGTGCATGGAATGGCGTTTGAGAATGATCCGGAATTGTTCATACGGCCGAACGGCGCAGCGGAGGCGCTAACCAAGGCGAAAAAAGATGGGAAGGTGCGATTTGTCGGATTTACGGGGCACAAAGATCCGACGGTGCATCTCGGCATGCTGAAGACAGACTTCCCCTTTGACTCGGTGCAGATGCCGCTCAACGTGTTCGATCACAATTTTGTAAGGAGTTTTGAAACTCAGGTGCTACCCGAGTTGAATCGGCGTGGGATTGCGGCACTAGGAATGAAGCCACTGAACGGACATGGAGAACCGATCAAATCAGGTGTGTTGGCTGCAGAAGAAGCTCTGCGGTATGCCATGAGCCTTCCGGTGACCACGACGATTACAGGAATGGACTCGATGGAAGTTTTACATCAGAACCTAGGCATCGCACAGAACTTCAAGCCAATGTCGGCCGCAGAAATGGACGAACTGCGAAATCGGTGCAAGCAATATTCTGCGGACGGAAGATACGAGCCCTACAAGCTGTCGCTCAAATTCGACAATCCGGAAGCCCGCCTAGCGCACGGCTTTCCCTTGGATACGAAGCAGATGGAAGTGCAGGACATGCTGGGAGCGGCGGAAAACACGGGGCATCCGTTTCCGGAAAAGAAGCTGCAGTGAGGAGAACGAGTTGGACTCGAAGGCGTTTTCGAACCTAAGCCGTAGAAAATTCATGCAAGGCTTCGCGATGATCGGAGCCACTCCGCTGATGGGGAGGAAAGAAATGGTGTCAGAGAGTAACGCTCCGCAGCAGGGTGTGACCGGCGGCATTCCAAAGAAAGATCTGGGGCGCACTGGCGTGAAGGTATCGGCGATGGGGCTGGGTGGATATCATCTCGGATCGGCGAACACGGACCAGGTGGCGATGGAGATCGTGGCGAAGGCGATCGATCACGGTGTGACATTCTTTGACAATGCATGGGAGTACCACGACGGCTTGAGCGAGGAGCGGCTGGGAAAGGCACTGAAAGGAAAAAGGCAAAACGTATTTGTGATGACTAAAGTGTGTACGCATGGACGCGAGAAGAAAGTTGCCATGCGCATGCTGGAAGAATCGCTGCGACGGTTGCAGACGGATCATCTGGATCTCTGGCAGATCCATGAGGTGATCTATGAGAACGATCCGGATTTGATTTTTGCCCCAGGTGGAGCGGCAGAGGCGCTGCAAGAAGCCAAGCAACAGGGCAAAGTGCGGTTCGTTGGATTCACCGGGCACAAAGATCCGGAAATCCATCTCAAGATGCTTTCGCACGATTTTCCATTCGATACGGTGCAGATGCCGCTGAACTGCTTCGACGCGACGTTTCGCAGTTTCGAGACGCACGTGCTCCCCGAAGCTACGAAGCGAGGCATTGCGGCGCTGGGAATGAAGAGCCTGGGGGGCAGTGGAGAGATGGTACGGCACGGCGGGATCACTCCGGAACAAGGACTGAGGTATGCCATGAGCCTGCCCGTGGCGACCACGATCAGCGGAATCGACTCGATGGAAGTTCTCGATCAGAATCTGGCTGTAGCGGTCGATTTTCGACCGTACACTGCAGACGAAATGACTGAATTACGGGAACGCTGCCACAAATTTGCTGCCGATGGGCGCTACGAACTCTTCAAGATGAGCACAAAGTACGACGGAAAGATTGGGCGCGAGCAGCATCACTTCCCTTCGGTGCAAGAGGTGCCACTATAGTCGGGCAAAAGATGCAGGGAAGACCCGACGCATCTCGGGTGAGTACTGTATTGGTCGCGCGGGGCTATGAACAGACAATGCCCCTGTCGAAGTTTTTCTCGGTATGCTCTGCCCTCCAAGCCGAGATTCGGAAATCGACGCAGAGATCGTTTTTTTGGAGGTTGCAAATGCGACAGATATTGATGGTTCTATCCGTAGTTTTGCTCGGCCTGTCGTGGGCTGTGGCGCAGGGCAGTTCAACTCCATCCTCTCCGGGATATGGGGCACAACAGGGCACCCAATCAGGGCAAGATGCCACGATGGCCGGATCTGGCCACCAGACACGTACCAATGCAGGCGGCCAGATGACAGTAGAAGGCTGCTTGAGCGGTTCCAACGGAAACTACACACTCAGTGACAAGAATGGCACGACTTATCAACTCACCGGCGACACGGCGAAGTTGAGCGAGCATGTCGGCCATGAAGTGAAAATTACCGGGACCTCCGGTTCTGCAGCGGCCGGATCGAGTGCCAGTACGGGCGCTGGTTCGACGGGAGCGTCCGGAGCAGGGCAGACGTTAGAAGTCAGTTCGGTGAAGCACATTTCGAAGACCTGCAAGTCCGGTGCTGGTGGAATGACGCACTGAGGCGAGTGGATCCGCATGAAAAAGCCCGGCTGAGATAGGCCGGGCTTTTTATTGTAACGATGGGGGGGCCGGTTAGACCTGAAGATTGCGCAAGTACGGGACGCTGGCTTCCATGAACTCAAGCTTCATCTCGACGAAGTAGTTTTTGATGCCGCCTTTTTTTGCGGCGGTGAAGATTTTCTTCCAGTCGAGAGAGTCTTGACCGACGGGCACGATCTTCCTTGTATCAGCGGACCAGCCCTGCACATGCATAGAAACGAAGCGTCCGGGATATTTGTTGAAGTACTCGGCGGCATCGTATCCACGGCTGATGGTTGATACCTGGTACTGGAATTTGACGAGTTTCGGATCGAGAAGCTCGAATAGGACGTCGTAGGTCCGCTTGCCGTCAACGGTCGAGAGTTCGAACTCCTCGTTGTGCAAGCCTTGCTGGATACCGGCCTTTGCAGCATTTTCGCCCATCTTGTTGTATTCGTCGGCTGCGCGTTTTACGTCATCCATGGTGGGATTCTTCGGGCCACCGAGGCTGGCCACCAGCATTTGCGTGAGGCCGAGATCTTTGGCCCAGGCGATGCGGTCCTCCTGATCCTTGCGAAGTTCGTCCATGCCGAAATGAGAGCTGAGGCAGGTAAGGCCGGCATCATTGATGATGCGTTTCAGTTCTGAACCTTTATATGTTGTGAGACCACCGAAGCCTTCGTCACTGTACCCAGCGGGCGAGCAGAGTTCGATGGACTGGAATCCGGCGTTTTTGAGGGACTTCAGAGTTCCGGGGAAGTCTTTGGCGATCATCTGCCGCACGGGCCAGGTCTGGCATCCGATTGGCAATCCGAGCGGATTGGCATGCAATTTTAAGACTCCTGAGGAAAGTAATCCGAGAGCTGCGGCCTGGGTTGTGGCGGCCTTGCAGAATGTTCTTCTGGTTATCGCGGGCATCAATCCTCCTTCATGCTTCATGAGAACGAAAAGTCATTGACCTATAGTTCAATGTTGTAGCTACAATTCCCATCCTTTGCGGCGCTCGGGACGGATGTATTTCTGACCGAGGTCAGAATTGTTGGCTTTGAGGTTGGCACGATCCCAGGAGATTTTTTCTCCGGTGCAAACGGCGACGTTGCCGAGGAGCAGCGTCTCCGTGACCATGCCTTCGAATTCGAAGTTGCCGCCGGTCTTCGTCTTGTCTCCTTTGCAGGCATTGAGCCATTCACGTTCATTGCCGGGCGAGCGTGGCAGCGTTTTCGGGGGAGGCTGGAAGGCGTCCATTTTCGACTGAGGGATCAGCTTTGGCCCGCGACCGTTGAAGCCGCAGAGAATTTTTCCTGTGTCTCCGATGAAGAGCAATCCTTCGTCTTCGTCGCCCGTGCCTTTCAAAGGACGTCCGGGCTCGAGCTCAGCGGGGCGAGGGGGCTTGAGGCCGCCGTCGTACCAGGTAAATCTGACCGGTGGCATATCGCCGCGCGCGCCGAATTGATAGTGAATGATGGACGCCACGGGATAGGTTTCGTCGTAACGATCGGTGGAACTGGCCTCTATGCTGTCGGGGGCTTCGAGCTTCATGACACGGAAGAGAGTGTCATAACTATAGGAGCCCATGTCACCGAGGGCGCCGCATCCGAAGTCGGTCCATCCGCGCCATGAGAACGGCAGGTAGACGTGATTGAAGGGACGTTCGGGTGCGGGACCGAGCCACATATCCCAATCAAGACCCGCGGGAACCGGCTCGGTGTCTTTTGGACGCTCAATCCCCTGCGGCCAGAACGGACGGCTCGACCAATTCTGTACTTCGCGCACGGGACCGATGACGCCGCCCCAGATCCATTCGCAGAGCAAACGAGTATCTTCCGATGCTTGATTCGCGACAGCGATCTGGGTGGCAACGCCGGTCTCCTTCGCAATCTCGGCGATGCGCCGCGCCTCATAGATGGTATGAGTGAGCGGCTTCTGGCAGAAGACGTGTTTGCCCTTCTTCATTGCCGCTGCGGAAACTGCAGCGTGCAGGTTGTCGGTGGTGCAGACAACGACGGCGTCCACGTCTTTCTGTTTTTCGAGAAGTTCGCGGAAATCCGCGTAGGCGGCGCAACCGTGATACTGGCCGGAACGCTTTTGAGAGCCGTAGTAGCCGTCAACGATCTTCTGACAAGGCTCGCGGCCGGCTACTCCACTGGTGACGCGGAGAGAATGGGTCAATTGCAGTGGATCGTTGGGGCTCAGCCACTCCCAGCCAGTCTCGGTGCCGATCAGCTTCCGGACCGAATTGCAGAATTCATGATCGCTCCACTGCGGATAGCCGGCGCCTCCTTTATTTACGTCGCAGACGGCAACTCCCTGAACGTCGGGTTCGCGTAGAAAGTGAAGCATGACCCGAAGGCCCTGCGCACCTACACCGATGAAGGCAATGTTCACGCGGTCACTGGGAGGGACATGTCCGGTGCCACCCAAAACGGATCGAGGGACGATGGTGAAGGCGGCGACAGCGGTAGCACTGGTTGCCAGGAACTCGCGCCGGGACACTGTACCAGCCGAGCCTTTCTGAGATGAGGGCGAAGAGCTCATTTTCCACCTCACGGATTCGCTCCTAGACAGGCTCGGGGCGAGTATTAAATCGGTTTAACCCGCATACTCTAATCCAACCGCGTCTGACTCACAACCTGAATTTGCGAAGGCGTACACTGTTATCCATTTATGGGAAAACGGTCAAGTTTGTATCATGCGCATTGATGCCCATCAGCATTTCTGGATTTATAACGCCGACGAATATGGCTGGATCGATGAGTCGATGGCGGCAATCCGGCGGAACTTCTCGCCTGAAGATTTGGCTGTGGAATTGGAGCGAAATGGGTTTGACGGCTCGGTCGTTGTTCAAGTGCGGCAGACTCTGGACGAGACCCGCTGGTTGTTGGAGTTGGCGGGGCGGCACACGAGAATCCTCGGAGTCGTAGGTTGGGTTGATCTTTGTTCATCGGATGTCCGTTCGCAGCTTTTGGAATTCGCGGGCAACCGCAAGCTGGTTGGGATCCGGCATATCGTGCAGTCGGAGCCGGACGACCGGTTTCTGTTGCGGCAAGATTTTCTGCGTGGGGTGTCACAGCTAGAAGGATTCGATCTCGCGTACGACATTCTGATATATCCGCAGCACCTAAATGTCGCGGCGGAGTTCGTGGAGCATTTTCCGCGGCAGAGGTTCGTGTTGGATCACCTGGCAAAGCCATTCATTAAAGCTGGAGAGATCGAGCCTTGGGCCAGCGGTATCCGGCGACTGGCAAGCTTTCCGAATGTGTTCTGCAAGTTGTCGGGGCTGGTGACCGAAGCCGATTGGCACAAGTGGACACAGGAGCAGATCTCTCCATATATAGATGTGGCGTTCCTATCCTTCGGGCCAGAGCGACTCATGATTGGGTCGGATTGGCCGGTGTGCCTGGTCGCTGGTTCATATGCTCGCGCGATGGATTTAGTTAAGAATTACATCGCTCGACTGACGCCTGGTGAGCGCGAGGCAGTACTTGGTGGGAATGCGCAGCGCTTTTGGAAGCTGCAGGCGTAGCGAGGCGATCATCCGGTCGTTTACAATCCGAAGTTCTGCCGAAGGTTGCCTCCGATGAAGTCTCGTGTCCTCCAAATCGATTCCCGTGACAATGTGCTGGTTGCACTCGCGAACCTGAAGCAAGGTGAGAGCGTGGAGTTCGCGGGGAAAGCTCATACCCTTGTGTCCGACGTTTCGGCGAAACATAAGTTCGCCACTGTTGCCTTGGCGGCGGGCGAACGGGTCGTGATGTATGGCGTGACGGTGGGAACGGCGGTCAAGCCGATTGCCGCAGGAGAAGTGTTGACCACCGGCAATATACGGCATCAGGCGTCGCCTTATCAGCAGCAGCGCGAAGCGTTTCATTGGACGCCACCGGATGTGTCGCGATGGGAGAACCGGAGGTTCGAGGGATTTCATCGGTCGGATGGTCAGGTCGGAACCAGAAATTACTGGCTCGTGGTGCCGCTCGTCTTCTGCGAAAACAAGAACATCCAGGTTCTGAAGCAAGCGTTCGAGGAGGAACTCGGTTTTGCTGCTCCCCAGCTTTACCGGCAGCAAGTCGCGGACATGGCGAGACTCTACCGTGAGGGCAGAGTCGATCAACTTGGAGTGCGGCGAGAGTCGCAGGCGAACGTCGGCTCCGGGCGCCAGCGACTGTTTGAAAACGTAGACGGAATCCGGTTTCTGCTGCATGAAGGTGGTTGCGGCGGAACTCGGGAGGACTCGAACAATCTGTGTGGGTTGATCGCCGGCTACATTCACCATCCGAACGTGGCGGGTGCGACTGTGCTGAGCCTTGGATGTCAGCACGCGCAGATCGAGATCCTGCAGCACGCGCTTCGCAAACGGAATCCGCGATTTGATAAGCCGCTATTCATCCTGGAACAACAGCAGAGCGGCTCGGAAGCCGCCATGATGAGCGAGGCGACCCGGCAGACATTTCTTGGCCTGGTTGAGGCGAATAAGGCGAAGCGCGGGCCTGCGCCGCTGTCCAAACTTTGCGTGGGATTGAAATGCGGAGGGTCGGACGGCTTCTCGGGAATTTCGGCGAATCCGGCGATAGGGCATACCTCCGACCTGCTTTCGGCCTTGGGAGGACGAACGATTCTTTCCGAGTTCCCGGAGTTATGTGGAGTGGAACAGAACCTGATCGACCGAGGGCGACGTAAGCAAGTGGGCGATCGTTTCATGAAGCTGATGAACGACTATGCGGCGCGAGCGGCGGCGGTCCGGTCGGCTTTTGAAATGAATCCTTCTCCAGGAAACATGCGCGACGGTCTGCTGACCGATGCCATGAAATCTGCCGGAGCGGCGAAGAAGGGTGGGACTTCGCCCGTTTCTTCCGTTCTGGATTATCCGGAGTATTCGACGGAAGCTGGATTGCATCTGCAATGCACGCCAGGAAATGACGTGGAGTGCGTGACTGCCCAAGTTGGTGCTGGTGCCAGCGTTGTTCTGTTCACGACGGGGCTGGGGACGCCGACGGGGAACCCGATTGCTCCCGTGGTGAAGCTGTCGACCAACACCGCGCTCGCGAAGAAGATGCACGACATTATTGATGTTGATACGGGATCGATCATCGACGGCGAGCGAACCATCGAGCAGATGGGAGAGGAAATTCTGGATTTCGTGATTGAGGTTGCGAGCGGCCGGGTTCAGACAAAAGCGGAAGAGAAGGTACAGGAAGACTTCATCCCATGGAAGCGGGGTGTGTCGCTGTGAGTTCGGAAGGTGTTCGGGGTTTTCGTCTAGATGGGAAAGTTGCGCTCGTTACCGGGGCCGGGAGCGGCATCGGCCAGGCGATCGCCCTGGCATTTGCGGCGCATGGGGCGACGATTCGCACTGTTGATGTGAATGAGCAAGGGGCTGGAGAGACGCGTCAGAAGATCGTCAGCGCTGGTGGGAAGGCCTCCGTTCATCTGTGCGACGTCACCGATCAGCGACAAGTCTCGGCAACATTTGCTGAGCTCGCAGAGCAGTCTCGCATCGACATTCTGGTGAATAATGCCGGAGTTTCGCATATCGGTACGGTTGAAAGCACGACGGAAGAAGATTTTGACAGGCTGATCCGGGTGAATGTGAAGGGCTTCTATAACTGCATGCATGTCGGTGTACCGCACATGAAGGAGCACGGTGGTGGAGTGATCCTTAATATGGCGTCAATTGCGGGATCGTCAGGATTGCCGGACCGCTTCGCGTATTCGATGACAAAAGGCGCAGTGATTGCGATGACATATTCGGTGGCGCGAGACTATCTAGCACACAACATCCGCTGCAATTGCATTTCGCCAGCGCGCGTGCATACTCCGTTCGTGGACGATTATCTGAAACGAACTTATCCCGGCCTGGAGAGTGAGATGTTCCGGAAACTCGCAAACGCGCAGCCGATCGGAAGAATGGCGGAGCCGGCGGAGGTTGCTTCCCTTGCGCTGTACCTGTGCTCGGATGAGGCATCATTCATTACCGGGGTAGATTATCCGCTGGATGGGGGCTTCTTTAATCTTCGAGGCTAGGCCATGGATCTGGAGCTTAAAGACAAGGTCATTATTGTCACTGGCGGAGCGAAGGGGATTGGAGCGGCCATCGTTCGGGCGTGTGCTGGTGAAGGAGCGGTGCCCGTGATTGTTGGCCGCGACGGCAAAGCAGGCGGGGAGTTACAGAAAGAAATCCGGCAGAGCGGCGGGCGTTGCGGACTCATTACGGTGGAGCTGGGCACAGCCGAGAGCTGTGAACAGGCGGTGACAAAAACGGTCGCCGAGTTCGGCCGGCTGGATGGCCTGGTGAACAATGCTGGCCGTAATGACAAAGTCGGATTAGAGCAGGGCAGTCCTGCCGAATACGTAGCATCGCTCAACCGGAACCTTGTTCATTACTACAATATGGCGCACTATTCCCTCCCTCATCTCAAACTGGTTCGGGGATCGATTGTGAATGTCGGTTCGAAAACCGCGGTAACGGGGCAGGGCAGTACTTCCGGCTACGCTTCATCGAAGGGAGCGATCATGGCCCTTACCCGGGAGTGGGCTGTGGAACTGCTTCCGTATCGAATTCGAGTGAATACGGTTATCCCAGCCGAAGTGATGACCCCGCTGTATCGAAGTTGGCTGGACACTTTTCCTAATCCCAAGGAAAAGCTGGATTTAATCATCTCCAAGATCCCGCTGGAGAAGCGGATGACCACGTCGGAAGAGGTCGCCGCCATGGTGGTTTTTCTCCTTTCGGAAAAGTCGAGCCACACAACAGGGCAGCACCTGTTTGTGGACGGGGGCTATGTTCATCTGGACCGGTCGCTGACTTAAGCCGCCTTGTCGGACCTCTTAGGTGCGTTTGCCATGCATTAGGCGGTGGGCAGGATGCCCGCCGGACAGCCACCGGGACGGCGGCGCTACCGTCTGGATTCGGCTGCGCAGACTCCCACCCAGAATACCGTCTGTTCGGGTTTCGTAACGCAAAACGGTCTCTTGTAGCTTTTACGAATATCTCGGGGACAATGCGAATAACACGAGGGGGAGAAGGAGTGGCTCCGGACGACTGCCCGAACTGCGGCGGTTCTGGATATGTTGCGAAACCAGTGGACTTGAATGGCAAGTCTGAGGGAGTCGCGTTTATCCGAATGAAGTGTCCCAGTTGCGGAGGTAGTGGCCGGAAGCGCCCGATCTCACCTACTGCCGCGGGCTGACCGCACGGCCTGCGGTGCTTGCGAAGCGTACGGAACCGGGCTGTCGTTCTTCCCGTCCAACGGTCGACGGTCCGGTCCGCACGTGTCGCCTCACCGGCATTTCCTCTTTCAAGGTTCTGATGCTAGGCAATTCCCGCGGCTTTGGATTTAGAAGTGCGCCGAGAGGTGGAAGCCGTTTCCACACGATTGCGTCCATTCTCTTTGGCCCGATACAAGGCCTTATCGGCAGCTTTTAGGACTTTCTCGAATTCAGATTGGTCGCTTGAGGTCGCGATACCGATGCTGACGGTTACGGAGAGGCCTTCTGAGGATTGAGTGGCTGCAAGCTGACGGATGGCATCAGCCTTTCGAGAACGTCCTCGACCGCGCTCGTTTCGCCTTTCAGGCCCGCGGGGAGCCTGGCGCCGGTCGTTGCCGCGCAATCGGAATTCTGCCGACGCGATCGTCTCCCGTAGCTCTTCCAGATGATCGACGATATCCGGAGTGGTCTTTCCCGGAAACAAAATCGTGAATTCTTCTCCGCCGCAGCGGTATGCCTCGCCGCCACCGGTCACGCGAGCAAGGTTGGCAGCGACTAATCGAAGAACTTGATCTCCGGTGTCGTGGCCATAGGTGTCATTGAAACGCTTGAAATGATCGATATCGACGGCGGCCACTGAATAAGGATGCTTGAGGCGAAGGGAAGCATCGTTGAAGGCGCGGCGCGAAGGCAGCGCGGTGAGTTCGTCGTGATAGGCGAGAAGGTAGGAGTTCTCGACAATCGAGATCGAAAGGATACATGCACCGGTTGCCCAAAAGAGGATGGAAACGCGATGCAGCTCTGCGAATCGAAATGCCATTGCGATCGAGCAAAGTGACCAGAAGAAAGCGGCATCAGCTGGTTTTCGTGTGAGCAGAAATCGGGCGACGAAAAAGAGACCTGTCGCGCTCAGTATAAAAATCGCGTTGGGCGGAAAAGAGATCGCTTCAGGGACATGATGGTGAATCAGGGGAGATGGGCGGTCATGGCCGGATCCCAGGAAGACGGCAACGGTGAAAGACTCCACAAATAGGAGTAACGCGACTGGGGAAATGGACTGCAGAGTAAATCCGCGCTCGTGCATCAGAGCGATCAGTATGAAATCTATAGCGACGAGGACCGGAATGGCTTGAAACAGGGTGGAAACGTAGGCTTGTCCTTCCGAGAGCGAGTTCACTTGCTGGGCCAGGAAGATGACCGATAAGGATAAGAAGGTGCGGCTGGAATGGAATCGCCAGGCCAGCAGCATGCCTCCCACGATTGCGCAGTAATAGAGGAAGTTAAGAGCTGGAAGCGCAAGGGTGAACCAGCTGGAGTACGCCAGCGCGAGCATGGCGAGGAACACGACTCCGTCCGGGACGAACAAGGTCCTCAGCGCAGCTCGGTTCCAAAAACGCAAGAGATCCCTCCCGACGGGACAGGCCCAGATTGGATTATCTCGTCCGGGTAGGGCATCAGGGATTGGCGCGGGAGGTACGCGCTGCGGGCTCTCGAATTCGTTGGGGCTCCCGTTTTGACACCGCAGTTCGTTTTGGCAGCCATATACCTCCGTTTGGTCTTGGTTTTAGCTGCACCTGAGTTCTTTCTAACTAGACTGGGACTGTTCTATTAAGGACGGTTCAGTTTATGAAGATTCTTATTGCAGAAGATGACGAGGCCCTGGGCAGGTTCTTGCGCCAGGGATTGGAGGGCGAGCACTATTCCGTCGAGGTGGTCCGGGATGGCGAAGAGGCGAGGTCTGCGGCGGCAGACTCTGAGTATGATCTGCTGATCCTCGATTTGAATCTGCCCAAAGTAGATGGTGTGAGCGTGCTACGGCACGTACGGGTAAGGAAGCCAAGCCTGCCGGTCCTGGTGCTTACGCAACGTAGCCGGGTGGAAGACCGCGTGGAATGTCTGGATACAGGTGCGGACGACTATCTGCCAAAGCCATTTTCGTTCACCGAATTATCGGCGCGAATTCGGGCGCTGATCCGGCGCAGTCATCTTCCCTCGGAGTCGTTGCTGACGGTAGGCGATTTGAAACTCGACCGGGTCCAAAGAATCGTCGAGCGCGCCGGACTGAAGATTGAGCTGACAGCGAAAGAGTTTTCCCTGCTCGAGTACCTGATGCGCAACGCAGGGCGCAGCGTGACGCGGTCGATGATTATCGAGCACGTGTGGAATCTCACCTTCGACACGACGACAAACGTCGTTGACGTCTACATCAACTACTTGCGCCGAAAAATCGATGACGGACACGCCAGCAAGCTGATCCATACCGTACGCGGAACAGGGTATTCGCTCAAAGCGCCTGCGGAGCTTGCGGTAGCGGAGGTCCACGCATGAGCGGCGCAGCTACGGGTATTGTCCAGAGTAGGGAAGACAGAAACCGCAGCCCGCTCGCGCTTCTCATCCATGCACTGAACCAGCCGCTGACTGGTCTGCAATGTTCGATAGAGTTGGCGTTGGCCGGGCGGAGGCCTGCGGAATACTACATTCGCACGCTACGCGAAGGGTTAGATCTTTTATCGCGCATGCGCGTGCTGGTGGAAGGTCTGCGCGAATTATCGGAGTATCAGTCGCTGGTGCGGGAACGTGTGGAACTACGCTTGGATGAATTGATCGAACAAGTGGCCGGTGAGCTAAGGCCGATAGCGGACGCAAAGAAGGTCACACTCCAGGTGTCCACTCCTGAGCGGCTGTTGACCTTTGGATGCCGTTCGCACCTGCTCTCATTGCTGTTTCGCTCCGTGGATGCGGTTCTGAGCCTTGCCGACCAGCGGAGCGAACTGAAAATCGAGGGGTCCAAAACCAGGGATAGCATGTTTTTCACGATTTCCTGGAGCGGCTCGGCTCTGCCGGGACATTCTCCAATATCTGCTCCCGCCGTTTCGCTCATCATCGCCGAAGCTGAGTGGCGGCAATTGGGAGCCGGCTGGAAACTGATGAGTGACGAGGAAAGGCAGAGATGCGAGATTCGCTGGCCGGCTGTTGCGTTTTCCGCCGTGGAAGGAACGAAGGAGAGTTGAGATGAGTGCACTGATTGCCTTGCCTGCGATCCCGAAGTCAGGCGCCGCGTTAATCGCCAGTCCCAACGGTGCATTGCGGGAACGAGTCTTGCACCGGATCCACGGACGCTGTCGTCCAGTTTACGAAGTAGCAGGTGGGGCCGATGCGCTTGCGAAACTCGAGAAGGGCGAATGGGAGGTGTTGTTTCTCGACCGGAAACTGCCTGATCTGGACGCGGAGGAACTGCTGATCGTCATCCGGAAGCGCTTCCCGGGCATACGAGTCATACTGCTGGATTCGGAGACAGGCAGTCCTGGCGAAATAGAAGACGAGGGCCGGTACCCTGACCCCGCCCGACCTCGGTCGGCCGGCACGGCAAAGGCTGTGACGAGCTTAGCTGAAACGGTTCCGGCCCTTCCTGGAATGATCGGCTCAAGCGAGGCGATGCAGCGGGTTTACCGGATGGTTCGTCTGGTTGCAGCTCGTTCTACAACGGTGCTGATTGCAGGTCCTACGGGTGCCGGAAAAGAGCTTGTCGCACGCGCAGTGCATAGCTTGAGCCCGCGTTCCTCGCGGGCGTTCGTCGTGGTGAATTGCGCTGCCATTCCGGAGGCCCTGCTGGAATCGGAACTGTTCGGCTTCACGCGAGGCTCGTTTACTGGAGCGGTTCAGTCGCAATCGGGACGCATTGCCGCGGCACACGGGGGGACGCTTTTCCTCGACGAAGTGAGCGAACTTCCGTTGGGGATGCAGGCCAAGCTGCTGCGCTTTTTGGAACAGAAAGAAATTCAGCGGCTTGGAACCTGCGATGTGACACGGGTGGATGTGCGCGTCGTAGCTGCCAGCAATGTTGATCTTGGGCGACGGGCAGCGAGGGGGGAGTTCCGGCAGGACCTGTTTTATCGGCTGGCAGCGTTTCCCATCGAAGTTCCACCGCTTGCGGCTCGGCGGGAAGACATCGTCCCTCTGGCAGAACATTTTCTGGCGTGCATGTCGGCGGCGTTGGGAGGGCCAGTTTCGAGGCTGACTCCGGAAGCAATTCGCACGCTTGAGCATCATGCATGGATGGGAAATGTGCGCGAGCTGCAACATGTGATGGAGCGTGCATCAATCCTTGCGGAGGATGGCGGCATTATCGACTCCGCACATCTCTATTTTTCTAACTGTGATTCGGTCACCATAGGCGACGCTCTGCGGAGTTGCTGAGACGATTCTCAGGAATATCCACTCTTACTTGGCACCTGCCGTGCAAATGTTGCCTGCGACTATGACTTCTTTACCCATGTCGCCCTGCTGGTCCGAAGCGACTCAGGCTGCCCACGTCCTGTCAAAGATGGCGAGCTCAGCCCAACGAGATGAGCAGTTCTTGCTTGAGGCATTCCGCTGCTTTGTCGATTCTGCATATTCGCTCGAGATTTCTTATAGAGCGCTCCAGGAAGAAGTCGAACGGCTGCGCGGCGAAGTAGCTCAGAGCAATAGCGAATTGGCGCGCAGGTCGGAGGAAAACAGTACGATGCGCGTCTATCTGGACCGCATTCTGGAGCGTCTGCCTTGTGGAGTGCTCGTGTTGTCAAGCGAGGGGGAAATTTCGAAGGCAAATACGGAAGCTCTGCGTTTGCTGAGAGACAATTCGCTGTTCGAGGCTTCTTCGTCCGAAATGAAACAAATTCCCGAACCGATCGAAACGCTTCTGAACTGCTCCCGGCAGGAGAACGAAGCCGAGATTGCAGTCACTGGGTCCGACGGCTCAGTGCGATGGCTTGCAGCCCGGCACGCCACGAGTGAGGAAAGTCGCTCGAGTGGATCGATCTTCATCTTGTCCGATGTCACCGAACGTAAAAAGCTGGCGGAGAAAGAGCGGGAACATCAGCGTGATCAGGCGCTGGCTGAAATGACAGCCGTACTGGCGCACGAAATTCGCAACCCGCTCGGCAGCCTCGAGCTTTTTACCGGGTTGCTGGCGGAATCCCGGACGGATGAGAACTGCCGGGTCTGGATCGAGCACCTGCAAGCTGGTCTACGGACGCTTTCGGCGACTGTCAATAATGTCCTGCATTTCCATAGCGAGCCTGCTCCGCAGTTCTTGCCAGTTGATCTTGGTTCGCTGCTGGAGTGGGCCCAAGAATTCTTGGATCCTCTCGCCAGGCAATCGCGGATCATTCTCAGCCTGCAGAGTCAGCTTTCCGGATATCAGTTCGCAGGCGATCGCCATCCGCTGGAGCAAGTCTTGCTGAATCTGGTCCTCAACAGTGTGCGTGCCATGCCGGCTGGCGGATGGATCGAACTTGCGGGACGCCGGCTTGCAAACGGCGGTGCTGCGATTGTCGTTTCCGATACGGGCCCCGGTATTTCGGAGGAAGATCTGCCCAGGCTTTTTGAACCGGGGTTCAGCCGGCGAGCAGGCAGTCCAGGACTAGGGTTGGCCGTTTGCCGCAAGATTGTCGAGCAGCATGGCGGCAGGATCGAAGCGGCGAACCGGGCGCAAGGGGGGGCGATATTCACGGTGACGCTGCCGCGCTATTTGAGCGCTGAGCAGGAGGTGGCGCGATGAGGCGGGTTCTGGTGGTGGATGACGATCCCGGCATGCGCGCTGCTCTGGAGGCGCGATTTCTAAGACGCGGCTGGAACGTAGAAACCGCGTGCTGCGCCGGGGAAGCACTGGAAAAGTTCCGGCGCTCGAAGCATCCGCTGATCGTGACCGATATTCGCATGCCGGGGGAAGATGGTTTTGTCGTGATGCGAACGGCTCGCGCCCTGGTTCCTGGTACAGCGGTGATTTTGTTAACCGCATATGGCAGCGTCCCCGGCGCAGTGGCAGCAATGAAAGATGGTGCGTGCGACTATCTGATCAAACCGGTATGTTTCGAGGAACTGGAACGGGCTGTCGAGAGAGTTCTCACACACCGCGTCTCGACCGACACAAATGAACTCTGTGGCCGCGCTCCGTCGTGGGTAAAAGCCTTGGAGCGCGCGCGTCAGGCGGCTACGAGCGATGCAGATGTGCTAATTGAAGCCGAGAGCGGCACCGGCAAGGAACTCGTTGCGCGCATGATTCACCGTCTCAGCCCGCGGCGCAACCGGCCCTTTGTTGCTGTGAATTGCGCGGCTTTTCCAGAGACGCTGCTCGAGAGCGAGTTATTTGGTCATACCAAAGGTGCCTTCACCGGAGCGAATGGCACGAAGCCAGGGAAATTTGAGCTGGCCGATAGTGGAACGCTTCTTCTCGACGAAGTCGGCGAGATGCCGCTGAACCTGCAGCCCAAATTACTGCGGGCGCTGCAGGAGCGGGAGTTCGATCGTTTGGGCGATACGAGGTCCGTGCGGGTCAACTTGCGTGTGGTTGCCACAACCAACTGTGCTCTGGCACGGATGGTCCGAGAAGGCAAGTTCCGGGCGGATCTCTACTATCGGCTGAAGGTCATTCCCCTGACCTTGCCTCCGCTGCGCGAGCGAGTCGGCGATATTCGAGAACTCGCCGAGTATTTCTTGCGGCTTTATTCTCCGCCAGGGAAATCCTTGCAGCTCAGGCCTGAGTTCGTGACGGAGCTTGAACAACACAGCTGGCCGGGTAACGTGCGGGAATTGGCGAACTGCATGCGGCGAGTTGTAGCGTTGACTCCCGGGCCTGAAGTTGGAATCAGCGCTCTCGAGGGAGTCGATTGGATGGAGATCACTCCGCCGGCGGTAGCGGATCTTGGCGATTTGCGCCCGGGAGTGACACTGGGAGAAATGGAACGGAAGCTGGTCGAGATGACGTTGCAGGCTACGGGAGGCAATCGTTCCCGTGCGGCTGAATTGCTCGGTGTTAGTTTGCGGACCGTGCGCAACAAGGTGCGGAATTATGGCCTGCCGAGCTGGAGCAGTTATGTCCATGATTGACGAAAGAGTCGTTCCCGCGAGCATGGTTGCGACCCCGATGGCCGAGTCGCTTGGTCAATTTCTGGATGTCGTGACGGCCCGCTACAAGCTTACGGCGAGCAACCTTGCCAATATTGATACGCCGGGGTATCGCACGCGCGATCTCGATTTTCGTGCAGAACTGAGACGTGCGGCCACAGAAGAAGACGAAATGCAGGGCGCCCGTCTGGGGGCTGTGTCGTTCCAACCGGTTGCTCGCGCGGTGCATGGCCTGCTGGAGCGTCCGGACGGCAACAATGTCAGCGTGGAACGCGAGAGTATGCTGCTGGCAGAGTCGCAGATGAAATTCAATCTCGGCGTGCAGCTCCTGAAAGATCAGTTTCACCTGATTTCTCTCGCTATCAATTCCGGAGGTGGCTCGACGTCATGAACCTGTTTGGCATGCTCGAAGTAAGTGGATCTGCCCTGACTGCAGAACGCTGGCGCGCCGAGGTTGTCTCGGCCAATATGGCCAATGCTGAGACCACCAGAACCCCTATGGGAGGTGCGTACCGGAGGCAACTAGTAGTGTTCCGGGGACATCCGGTACCGAGGTTTCCTCTCATGCTGGCACGCCTTGGTCAATCCACGACGGAGGGAGTGCAAGTAGAACGCGTGGTGGCGGACGCCACACCGATGCCGCGCCGCTATGAACCGGGACATCCGGATGCAGACGCAGAGGGCTACGTGACGTATCCCAATGTGAATCCGGTGATGGAGATGACGGACTTGCTCAGTGCCGCGCGGGCATACCAGCTCAACGCGTCAGCGGTGCAAGCGGCGAAGAACATGATTCAGCAATCATTGCAGATCTTAAGCTGACATTGCAGGAGTCCTATGAACGGCGCGATTTCATCTCTACGGATTCTTCCGGCGGAAACGGGCGCAGAGGTGTTGAAAAATGCAAAAACTTCCGAGCCGGGCTTTCGTGAGGTCCTGCACAGTGCGATGGATGACATCGAGCAACTGCAGGGGCAGGCGGAAAACAAAGTGGCAGGAGTTCTGGAAGGAAACGGATCGGACGTGCACAGCGCGCTCATTGCCGTGGAAAAGGCCGATCTCAGCTTCCAGCTGATGATGCAAGTGCGGAACAAGATTGTCTCGGCGTACGAGGAAATCTCGCGGATGCAGTTTTGAGTTCACCGCGAATGAGTGGAGCAAAATGACGCGGCAATGCCTGACAATCCCCAATCCGCGAACCAGGTTTTCGAACGGCTGAAGCAATTTCTTTCCGCGCTGACATTCAAGCAGCGTGTACTGCTTGGCGGGGGCGCGGTGTTGGTGGCAGCCGTTCTGTGGGTATTTGTCGCGCTGCTCGGTCAGCCAAAGTTTGTGACGCTGTATTCGGGTCTTCGCTCGGAAGAAGCGCAAAATCTTGCCAGCCGTCTCGCGGCCAAGAACATACCCCACCAGATCTCGCCGGATGGAGGCACACTGCTCGTGCCAGAAGATAAAGTGGATGCCAGCCGCCTTGAAACGGCGATAGCAGGCCTGCCGCGCAGTGCCCGCCTGGGCTTCGAATTGTTTGACACGCCAAACTGGGCAGGCTCGGATTTCACGGAAAAGGTGAATTATCAACGTGCGCTCGAAGGAGAGTTGGAGCGTACCTTGGCCACAATGAGCGAGGTGGAGTCGGTTCGTGTTCACTTGGTCATTCCGCAGGAATCGTTATTTACGGAACAGCAGCATGATGCCAAAGCGGCGGTGATCCTCAAGACGCGCACGGGACATTTGTCGGAAGACGCGCAGCAGGCAATTCCGCAACTGGTGGCGAGCGCAGTCGACCGATTGCGTCCGGAAAACGTGACAGTCGTCGACGCTGACAGCAATACTCCCCTGCTGCAGAACAAGAACGCGGCAGGTTCGCACGCCTACACGTTGGATGAAGAACTCGCCAAGACGTTGGTACATACGCTCGAACCGGTAGTCGGTGCGGATCACGTTCGCGCGAGCGTTCATGTCGAATATGAACTTGGAACCAGCGAAGACACGCAGGAGACATATGATCCGAAGGCTACAGCCACGTTGACCCAGGAACATTCGGAAGAGAACTCCACGGGAGCAGCTCCGGTGGGAGTACCGGGAACGGCGAGCAATGTTCCGAGCAGCACTCCAACCAAAACGCCGGCCGCCACGGCGGAACAGTCCAACTCGCGCTCCGATGCGACCACATACGCCGTCAGCAAAAGCCTGCACCATAGCGTTGAGCCTCCAGGACGCATACGGCGAATCGCGGCAGCCGTGCTGGTCGACGATGCGGTGGATGCAACCCAGCAAGGTGGAAAAAGCACAATCACACGCCGCAAGCGTACGCCCGAAGAGATGAAGGAGATTGAGGAACTGGCAGAGGCGGCAATTGGGGTGAATCCGCAGCGCGGAGACGTGCTTGCCGTCCAGAACATGTCGTTCCAGCAGGGACCTGCGGAAATCGTTTCACCTCCGGCGAAAATCGAGCATTGGAGGACCCTGGCGCAACCCTGGACTTGGGCATTTCGTTACCTCGGCTTGGCCGGCCTGTTCCTCGTCGTTTATTGGCTCGTACTTCGGCCCGTCAAGAAGCAGGCGATCAGTGCATTCAAGGAATTACCAGGCAAAGTTGCTGCGAAATTGAATCCGCAAGCAGCGATTGAGGGAGCGGACCAAGCCGCCGGGCAGCTGCAAGGTGAAAAACGGGCGACTCAGTTGAAACGGATGTTGACGGAACGAGTGAAAGCGGAACCGGAGACAGCAAGCCGCTTGATTCAGGGATGGGTAGGACAGGAGGGGCAGCGGTGATCGCCTCGCAAGCTCCAGTAGGCGCACGTAAAGCAGCAGTCCTGATGGTGATCCTCGGAGAGGAAGCTGCTAGTCAGATCTACCGTCACTTACCGCCCCAGGAGGTCGAACAGATCTCGCGAGAAATCGCCGCGTTGAGTGCGGTCGATCCACCGACTGCGCTCGCTGTTATGGAAGAGTTCGAGCGGCTGATCATGGCGGGAGATTATCTGGCGCAAGGTGGCAAGGAATACGCGAACAAGTTACTCATCAAAGCATTTGGGGAGGAAGGAGCGAAGGAGTTGCTGCGGCAAGTATCGCTCACCGCCGAAATGAGTGCGGGGAAGCTGGACTCGCTGCGCAAAGCGGATCCGCAGCAGCTGGCGAAGTTTGTGGAAGGGGAACACCCACAGACGGTTGCGCTGATCCTGGCGCATCTGGAAGCCAAACAGGCATCCAGTTTGGTAATGCGGTTGCCGGAGGAACTGCGTGCCGAAGCGATCAAGAGACTGGCACAACTGAGGCAGTTTTCCCCTGAGATGGCGCAACGGGTTTCACTAGTGCTGCACAAGCGCCTGGAGTCGCTGGGAGAGCAGAGCCGGCGGGCTTATGCCGGATTGCGCGGTGTCGCCGACGTCATGAACCGACTGGAGATCAACACCGCCAAGACGATACTCGAAGGGATTGAGAAAGAGGACCCGAAGCTTGCCGTCTCGATCCGCAATTTAATGTTCACCTTTGAAGATCTGCTTTCGATTCCGGAAGCAGGGATACGAGAGTTGCTTGGCCAAATGGACAAGAAAACGCTGGCCACTGCCCTGCGCGGAGCATCGGAAGAACTCAGGAGCTATATCTTTAAGTCGATGTCGTCGCGCGCGGTGGAAATGCTGAAAGAGGACATGGAAATTCTTGGCCCAGTGAAGTCTCGCGAGATCCACAAAGCGCAGATCGAAGCGGTGGCCGTGGCGAGGAGACTGGAAGCCGAGGGCAAGCTGTCATTGTCTCCCGAGGGAGAAGATGAGTACGTCGCCTAGCCTCGCGCCAGAGAAGGGGGGGATGATTGCTTTTCAGCCTTTTCGGTATGAGACCGTTCCGGCTGTGGCCCCGATGGGAGGTGTCGAGAGCGGCGAGTCTCGAAATCTTGGATCTGTAAAAGCCACTTCCGATCTGAATGCACGCGAAGACCGCGCCCGCGCCGAAGGAGTGAAGGAGGGAAATGCGCAAGCTGGCAAGATTTTTCAAGACCAGTTGGCGAGTGAGCGAGCGAGCATTGCTGGTGCCCTGTCGCAATTTACCCGCGATCGCGCTGCCTATTTTCAGAAGATTGAAGGTGAGGTGGTTCAGTTGGCACTCAGCATCGCCCGCAAGATCCTGCATCGGGAAGCGCAGATTGATCCTCTTTTGCTGGCGGGCATCGTCCGAGTTGCGTTGGAGAAGATTGATGGCGCGACTGGAGTCGTGCTACATGTGCATCCCCAGAACGTGTCTGACTGGCGGCGTTATCTGGAAATTCAGTTGGATCCCGCAGACATTCCCGAGATTAAGGAAGACCCGTCGCAGCGTCCCGATACCTGCACACTGGAAACAGCCATGGGGACAGCGGAGCTGGGTGTGGAGGTCCAGCTCAAGGAAATCGAGCAGGGACTGATGGACCTGTTGGGAGCCCGGCCGGGAACCTCTTCATGAGTTCAGCAGGGTATTTGCGACCGTACTTAGCGCGAGTAGAGACCCTGTCTGCGTTGCGTTGGAGTGGGCGCGTAATCCAAGTCTCAGGACAGCTAGTGGAATCTCAAGGGCCGTTCTGCTCAGTAGGAGAGGTGTGTCAGGTCCAGAACGCAGAAGGGAGAATGCTACCGGGTCAGGTGATCGGATTCCGCGGGTCCAAGGTTTTGTCGATGCTCCTGGAGGCGCCGTATGGTGTGCGTCATGGCGATCGGATCGTAGCGTGGGGCGAGCACGCCAGCATCCGGGTGAGCGGAGGATTGTTGGGACGTGTGATTGACGGTTGTGGATGTCCTCTGGATTCGCTAGGTCCGTACCGATATGGGGAATATCGTCCGCTCGATGGAGCTGCACCTCCCCCGCTCGACCGGGTGCCGATTCGTGAACCAATCGGCTGTGGGATCCGGGCCATCGACGCATTTCTTACATGTGGACGCGGTCAGCGGCTCGGTATCTTCGGCGGAAGCGGAGTCGGCAAGAGCACCTTGATCGGAATGATGGCGCGTAACACAGGCGCGGACTTGACCGTTCTTGCCCTCATAGGCGAACGCGGACGTGAGGTTGGTGAATTCCTTGAGACCTTAGGCGAAGACGGACGGAGCCGCGCCGTGGTGGTGGTCTCCACATCCGATCAGTCGCCTGTTCTTCGCATTCGCGCCGCACTCTCGGCGACAGCCATCGCCGAATACTTTGCAGCAGCCGGAAAGAATGTGTTGCTGGTGGTGGATTCCATTACCCGACTGGCTATGGCGCAACGAGAAATCGGATTGGCGGCGGGGGAACCTCCGACTGCCAAGGGATATACGCCGTCGTGTTTCGCCATGCTGGCGCGCCTGATCGAGCGGGCAGGCCGATTCGCTCACGGCAGCATCACAGCGTTTTACACGGTTCTTATGGAAGGAGACGACGAGGAAGATCCGTTGGTAGACGGAGCGCGTGCGCTGCTCGACGGCCACATCATGCTCGATCGAAAACTTGCAGTGCAGAGTCATTATCCACCGATCTCTGTACTCGGCAGCATCAGCCGACTTATGCCGGCAGTATGTGCCAGATCGCATCTCGACAAAGCTCACGAGTTACGGCGGCTTTTGGCGGCATACACGGCCTCAGAAGATCTGATCCGGATTGGTGCCTACCAAAAAGGAAGCGACTCGACACTCGACAAGGCGCTGGCGCTGATTCCGGAATTGCATCGGTTTCTGATGCAGAAACCGCACGAAGCCTGCAGTTTCCCTGAAAGCGTTGCTGGGTTGCTTGCCCTGCCGAGCTGATCGCATGCCCTTTCATTTTTCCCTGCAGTCGGTTTATCAGCTGCGTCGCAGCATCGAGCACCAGCAAGAGCTGCGCCTGCGTGCGGCCAACCAACAATTGACTAAAATTCGGCGCCTGATCGAGCAAAACGAAGGATGTATTCGCGAGTCCGACGCATCCTCTTCGCGGGAGCTTCAGACCGGAACTACGTCTGCGGAACTACGCTTTGTCGCCACCAAACAACGAGTGCTGCTGCAGCGAGGCCAGGAACTCCAGTACGAACTAGGGCGTTGCCAGACTGCGCGGGATCAACAGCAGCGTATTTTTGAAAAGGCGCGTCGGGAACGCGAAACAGTGGAAAATTTGCGAGACTGGCAGTTTCAGGAATTCAGCCGCGAACAGTCTCGACGTGAGCAACGGCGGCTCGATGAGTTGTTTCTGCTGAGGAAGTCCCGTTCGACGCGTGGTTAGAACCTGCCGAGGCATAGGCAAACCCTTCCCATCACACACACTCAGGCACATCGATACTTTCATCGGCAGATTCTTCCATCTGCTTGAGTGCGCTGGTAGTACGGGAGGGACAAACAACTGACTAATCGCACGAGATTTGGAAACACAACTGCATCGGGGCAGATGTACGTTCAGTGGACTCCAAATGTCGATGACTTGCAGTTTCAATTCGGCACGATCCAGTAGTTCACTTCCAAGCTCGTCGAGTTCTGCAGGTAATCCGAGTTCGCCGCTCCTGAGTTTTGGAGAAATTTGCAATGCGCAACTGACCGTTCCATCCGACCGAGCTAGCCATGTCCCTGCGTCAAAGAAACCAATACTGATCCAGACTGATAACCATACTCCAGCGCAGAAGTTGCCGAACACTCGAGGATCATCGAGGGACGTTACCCAAGACGCTTCCAACTCCAGTCTGCTCGCCCTGGCTGCCTTAATGAATTCTCCGATCGTTTCGAGCGCAATTCCCGCCGGCAGTGGAACCAACAATTCGAACGCGGTAGTACAGCAAACGGGCACTTTGGAACTCGGGACTACTCCTTCCGGAGAAAACGATCCTCGTTGCAATGCGCCAGAGGCCGGCTTTGTAGGATCACCAGATCACTCAGGGTTCGGCGATGTTCCTGCACGTAGTTGCACGCCGTTCGATGGCGCGACAGAGTTCGGCATATCGTTCGTCGCGAGTTCGGAAGGGGCGAGCCCGCTATCTGTATCTTCGGCGGAGAGCTCACTGTTTACCGGGAGTGCCTCCTCGGGATCTTCGGAAGCTAGTGCCGAAATGCCAGATTGCAACTTAGGGAATGTCTCGCAGTCAAACACCTTCAGCGTCAATCAAGACGCAGTTGCAGTGACCGTTGGCGATATAAGCCTTGTCACGACCACGCCGCGAGCCGCAGATCCTGGTTTTCTTGTCCCGATCTTTCAGGATGAGAACACAAGCAGTATTGCGGCTGCCACGGACATAGCCTCACCAAATGCGCCGTTTACCGCCGATTCTGTAGCAGGACTAGCAAATAACGCCAGTGCTGCGCGGCTGCCAGACAACGGTGATTCGCCAAAAGCGGACCTCGGCCCAAGGACCGGGAAAATCTCGAGCGGCCAACTCCAAACGCCTCCGGTTGCCGTGGGAACCGGGGAGACGATACCAGTGGACCCGTTTCGTTCTCCTATAGTTGGAAGGGAGTCTCCTCAACCCAAGGCGAATCCAAAAACGCCGACTGTCCGTGTTGTCCAATCCACGGAAGCCTCAAAGCAAGCAATACCCTCTTGTGAAGGAACGCTCGCAATTTCAGCCGTTGTGCTCACGGACGTCGTCCCGAGCGTGCCGCCGGCAGTTCAATCGTGCGTCTCCGATGTGAACGGTGGGACCGCTCCGCCGGTACCGAGCTCCAATATCAGTGCACCCGCCACAGGAATAGGTCCGATATCGAGTGCCGCACCCGATACCCCCAACGCTTCAAATTCACCAACACTTCCAAAGAAGAAAGATCTGCAACCGAGCGCTTCCAACGATTCTCCAGATGACGCTCAGCGCAAGAATGCCGGACAAGTCCGATCGGAAGTCAGTCCGGCATCACCTTCTGCAGGATCGGCGGGCACGAGTGTGGAGACAACGTCGCCTACTTTGCTGATACATCCCACAGTTACAGATTCGGTCAAAGTAGCCTCCACCGACCAATTCGGGACCCGCAGCGCGTCGTCAATTCATGCTCCCGTAGAACAGGCGCTGGTACCCAGCGGGCCAGTACAAGTAGCGCAGATCGTCAGCAAAGCAGCGCAATCCGAGATGCGGATCGGCTTGAATACTTCTGCGTTTGGGAATGTGGACGTACGCACGGTGGTACATGCCGGAAATGTCGGCGTAGTGATCGGGAGCGAGAAAGGCGATTTGCCTTCACTGCTTGCCAATGAGATTCCCGGGATTGCCAATACACTGCAGCAACAGAATCTTCGTCTAGGCCAGGTGAACTTCCAACAAGGGTTTTCGTTTTCGAGCGGCTCGTTTTCGCAGGGTCAGTCGCAGCACCGTAATTTCTCTTCTCGCGGAAGCTGGACGACACCCCTGCCTACCGAGTCTTTTCCCGAAGAGTCCGGTCGCTCTGCCGAACCGCGAAGAATTTCCGGACTCAGCATCCTCGCATAGGGAGGTTTCTATGAACACCATCAATGCAAGTCAGGGGCAAGCCGCTTCGAGTGCCGCTGTGAGTTCCCATGATTCGAATGCGGCCCTTCCCAGTTCGCAAGGGCTGAACAACATGTTCCTGCAATTGCTTGTGGCTCAACTGCAGAATCAGAGTCCGCTGAATCCGATGGATCCGACACAATTCGTGGGACAGCTGGCCCAGTTCAGCGAGCTCAGCGAAGTCACAAATATCGATCAACTGCTGCAACAGAACCTATCCACAAACTCCGGCTCCGGCTCGAATCCACCGGCGCAAGGCCATTCCGCCACTTTACCCATCTCCAGCGACGCTCCCGTGCGGAGCGTATCGTCTGCCGCCGCAGTCGCGCACGCTTCGTCTCCAGCATCGCATTCTCCTTCAAGATCGCAACTCAATCATCCCGTTCAAGGAGTGTTCTAAATGCCAAATTTCTCGATCCCACTTTCCGGGTTGACCGCCGAGTCTGCGGCGCTTTCGACCGTTGCCAATAATCTTGCCAACCAGAACACAGTCGGTTTTAAAAACAAGGTTGTGCTGTTCAGTGACTTGTTCTATCAAAACCTTGGGACTACAGGTGCCGGGGACCCTATGCAGGTCGGAGCCGGGACAGAGGTCGGTTCGACGCCCTCGCTGTTTACCCAGGGAAGCGTGAACTCAACCGGAGTAGCCACTGATGTGGCTATTCAGGGATCAGGGTTTTTTGTCGTACAAGATCCAAGCGGAGTCATCAGTTACACGCGAGCGGGAGACTTCTCGGAGCTTAACAATTATCTTGTGACTTCCAGCGGACAACAGGTACTCGGGTACCCGGCAACCAATGGCGTCATCAATACGGGCGCGGGAATCGGTCCGTTGCAGCTGGGCGCTGGGACAATCAGCCCGCCGTCGGCCACCACGGACGTCCAGTTTGCGACGAACCTGGACGCAAGTGCCGCTGTAGGAGACCAGTACTCAACCACGATTACTGCTTATGACTCGGTGGGCGCGCCGCATGTGCTCACATTCACCTACACGAATACCGGTCCCGGAGCGTGGAGCTACAACATCACGATCCCGGCAGCAGATGTGGGTGGTACGGGCAATCCAGTCTCCGTAGGGACTGGGAATTTGACGTTTGATAGCAATGGAAAACTGACGTCGCCGGCTGCCGATGTTGCGGGCATCGCGATAGGGCCCCCCAATACAGCTGCGTTCGCCGACGGTGCCTCTCCGATTTCGTTTACGTGGCAACTCTTTAACAACGGGGTCGGGCTCCTTACGCAGGTCGCATCTCCAAGTGGCACCTCCTCGGCCCATCAGGATGGCGTGGGCAGCGGCTCACTGGTCAACTTCAGCATCGGATCTGACGGAACCATCACCGGCTCATTCAGCAACGGGAAGACACAGGCGCTTGGACAGTTGGCGTTGGCGACCTTCGGCAACGAGGATGGACTGCAATTGCAGGGGAACACCGATTTCACTCCCACGCTCGCTTCCGGACAAGCGGTGGTGGGCACTCCAGGATCGGGTGGGCGCGGAACTGTCTCCGGAAGCGCACTGGAGATGTCGAATGTTGACATCGCAACGGAGTTTGCCAATCTCATCGTGGCGCAACGAGGGTTCGAAGCGGATGCCAAGGCAGTGACGACGTTCGACCAGATCACGCAAGACACCATCGCGCTCAAACAATAAGCGTACTCACCGAGGAACGTGGCTTGCTCCATAGCCTGGGTCACGTTCGGATTAGACCTCTCCAATGAATACCGGCTAATCCCAGGCTCCCGGTCCGCTCTTAACTGTGTTTGGGATGCAATCGCTCCAGCGTGGCGGCGTTTTCGGGACGACCTTTCGTGTCTAAAGTCGGAAAACCGATTGCTTGCTGTTAGAGCATGCCGGAAGAAAGAACTGCCGCAACTGATCGCAGCGAATCAACAGCTGACGTCCTTATAACTGCGCCAGACACAGCGCAGCGGAATCAAAACGTTGTTTGTCATCGAAGCGCCCGCCTTTCTCCCCTGGAGCGAAAGTTTATTTCACAGAGTTTTTCGTCCAGCACTCAGCAGTTGTGGAGGAGTTGATGTCTGCCGCAGCTGTCAGCTTGCCAGCACCGAACCCTGCAGTTGAAAACGAATCACTGGGCGAAGAAGCTCGTTGGCAACCGCTCATGCAGCTGCCTTGCCGGTTGACTGTCGATATCTCAATGCCGAACTTCCGGGTGGAAAGTCTTCTTGCGATGCAGCCGGGTTCGGTGCTGAACACGGGGTGGGGCGTGACACGGGATATTCCGTTAAAGATCAATGGAGTTTTGATCGCGTGGGGAGAACTCGAAGGTTCCGGCAGCCGCTTGACCGTACGGATCACGGAGTTGGCATGAATGTTGCCATGAGATGTGAGCGGAGTTCAGGAGTAAATGCTGTCACGAATGCTCGAGTTCCCTCAATGCTTGAGACTCTAGGTCTGCACGCGCGATCACTGTGGGAGAGACTCATGCGCCTCAGTCGCGCTCACACGCGTCAACTCCGTCTTTGCGAAAGCCTGTCTCTGGGGGATCGGCGGTTTGTCGCCGTGCTGGAGTATGAAGGCTCACGTTTCTTGCTGGGTGGCACGTCGACACACCTCGTGCTTCTGGCACAGCTTGGATCAGATTCTCCGGAGCACTGCATTGGAGAAACAGGCGTAAACACGCTTCGTGCACAGGTCACGCCGGACTGCGAGATGTGCCCGTGAGGAACACTGTAAAAGCCGTAGTGCTGGCTTTCTTGTTCTTGCTACTTCGCGGCGCCGGCTGGAGCGAGGCGATGCGGCCGAGGCATGCGTCCGGGCTGAGTTGGACCGCTCCGGCGGGCGCTGCCGGGTCGGTGCCTTGGAACATCGTCGTCCTGTTGACGCTACTGACAATTGTTCCCGCATTGCTCATTGCCCTGACTCCATTCGCGCGTCTGCTCGTCGTTTTTCATTTTTTACGGCAGGCCCTCGGGACACAAACTGCACCGAGCAACCAGACATTGATTGGCTTGTCGCTGGTGCTGACCTATTTCCTGATGCAGCCGGTAGGGTCCTCCATTTACCAGGCCGCCATCGTTCCTTTCGAGCAGGGGCGGATTGATGCATGGGCGGCGCTCGAGGAGGGTACGCCGCCATTGCGGCACTTCATGTTGAGGTTCGCACGTGAAAAAGATTTGGCGTTGTTCCTCGAACTCGCTCAGGCGCCGCGTCCGGCTCGCCCGGACGATGTCCCAATGCGTGTGGTAGTGCCGGCATACATCTTGTCGGAGTTGAAAACAGGGTTTCAGATTGGTGCTGCCTTGTTCCTGCCGTTTCTGGTCATCGATCTGGTCGTGGCAGCGGTGACCACCTCAGTGGGCATGTTGCAGTTGCCTCCGGTCGTAATCTCAACGCCTTTAAAAATCATGCTGTTCGTGATGGTCGACGGCTGGAATCTGCTCATCGGCTCGCTAATGAGGAGTTTCGCATAAAGCGTTCAGGAAGGAGTTCCCTTGGAATCGCAACAGGTAGTCGAAATCATGCGCCACACGATTGAGACGGCTTTATGGATGGGGGCACCGTTGCTGGTTATTGCGACGGTGATCAGTCTGCTGATCAATATCGCCCAAGTCCTGACGTCGTTGCAGGATTCCACCGTATCGACGGTGCCACGTCTGTTCGCGGTGGCAGCCTCCGTCCTTCTGCTTATGCCTTGGATGGCACATCTGCTTTCGAGATTCACCCTAGAGATGTTGTCAGACTTCAGGCCGTTTCTGAGGTGAGGCATTACTGCGTCACGGCAACGGTTTTCAGGCAGTCGAGTTTTTATGGACAGCTTTCGTTTAGAGACTCTGATATTGGCAGCAGTCTTCGTCGGCGTGCGCGTTGCCGGGTTGATGGTGTTCTGTCCTTTCCTGGGGAGCGATGCAATTCCCACCCGCCTCAAAGCCGTGCTGGCGCTGTTGCTGACTGCGCTGCTTTTTAGCGTGCGCGGTCCCGCACACATGGAACTACAAGGTTGGCAGTGGGTCGGAGTAAGCCTCAGCGAATGCGTGATCGGGCTGGTGCTCGGACTGACAGCGAATTTCATGATGGAAGCGCCCATGATGGCGGGACAGGTCCTGGGAGTGCAAATGGGCTATTCCCTCGCCACGCTGTTCGATCCTCAAACCCAAGCGGATACCCCTGTTCTCGGTGAATTTCATAGGCTGGCCGCGCTGCTGATTTTCCTCCAATTCAATGTTCATCACTGGCTGCTGCGGGCCATAACGAAAAGTTTCGACTATCTTCCTCCGGGAGCAGCCCCGGTGACCTACGCCGCGGTGACAGGTGTGTTGCATGCCGCAGCCGCCATTTGTCTGACGGGTCTCCAGATTGCGGCGCCAGGTCTGGTCGCAACGCTGGTGGCAGACGTCGCGCTGGGGTTTCTTGGGAAGGCCTCGCCGCAGTTGCCTGTCCTGTTTGTCGGCCTGGCAATCAAGAATCTTGTCGGACTCGCTGTCTTGGCGACTCTCGTGACGTTCTGGCCGCAGAGCTTCTCCCAAAAGTTCGCAGAATCCATCGCCGTAGGAGAACGCCTTTTGCACCTGTCGCATTGAACCCAATTATGGCGGACCAGAACAAGACCGAAAAAGCTACGCCACGGCGGCGCCAAAAAGCGCGGGAAGAAGGCCAGATCCCGCGCAGCCGGGATTTGATCGCGGCGGTTGGCACGATAACCGCGGTGATGCTCTCTGCGTGGCAAGTGCCCGGGTTCGCCGGAACGTGGCGTGGGCTCCTGCGCAATGGGCTGGAGGCCGCAGCTTCACCGCGAGGACTGGGCCTAAATTCTTGGCAGACCAGTGTTTCATTATTCCGCGGAGTTGCGTTCGCTGCGGGCCTGAGCTGGCTGTTGGCGACTGTGAGCGGAGTCGCACAAGGAGGTCTGGTATTCGCTCCATCGGCGCTTGCGCCCAACTTGAATCGCATCAATCCCGCTTCGCGACTCGAGCAGCTGTTCTCGATCAGCGCGCTCAGTCGATTGCTGAAAACCCTGCTTCCCACGGCAGCAATCGTCTGTCTCGCCGTGACACTCGTCAGCCGTGACTGGAATCGTTTTCCCGCACTGTTGCACAGCAATGCCCGTCAGATTCTCGCAGTTCCCATGAGTCAGATATTCGAGCTGGCGTGGAAAGCCTCTCTGGTTCTGCTCGTGTGGGCAGCGGCCGATTACTTTCTGGAGCGCTGGCGCCATGAAAACGAATTGAAGATGAGCCGCCAAGATCTGCGCGACGAGTTCAAGGAGACAGAAGGAAACCCCGCCGTCAAAGTGCGAATCCGCCGTTTGCAGCGCCAAGCTCGCCGCCGCCGCATGCTCAAGGACGTGGAGCGCGCTGCGGTCGTGATTACCAACCCTACGGAATTTGCGATTGCCCTTGAATTCAATATGCAGATGGAAGCTCCCGTAGTTGTGGCCAAGGGACGGAACTTGTTGGCTGCGCAGATTCGCGAAGTAGCCCTGTGGCACGGCATTCCGCTGGTCGAAAATCCTCCGCTAGCCCACGCGCTCTATCGGGCGGTTGAGGTGGGCCAATCGATTCCTCCAAAGCTTTATGTCGTCGTAGCGGAAATTCTGGCGGCGATTTGGCGGGCGCAGACGCGCGCTGCCGCCGAGAGGAGAGCGTAGCCATGGCGGCCGCTGTACATGGCTCAACCAAAGCGGACAGAACGAACCGAGCGTCGGAATGGATCGTCCCGATCGCGGCGGTGGCCCTGATCTTTGTCATGCTGGTGCCGCTACCCAGCCTGCTGCTGGACATATTACTTGCCGTCAGCATTACCGCCGCTGTCCTGGTGCTGCTTTCTGCGATTCAAATTCTGCGACCCTCACAGTTCTCCGTATTTCCCAGCCTTTTGCTTCTCCTGACCTTGTTCCGCTTGTCTCTGAATCTCGCGTCCAGCCGGCGCATTCTTTTGCACGGCAACGAAGGCGCTTCAGCGGCAGGACGGGTCATCGAGGCATTTGGTTCCTTTGTGGTCGGGGGCAACTACGTTGTCGGATTCGTCATTTTCATCGCCCTGATTGCGATTCAGTACATCGTTGTTGCACACGGCGCGGTGCGCACTGCAGAAGTAACAGCGCGGTTCACCCTGGATGCCATGCCAGGCAAACAGATGGCAATCGATGCCGACCTGAATGCCGGTCTCATTAATGAGGCGCAGGCGCGATCGCGACGTGAGCAGATTGCCCGAGATGCCGAATTCTATGGAGCGATGGACGGGGCGGCGCGATTCAACCAGCGCGATGCGATCGCGACGATTCTCATCACGGCGATCAACATCATTGCGGGATTCCTGATTGGCGTTTTCCAGTTGGATATCCCGTTTCGTGAAGCTCTGAAAACTTACACCGTGCTGACCGTCGGTGACGGGCTTGTCACAATGATTCCTTCGCTTCTGGTATCGATGGCGGGCGGCATGGTGGTTACGCGAGCCTCGTCGGATGCAACCCTGTCGGTCGATGTTGGGCGGCAACTTCTATCGCGCAGGCCGCTCATTATCGCATCTGCCGTGATGCTGTCTCTGGCGGCGATTCCCGGCCTGCCGAAGTTCTCATTTTTGCTGCTTGCCTCCACCGTGGCGTTTCTTGCCTGGCGTGCCCCGAAGCAGTCGGGTGAGGGTTCAATACCACCCGCGGCAGAGAAGAAGCCGGCCAAAGATTCGGTCGAGGATCTGCTCAAGCTCGACGAACTCAGCCTCGAGGTCGGATACGGGTTGGTTTCGCTCGTGGATCAGAACCAGGGCGGACAACTCCTCGCGCGAGTCAAAGCGCTCCGACAGAACCTTGCGCAACAACTGGGTTTCATTGTTCCCCCGGTTCACATTACGGACAACGTTCGCCTGAGGGCGCGCGAATACGTCATCGCGTTGCGTGGCGTCGAGGTGGCCCGATGGGAGATGTTGCAGGATCAACTGATGGCGATCAGTTCCGAGGGATCCCCCCGGCCTCTGGCGGGCACTCCCACCAAGGAGCCGGCATTTGGAGTTGCAGCGCTGTGGATTCCGGCTACTTTGCAGAACCAGGCGCTCGCCTCCGGATATGCCGTGGTGGATCAGACATCTGTGCTCGCAACGCACCTTGCCGAGGTGGTCAAGCAGCACGCGCATGAACTGCTGAATCGGCAGGAAAGCAAGCGCCTGCTCGACCGCCTGGCGGAAAGCCATCCCAAGCTGGTGGAAGAGCTCGTGCCGAAAATCCTGAGCCTGGGAGAGGTGCAGAAGGTGCTGCAACAACTCTTGCGCGAACAGGTCTCGATTCGCGATCTGCCAGCAATTCTGGAGACCTTGCTGGACGTTGCCCCCAGTACAAAGAATGTGATCATCCTCATCGAATCAGTGCGCCAGTCGCTCGGGCGTGCTTTGGTGCGTCCCCTTCTCTCCGATAGCGGCGGTTTGCGCGTGCTGACGCTCGATCATGGCCTTGAGGAAGAACTAGGCCGGGCGTTTACTGCGCAAAGCCCGGTTGCCGCAGGCGGGATTCAGCCGCCTTTTGCCCGGCGAATTCTCGACAGCATGAAACAGCTGCTGGGAGAACAAGTCGCGGTGACCACTCCGGTGCTGCTGTGTTCGACTCCGGCCCGTTATCACCTGAAACGTTTGCTTGAGCCGTTCCTGCCCAAAGTTGTGGTGCTGTCTCCGCTCGAAGTACCGCCGGTCATCCAGGTGCAATCGGTGGGAGTTCTGCGATGAGACGGCAGCTTGCATGCATACGAACTCGAGGGCCACGGCCGAGACGTCATTGAACTGGGAGTCAGAAGAGTATGAACAAAAATACCGCGCAAGCTTACACCGCATGGCAAGACAAAGAAGATCGGGACCGGATCCTGCTGGAACAGTTGCCGCAAGTTCGCTATCTCGCGCGGCGCATTCACGAACGCTTGCCGCGTCACGTGCCTCTCGAAGATCTGATTCACGCGGGTGTGATCGGGCTCATCGATGCGCTGAACAAGTTCGACAGCACCAAACACGTTCAGTTCGGATCGTACGCGAAGTTCCGGATTCGTGGTGCCATCCTCGACAGCCTGCGCGAAATGGATTGGGGGCCACGCGAGCTACGGCGAAAAGCACGCCGCATAGAGGAAGTTCATCGCAAATTGAGTTTCGAACTCAGCCGGGCTCCGACGGAAACGGAAATGGCGGCAGAACTCGGGATGACGCTGGTGGAATTTCAGCACTTGTTGGGGGATATCGATAGTCTCGAGGTGGGCAGCCTGCATGTGGAATCTCCTTGGGACGGCAAAGAAGAAGATCTTTGTGATTACGTGCCCAGTGCGCCGGAAGACACCCCCTTTTTCCGGTGTTTGCGTTCTGAAATGAAGCAGTTGCTGGCGCGCGTCATTGCCGAACTGCCCGAAAAAGAGCAGCAGGTGCTCTCGCTCTACTACTTCGAAGAACTCACCATGAAAGAGGTTGGAGCGGTACTGGGTATCGGCGAGTCGCGCGTGTCGCAGATTCATTCTTTGGCCGTTGTGCGATTGCGCTCCCGTCTGGAGGACGCTATGAGCAGCAAGCGCGACCAGACACGGGCTGCGACATCGGGCGCTTAAGGAGTCGTGTACGTGCAGAAAATTCTGAATCAGGAAGAGATCGATGCGATGGTGCGAGCAGCACGAGGTGGCGCCCATGTGTCCGATGGTCACCAAGCACAGCCGCACGTCGAGCCATGGGATGTCCGTCGCGCGGGTCAAATTGGACGCGAGCAATTGCAAACCATCACTGCACTGCACGAAAGCTTCGCGCGCAATCTGACGCACTCTCTGGGAGCGTACCTGCGCGTGGTCTTCGCGGTGACGCTGGTTTCAGCGGAACATCTGACGTTCCGCGAATTTATGCAGAGAATCCCCGAAACCACGTATCTAGCGTCCTGCCGCCTCGACCCCACCGGCCTGAATGGGGCGTTGCAGTTGGACCTGAAAGTGGCGTTTCCGATTATCGACCTGCTGCTGGGCGGCGAGGGCAAAAGCATGTCCGCCACTCGTGAGATCACCGACATTGAGGAGCAGATTCTGGACAGCGTGGCGCGAATCATCTGCCGGGAAGTGGGTTCGGCCTGGCAAGCGCTGGCCCTGGAGGTCACTTTTGAAGAACGGCTTGAGGCAAGAGAGGCGCAGCGGTTGATGTCCCCGGATGAGAAAACCCTTTCGCTCAGTTTCGAGGTCACCATGCCTGACGTTCGCGGTGGGCTTACCCTTGCGATACCCGCAGCGGTGTCCAACGCCCTGCTGCGAAAGATGGCTGCGGATTGGAGCAAGCGGCGACCGCGTGCGGCGGACCATCATCGTCAAACACTGATGCGTCTGCTACTCGATTGTCCTTTTGACTTGGAACTGGGTGCCGCAACACTGACTATCCCCATTAATAAACTGGTCGGACTCCATCCTGGGCATGTGATCGCATTCTCGCGTCCAGTGACCGAACCCGCCTCTTTGCTGATCGGTGGCACGGAGGTGTTCCAGGCCTTTCCCGCTCGCCGCGACAACAGCCGCGCCGCCCGCGTTCTGTCCAAGCTGCAAAGACCTACGATGCCGGAGAAGGAGAAGACGAAATGAGCGATATTGGCCCCGATCTCCAAATTGCCGAGCCGCATCTCCAACTGTGGGCAGACATGCTGGCGCGCGTTCTTGCTGAAGTATCGGGGAGGGCGCTTTCCGGTGCTGTCGTGACGCAGGCTCCAGCGGAGATGCCCTTGCCAGTCGGCAGCGACTTCTGGATCGTTGCCGCGTGTTCGGGAGCCCTGCGTGGAGAGTTGAGTCTTCGTATTTCAGCGCAGGCCGCTCTGCAGTTGGCGCAACTATTCATGGGCGAACCGCCAAACACAGCGCTGGAGACGACCCCAGAACACCGCGAGGCAGTACTAGAGTTGTTACGACAAACCAGTGGATTTGTCGCAACCGGAACAAAGGGTTCGAATGGAGAAGTTCAGCTGCGGTTGGAGGGCTCCTCCTCCGCACCGACCTGGCCAGCATCTGTAACGGCTTGGCTGAAGGTAGGAGACGAACCCTCGATTCTGATCGAAATGCAGCTGAGCGCGGCGCTTGTCGCAGCTCTCCGTGCTGATCGCACGGAAGAGTCGTCGAACGCTTCGAGCAAGCCGCCCTCTTCCCTCTCTGTGCAAGATGGCAAGGTCAGCCTTGGTCTTCTGATGGATGTAGAACTGGCAGTTACCCTGCGCTTTGGTACTCGACGAATGCTATTGCGAGAAGTGCTCGAGATTAATCCCGGCTCAGTCATTGGCCTGGACAGGCAAGTGCACGAGCCAGTGGACATATTGCTAGATGGTCGCGTGGTCGCACGGGGTGAAGTCGTAGTTATCGATGGCAACTACGGATTGCGCGTTTTGGAATTGCCGGCGGGATAGTTATGGAAACGTCTACAGTCGCTCTCAACAGAATCGGACTGCGGTTTAGCGACCTGATGAAAAAAGTTCTTGGCAGCCCAACTGGACCGAGGTGCGCGCACGCGCGGAAGTTTTGGGACCGCTTCGGCGCCAGAAATAAAGTTGTTCGGTTTGACGGTTTTTCATACTGCCTCGACCAATGCCTTGAACCTGCTCTACGAAAGGCAATTCTGCGGGCGCGACCAAGTGGGAAGTCGAGTGTTTCGCATAGGCTGCCTCTGGGCTTATTGCTGCTCTCCCGCCAACAACTCACATCGGAACAGCTAATGGAAGCACTCCAGGCACAACGGGCCGCGGGTCATGGAAAGATTGGTGAGTGGCTGGTTTCGCTTGGCTATGTTTCTGTACAGCAGGTCACGACGGCGTTGGCAAGGCAGTGCTCCTGCCCTGTGCTGCGCCTCAGCGCGCCTGTTTCTTGGGATCGGCCTGTGCCGGCGATCCCGCGAGCTCTTCTCGAATACCACTTGATGGCTCCGGTTGCATTCGTCGAGCCTACTGCGACTCTGCACGTGGCTTTCGCTGATCACGTGGACTACAGCGTGTTATATGCGGTCGAGCAGATGACCGGTTGCCACACGGAGCCTTGCATAGCTCTGCCTTCGTTTATACACAGCAGAATCGAGAGTATCAGGAAGCAACAGGAGGATACTGAGATTACTTTCGAATGCGATCCTGAGACTTTGGAGTTTCCGCGGATCGTGCAGAGCTACTGCGCGCGGTTAACCGTTCCGGAAATCAAGGTCAATATCTGCGATCCATACATCTGGGTTCGGCTCTTTACCGCTGTACGTTCCCCGATGGACCTTTTGTTCCATTGGCCTGCAACAGTCCACTCGTCCAGTTGAAGGAACTCCGGCCAGGCATCAGCGATCGTTCAGCCGTGCACCTTGTCGTTCGGGAGCAGCATCGAGACATCTATCGCCGACGGGCTGCCGACCTGCAGCACGTATCCTTCGGCCTTTTTCGCGCCTGCCTGGAATCCGCGAAAATTTGCGACGGTATCCTGTAGCGCATAGTAGAAATCGGGAGTTTGGCTGGCGTGAGCGTAGCAGGCCGCCTTCTTCGTGTCGGCTGCACTACTAATATCGACGTAATGTGTGGGCGCCGGAAACTGCATGGTATCTTCGCCATCCGAAACTTCATAATAGTAAAGAGAGAAGCTCCGCCGCAGTTGTTTCCATGTTTCATACGTGAGATTCCAGATCGCACGGTGATCCGCATGATTGTCGATCGGCCATTGCGTGAAGACGATGTCGGGCTTTTCCGATTCGAGGATTCTCTGGAATGCTTTGTAATGATCGTTGTCGACAATCGCGTGTCCGTTTTGCTGATTCGCGTAGACAGGTCGCGCTTGCAGAATTTCGCAGGCTCGCTTGGCCTCTGCAATTCGAATTTCTGCCGATGTTTCCCAAGCTCCGTCATTTAAGTACAACAGAACCACTTCATGCCCGGCCGCCGTTAATCGTGCGACCGTGCCTCCGCAGCCGTATTCGGGATCACCTGGATGCCCTCCGGCAACAATCACTTTGTATTTTCGCTGTTGAATTTGTGCCAGAGAGCGTGCGGGGCTAATAGCGACAGCGCCCAAGGGAACGGCTTTTAGGAGATCGCGACGATTCAAGGGGCCTCCGTTGGCTGTAGGTTTTCGTTGGCAAGAAAGAGTCTACCTCGGAACCGCAATGGGCCGAGCTCATACCGCCTGATTTTCAGCATCTTCGCTGAGTCAGCGATTTCATATAGTGAAGAGAATTTCTAGACGGAGGTTTCGTCTTAAGCTGGCTGAGGTGGAGCTGGTCTTAGGAGTGCGCACCATCACTGCTACCCGTGCCGGGTGCGCCTGTCGGGTTGGGAGATAGAGAGCTGCGCCTGGCCTTTTGCAATTCCTCCAGGCGATCGCAAAGGGCTTGGATCAGGCAGGCAAGCTTTTTGGGATCTTTCTCCTGGGCCGCGCGTTCGGCAACCTGGTGCCAGTCTGGCTCTGGAAACTTTGTCCGATACGCGTTGCCCTGGTCGGTCATGGTTGGATCGCCCCTTGGAATCGGCATCTTGCAGCTAGTTGCGATTGTTCTCTTTAGGCTGACAACCGTGATCTGAACCAGGTACGTGGTAGGTCACGAGTCTGTCAAGCAGCGCAATCTCGAGTGCGTTTCCGCGTATCACGTTGAAGCGGTCGCGAATAGCCTCTTGGAGTTCGGCCGCGACAGGGCTCAGTTGGTCCGGGTCTTCAGCCCGAATCAGCCTGAAACACAATCTCGAAATCTCGTCTGGCATTCTTCCTTTCTCGAACCCTGCCAGAAATGTAGCAAGGGCTACGGAAGCAAGCGAATCGGGTGGAGCCCGTAACCAGTCGGAGGGAAACACGGCGTTCAAAACCAGGTCTTTCTTCGATCTCAGGAAATCTCCCGGCAACCCTTTCCGTTCCTCAGAGAACTTTCACAATGTTTCGAACAGAAACGACAATTCGACGTGCCCTCTTCATCGAGGAGATCGTTAAAGTCGCATCGCACGATGCCGATGGATTTCATGGCTGGCAACTCGCTCATGCCACGAGCGCGGCTGCCGGAACCTGAGAGGATTGGCAGCATATGGACAATGTCCGCGCATTGATTGTGGATGACTCTTCCGTGATGCGGAAAATCGTTGAGCGCTCGTTGCGGCAGGCAGGACTGAACTTGGCACAAGTACTGGAGGCGGGAAACGGCGCGGAAGCACTTGCGGCTGTGCAAAACAGCAAGGTAGATCTCATTCTTTGCGATATCAACATGCCAGTGATGGATGGATTGGAATTCGTCAAGCAGCTATCGGCGATGGATCAAGCAAAGGGCATTCCGGTGGTGATGATCACAACCGAAGGAAGTGAGGGGCATGTAGTTCAGGCGCTTTCAGCGGGAGCAAAGGGATATATTCGAAAGCCGTTTACTCCTGATCAAGTGAAAGAACACGTACTCCCAGTTCTCGCAGGGGACTTATGAATACGGCGATGACTCCTCTGTCTCCCACAGGACGTGAATGCTGGCTGCCCACGCTGCAGCTATCCATGCAGGAAGTGTTCAGGCTGATGCTGGGCTACACACTGGAAGTGGCCGCCGAGCCACCGGTCGAAGAAGGCTTAGATATTACTTCGATGGTGGGTTTAGCAGGCCAACTGTGCGGAATCTTGACGGTACGGTGCAGTGCCAAATCTGCAGCGCACATGGCATCGCGGATGTTAGGTATTGATCCGGAGAAGGCCGGCCCGGAGATGTGGGATGCGGTGGGAGAGATCTGCAATATGGTCGCGGGAAATTTCAAGAATAAAATCAGTGGCCTCGGCGACGGCTGCATGCTATCAGTGCCGACGGTGATCACGGGCGCCGACTACAACGTGCGCTCGATGGTGAATGAGACCCTGCAGACTGCGTTCATCTTTGAAGGCGAGCCTGTGTTGGTGTGTTTGGAAGTGCACAACTGATGGTTCTACGGATGGCCTGATCCCGCACAGGCCGGAAGAGTTTGCCGGTCACGGCCGAAGTGAGCCGGCAAACTGTTCCTGTGTTGCCACTGCGGATTGATCGCGAGAATGGCTGCCAAATCTGGCCCTCTTGCCCGCATTTCTTTGCTCTCATCTATTCTGGAACTCCTCGTGCATACTCCCATTCCGGGTACTAAGTATGGACAGCGGATATTACGCAGCATCCGCCGGACTGGCGGCTCAGGCGCAGGCGTTGGAATTAGTCGCTAATAATCTTGCAAATCTCGGTACGGCGGGCTATCGGGGACAACAAGCGACCTTTCGCTCGTTGCTTGCGGGGAGCGAAAGGCTACTCGGGAACGCGGTCAACGCGGCAATCAACGACTATGGTGTGCTGGGAGGTGGCCGCATCGATCTGCAGTCGGGCAGTTTGAGCGCGACCGGGAATCCCTTAGACCTCGCGATTGCGGGCAAGGGTTTTTTTGAAGTGCAGTCGAGTACGGGAGTGTTGTACACGCGCAACGGCGGTTTTCACCGAACTGCGGAAGGCCAGTTGGTGAATGCTGAAGGTGATCTCGTTCTTGGTGAGCAAGGGCCGCTTCAGTTGCCAAACGGGGCAGTCGCGGTAAGCGCCGACGGCACTGTCTCAGTGGATGGCGCGGTCATTGGCAAATTGAGAATCGCAGAGTTTGCTCCGAATACGAATCTTACGGCCGCAGGAAAAGCTCTCTATACCGCGCCGACAGGGTCGGATCTTGCGCCAGCGGCATCGTCCGTACGCCAGGGAATGTTGGAGGAATCTAACGTCAGTCCTGTCGACGGAGTTGTGCAGCTGATCGCAATTCAGCGAAATGCAGAGATGATGCAGCGCGCTCTCACCCTGTTTGACACCCAACTGAATCAGACGGCCGTACAGGATTTACCGCGTGTGTAGCGCCCGGGGGAACTTATGATTCGCGCACTCTACACTGCAGCCAGCGGAATGATGGCGCAGGAGACCAATCTCGATAACGTAGCAAACAACTTGGCCAACTCGAGCACGGCTGGATTCCGGCGCCGTCGGATGCAATTCGAAGACCTCGTGTACCAGAACTTGATCATGCCGGGAGCCGCGGCGTCGCAACAGACCACACAGGTTGCTGGCTTGCAAGTTGGTTTAGGAACGCGGACTGCAGCCTCGGAAGTGATTCAGTTGCAGGGAGATTTCAGCCAGACGGGCAATCCCTTGGACCTGACGATTCAGGGCCAAGGATTTTTCCAGGTGTTGCTGCCCGATGGGGAAACGGCGTATACGCGAGCAGGCAGCTTTCATCTCGATGCGCAGGGAAATCTGGTAACGCAGGATGGTGACCCCGTGCAGCCGTCTGTAACCATTCCCCCTGGTGCGACTTCGGTCACCGTGGCGCAAGACGGAACCATCAGCGTGACTCTCCCAGGACAGACTGCGGCGCAGCAAGTGGGATCGCTCCAGTTGGCACTGTTCAATAACCCGGGAGGATTGAACTCAACGGGAAGCAATCTTTTCCTGGCCACCACGGCATCTGGCGACCCTGTCATCGGCACTCCCGGCGGTAGCGAAGGCCTGGGATCCATCGAGCAGGGCATGCTCGAGCAGTCGAATGTGAGCGTGGTCGATGAATTCGTGCAGATGATCGTTGCGCAGCGCTCTTACGAAGCGAACTCAAGAGTGGTGAATGCTGCCGACCAGATGTTGCAGGACATCAACACGTTAGGACGGTGAGGAATGGCGAAACGTAGCGCATCCCTGCTTGTGTTCTGCGCGCTCTCGGTTCTGCTGAAAGCAGACTGTGCGGCTCAGCTGCCCTGTCGCGTAACAGTGCGGTCGAAGGTAATAGTGGAGAAGAACGCAGAAATCGTGCTTAGGGACCTTCTCGCATCCGACAGCTGTGCCCCTGTGCTGCACAAAGCGGGCCAGATTCAGATCGGGAGAGCTCCGCTTATCGGAAGCGTTCGCGTCCTGGATAGACAAGAGCTAGGCACCCTCTTGCAACGAGCACTCGCCAGCGACGTGTCTGTCCCGGCCTCCATGTTCGAAAGCATACCGGAACGGGTTGTTGTCCGCAGTGCGGGTGAAGCGTCCAGTTGTGCTGAGATCATCGACCAGATCTTTCCAAAATCCACGGATCGGACTTCGGTGCGTAGGTTTCAATGCGGCGCTGCGGGTCGCCTTCGTAAGGACGCTCCCCTTGAAGTAAGCGCGAAGCTTTGGGACCCGGCGCTACGGACCTGGGACTTCATTGCGCGGTGCAGGAATCCCGAGGATTGCGTTCCCTTCTTGGTGCGACGTAATCGGTCGGACGCGCTTCAGATCTCCACAGCCGCTCAATCTAGTTCGTTCGCAGGACGCGGAGCTAGGGATGAGCTGCTGCGAAGGTCACTGGTGAAACCGGGGGACAAGGCATTTTTGATTTGGGAAGCTGACGGGATACGGAGCGTTACCCCGGTGCACTGCCTGGACAGTGGCGGCAAAGGCGATCGAGTGCGGGTCCGGCCGGTAACGGGTCGGAATGTTCTGAACGCGACAGTCATAGCGGAGAGAACTCTAGAACGCCAGCCCTAGGAATGGCGAAAGGAAGCAAAAATCTTGAGACACCGAAATGTGCTGGTGGTCATCGGGGTGCTGATGCTAGTTTCGGGTGCAATCTCCTGGGCAAGAGAAAAGCAAACCAAGCAGCGCGATGGCCTTGCGGAGTATTTGCAGCGAGTCTCCGCGAAAGCCGCGGAGCCCTCCATTAACACACCCGGAAGTCTCTGGATGGATTCGGGGCGCCTCGCCGACATGGTGGCTGATTACAAGGCATCGCGAGTTGGCGATCTGGTCACCATCAGCGTAGTGCAAAACTTGTCGGCTTCGAGCACGGGAAATGTTTCCAGCAATCGCAGCTTCTCCGCAAATTCCGGAATCACTGCTCTGCCCGGACAACTGAAAACGACTGGTGTTGCCAATCTATTCTCGCCGTATTCGAACCAGGCGTTGTCGGGGAAAGCCCAGGCTACTTCACAAACATCTCTTAGCACCACGCTTACGGGCAGAGTAGTAGCAGTTCTTCCGAGTGGAACGCTTGTGGTCGAAGCCGAGCGTCAGATTACGATGAATAACCAGCATGAAACGGTGATATTGCGTGGGTTGGTTCGGCCAGGCGATCTCAATGCCACCAATATGGTGACTTCGAACCAGGTAGGGAACCTGGAAGTTGAAGTGAAAGGTAAGGGCGTTGTCAGCGAGGGGACCCGTGCACCAAATCCCATCCTGAAGTGGATTCTGCGGATCATCGGGTTCTAGGAGCATTTAATGAAATACCTCTACCGCCTCAGGCTCTACATTGCACTGCCCATTATCTTCGGGGCGAGTCTGGAGGCCACAGATGAGACTCACAAAGTGCTAATCCGCGACGTGGCGATGGTCGAAGGCGTGCGCGAAAACTCCCTGGTTGGGTACGGGCTGGTAGTAGGACTAAAGGGTACCGGCGACAAGCAACAAACCTATTTCACGGTGCAGACGCTGGCCAGCGTCTTGGCTCGCATGGGCGTGGAGATTCCTTCCGCGGTCCTGCAGTCGACGGTGCAAGTGAAAAACGTGGCCGCGGTGTTCGTTACTGCCAGCCTGCCTCCGTTCTCCAGGCCTGGAATGCACGTCGACATCACGGTCTCGTCCATTGGCGACGCGCGCAGCCTCGAAGGGGGAACGCTTCTGCTCACCCCCCTCTATGCCGCGGACGGTCAAGTCTTCGCTGCGGCGCAAGGCCCGATTGTCCTCGGGGGTTATATGGCCGGCAGCGCGAGCAATAGCAAGCAGGTCAACCATCCGACGGTCGGGCGAGTCCCCGGCGGGGCGCTGGTCGAGCGCGACAGTTCGCTCGATCTCGCTAACCTCGATCACCTCTCTCTGCTCCTGAACGACGCGAACTTTTCGACTGCTGATGAAGTGGCCTCCGTCATCAACCAAGATCGATCTGCGCCCATTGCCAAGGTCATCGACAGCCGTCGCATCGAGATCAAGGTTCCGCCTCAATTCCCGGTACCGGAGCTTCTGGCACGCATCGAAAACCTCCAAGTCGAGGTTCACCGTCTAGCCAAAGTCGTGGTCAACGAGCGCACGGGTACGGTCGTCCTGGGAAAAGACGTCCGCGTAGGCGCAGTTTCCATCTTGCACGGGAACTTCTCGGTCGAGGTCACAACCGGATTTGCCGTTTCGCAACCCAATGCTCTCTCCACGGGCAAAACGGAAATTGTGCCTCAAACCAAGGTGAGTGCCGGAGAGGCCGCAGCACGAAATGTGGAACTTGGGGAGGGAGCGAGCGTTGAACAGCTGGTGACGCGTTTACAGGCGATAGGCGCGACTGCGCGCGACGTAATCTCAATTCTGCAGGCCATCAAAGCGGCTGGAGCCCTGGACGCCGAACTAGAGGTCCTCTAGTGAATCCGATTACTCATGCAAGCCCCAGTCCTTCTGAATTGATGACTGTTGTACCCTCGCAACGAAGCGTTCGGGCCGCACGCGATTTTGAGGCCAGTCTCATCGCTTCCCTGCTCGAATCATTGCAGAAGACTTGGACATTGCCCGGGGAACCAGGGCTCGCTGGAGAAGAAGACTATGGCTATTTGGGAACGCAGGCGCTGGCTTCCGGTATCGCGAATCGTGGCGGTTTCGGAATTGCAGCCTTGATAGTTCGGGAACTGGCGGTACACGAAGGTAAGGGGTCAGGCAGTACCGAAGGGTCCACCTCTGGGTCGGAGCGGGCTAAAGATTTCACAACTCCTGCCGATCCAATGAGATAAAGGGCAGAAGCGTTTCGCAGACAAATCTCAAAGCATCGACGTTAAAGTATTTTAACGGAAGGCCGATAGGTAAATTGCAGGCGGAAGTGGAGGAGGGCACGATGAGAATCGATCTGCACTGTGGGCCGCACCAAGTTTCTGGGAAGGAAGCGGCGAGCCGTTCGCAATCCAACGCATCGGCAATCGACACAGCCTCTTCGGCCAAAATCGGGCAAGATGAGGCGGCATTTTCCGCGGAGCACGTTCAAGTGCAGGCGCTGGCAGCCGAGGCAGCGCAGCTTCCTGAGATTCGGAAAGAAAAAGTGGAAGCCTTGCGGGAGGCGATCACCAGCGGGCGGTATCGGGCAGATCCCGAGGATGTTGCTGGGGCGTTGATGTCCGACATAACGCTGGCGCGATCCGCATAAAGAAGTAGGCGAAAGATGGGGCCATGCATCGGGCAAGAAACTGTTTGCGGTCCATTCGCAGTGCCGGTGGCGGCTTCCGCGACCGTAGCCCAGGGAGCCAACACAGAGCGCGACAACGACACCGGTCATCGCCGCCGTGGAGTTGACGCACTTGGAAAACACGGAGATGAAGCCGAAGACACTGTCATGGCGGTGGAACTCGAACTTGATCAACTGGCGTGAGGAAGTAGATGGACAACACGCGAATTGTCATTCTCACAAAACTCGAGGCCAGCCTGAAGAATAGCCTCAAGGCTCTGCTGGCCCGCGACGCGGTCGGACTGGATCTAGCTACCGGTGAACAGAGCCTGCTGGCAGGCGAGCTTTCGAGAATGCACTCGACGCATACGCCGTGGGCGGAAGTAAGAAACGAAGCAGGTCCGTTGCGGTCGGCAGCCAAAACAGTGCTGAGCCTTGCAAGGGTGCAGAGCGTCGTGCTTCGCCGGCAACAGCAACGGCTGAAAACTCTGTGGCGCTTATCGGACGGTGGACGGCTTTACGGACCGCAAATAGGAGGTTGCGAAGCCGACGGGCGGATCTCGTACTCCGAGAAAGGGTAATCGCGATGTCGAGTCTGGCGGCAAGCCTGGCGACCGCGCTGAGCGGCCTCACGGCCGATGAAGGCGCACTGAACGCCACAACGAATAACGTGGCTAACATCAATACGCCTGGCTACTCGCGGGAAGTTCCGGTGCTGGAATCGCGAGATCCCGTTATCGAAGGGAACGTAACCTTCGGAAGCGGCATCGATCTGAAGCACATAGAAAGTATCCGTGATCCGATTCTCGAGTCCGAAATCCAGCAGGAGACCGAGACCCAGGGTAAGCTCAATGCACTGGTTTCGGCATTATCCAACACACAAACCGGCTTCACCACGAGTGCAGGCGACATCGGAACGGCGATTTCCAATTTTTTCGATAGCCTCAATCAGCTTTCGACGAGTCCTGCCGACCTATCGCTGCGCCAGAGCGTTTTGACGGCCGCTGGCAACGTCGCATCGGCGTTTAACATCGCCGCCAACAATTTAACGGGCCAGCGTACAAATCTGGACGGGAGCGTCGCGCAAACCGTCGGGCAGATCAACGAACTCGCGCAGCAGATTGCACAGCTGAACGTACAGATCAGTAATCTCGAGAATGCTGGGGAGAGTGCTGGAACGTTTGTAGACGAGAGAACTCAGCTGATCGATCAATTGTCATCGCTGATTGATGTTTCCGTCATTCCTACCGATAACAGTCTTACTCTCAGCACGGCCCATGGGACAGCACTGGTGGTGGGTGGGCGGAGTTTCTCGCTCACTTCGCACCTCGATGCCTCCGGTGTGCAGCATATCTCGTCTCAAGGCAGCGATATCACGGCGACCATCGTATCCGGACAACTGGGTGGGTTGCTTCAGGCGCGAGACCAGGAAATCCCAAGCATTAAGACTCAGCTAGACACCCTTGCAGCGGGTCTGGCGAACGCGGTGAATCAGGCTCAAACGTCGGGATACGATTTAAGCGGACAGCAAGGAACAAACTTGTTCAACTTGCCTTCCTCCGGAACCGGTGCGGCTGCGAGTATTTCGGTGGCACTCACGGATCCTTCTCTGATTGCCGCTAGCTCCGACGCCACGGCCGGAAGCAATGGAAACGTGGAAGCGATGTACTCTTTGCGCAACCAGGCAATTATCTCGGGGCAGAACCCAACCGATTACTATTCGAGCATTGTATTTAATGTGGGGAACGCAGTGTTCGGGGCGACCGCCGAACAGAGTGCATCCAATCTTATTCTGCAGCAGCTCAACGATCAGCGTTCGTCGATTTCAGGAGTTTCACTGGATGAGGAAGCGGCTAATCTGATGCGCTACCAACAGGCATACTCCGCGTCTGCGGAGGTCATTTCCTCGATTAACAGCATGATGCAGACGATCATCAACATGAAAACGTCATAATCATAAGAAGATGCGCGTAAATCCCAATCCGCTTGCCGACCTGTTGAGCGCAATTTCTGAAGCGCAGCAGCAGATCAACAAGGATCTGGAACAGTTGGCGACTGGGCAGAGCATCAATTCTCCGGGAGAGAATCCTGCGGGAGCGGCCATGCTGGTACGCAACGCCGGCCAGACCGCAGAAGCCGACCAGTTTCTTCGCAGCGTAAGCGGCCTCAGCAGTCAGATGCAGAATACGGATTCAGCCCTGAATTCCGTGGTAACAAGCTTGCAACGTGCCGTCAGTCTTGGGGTGGAGGGAGCGAACGGGACACTCAACAGCTCCGACCGTACCGCTCTCGCAACCGAGGTTCAAGGAATCCAGTCGGAACTGTTGAATCTTGCCAACCTGTCCTATCAGGGCAATTTCGTATTTGCCGGGAGCGCGATCAGCACCGCGCCCTATGTGGCTGACCCAACGAGTGCCTCGGGTGTGCGTTACGTAGGCAACTCGGCGGTCAATACAGTTACCCTCGGCAATCATCTCGCGTTGAAGGCCAATATGCCGGGATCCGAGTTGTTTTCCGGGAATGGCGCTGACATGTTTCAGGCTGTTCAAGACCTGATTACCAGCCTGCAGAATGGAGCCAATATCGACAGTGCGGTAGCCGAGGTCAGCAACGCCTACAATCACGTTAATGCGCAGCGAGTGTTTTATGGCAATGCCATGAACCAGCTCGGCGCGCAACAGACTTTTCTCAATAACGAAACCACTGAATTGGCACAGCAACAGAACACCATTGGTGGCGCTGACCTTACAAAGGTGATCAGCGATTTGGTAAATGCGCAAACATCGCGACAGGCCACCCTGGAAGCTGTGGCCCAGACACAACAGACGAATCTCTTCAATTACATCAAGTAACCCTGGAGTAACAGCGCGATTATAAAGTCTGCCGCGACGTGTGCATCCAACCAGCGGCGGCGCGAAGACGTGCACGCTCATTCTCAAGCCGTGCGCGTTCGGCGATCAGTGACATCTGCAGATTGGGCAGGAGACGGCGAAGGCGCTCCATCTGGGTTCTGTATTCGGAAATCTGCCGCTGCATCCGAGAGTCGCAAGTCTGCGGAGCACCTTTCAACCACTGCCCGGCGCGCATGAGCTCGGACTGTAAGAACAACATTTCCTCCGGACGGATGATTCGAGCAGCAGGTCCGTTCGTCTCGATCCACGGAAGAAACTGGTCGAGCCAGGTGCGTAAGCGATCCGTTGTTTCCTGAAGGTTCAGAGCGAACGGATTACCTGTCATCATGCCTTCCATTCCGAACTGGGCGCGTGAGGTTCTGCGACAGGGAGATTGGGAGCGATGTCCCGTTCCACTGCGCACCATGCATCCCGCACCAGAATCAAATGGGCAATCTGCTGCTCGATCAGTTCGGCAGATTGCGCGCATTGTGCAGCAATGACTCCCGAGCGCAGTTGACTGTAGAAGCGGTTGAGATTGTGAGCGACCTGACCGCCCTGAGATGTGTCCAATGTTGCTTGTAAATGACCGATCACCAACAGGGCGTGACTGATCTCGCGAGTGCGCCCCTCAACATCGTGCCGATCGTTCGCGTCGATCGCCCGCCGCAGATCCTCAATGGCCTGTTCGTAGAGCAGAATGACAAGCCGTAAAGGGCTGGCGCCTGCCACCGACGATTCACGATAGGACAATCCCGGATTCATTGCCTAAAGTCCCGACGTTAGCGTTGGGTGCGTCGAGCCACCGCCACTACTCCCCGAATCCATGGTTGCTAATGCCTCAGTGACTTGCTGCAGTAAAAGAGGGTAAGACTGCAAAGAGGCGTTGACCTGACTGAGTTGTTGAGTGAGTTGTTGTTGCTGAGCCGTTAGCTGATTTTCAAAGTTGTTAATGTTGTCGGCAAGATTTTGCTGCTCGGTTTTGTTTTGTGCCAGATCGACATTGAGAAGTCCAATCGTCGGGTCCGTCAGGTTTATGAGGTCAGTGTGAAAGTGGTTCGCGAATCCGGTCGACGCTGCAGTCTGGAAGAAGTTCTGAAATGCCGAGGGGTTGGAGGTCAGCACTTGCGTCAGGGCCTGGCCGCTGGGCGTGGTGCCCACCGTCAAAGTACCATCGTCATTCATGTTGATGCCGAGAGCGGCAAGGTTGACCAGCCCGCTATTCCCGGAAACGGAATACGTCGCATCCTGCATCAAGCTGGACTGAAGCGCACGCAGTGCGCTATCTGGTGCCAGCGGGCCTTGCGAGTCTGTCGCGGGATTAACCGCGAATTGCTGATTGATGTCGTTAATGACGGTGTTGTATGCAGAAACAAAATTGTTGATGGCTTCTGTCGCCTGCTGTACGTCGGGTCCCACGCTGAGCTGTACGGCGGTGTTCGGGGCGGCGCTTGCCAGGTTCACCGTAACACCTGGGATCGCCCCCACCGGGATGGTGTTGGCCGTGAATTGGTAGGGAACGCCGTCGATAGTGACAGACGCGTTCATCCCTCCGACGGCATTTTCGAATTTCAGGCTAGTGGTATTCGTCGACACTTGAATGGCACCCGGTGTGCCGGTCGCCTGACTGACAATGCTCAAACGAGCTCCATTGGCGTCGGTGACAACGGAGGCAGTAATTCCCCAGTTCTTTTGTGTACTGAGTGCATTGATGGAACTTGCCAGGCTGGTGAACGTGTCGTTCGTTCCTGCAGTAATCTGAACATCAGCTGTTGTTCCACCTGCTCCGCCGATCTGCAACTGCAGGTCTCCAATGTTTTGGCCGCTCGGCAGGATCGAGACACTCGCTCCGCCCGCTACTGGATCGGCATAGACCAGTCCTGGCGTTGCCAAATTGTTGACCACCAAGCTGTGCTGACCTGCGGGCGCTGAAGTGGTTGCCGTCGCAGTCAGGATTGCGGTATTCGATGAGGAGGCCGCCTGCGCCGTTAACGCTCCTAAAGGATCCGATAACGCGGTTACGGCGGTCGCTAGATTGTTCAAATCGTCATTAATCTGCTTTAACGCTCCCGCCTGGGTCTGCAGAGTGGTTTGCTCGTTTTGCCATTCGGTGAGTTGACCACTCTTTTGATTGATCAGCTGGCTGACTAGCGAATTGATGTCCAGTCCCTGCCCACTCAACAAGGTTGACGGATTCAGACTAATGCCCATCTGTCGTTGCTCCTTCGTCGATTGCTTGATTGTTCTCTGTTTGCAATTTCGCCTGCTGCTCGAGCGCTTGTTCGATAGCTTGCTGCAGGCCGAGTACTTGCGCGCTCGGCACCTGCAGGATTACGTCGCCAGCGTGGTCGAGATAGCGAATGACGATTCGTCCATGCGTCTGACGATCCTGTTGCACTTGGATTTCATCCGCAGTCATTTCTGGCGATCGGGCGCTGCTCGGAGAACCGTGGATTTCCTGCTTTGGACGAGTTCCGGAATCGGTAGCGGACCACCCTCTTTGTGCGAAAGACCGGAGGTTGGCTTTGTCGACATTGAGCCGCGAGTCTAGCGATTGTGCTTCGGAAACGCTTGTAATGTTCGTGACCGGATCGATGCTCATGGTGAGCTCCGGAAACCACAAAGGAGGCGGTCACCCGCCTCCTTTGCCGATTGAAACTATTGCAACAGTTTCAGAACAAGCTGTTGCTGCTGGTTGGCCTGGGCCAGAGAGGAGATGCCCGTCTGTTCCAGGATCGAGTACTTGGTGAGGTTCGCGACAGCGGACGGAATATCAGCGGCTGTAATGCCGTTTTCCGCTGAGGTCAGGTTCTGCACCTGATTGCTGATGACGTTGCTGGCACTCTGCAGCCGGTTGACGTTTGCGCCTAGCTGGCCACGAAGAGCAGCCACTTGCGCAATGGCGTTGTTGATGTCGCCCAGCGCCACCTGCGCCGTTGCCTGGGTTCCCAGATTGTCGGTTGCGAGGCTGACGCCATTCATGTTGGAGCTGCTGAATGTGGACATGTTGACTGAGATCGTGCTGCTGCCGACCCCCGTCGAATCGCTTAGGTACACACCCATGCTGCTGTTGTTAGCGGTATTGGTGGAAGCCCCTGTCGGAGCCGACCCACCCGCCGTGAAAGTGCCGGTAGTGTAATCGAGCGTAAGAGGCGTTGCGGTCGCGCCTCGATTCTGGGTGTCGGTGACCATAATCTGGCCGTTCGTATCCAGAGTCGCAACCAGGCCCTTGCCAGAGTTGTTAATATCGTTAATCACAGCGCCCACGGTGGCATTCGCACCCGTGGTGTAGATGGTGGTAGCGCCCTCCTTGATGGCCAGCGTGCCAGTGGCTGCCGAAGTGCTGGTGAGCACACCGGTAGGCAATTTTGTCTGGTTGTAGTTCGTGCCCGAGCCCGTGAAAACCGCCGCACCGTTGTAGGTCGTATTGTTGCCGATGCGATCGATTTCCGCCTTGATCTGCGCAAACTCGGACTGCAGTGCCTGTCGCTGTGAATCCGAAACCGTACCGGTGGAGGATTCGGTAGCCAATGTTACGGCGCGGTTCAGCAGGGTTGTGACCTGTGCGAGTGCGCCATCGGCGACTTGCAGCATACCCACGCCATCGTTCGCGTTACGCGCCGATTGTGTGAGAGCTGTAATGTTAGCCTGCAATCCGTTGGCAATCGCGAGGCCGGCGGCATCATCGGCGCCGCTGTTGATGCGTGAGCCCGATGACAGTTGATACAGCGTGTTCTGCAGGTTGCTGTTCGTGACGGACAACTGGTTCTCTGCGGACAGAGATGCGATGTTGTTCAGGATTCCAATGGGCATTTGTGCCGCTCCTTCTCGATTGAGTTTTTCGGTTTACCTAAGAATCTTCTTAGGATGTTCTGCGAAGCTCGCATCTTCTGCCGCTCGCGGAACCCCGAATTCTGTCTGGTTCATCGGCACAGAGAAGTTCCGCTTTAGCCACTTTCCCGATCTCTGCACCTGTCAATCGTAATGTGTGAGTAACCAGAGTTAGTCAGGATGGTTCAACGATCCGCCTTTGCTTGCCGATATTGGCAAAAGGAACCACATGCGCTCTTGTGTCTAGACGTGGCGGAAGGGACTAACGATGATTCATCTCACGCGCCTGAACAGTAAAGCGCTGGTGTTGAATTCTGATCTGATCAAGTTCATTGAGCAGTCCCCGGATACCACCGTCACTCTCATCACGGGAGAAAAACTCGTGGTACTTGAGAAGCCCGGGGAAGTGCTCGCCAGAATTATTGAATTCCGCCGCTCGTTACTCCAGGGATTCCCGCTGGATTGGAATACATCCACAGTTCAGGCGCTGGTCGCCAGATCGCCTGAACCGATCACTGATGAGCCGAAGAGGTGAATGTGGATAAGGCCAGTCTCAGCGGTATCTTTCTCGCGCTGGGTGGGATACTTGCGGGTCTGCTGCTCGAGGGTGGGAACCTTCGACAGATTCTGCAGCCGACCGCGGCCATGATTGTTTTCGGCGGCACCCTGGGAGCCGTGATGCTGCAGTTTCCATTGCCAGTCGTGTTGCACGCGCTGCGGCGTCTCGGGTCAGTGTTCTTCGATCCGGGAAACGATCCACGCGCGACGATCCGGCGACTGGTGAAGTACGCGCAAAAAGCCCGCCGCGAAGGAATCGTTTCTCTCGACTCCGATTTACCCGAGATCGCCGATCCCTTTCTGAAGAAGTCCCTCACACTGGCTGTCGACGGAACCGAGCCCGATGAACTACGCAAGATCATGGAGTTGGAATTGAACAACCAGGCGGAATATGAAGAGCTGGTGCCGCAAGTTTTTGAGTCCGCCGGCGGCTTTGCCCCGACGATCGGGATCATCGGAGCAGTACTGGGGCTGATCCAGGTGATGCAACATCTGGATAAGATCGACGAAGTAGGAAAAGGTATTGCGGTCGCCTTTGTAGCGACGATCTATGGAGTAGGATCGGCAAACCTGCTGTATCTCCCGGTTTCCGGCAAGATGAAACTTCGTATTCGCGAAGAGCAGGTAACGCGTGAAATGACGCTTGAAGGAGTTGCGTCAATCCTCGAAGGCATGAATCCTCACATGCTCGAAACAAAGTTGCTGAGTTTTCTCGTGGATGCGGATCAATCGGCTAAGGACAAATCAGAAAGGTCGTCCTGATGCGCAGAAGACGCAACCATCATCATGCGAACCACGAGCGATGGTTGGTATCTTATGCCGATTTCATTACGCTTCTATTCGCGTTCTTTGTTGTCTTGTATGCGTCTGCGCAGGTTGATCAGCGCAAGGTCGGGAGACTTGCCCTTGCCATCCAAGTTGCCTTCCAAGAGCTCGGAGTCTTCCCCAACTCAAACGCCAGAGTCCCTCTCAATGTGAGCGAGCCCATGCCATTTGACACGGTGCAAGCGATTGAGAACGCAAAGCACAGCGCAGAGCTTCGTCGGCTCAGTTCGCCTGCGCTCGACGATCTGAGTACGCCCTCGGAAGAAGCGAACTTGACCACATTGCAAGCGGAGCTGCAGCAGGCCCTGCAGCACGAAATAAAGATGCACACCGTCGCTCTTCATCGCGAGACGGAGGGACTGGTAATCAGCCTGCGGGAATTTGGCTTTTTTGATAGTGGGGCAGCAGTTTTGAAGCCGTCCGCGATTCCCGCCCTCGACAGGATTGCAGCAGTTCTTGCCCTGCGCACGTGCCGAGTCAGAATTGAGGGCCACACCGACAACATTCCCATCCATACGTCACAGGTGGCGTCGAACTGGGAACTCTCCACGGCCCGCTCAACCGAGTTGGTCCGCCTTCTCATTGTGCGCTACCGGTTCTCTCCAGAACGCCTCGCTGCTGCCGGTTACGCGGAGTATCATCCGATCGCTTCGAATGACTCTGCCCAAGGAAGAGCGCAGAACCGACGTGTAGACATCGTCATTCTCAGGGAGCATGTGCTCCGCCAGGACGTGATGGCGGATACAACGAATTCCAGGCCCAGCCCATCCGCTCCGTAAGCGAGCAACTCCTAAAGCAACCCGACATAGCGCCGATGAATGCAAGGGCGAGGCCTCGCTTCTTGAGTTTAGCGGAGGGGCTTACAGCTCCGAGGAAGCTACGATATGAGCGCTGTAGCGGCGCAGTCAGTTCTCACCGCAAGCGGACCACCTGATCCCGATCTGGTCCGAATCCGCGATCTCGTTTATCAAGTGGCCGGCATCTTCCACCCGGATACCAAGTTGCGCCTGCTTCTCGATCGTTGTGGGCGCCGTATGAAAGAACTGAACGTTGCCAGCTTGCGGGAATACTTCGAGCATCTGACGGTGAAGCCGACACGGCAGGTCGAACTGGTAGCCCTGCTGAATGAAATCACTATTGGAGAGACTTGTTTTTTTCGCAGCCAGCCACAGCTCGATGCATTACAGCAGGTGGTCCTCCCGAAAATCATCGAGGCCAAAGCCAAGTTGCCGGTGCGACGTCTTCGCATATGGAGTGCCGGATGCTCAACCGGAGAAGAGCCGTACACGTTGAGCATGGTGCTACAGGAGGAAGCGCAAAGAAGGTTAAAAGGCTGGACGGTCGAGGTTCTCGCTACTGACTTGAATGAGCGATCACTGGTTCAAGCCAGGAGCGCGGTCTATGGCAGCTACAGCACACGCCATCTCACACCGTACTATCGGCAGAGATATTTCACGCCAGTCGCGGATCAGCTTCAGGTGCAGACTTCAGCGCGAAATGGCGTGGCCTTCAGCCGCCTGAACCTCTCCGACGATGCCCGCATGACGTTCATGAAGAGCATGGATGTCATTTTCTGCTGCAATGTCCTGATCTATTTCGATCTGGCGTCGAAGCGGCGAGTGATCCAGCACTTCTACAACAACCTTTTGCCACACGGATATTTGTTTCTGGGGCACTCCGAATCCCTCTATGGCGTTAATGATGAGTTCCGACTGATTCATTTGCCCGGAGCCACGGCTTATACGAAGGGTGACCGTATGCGTGCGGGAAAGTAGGAGATATGACAACGCAGGGTAATCCAGCATTCTTGCTCTCCCGAATCGAGGCATTGCAACAGATTCCCACCATCCCGGCGGTGCTTGCACCGTTGCTTCGCTACTTGCAGCAACCGGCTGAGCAAGTCGACATCCAGAAGATCACCGACATGATTGCGCAAGACAAGTCCCTGGCGGCGCAGTGTCTACAGATGGCCAATAGTCCGCTTTATGGACGCTGGCAAAAAGTGGACTCGCTCAAAGGCGCCATTGTGGGATTGGGAATGCACCGCATCAGCGATATTGTCATGTCCTGTGGAGTGCTCAACCTTGCTCCAAGAAGCAGCGGAGGTGTTGATCCAGTGGCATTCTGGGAGCACTCCCTGGGATGCGCGTTGGTTTGTCGCCATTTCGCCCGCAAGATTTCTTTCGTTGATCCGGGAAAAGCCTATCTCGCGGGTCTGCTGCACGATATCGGAATCATCGTGAATCTGTTGGTGCTACCGAAAGAATTCGGAGCCGCAGTTGAACGGGCGCGTGAACAGGGAATTCCTCTCGATGAGGCAGAGCGTTCTTTGTTGGGGTTCACGCATTGTGACAGCGGCAGATTGCTCGCTGAAAAATGGGAGCTTCCTACCGATCTTTGTGCGGTTGTTGGCTTGCATCATGCTGTAACCAGCCCGTCAGACCACGCGGCGCTCATCGCTCTGGTCGCAATTGGTGACTTGCTGTGTCGCATGAGTGGTCTCAATCACGGCTTTGTGGAACGTCGCGAGGTGAACCTGCTGGAGCAGCCGGGCTTCTCGGTGCTGGCGCAGCAATACCCTGCCTTGCGTGACTTTGACTGGGCGCGGCTTACGTTTGAGCTTGATTCCTACATGGACGAAGTGCATTCGTTAGTCCATGCCATTTACCGAAAATGAGCGCTTCCCGCATCGATCACCCGAGGATTCGCGTGTTGGTTGTCGACGATAGCGCTTTCATGCGTACTGCTCTGAGTCGGATGATCGAAGGCGAGCCGGACCTCGAAGTGGTTGCAGCGGCAGGTTGCGGCTCCTGCGCTCTGGAAAAAATCGCCGCTTTCGACCCGGATGTAGTGACACTCGACGTCTCGATGCCGGGTCTGGACGGATTGGCCACTCTGCGTTGCATCATGAACCAATTTCCGCGGCCGGTCCTGATGGTCAGCGCGGCGACCGAAAAGGATGCAGAAATCTCTTTCGCGGCTTTGAGTAGCGGCGCGTTCGACTATGTCCCAAAGCAGATGTCCGCATCGTCACTGGATATCATGCATATTCGATCGAATCTCGTCGCTAAGATTCGGGCAGCTGGTCAGTCGCGCAACCAACACTTCGGGTCCCGCAATCTCTCGCCGAAGGCTCCGCCATCCGCAGGTGCGACGTTACATCCAACCCTTTCCGTTGCGCCGGAGATCGTCGCTATAGGCGTTTCCACCGGCGGCCCAAGAGCCCTGGAGCAAATCCTTCCCCGTTTTCCCAAGAATTTTTCGCTACCTATTCTGATCGTGCAGCACATGCCGGAAGGATTTACCGGTTCTTTCGCCCAGCGACTCGACAAGTTATGCTCGATCAGAGTCCACGAGGCGATCGATTGCGAGTCAATTCAGTGCGGTGTCGCCTATATTGCGCCCGCAGGAATGCATATGGAAGTTTGCCGTAAGCTGCCATCAGGAAAGACCAGTATTTCCCTTCATCGGCGACCGGAAAACTCTCCGCATATTCCCTCGATTGACATCCTTATGAAGTCTGTTGCCGAAATATTCAAGAGCCGTTCTATTGGCGTGATCATGACTGGCATGGGTTCCGATGGTGCAGAGGGAATCTCAGCAATCTATCGCCAAGGTGGTTTGACGGTTGGGCAAGACGAAGCAACATGTGCGGTTTACGGAATGCCTAGAGTTTGTGCACACCTGGGAGTTCTTTCGCGCGTCGTTCCGTTGCACGCGATCCCAGTGCAAATCATTCAAGCGACGCGGCGGCGCAGGGACGCGTGAAAACTGGTCTCAGTTTTGAATTTCACTGACCAATTCACCATCATTTGGGGCGGCTAAGCACGGTGTCGTATGGATCGAGAACAATCTTGTGCGCCCCCGCAGGGCCCGATAAATGGAAAGAAGTTTCTTCTCCGTCTGCGAACACTCGTCCCAGCAGCAATAGCTGGCGTCCTTGAATGACCGCATACACGGGTACCGATGTGACAAGGTCCTCTGGAGCATCCTTCTGGAGGATTGTTCCAGTGACCACTGTTCTGGATCCCTTCGCAACGACCTTGACCGATTTCAGCTCCAACTTCGGCAAAGCAGTTCCGTTGATCCATCCGTTCAGAAACCAGTCGAGGGACCGTTTTCCCTCGTATCGGAGCGAAGGAGGCAGCTCTTCAGAAAAAGCATCAAGTAATTCTCGAGTAGTGATCGGTTTCTTGTCGTAGTTCTGGGCGATTTTTCGCAATGCTCGCACAAACGGTTCATCTTCAGACTGCGCTTTCGCACTTTTGTGCTCTGCGGTGTCTTTCAGCATGGTTCGGAGCATATGGAATAGCCACGCACCTCGTCCGTAGCTGATCGCTTCATATCCACCTGGAAAACGCGATGACAAGAGACGCGTGCCCAATGTGACCGGACCAGCGTCCATCGGTGTCATTCCATCCTTGTTTTTCTCCAGCAATTGGAGCCGGTACATATCCATGAGCTGCCGGAAGCCAGCCGGATTATGTTCTTGCAGCATCATCATTGCGCAGTAATTCGCCAGTCCTTCCGAAAACCACTGGTCACGGTAGGTGCTCCACATCACCAGATCGCCCCACCATTGATGAGCGACCTCGTGCGCAGGCACAGATTCCTGAAGCAAAATCTTCACCGGATCGAAGTGGAGTTGTCGCCTTTGATCGTCATCAAGGAAGGCATAAGAAGAAAGGAACACCAATCCTGGCCAGCCTTGGCTCTCCCGGCCAGGCATTTGCGTCAATGCCAACCGACTGTACGGAAATGGGCCGAATCGATCCGCAAAAAACTCGATCGCCCGAGCTGCGGTTTCGCCCACTGCCACTTCGCGCAGTGCGGGAGAGGGTGGCGGTGGAGCGATTACCTGGGGTCGGCGCACCGCAGGCTGCAGCGGCGGCGGCTCAATCACCACTTGAATTGGAGCGGACGGGAAATCGCGCTCAACTCCTCGAGTGGCATAGGTTTCCACCGTGACCGCTTCCGCGCGCGTTGTCGCTTCTCGGTATTTGCCGAGATTGAATCCGGCCACAGGAATGGGACGCTCGGAAACCCATCGCGACCTTTGGTCATCTGCATTTCCATTGTTTGTCTCGGAAAGAGGTTCCGTCGGCTTGCCGGTCGCGACCAACGTCCAGCCTTGGGGATAACGAAACTGCAGATCGTAATTAGCCATCTCCATCCCGCGATTGGGATACCAGGTGCCGCGCGCCCCGACATAGAGGAGCCCACTGCCCGCCCCGGCGAGAACTTCTCCCCCATAGGCAAACTGAAGTTGAAAATCTTGACCTGTTTTCAGGGGAGCTGGTAGAGCTATGGCAACAATGTCATTCCCACGACGTGAAAGCTCCGTACCTTCCAGTGCTGGATTTTGAATGTATTCAATAGACTGCCCGTCGAGCTTGACGCTCTCGATCTGCAGGAATCGCGAAAGTTCGAACAACAACAGGCGTGCATCGGAGTTCCGGGCCCGGCATTGGAGAGTGGCTATGGCGTGAATCTGTTTAGGAGGAAGCACGTTTGTTGAGATTTTGAAGCTTCGAATCGAGATCTGATTCAACGCTTCGGGCGGTGATGTCGGTGCTCCAGTGGCAGATCTTGATGATGCGCTTTGCATCGGCGAAAAGGACGTCCAGACGTCATAGTATGTTTGACCATTCTCCGCAGTCTTCGCCTGGCCCACGAGCACTTTCTCGATGCTCGACGAGTCGAAATATACGTCGAAAACTCCGAGCTTAAGTCCTTGCAGCCTCGCATGTAGAAATCGGTCGGAAAATTTGGTGGGAACGTCAGATTCCTTCGACTTGGCAGGAGTTGTTTCCGAGCTCGGCAGCAAGCTGCTGAACGTGACCAGTAGCCGCATCGCATCGAGGCTGGCCAGGTTTCTCATGGTCCCACTGTAGTGGTCCACAAAATCCTGTTTGTCATCGTCGGCCGCTCGCAAATCCGGGCGTAGCTCTTCCGGGACATCGCGGTCAAAGCGGAAATACGCTGTCGAGAATCGCTCCTCCAGAATGGCCATACCGGTGAACAGGCTCATCGACTTGCGTTCAACTTCATCCGGGGGACTTAGTAGAATCTCTCCGTCCCCCACAAAAAAAGCGCCGGTAATGCGGCCCATTACGTCTTGCGTGAATCCGATCGTGCCATCTTCGAGGCTGATGTGAATCGCTGAGCGATCAATCGAAGCGTCCCGCACGTGAAAAATGCGTTGTGGATCCAGCCCAACTTGCCCCAGTTGGCTATATAGCGACTGAGCTGGCTTGTTTGTCGTGCCTTCAACTGCGTTGGCCGTGGCGGAAAGCACAATGAGCAAAATGCCTAAAACGCACCGATTCAGGTGAGACTCTAGTACCTTCGTCACGTGGGTTGGCGGCTCCTCCGTTGCTAGAATGCGCCTGAATGCTGCGAGATGTCACTCTTCTATTTATGGGACTGGCCCTGCTGGGCAGTGTAGCCGCAGCCGATACCATACATCTCAAGAACGGTCGCACCATTGTTGCCGATCAGATACGCCAGAACGGAAGCCGCTACGAATACCAGATTGGCGACGACACCTACGCCATTCCCAAATCGTCAGTCGAGCGCATTGAAGCTGGAGGCATGCCTATGTCATCTGCCTCGAGCTCGAAAGTTGGTGACCTGCCGACGTTTACGCCAGCCAACAGCCTGGGCAACGAAGGTGATCTGGCCGGCAAAATCATCAAAGAAGGACAGATAGATGTTGAAGGACTGGCCGTCCTTGAGGGCAAAGGCAATGCCGAATTGAGTGCAACTGCCGACTTCATTGCCGGCAAGTTTGAATTCGATCACGGCAACATCCAGCAAGCACGGCAGTACTTCGACAATGCTCTGAGATTTCAACCAGATAACTCGACCATCCTTGTATATTACGCGGCCGCTCTAGTCCGAACGGGAAATGCGAGCCAGGCTTTGGGATACGCACAGCGGGCTGTGCGGGCAGCACCCGATTCTCCCGACGCTTACACCATGCTCGGATACGCACAGTTCGCGTGTGACCGTACTAAGGACGCCATCGATTCATGGAAACACTCGCTGGCTCTTCGGCCCGATCCTGCCGTGCAGCAGTTTCTGGCGAAAGCACAACGCGAGCAGAACGCCGAGTCGGAGTTCTCCCAGGGAGAGAGCCAGCACTTCACATTGCACTACGAGGGGCATCAGACCTCTGAGCTCCTTCGCGGACAGATACTTACAGCTCTCGAGTCTGATTACGACGACCTGGTACGTGAGCTCGGCACACCACCGCACGACAATATTCTTGTCACCCTCTATACCGAGCAGGCGTTTTTCGATGTCACGCAGGCACCCAGTTGGAGCGGAGCCATCAATGACGGCAAGTTGCGTATTCCGATCAACGGCCTTACATCCATGACATCAGAACTGGCGCATGTCTTGCGGCATGAACTCGCACATTCCTTCATTACGCAGATGTCCTCAGGCCGCTGCCCCCCCTGGCTACACGAGGGAATTGCGCAGTACCTGGAGCCAAAAAGTCTCGGAGGCCAAGGCCGCCAGCTTGCTGCTCTGTTCAAGTCGCAGCAGAATATCCCGCTCAATGCGCTCGAGGGTAGTTTCATGCATTTCTCGGGCGTGCAGGCTTATGTCGCATACGCAGAATCCTTGGCCGCAGTCTCGTACATCACAGATTCATATGGAATGAGTGACATTCAAAGAATTCTGCAGCGGCTTGGCGAGGGGAACTCCACCGAAGCCGCTTTGCGCGCTACGATCCATTCCGATTACGCGCAGCTGGAATCTGATCTGGCCCGATATCTGGTCGATAAGTATGGAGAGTAGTTGCCTCTTTACATCCTCGATTTGTTGCTGATTTCGAAGACAGGAATCGACTCCCACGCCAAATTTGCCCGGTTGTTCTTCCTGTGCTAGCGTCCCGATGAGGTTTTTCGTGTTTTCACGCTTCCGATCACCACGTTCCGGAACGCCAGCCGCCGTCGAGCCAATCCCGACGGTCTTTCCGAAGATTGGCGGCGCTGATTTGGCTGCGATGTTCGCCGGGAAGCGCGTCGCTGGAGACTTTTACGACGGAATTCGCACCAGCCCGGAGCGCGTTTTGATTGGGCTGCTTGATGTGGCTGGGCGCCGTCAAGACAACCGCTTTATTCTCAATCACGCGCAGCAGATCTTTCGGACATCAGGAGCCAAGCTGTTTTCCGCTTCCGATATCAACGAATCCGATGCAATGACGGAACTCTGTCTCGAATTGAATCGAGGACTGATCGATATTTGTTGTGGTGTTCATTCGTGCCCGGCCTTTATTGCGTGCTATCACGAGAAGTTCGGAACCCTCTGCTACACCAATGCTGGGCATACTCCCGGGCTTCTACGGGACCAAACAGGCATTCTCGAGCTTCCATCCACCGGCCTTCCATTGGGCCTCTTCTCGCATGCCACGTGCGAGGCGCCTACAGTTGGTTTGGAAAAAGGCGCGTCCGTTCTTCTTGTTTCTCGCGGTGTCGTCGAAGTCGATGGGCGCGTGGATGATTCCTCGGATGCTTTCGGACTGGAACAAGTGAAAGAGCTCTTTCGATCAGCCCCACTCGAGACAGCTAAATCGCTGTGTTCGTCTGTTATTCAGGCTGCTTCGGCGTTCGAAACGAAATCCTCTGACCCAGACGACCGGACGGCTTTGGCCCTGGTTCGGCTGGCCTGACCACTTCCAACCTCAGCCAACTCTGGTCCACATCCGGGCGTCCAACCTGCAGGGTTCGCGGACGGCGGTTTCCCTTATCACAGAACCCCCGGTCTGGAGCGTGCCGAAGGCAGCTTGCCGGGGTAAAATAGACCATCGACCCCAGTTCACCTTACCCGCCAGTCCGGGAGCGGGGCGATCCAAGATATTTCTATGAAAAAGCTGTTTCTGACCCTCACCGCCCTAGCCTTTGTGCCCGCAGTCGTGTCGGCACAGACGACCGTCGAAGAAATCATCGCCCGCGTGAACAACCAGATCATCACCAAATCGGAGTATGCCCGCAGCAAGGACCAGCTCCGTGATGAAGCCAAGCGGCAAGATCCTAACAATGCAGACAAAGCCTACGAGGACAAAGAAAAAGACGTTCTCCGTGATTTAATCGACCAGCAGCTACTGCTCGAAAAAGGGAAGGATCTCGGGATTAACGGCGACACCGATCTGATCAAGGAACTCGATCAGATGCGCAAAGACATGAAGCTTGACTCTATGGAAGCCCTGGAAAAAGAAGCCGAAAAGCAGGGCGTTTCCTGGGAAGACTTCAAGCAGGCGCGCCGCAACGAAATTATCACGCGGAAGGTGATCGGTGAGGAAGTAGGCTCTCACCTTTCAATTAGTAGCGAAGAAGCGCAGAAATTTTATGACGAGCATAAGAATGAGATGGAGCAGCCTGAGTATATTCGGCTGAGTGAAATCCTTGTTGCCCCCAAACCGGCAACACCCCCTCCTGCTCCTGCCGCTGGTCCGAATGGAACAAATGCTCCGGCTCAGCCCCCTGTTGATGAAGCAGCCAAGCAGGCGGCCGATGCTGCCGCATTAACGGCTGCAGAAGCGAAGGCAAACGATCTGTTAAAGCAAATTCGGGGTGGCGCTAGCTTCGATGATATTGCCAAGAAATATTCCGATGGCCCATCCGCAGCCGATGGGGGCGCGCTAGGTATGTTCAAGCGCGGTCAATTGGCCAAGGAACTCGAAGACAAGACTTTTGCCATGAAGGCGGGGGAAGTTACGGACGTAATTCGCACGAAGCAGGGTTACGTCATTTTGAAGGTGCTCGATCATCAGCAGGCTGGTATTCCTCCGCTGAAAGACGCGATGCCGAAGATTCAGGACGCACTGTACTACGAAAAACTTCAGCCCGCCCTTCGCGCATATCTGACGAAACTTCGCGAGGACGCCTACGTCAAAATCAATCCCGGCTATGTTGATACCGGAGCCAGCCCCAACCAGACCCTACCGATCGAGACTGCGTCCGCCAAGGAATCGGACGCTAAGAAGCTGGCGAAGAAGAAGCATAAGAAGTTTGGCATTCTCTGATTCTTAGACAGTTAGCATCATTCGGCGGCCCTTCTGCCTCGAAGGGCCGTTCATTTTTGCATAGCTCTGCAGCGGGATTTTGTCACCCAGACATCTCCAAAGTACCCTCCCGTTGCTTTATACTCAGACATCCCATGAAGGACTTTTACATCTGCGACTGCGTGCGCCACGAGAACAAAGTCATCACCTCGACTTTCGTTGTCGTTGCCAAGCAGATTAAGCCCAAGAAGACCGGAGAGCCTTATCTGGCGCTAACCCTAGGCGATCGCAGCGGCCAGATCGAGGCAAAAATGTGGGACAACGTCGAGGAAGTGCTCGAGGCCTTCGAGCAAGATGACTTCCTCAAGGTCAAAGGGCTGATCAACAAGTACAAACAACGTTTCCAGCTTACGATTCACAAGCTGCGGAAGCTGGGTGAAACCGAAATCGAGTTTGCTGATTACTTGCCCAAAACGACGAAAGACATCGATGAGCTCTGGCAGACACTTGCGAATTACATTGATGGATTTCAGAATCCGCATTTAAAAAGCCTGGTGCAGGCATTCATGGCGGACCCGGTCCTTTCCGCCGCGTATCGCAATGCGCCCGCGGCAAAGACTCTGCATCACGCCTACATTGGTGGACTCCTGGATCACGTCGTCTCCCTATTTCGTTCGTGCGACTTGATCTGCAGAAATTACCCTCAGGTCAATCGCGATCTGCTGCTCACGGGGGTATTTCTTCACGATATCGGGAAAATTCACGAGCTCACCTATAATCGCTCATTCTCATATACAACCAAGGGACAGCTTCTCGGGCACATGATCATCGAGCTTGAAATGCTGCAGGCCAAACTCGAGAATTTGCCGGGATTTCCCGACGAGTTGAAAACGCTCATCGAGCACCTGATCATCAGTCATCACGGCGAATACGAGTTCGGTTCTCCAAAGCTCCCAATGTTCCCTGAAGCGCTCATGCTGCACTACCTCGATGATCTCGACTCGAAGATGGAAGCAATGCGAGCACATTTTGAGCGGGAGGCATCCCTGGAAGGAGCCTGGACCAGCTACAACGCTTCCTTAGGTCGTCCGCTGCTGAACACGGACAAATTTCTTAACCCATCCAAAAAGGCGACAGAACCGGAACCCACCCTCGTCGAACCCGTTAGCGATCATCACGAGCCCTCTGGCAAATCAACAGAACAGGTACCTACCTTGCCCGGTCTCGTCCCGCAGCGGTAAAGTACTGAGCCGCAGCCAAAACTGAGATTGCGGGCATCCCGAAGCATTCAGATTTCTGCGGAGTCGATCATGCCCAAGACCAAAGGTAAGAAGAGTTCAGCTCTCCGACAGACAGATCCTACAAATTTCACTGTGGGACTTCCGCAAGTGCCCGCGATGTATGGCATGAAGACACCGCACAAGTTTCTTCCCTTCAGCCATGCGGAAGAACGCCTTGAGCGTTCACGCAGTTACTGGGTATGTACTGCGCGTCCGGATGGACGGCCGCATTCCATCCCGGTCTGGGGATTCTGGCTCGATGGCACTCTTTACTTCGGCACCGGCCGTACGTCCCGCAAGGCTCAGAACCTTGCGCACAATCCAGCTCTCTCCATACATCTGGAGTCCGGCGATGACGTAGTCATTCTGGAAGGCAAAGCAGTAGAGGTCGATCTGAATGATAAGGAACTGCTGAAGAGACTCGACGCTGCTTCCCGGGAGAAGTACAAAATGCCAATGATGGTGATACCCGAGACCATGCTCTTCTCGGTTCGGCCTCGGCTCCTTTTGGCCTGGACCGAGAAGGACTACCCGAACAACGCAACTCGCTGGCAATTTGATCGATAGGAAGGTTTTCAACATTTAGGCTGATTTTCGAGCTCCGTCAGCCCATGCACCTTCGATTGCTCTGTAGGGTTCCTACCCGTTGTTTCCGCCCTTCCGATTCTTATACGATTGCGTCACACCCTTGGAGGTATGTATGCGCACACGTCTAGTTTTAGTGTTGCTGTGTGTCTATTTTGCTTTCTTCGTAGTCGGATGTAACAAGCCCCCATCTGACAACACGGCCGACAACGCTCCGACCGATACCCAAGCCTCAGCCGGTAACGACCAAAAGGGATCAGGCGGCGCAGCTCATGAGCGCCGAGAACACGCCGAGCACAAAGAGGCAGAGCACAAAGAGGCAAAGCGCGAGCCGCTCGTTGTCCCTGCTGGTACAGCTATCAATGTGAGCCTGGGCTCAGCCATCGGATCGAAGCTGAGCAAGTCTGGTGACACCTTTACCGGCAGCATCGCTAGAGACGTCGTGGTCGGCGGCGCCGTCGCTATTCCGCAGGGTGCTAACGTAAGTGGCACCGTTAGCGATGCCAAGGCCTTGGGCCGTTTCGCCGGCGGAGCTTCTCTGCAAATCCGTCTGGATTCGATCAACATCAAAGGGGCCGATGTTCCGGTTCAGGCTTCTGCAAAGACCTTCACCGAGAAGGGCAAGGGTAAGCGGACTGCAGTTTTGGCTGGCGGTGGAGCGGCTCTCGGAGGCATCATCGGAGCGCTCGCTGGAGGCGGCAAAGGAGCCGCAATCGGTGCCGCGGCTGGTGCAGGTGCCGGCACAGGTGGCGCGGCCTTTACTGGTAACAAGGAAATCGTCCTGCCGGCTGAGTCAGATGTGACGTTCGAGCTCTCTCAGCCTCTCGAGATACGGCAATAGCCCCAGTACTAGCCCTACTCACCCCAGCTGCTTCGGGAGAGTAGGGCTTTTTCTTTTGTCGGCTTCTTCCTTTGGCATGTCTCCTGCCCTTCTCTGGAATAATGGCGGACATGCTCGATTTCAGCCGCTTCGAGGTTCTCACATTCGACTGTTATGGAACGCTCATCGATTGGGAGACCGGCATTCTGTCGACCCTTCGTCCAATCCTCGCCGCACATGAAAAGCAGATTGACGACGGCACTCTTCTGAAGCTCTATGGCGATTTCGAGCAACGCGCCGAGGCAGGTGCATTTCAGTCGTATCGGGATGTCCTTGCATCTGTGGTTCGGCAGTTTGGCGAGGAATTCGGGTTTCAACCAACCGAAGCCGAAGTGCAAAAGCTCCCAAACTCTGTTTCCGGCTGGAAAACCTGGCCTGACACCGTCACAGCCCTGCGTCAGCTGAAGCCTCGCTTTCGCTTGGCGATCCTATCGAACGTCGACGACGACCTCTTCGCCTTGACAAGGCCGCAACTGGAAGTCGCCTTTGATGAAGTGATCACTGCCCAGCAGGCGCAGGCTTACAAACCTTCCCTCAAGTTATTCGAACTGGCGCTAAGCCGGATCGAGGCGCCGTCAGATCGAGTTTTGCACGTTGGACAGAGCATCTATCACGATGTCGTACCTGCCCAACATCTTGGGATTGCGACGGTGTGGGTCAATCGTCCCTCAGCGAGACCGGGCATCGGAGCCGTCAAAGCCGCAGAAGGAAAGCCGGACCTGACGGTCTCGAGCTTGGCGGAATTGGCAGCGGTCGCTCGCCAGAGCTAAACCAAACATGGAACGCGGCAACCCTACTCGGGCGGTGGATTGAATTGGTCTAAATAGGTCAGAAATTGACCGGCACTTTTACGACTTTCTTTTGAATCGCCCACATGACCAACTCAGCCTTGTTGTGGATTCCCAGCTTACGCATGAGATTGAACTTGTGAGCATCAACCGTCTTAATGCTGAGTCCTAGGATCCCAGCCACCGACCGGACTGTGCGGCCCTCTGCCAGAAGCTTCAGCACTTCCTGTTCACGAGCTGTCAGCATCCGGTGCCTTGGAACGAATTCAACAGGACCGCGTTCCTCGCTGCCCATCAATGATCCAGTTTGGACGCCAACTGCCGACCGCACCATGCCGATTAATTCCTCTGCTGAGGTATGACGTGCCGCGTAAGTTGAGCCGTTCTGTGCAGTTTGTGGCTCTTCGGCTTCGCGCGTCGTCAGGAATACCACTTTCGTTGCCGGACATTCCTGCAGAACGAGTTTCTCCGCACGTTCTGTGGGATAGCCGAAGATGTGAGTGGCAAGAATAACGACCTCAGGACGCTGCTCGAAAATACCGCGGAGTGCCTCCGCGGCATTTCCCGCCTCAGCGACGACGCTGATATCGGGCTCGTCTTCCAGCAGTCGGCGCAATCCCTGGCGCAGCAGGACGACATCATGCACCAAAGCGCATCGAATACTTCTGACTTCTTTATCCGGTGCGTGGGGGCACACAGATACTCCTTTTGTCGGGCCAGAGGAACTGAAGAGTTTAAAGACCGGCGCGGGGGTGGCTGGTTCCCACGTAAGTACTTGCTTATTGTAGCCCTCCCAGCGGCATGTGGTTGCTGTGAAAATTACGGGCCCCCAACTTTTGCTGTGCGCCAGGCATTCCGTCAAGTTCTCGGCGAGCATCAGGTACAATCAAAAATTTAATGCTGCGCTATTTCACAGCCGGAGAGTCTCATGGCGAAGCTCTCGTCGCGTTCCTCTCAGGAGTGCCTGCCGGACTGAAAATCGATCAGGCGTTTGTAGACCGCGAGCTTTGGCGCCGCCAACAGGGCTATGGACGTGGCGGGCGCATGAAAATCGAGACCGATACTGCCCACATCCTCTCCGGAGTCCGTCATGGCATCACGATCGGCTCCCCGATTTCGATTCAACTGCAGAACCGCGATTGGAAAAATTGGGAAGAATCGCTCCCCATCAACGAAGGTGACCCAGCCAAGCATAAGCGCGTGGCTTCCCCTCGCCCCGGACATGCCGATCTCGCCGGCGCTCTCAAGTACAACTTTCCTGAAGCTCGCTACATCCTTGAGCGTGCATCGGCCCGCGAGACCGCAGCTCGCGTCGCAATCGGAGCGATTGCCAAGCTGTTCCTTTGCGAACTCGGAATTGAGGTACTAAGCCACGTCATTAGCACCGGGAGCGTTCGTCTCACCGAGGAAGTGCCATGGGAAAACATAAGAGCTCTGCACTCTCGCGATGAGGTGCTCCTGAATTGTGCCGATCCCGCCATTGAGCAACAGATGAAAGAAGAAGTCGACAAGATCCTCAAGACGGGAGATTCTCTCGGTGGAGTTTTCGAGGTCGTCGCCCATAACGTTCCCCCTGGTCTGGGGACCTACGCACAGTGGGACGAGCGCCTCGACGCCATGCTTGCCGCAGCCGTGATGTCGCTACAGGCTGTGAAAGCCGTAGAGATCGGTACGGGAGTGACCGCAGCCTTCATTCCGGGTTCACAGGTGCATGACGAGATCGGCTACGTTGGCACCTCGGGCTATACTGCTTTTTCACGGACGCATAACAATGCCGGCGGTATCGAGGGAGGCATTTCCAACGGAGAGGAGATTCGGGTTCGTGGTTATTTGAAACCGATTTCCACCCTCCGACGTCCGCTGCAGTCCGTCGATTTCACCACGCGTGAGCCGGTAAAGGCCGCCTACGAGCGCTCCGATGTATGTGTAGTCCCCGCCGCCGGCGTCGCGGCGGAGGCTATGGTGGCTCTCACATTGGCGCGCTGTGCCCTGGAAAAATTCGGTGGCGATTCCATGGCCGAAACAGTGCGGAACTACCAGGGCTACTGTCAGCAGCTGAAGAACTTCTGATGATTTATCCGATCGTTAAATTCGGTAACCCGGTTCTCGAGAAGCCTGCGGAGGAAGTGACTGTCTTCGACGACGAGCTGAAAAAGCTTATCGATGACATGTTCGAGTCGATGTACGAGGCCCACGGAGTAGGTTTGGCGGCGCCGCAAATCGGCATTTCTCGCAGGATTGCTGTCATCGACGTGACGTTCAAAGAAGACCCCCAAGCCAAGCTCGTCCTCATCAATCCGGAAATCATCCACACGGAAGGCAAACATACCCAGAGCGAAGGATGCCTTAGCATTCCCGAATTTCGTGAGAACGTGACCCGAGCAAATAAGGTTACCGTCCGGGCGCAGGATGTTGAGGGCAAATTCTACGAGAAGACGGGGGAAGAATTGCTGGCTCGCGCCTTCCTCCATGAAACCGATCACCTGAACGGTAAGCTCTACATCAGCCACCTCAGCGGGCTCAAACGCGATCTGATCAAGCGCAAAATCCGTAAACTGGTGAAGGCCGGGGAATGGTAGATCGTTGAGTCATCGCCTCATTAGTGCAATCATGAGATGACTCGATGGCTGACTCGCTGAATCTCGTCTTCTGCGGAACGCCCAGGTTCGCAGTTCCCACTCTCGAAAAGCTCATCGAGAACGATTTCCGTGTTCATCTGGTTGTTACTCAGCCCGATCGACCCAAAGGACGCGGCCTCGAACTCGTCGCGTCGCCAGTGAAACAGTCGGCTCTCAAGCTGAACCTTCCGATTACGCAGCCAGAGCGCATCAAGACGAATGACGAGTTCCGCTCGCAACTCAGCGCCATCACCCCAGACGCCATCATCGTTGTTGGGTATGGCCGCATCATTCCGCAATGGATGCTCGACCTTCCTGCCTTCGGCAACATCAATTTGCATGCCTCTCTTCTGCCCAAATATCGAGGCGCAGCCCCCATTCAGTGGGCGATCGCCTCTGGAGAAACGGTTACCGGCAACACCACAATGCGCATCGACGCGGGCCTCGATACAGGCGACATCCTGTTACAACAGGTGATCGAGATTGCGCCAGATGATACCTCCGAAGCGCTGGCTCCAAGGCTTGCGAACCACGGTGCGGATCTGATGATCGAAACGCTCCGCGACCTCCAGGCTGGAAGCATCCAGCCGCGGAAGCAAGACGACTCGAAATCATCGCTGGCTCCGATCCTGAAGAAAGAAGACGGCCTGCTGGATTTTTCGCGCTCAGCAACCGAACTCTACAATCGCCTTCGCGGTTTCCAGCCCTGGCCGGGCGCATACACGAAGTTCCGAGGCAAAAATCTGCAGATCCTCACTGCTAGGCCTCTTCAGGAACCTCTACCTCTAGGTGAACTGATTGCGAAAGCGAATCGGTTATTTGTAGGTTGTGCCCAGAACAGCTCGTTGGAACTCCTCGAACTCCAAATCGAAGGTAAGAAGCGGACCCAAGTACGAGATTTCGTTCAGGGCTATCGAATCAGTTCTGGAGAAAAGCTCGGCATCCGCGATTAGGTTCTCTGCCGCTGCTGATTCGATAAACCAATCCGACCTATCGAAAATATGAGTGCGCTCGCCACTGATATTCGTTGACACAGCAACAATGGCGACTCTAGTCTGATTTTTGGCATGTTATACGTCACGCATCATCGCCATCACCACCACGCGCACAGCGCGACGGCGGGGGTGCACCTGAGGTAAGTAGCACTTTTAAGTTCTTGGCCCGCTGAAGCGATCAAGCTCAGCGGGCTTTTGTTTTTCTGGAGGAATCATGCTTAGCAATTTCGACTTCGACAAACTCGGTGGGCTCGTCCCCGCCGTCGTACAGGATGCACTTGGCGGCGATGTGCTCATGCTCGGCTTCATGAATCCTGAGGCTCTGGAACGCACAATCACCGGCGGCTATGTGACCTTCTATAGCCGTACTCGCCAGAAACTCTGGACCAAAGGCGAGACGTCCGGAAACCGTCTGCGGCTCATCTCTGCCCAGACAGACTGCGATCGCGACTCTCTGCTGCTGCGGGTCGAAGTGGAGGGTAGCGGTCTGGTGTGCCATCGCGGGACACGCTCCTGCTTCACCGAGCCAATTGAATCAGCTGCTGCTGAATCTGCGAAGGAGACACAAGCCCGATGAAACTCCGCATCGGAATTCCAAAGGGTAGTTTGCAGGAATCCACGCTACAGCTATTCGCTCAGGCTGGACTTCCTGCATATACGAACGGGCGTTCGTACTTCGCCACGACGGCCGACCCGGAGATCGAATGCCTTTTGATTCGCGCCCAGGAAATGGCGCGTTACGTCGAGCATGGCGCGATCGACGCAGGCCTCACAGGTCTCGACTGGATTATCGAGAGCGGACTCGAAGTTGTTACCGTCGGCGATCTCATCTATGCCAAGCGTAGCCGAGGCAAAGTTAAATGGGTGCTCGCCGTACCCGAGGAGTCTTCCTTCAAGGCGGCAGAAGATTTGTCTGGGCGGATCATCGCAACTGAACTGGTGAACGTCACTCGCAGTTTCTTTGCAGAGAAGAAAGTCGATGTACAGGTGGAGTTTTCCTGGGGCGCCACCGAAGTGAAAGTCCCCATGCTCGCGGACGCCATTGTTGAGGTGACCGAGACCGGTAGTTCTCTTCGCGCCAACCGTCTTCGGGTCATTGAGACAGTTCTCGAGTCCAACACTCAACTCATCGCCAACAAGAAGTCGTACAACGACTGTGACAAGCGCAAAAAGATCGACAATCTCGCCCTGATGCTACAGGGCGCAATGCACGCGCAAGACCGCGTCGGCCTGATGCTTAATGTGCGCCGCGCGGATCTCGACGCCGTTCTTGCCGTTCTGCCGGCCCTGCAAAAGCCAACGATTTCTCATCTCAGCGACGAAGACTGGCTTGCCGTAAACACAGTGATCGACGAATCTGCGGCATGGAAAGTGATTCCTCGCTTGAAAGAAGCACGAGCCGAAGGCATCGTCGAGTATCCGCTGAACAAGGTGGTGCTCTGATGCGGATACTCACCGGTCGCGCCGCCGGCGCCGCCGTTTTGCGATTGTCGAATCGCGGGACGGCGCTTACATCGTTCGAACCCAGAGTGAAGAGGATTGTCAGCGATGTGCGGAAGCGAGGTGACTCGGCCCTCCGTCGCTATGCCTTGCGATGGGACGGATTACACACGCGGCAACCTCTCCAGGTTTCAAGGACAGAGCTGCAAAAAGCTTGGCAGGCGTCGTCATCTGAACTACGCAAGGCGCTTGTTCAAGCCGCCAAGAACATCCGCCGCTTTTGCGAATGGCAAAAACCGAAATCATGGACGCGAAGCGATAGCGGCGCTTCGCTCGGGCAGATCGTCATTCCACTCGATTCAGTTGGCTGCTATGTTCCCGGCGGTCGTCATCCACTGGTTTCAACTCTACTCATGACCGTCATTCCTGCTCAGACTGCCGGGGTGAAGAATATCCGGGTCGTCTCTCCCAGTCCATCCGCTGAGGTGATGGCTGCCTGCTGGATGTTGGGCGTGGGCGAACTATTTCGGGTTGGCGGCGCCCAGGCGATCGCGGCCCTTGCCTATGGCACTCAAAGCATTCCACGCGTGGACAAAATCGTAGGGCCGGGAAACGTTTATGTCACTGTCGCGAAGAAGTTGGTTTCGTCCGATTGCGCCATCGATTTCGTAGCCGGACCGACCGAAGCGGTCGTCCTGAGTGAATCGGGTAATCCGGGATTCATCGCTGCAGACCTCGTTTCGCAGGCAGAGCACGATCCGGAAACTCTCGCCGTATTCGTTACGACCCACCGCCCGTTAGCCGAACGAGTGGTCCACGAGATCAGTACTCTGGTAGGCGACAACCCAGTCGCGCGAGCGGCCATGCGCAAGCGAGGATCCATTTTGTTGGCGAATTCGCGCCAGCAGGCTCGAGAGTGGGCGAACCTGCTCGCACCGGAACACATCACGATTGAACGGGAAGACCTCCCTCACATTCGAAATGCGGCTTCTATCTTTGTCGGAGATTATTCGCCTCAGGCTGCGGGTGACTATGCCTCCGGCCCGAACCATGTTCTGCCAACATCGGGCCAAGCGCGATTCCGGGGCGGGTTGAGCGTTCTCGATTTTGTAAAGGTCGTCACAATTCAGGACTTATCAAAGCGAGGGCTTCGAAAGATCGCGGAGACTGTCGAGTGTCTTGCAGAACTCGAGGGTCTGCGTGCGCATGCGGAATCTATCCGGGTGAGGTATCTACGTGCTTAGGCCGAGAGAAACGGTCCTTGCCGTTCCACCGTATCATCCGCCGCTCGCAGACCGTTCCGGGCTGCGGCTCGATTTCAACGAGAACACGCTCGGTTGTTCTCCGAGAGTCCTTGATTCCCTGCGGCGGCTGACTGCCGACGATCTGGCGCGCTATCCGGAAAAGCATAACGGCGAGCTGAAGATGGCAGATTTCCTCAGAGTATCCGTCCCAGAGGTCTTACTCACGAATGGAGTCGACGAAGCGATCCATTTACTTTGTCAGACCTATCTGAGCCCAGGCGATCAGGCCGTCATCGTTGTTCCGACCTATTCGATGTATCGCATCTATATGACGGCTGTCGGCGCTGAGGTGGTGAGCGTTCCTGCCGCGAGAAATTTCGAGTTCCCGTGGACGGATGTTCGCAAGAGCATGAATCAACGAACGAAGCTGATTGCCATAGCAAATCCCAACAATCCAACCGGGCGCGTCGTTCCCCCAGATGATCTGCTGCGCTTAGCTGAGGAAGCCCCATCGGCAGCCGTGCTGGTGGACGAAGCCTATTTCGAATTCTACGGGCACTCAGTTCTTAGCCGGCGCAAGCAATACCCAAACCTGTTTGTCGCGCGGACGTTTTCGAAAGCGTACGGTTTAGCGGGCCTTCGACTCGGAGCACTCGTGGGAAATGCCGATCAGATGAGCGCCTTACGTCGCATGTGCTCCCCGTACAACGTAAACGGAATTGCGCTCGCATGTCTTTCCGACGCGCTCGACGACCGCGTGTATGTCGAGCAATACGTGCGTGACGTCCTGGAATCGCGCGCTCGCCTCGAGCGGACTCTGGACAACGCCGGGCTCACATTCTGGCCGAGTCAAGCGAACTTTGTGCTGATGAAGGCCGGATCCACAAGCGCATCTGCTGCGCAATTCGCTGATTCTATGCGGAAGCGTGGAGTTCTTGTTCGTGATCGTTCCGCGGATTTCGGCTGCGAGGGATGCGTGCGCATCACGCTGGGTACACGTCAGCATGCCGACAAACTCCTCGAAGCACTACTCCGGACTTTGGATGAACTCAGGATCCCTCAAGGAGTAGCGCAATTATGAGAAAAGGGAAAATCAAGCGGATCACAAAGGAGACGCAGATCGAAGCGTCTTTGACGATCGACGGACGAGGTAAGTACGACGTCTCCACTGGAATTCACTTTTTCGATCACATGCTCGAACTCTTTGCGCATCATGGCGGCTTCGATCTGAAGCTCAAAGCTCGTGGCGATCTCGACGTCGACCAGCACCACACCGTGGAAGACGTCGGCATCGTCCTTGGCCAAGTTTTCGAACAGGCTCTTGGCAACAAGAAGGGCATTCTTCGCGCAGGATATTTCCTGATGCCGATGGACGAAACTATGGGCATGGCTGCCGTAGATTTTTGCGGTCGCAGTTCTGCTGTAATCGACACAAAATCTCGTGTTCGTCTGGTCGGCGACCTTCAAACCGAACTGGTGGACGATTTCTTCGAGGGATTCGCGCGCGGGGCCCGCGCCAGCGTTCATGCCCGTGTGCTCTATGGGCGCTCCAATCATCACAAGATTGAGGCTTTATTCAAGGCGTTCGCCCGCGCTTTACGTGCTGCATGCTGGCGAGATCAACGCATGATCCGGTTGCTGCCTTCAACGAAAGGATTATTGTGATGATTGCCATCATCGACTACGGCGCGGGCAATCCGGTTTCGGTTAAGAAGGCGCTTGATTGGCTCGGGCGGAACTGCGTCATCACTCCGGATCCAGTGACGATCCGTCGGGGCACGAAGGTCATTCTTCCGGGAGTCGGGCACTTCAGTTCCACGCAGGCGCTTGCACGATCGGGAGTTCAGACGGAAATTGCGACTGCCGTGAATCGCGGAACTCCGTTCTTAGGCATTTGCGTCGGCATGCAATGGATGTTCGATGGTAGCGAGGAGGCGCCTCAGATCGCAGGTTCCAGCATGCTTCCTGGCCAATGTCATCGGTTCCCGGATACGTTGAAACTCCCACACGTCGGCTGGAATCAATTGGAAATAGACTCAACTTCGAAGCTCTTCCAAGGCATTCCTCAATCTTCTCTCGTGTACTTCACGCATTCTTACTATGCCCCAGTGAACGAATCGACAGTAGCTTGCTGCCAATACGGCCAGAGATTCTCGGCAGCTGTGGAGCGAGACAACATATTTGGCGTGCAGTTTCATCCCGAAAAATCCGGAGAAGTCGGACTCAACCTACTCGCCAATTTCTGTGCATTCTGATGCTCACCAAACGCATAATCGCCTGTCTCGACGTACATGCAGGTCGTGTCGTCAAAGGTGTCCAGTTTACGAATCTACGCGACGCCGGGGATCCGGCGGAATTAGCGCGGGCACACAGCGCTTCCGGTGCTGACGAAATCGTCCTGCTCGATATTTCGGCGGCGCACGAACGACGCGCCACCCTGCTCGAAACGGTCCGCCGGACCGCCAAGCAACTCTTCATCCCATTCACAGTCGGCGGTGGGATTCGCAAGCTGGACGACGCAGCAGCGGTATTCTCAGCGGGCGCAGACAAGGTAAGCATTAACACAGCAGCATTGACAGATCCGGAGCTCATCACATGCATTGCCGAGCGCTTCGGTTCCCAAGCCGTGGTAGTCGCAATCGATGCGAAACGAAGCGCAGACGCACCGAACTGGTATGCCTTCACTCACGGAGGCCGTTCAGAGACGAGTCGTGAAGTAGTCGAGTGGGCCAAAGAAGCGGAAGAACGAGGCGCAGGCGAGCTCTTGTTGACCTCCATGGACCGAGACGGGACTGCCTCCGGCTTCGACTGCGAATTAACACAAACTGTCTCAGACACCGTTCGCATCCCGGTGATCGCTTCGGGCGGCGCCGGCAACCCACAAGACTTCGTAAATGTGTTCAAAGAAGGGCACGCCGATGCAGCACTTGCAGCCTCCATTTTCCACTACGGACTGAGCGACGTAAACGAGCTGAAGAAAACTTTGCAGTCTGCCGGCATTCCTGTGAGGTGGCCGTGCTAATTCCGTCGATTGATCTCATGGATGGAAAGATCGTCCAACTCGTCCAAGGATCCCGTAAAGCGCTCGAGTTCGATAATTTTCAAGAGTGGATTGACCGCTTCTCGAAATACCCGCTCGTGCAGTTAGTCGATCTCGATGCCGCCATCGGCCGGGGTGACAATCACGATTTAGTCCGCGAGATTGTGCAGCAACTCCTTTGCCAGGTCGGCGGTGGCATCCGCTCCGTCGAACGGGCAGAAGAGTTACTAAACTTCGGAGTCCACCGCGTCATCCTCGGATCGTCGCTGATCAGGGATGGCAAGATTAACTATCAATTTGCTGAACAAGTATCCGAGGAGGTGGGCTGCGACCGGTTAGTCTTTGCTGTCGATTCATTCCGCGGACAAGTCGCGATCAAAGGATGGAAGGAAACCACAACCTTCACACCCGACTACATGATGGCGGAACTGGAACCTTACTGCGGTACGTTTCTCTACACGCACATCGATACCGAAGGGTTGCTAAAAGGAATCCCAATTGAAATCGTCCGCAAACTGCGTTCTTGTACGTCACGCAAACTCATCGCCGCTGGCGGTATTCGTTCGCAGGAGGAAATTGATGCCCTGCATGCAATAGGTGTAGACGCCGTCGTCGGGATGGCGATCTACGAACGTTTGCTGCCTGTATGAGCACCGACAGTAGAACGCCCTAACACTTTATTCTTCTGGGGGCGTTTTCTTACAACCAAGGTCGCTGCTGTGGGTCAGCCTAAATTCCCGAACTTGAGGATGTCCGTTCAGTTTTCAAGCCCCGCATAAGTAGTCGCACGAGCATTCCGTCGAACCGCGTGCCGCTCATATTGGCAAGCTCTTCAAGCGCCTGGTCCGGTGTCCGCGCTGCCGAGAATGATTGCTCCGTCACCATGTTGGCGTAGGCATCGGCCAATCCGATAATCCGCGCCCACAGCGGAATCTGCTCTCCCCGCAAGCCATCCGGATAGCCCGACCCATCGAATCGCTGATGATGGTGTTCAATGGCTTCGCGCATCATGTCGGAATGCGGAATGGTACCGACAATCTCGGCTCCGACGTGCGGGTGTAATCTGATTTGAAAGAATTCATCATCATTCAACGGCCCCGGTTTATTCAGAATTCGCTCAGAGATGAAGATCTTTCCCACGTCGTGCACACGCGCCGCATAGACAAGATCTGCAGTTTCCTCCGACGACAGCCCTAGGGCACGGGCAATCACCTCGCTATATCGCGCAACCAGGTCTCCGTGCCCTGCGCTTTGTAGTTCGCGCGACTCTGCCGCCCGGCTGAGAGCCTCGATGGCCTCCTTCAGTAGCGGCACCTCGCATTGCGTATCGCCACCGCAAAGCTTGTACAGAGTCGTAGTCAACTCCTCCAATTGTTCGGGACCCGCGCGTTCGCGTTGCAAAAATCCTTCGATGTACGCTGAAATTTGCTGGCGCTGCCGAGCAAAATCCTGGCCCTCGACGAATTCCTGGGCCGTCGAGACCATGTTTCCTCCTGAGCGTTTGGATACATACATGCCCGCATCCGCCACCCGAATGATGTCCTCGATCGAGAACCCATGGATCGGAAAGCTCGCAACCCCAAAGCTGCCAGTAATGTGGTGCTCGGCCAGCATTGGATCGCTCGCAAGCCACTGGCGTAATCGCTCTGCCAGAACCTGGGCTTGCTCGGCCCCGGTTTCGGGCATCAAAACAATGAATTCATCGCCGCCATACCGCGCCACAACGTTCGATTGCCGTGATTTTTGCTCCAGAAGTCGTCCCACGCGCGCCAGCACGAGATCGCCTTCGAAGTGACCCATGGTGTCGTTTACTTCTTTAAACTTATCGAGATCGATAAGCACGACCGAGAACGGACGTCCGGAACGCGACGCACGCTTCCACTCGGCCGAAAGCGCTTCCCAGAAGAACCGCCGCGTCTTAATGCCAGTCAATCCATCCGTGATCGATTGTTGTTGCAATTTCTGGAACACAAACGCGTTGTGCAGCGCCGTGGCGAGAAGATCGGCCAGCGTATTGAGAATCAAAACATCTTGTGGCGAGAACGCGTTCTCGTTCCGGCTCTCCACGTTCAGCACTCCGAGCAGCGACTCGCCGTAAGTAATTGGAATGCAAAGCACAGCTCGAGAGTCTGGCAGAATACCGGTGAGATTTCCCGGCAACGCGTTTTGTACCAGGGCTCGCTCGCCCGTACGGGCAACCCGGCCCAGAATACCGGTGCCCAGCGGAATCCGCTTACCTGTGGCATGTGCCGTTGCTCCGGCCTCAGCTTTGATTTCAACTTCCTTGGTGCCGTAGTCGAGCAACCCAATCCCAATGTGATCGAAGCTGAAGTTCTTCTGGATCTCTCCCGCAATCTGCCCAAGCATGTGGACTGGGTCATCGCTGGAAATCGCGGTTCGTGAAATATTGTTCAGAAATGCCAATTGCCGCGACCGGCGCTGTTCCTCCGCGAACAGTCGTGCGTTCTCCACGGCAACCGAGACCTGCCCGGCAGCGGTCACCAACACATCCAGATCGCGCTGCTCGAACACGAATTCTCTGTCAGGATTCATGGCAACCATGATTCCGGAAGCTTTGTTCTCCATGAAAATTGGCGCCGCAATCAGGCACTTCGCCGGGCGCTTGGGAACGTGCGTAATTCCCAATTTTTGCCGAGCCGCCTCAAGATCTGACCGGATCAGGAGCGGCTCCGCTGAGCGAATTACGTACTCGGTAAATGCATTTCGAATCTCGCGCGTGCGCTTGGGCAGCACACGATTGTCGCGGACCTCAAGTTCGAATCGGATCTCGTCCGCCTCTTGAAACGCGATGTAGAAATGGCTGGTATCGAAGATCTGCCCCAACTCGATCTGGATGGTGCGAAGAATCTCGTCCTGGTCGAGTCGCGAGCTGATGGCTTTCCCGATCTCCGTCAGGAGTTCGTACTCTTTTGTTCTCCGATGAGCATCGTGCGTCACCACGTAGTTTTCGAGCGTGAGCCCGAGTTGCAGCGCGAGGCCGACCATCAGGCGTGGTCCCGAGGAACCGAAAGCTCGCCGTTCTGCGTGCGGAAACAGGATGACTCCAAAATTGTTTTCGCGAGTCTGCAGATTGACGGCCGTCAGGTGCCGCACTCCAGCCTCAACCAAGATGCGTTTAAACTCGGCAAAAGTCCCCTTCGTTCCCACGGGCAGAGGCTCGGTCATGTCGGCCACATCGTGAGCGGTATAGATTCCGCTGTTCCGGTAAGCAAGTTCACTGATGTAGTCGCCCGCCCGCGTGCGTTCAAGCGCCTCGAGAAATCCTTCCGGAAAATTCTGCTGCACCGAAGGCAGCAGACCTCGCCAGCGCTCGTTGATTACGATGGCGGCGCAATCAATCGGTATGGCCGTTCGCAATCGGTTCAACGCCGCCTGCATGCTCGGCACAAGGTCTTCGGCAAATAACAATTGCCGTGGATCTACTCCCAGGGTCGACAGAGCAAGCGTATTTTCCTGCACCGCATTGCGCTGGTTCTCGAACAGCACCATGACCATCGCGATGCCCAGCAGCATCTGCGGTACGGGTCCAAACAGCCGGCTGGCGTTGCCAAACATCTCCATCCACGGATTTTGGATCTGTCCAACGCCCATCAACACGCCCCAGAGTGCGAGCGCAAAGGCCAGCACCTGAAACGCAAGCGACCCGCGTTTGTGGCCATTCACGTAAAAAACCGCAGAGGAGTAAAGCAGGATTGCCGCGAGCCCAATGCCAAGCTGGATGGCCGGCTGTACGTCAGGACGAAATTCGCCGTAGACGATGTGCCCGCGAAGTGTTAGCAGCGCAAGCACCACTCCGCCCGCGCCCACGGCAGCGTCATACCACCGGAAATGCGACGGACCGCGCATCAGGCGCGTTGAGATAAAGATGCACAGCGCCATCGTCACCAGAAAGAGCTGGCCTAAAAAAAATGCCACCGACGATGACGGGAAGGTATCGAGAACGTAATGCAACGAATACGCCGCCCATGCCAATTGCCACGCACGGAAATACGGTTGACGGCTCTGCTCGTGCAGATACGTGAAAACGAGAAACAGCAGTACGGAAACGAATCCCGGAATCAGAGCGGTCGTAATTACAACGCTATTCATAAGCCCGACAGCCGTTACGTTACCGGACGCTCGCAGTCACTTTCGGAGGGAAGTTGATGCTTCAATGGTTTCATACCGTCCCCGCGGATTACAACTGGTTTTAAGTACAATGCGTGGCTTCGATTTGTCTCAGAATCAGGGGGTTGCAGAGAATTTGCGCCCCTTGACGGCATCTTTTCCCCAACCGTACCATCGAAAGTTTGAAAGCCCTCTATGTCTAGTTCTTTAGATGCACCCTCCATCCATAAACCGCGCGTCCGCTTCGCCCCTTCGCCGACTGGATTTCTCCACGTAGGCAGCGCGCGCACTTTTATTTTCAACTGGTTATATGCGCGCCGGAACGGCGGCACCATGATCCTGCGCCTCGACGACACGGATGTCGAACGCAACACTGAAGCCTCCGTCAACTCCATCTTCGAAGGCCTGAAGTGGTTACGGCTTAGCTGGGACGAAGAATACAAGCAATCCGACCGCGGAGCCTTGCATCGGCAAATGGCCGCGACCATCTTCCAGAGAGGGTTGGCTTATCGCGATTTCACTCCTGCTCACACCGGCGACAGTGAGAAGTCAGGAACTCAGGGGACCTGGCTATTCAATACGGGGATGAGGGAGATGTCACGCGAGGAAAGCGATCGCCGCGCTGCCGCCGGAGAGCCCTTCGCCCTGCGTTTTCGTGTGCCGCGCGAGGCAGGCGCGGTCGTTCGATTCACCGATGCAGTTTACGGCGAGCAACTCAAGGCCGGAGCTGACATCGAAGACTTCGCCCTGCTCCGCTCCGATGGTAATCCTACCTACCATCTCGCGTCCTGCGCCGATGACGCCGATTTGCGCATCAGCCACATTATCCGCGGCCAGGATCATCTCTCGAACACGTTCAAGCACATTCTGATCTTCGAAGCCGCCGGCATCAGGCCTCCCCAGTTTGCGCATTTGCCGCTGCTGGTCGCTCCCGACGGAACCAAGCTTTCGAAACGCCGTCATGGTCCTGTGGTCAGCGTGACAACCTATCGTGACGCCGGATTTCTGCCTGAGGCCTTCATCAACTTTTTGTGCCTGCTCGGTTGGTCTCCGAAAGACGACCGCACCAACATGACTCAGCAAGAGCTGATCGAGACGTTCTCTCTGGAAGGTATTAACCGCGCGAACGCCGTGGTGAACTTCAAAGAGCCCGCCACCACTCCAGAGGAAACCTTCGATCAGAAAGCGGTCTGGCTCAACGCGGAACACATCCGCGGCTTGCCAGTCGAAGGTTTGAGTCAACGATTGCTACCCATTGTGCAAGAGCAGTTTCCCAACGTCACGCCCGAAAAGATGCTCAAAGTAACTCCTCTCATTCGCGAACGTATCAAATTGCTTCGAGAGGTGCTCACCGCGGCAGACTTCTTTTTCCGAGACCAGCTTGCGCCATATGACCCGGCGGAACTGATTCCGCAAAAAGGCGATGCAGCCATGGCCAAGCGGGTCCTTCAGAAAGCGAAGTCTGTCTTGCCGAATGTCGAATTCAAACACGACCCGCTGGATCAAGCCCTGCGCGCCGCCGCCCAGGAACTCGGAGTCAAGGCCGGACAGATGTTCCAGCCGATCCGCGTCGCAGTCTGCGGAAGAAAGAACGCGCCTCCCCTGTTTGAGACACTGGAGGTGCTGGGCAAAGAGAAAACGCTAGAAAGAGTTGAAGAAGCCGCAAAGCGACTGCGATAACAGGAGGGCACAATCCAGACTGCAGTCGATTTCCTTGCATCCCTCCGCAACGCGAATCCATCAAAGCAGTTCAACTTTGGAACCTTGAAACTTTGAAACGTTGAAACCTTCCTTATCGAGGCCTTCATGAAAGCCGTCCAGATCAGCAAGCCAGGTGGAAATTTCGAAGTCGTGGAACGTCCTATCCCTCAGCCTCAACGTGGTCAGGTCCGCATTAAAGTCGAAGCTTGTGGCATCTGCCACAGCGATGCGCTCGTGAAAGAAGGTCATTGGCCCGGCATTCAATACCCCCGCGTCCCCGGGCACGAAATCGCCGGACGCATCGACGGCGTGGGCCCCGACGTCACTCTCTGGAAGCCCGGCCAGCGCGTGGGCGTGGGCTGGCATGGCGGCCATTGCTTTGTCTGTGATGCCTGCCGGCGCGGCGACTTCATCAACTGCAAAGTCGAAAAGATCACAGCCATCCACTTCGACGGCGGATACGCCGAATACATGATCGCCAACGCCGAAGCCGTTGCCTCAATGCCCGACGATCTCCAGGCCGACGAAGCGGCTCCTTTGCTTTGTGCCGGCATTACCGTCTACAACGCCCTACGGAACTCCGGCGCACCCGGTGGCGATCTCGTCGCCGTGCAGGGTATCGGTGGCCTCGGGCATCTCGGCATTCAGTACGCTCGTCAGATGGGATTCCACACGGTCGCGATCGGACGGGGCAGCGACAAGCAGGCGTTAGCGAAAAAACTCGGGGCCCACTCCTACATCGATACCAATGCAGGCGCGCCGGCCGAAGCGCTGCAGAAGATGGGCGGCGCGCAGATCGTTCTCGCGACGGCTCCCGACTCCAAATCGATGTCCGCGCTGGTCGACGGTCTTGCCCCGCGCGGAACTCTGATGGTTGTGGGGGCAGGTATGGACTCGCTCACCGTCACACCGCTTCAGCTCATCGCTGGCAGCAAGTCCATTCGAGGGTGGGCCTCCGGAGCAGCCATGGATTGGGAAGACACGCTCAACTTCAGCGCCTTAACCGGAGTTCGCCCCATGATCGAGCGCTATCCTCTGGAAAAAGCCGCCGAAGCCTACAACCAGATGATCACTGGCAAGGCCAGGTTCCGGGTTGTCCTAACGATCGGTTAATCCGCATACTGCAGACCGTAGCGCCGCCGTCCCGGCGGGTGTCGGGACGGGTCTCGCCGCCACAGACTGGCAGAGGCAATCACGCATTCACAGTCAGCCAGTGGTCTCGCCACTTCCGCGGAAATATAGCGCCGCATCCGATCGAAGCAGAAGATAAGCAATCCCGGCAAAGATAAGAGCGTGAACCACAAGTCCGTGGAATGGAGGAACCGCCGTCAACGCGACATGAAACGCCATCCATGCCACAGCCAGCCAGCGCGCCCAATTTCGACCCCGCAGCATGAATATGCCCGAGATCACCGCCAGCACTTCCACCAACTCGATCAGCAATGCGTCCCAATGCAGCCCTCGTAGCTCCGGCGCGTGAAAAGCGGACATCGCAATTCCCACCGCAATAAACAGCCACGCCACTCCAGTCACTGAAAAGGGTCTCTGCATTGAACTCATGTAGTCCCCCCGCCGCTTTCGTTCCTCATGGTAAATGGAGTCCCGGAAGCCTCGTCTCGTTCGTTGGGTAAGGACGTAAGCAACCGAAACTTTTTCTTGACAAATAATACTGTGTGTAATACGGTGTACGTTGTACACTATATGGCGAACAGCAAATGTGCCTCGGAAGTCTTTGAAAACTTGAGACTTGAATTGCGCCGTGGATGCCTGACTCTGGCAGTCCTGACCCAGTTGAGGACGGAGTGCTACGGCTACACGCTGCGCAAAGCTCTCGCCGACGATGGCTTGGAGATCGATGAAGGCACTCTCTACCCCCTCCTTCGTCGTCTCGAAACCCAAGGATTGCTGGAGAGCCAATGGCGCGAGGAAGAAAAGCGTAACAAGCGCTTCTACAAGCTCTCGCCCGATGGCGACAAAATCCTGCACCAGTTGCTCGAAGAGTGGGAACGCATGAACGCATCACTGACCAAGATTCTTCAAGAGGCCTGAACGTATGAGCACATTGAACAATCCGCACGAGCTTATCGAACGGTATCTGCAATCCGTTCGTTTCTGGTTGTCCATGACGAACGAGAAAGAAGGCATTCTTGCCGAACTCAGTGACGATCTCCGCTCGCAGGTCGAAGAGAAAGAGGTCGAACTCGGGCGCGCACTCGACAATCACGAAGTGGCCGACATTCTCAAGCGCTGCGGCGCGCCCATGATCGTCGCCGGTCGGCTCGCTCCCAAGCGTTATCTGATCGGACCGACTTTATTTCCCATCTACCTTTTCGTTTTGAAGATGGTGCTTCTCTGGATTATGGTTCCGGTTTTTGTTTTCATCGTGGGACCTGCGACGCTGGGTTCGTATCACGGCGATTGGCGAACGGCCTTTGCCGTCACGTTGGGGAATCTCTGGTCCGGATCATTTGTGGCGGCAGGAATCATCACTCTCGCGTTCGCAGTCATCGAGCGCACACATACTATCGCCCAAGTTGAATGCAAGTGGGATCCGATGAATATGCCGCCTGTTCGGAAGTACGAACGCAAGCCATCCCTTCTACAAACCGCTTGTGAACTGGCCTTCAACTTCGTCGGCCTGATCTGGCTTTTGCTTCTCCCCCACAATCCATTTCTAATTCTTGGTCCGGCCGCGTCCTTCCTGAAGGCTGGTCCGATCTGGCACACGTTCTACATCCCAATCCTGGCATTAGCCGTCTTCGGCCTGTTGCGGTCCGGGATGACACTCCTTCGGCCGCAGTGGACGTGGTGGCCCGCGCTCGGGCAAATATTGCACAGTGTCTTCGTCTTGACGATTTTGAAATTGATCCTCGATGCCATTGGCTCGACGCCCGATGGCATGTGGCAGCCGTTCGTAGTCCTGCGGCAAACGTCGGTCACAGCTCAGTCGATTCGTGTCTCAGCCATCGTGAATGTCTCGGTGCTCTTTGCTCTGCTGGGGACCTGGCTAGGACTCTGTATTGCCATTCCAATCCATACCTGGAAGCTAATGCGAAACATCCGTTTGGAAAGGTCCAACGGAGAGCACACTGCACCGGTGCAGGCACTCTGATCATGCTGAGCCAGTAAATCGTCGAGCCTCGGACTTTCTCGTGCGGTGAACAGCGCCAAGAATACGTCCCAACGGCACCGACACTGCCGATGGATGCGTCCCCCGCCGCTCCTTGAAATCTTTGCGGTAAGATCAAGGATTATGACAACACCAGCTGCCGAGCCTGAGACGGGCGCAAGCCCCGCTCCGGAATCGCGCCCTTCTAACTTCCTTCGCGACCGCATCGCCGAAGACCTCAAGGCCAACAAGTACAACGGACGTGTGCAAACCCGCTTCCCACCTGAGCCCAACGGCTACTTGCACATCGGTCACGCCAAGGCCATCTGCATCGACTTCGGCCTCGCCGACGAATTTGGCGGACATACGAACCTGCGCTTCGACGACACGAATCCTGAGAAGGAAGACGTCGAGTACGTCGACTCCATCATGGAAGACGTGAAGTGGCTCGGATTCCACTGGGATGGCCTTTTCTACGCGTCCGACTATTTCGATCAGCTCTACGACTGGGCGATCAGGCTGATTAAGGACGGCAAGGCCTACGTAGACGATCTCACCGCTGAGGAGATCCGCAAGCATCGTGGAACGCTGACGGAACCCGGCAAAGATAGTCCATATCGCAATCGCTCTGCTGAAGAGAATCTGAATCTGTTCGAGCGCATGCGCGCTGGAGAATTTCCGGACGGCTCGCGCGTCTTGCGGGCGAAGATCGACATGTCCTCACCGAACCTGAACATGCGCGATCCGGTAATGTACCGCATCCTGCACGCCGAGCATCATCGCACAGGAAACAAGTGGCCCATCTATCCGATGTACGACTACGCGCACGGACAGTCCGACTCGATCGAGAATGTCACACACTCCATGTGTTCGCTCGAATTCGCTGATCATCAGCCGATCTATCGCTGGTTCATCGAGCAGCTGGGAATCTTTCCCTCGCAGCAGATTGAATTCGACCGCCTCAGCCTGACCTACACGTTGATGTCGAAGCGCAAGCTGCGCCAGCTGGTTGAGCAAGGCACGGTACGCGGCTGGGACGATCCGCGCATGCCCACGCTTTCCGGCCTGCGTCGCCGCGGATACACGCCCGAAGCAATTCGCAATTTCGTGGCTGCCGTCGGTGTCTCGCGCACAAATGGCATTGTCGAGCTCGCGATGCTCGAACACTTCGTTCGCGAAGACCTGAACAAGCGCACGCCGCGCGTGATGGCGGTTTTGCACCCGCTGAAGGTTGTGATCGACAACTATCCTGACGGACAAGTTGAAGAGATGGACGCGACCAACAATCCGGAAGATGAGAGCGCGGGCACGCGCAAGGTTCCTTTCTCACGCGAGCTCTACATTGAGCAGGACGATTTCCGCGAAGTGCCGCCGCCCAGATATTTCCGCCTCTCGCCTGGCAAGGAAGTCCGCATGCGCTATGGATACTTCATCACCGCAAAGAACGTGGTGAAGAACGAGAAGGGGGAAGTTGTCGAAGTGCACTGCACCTACGATCCTGCCACCCGAGGTGGCAACGCGCCCGACGGACGCAAGGTAAAGTCCACGATCCATTGGGTATCCGCGAAGCACGCGGTGGATGCCGAGGTGCGCAACTACGAAAATCTCTTCACCAAAGAGAATCTTGCCGATCTGAGAGACGGTGAAGACCCACTCGACTTTCTCAACCCCAACTCACTGGAAGTGATCGCCCACGCGAAGCTGGAGCCCTCGCTGGCGAACGCTGTGCCGGGCAGCCGATACCAGTTCGAACGGATCGGCTACTTCTGCGCCGATCCTGATTCGAAATCGGGCGCTCCCGTCTTCAACCGCACCGTAGCGCTCAAAGACACTTGGGCCAAAGTGGAGAAGAAACAAGGCGGAAAATAGAGTGGCAGCGGGCCGGCCACCATTCAACCGATGAGGTACTCTGGCCGGGATTTTCAGGCGGAAGTGGTTATATCAGATCGGCGCCAAGTGGATATTGCGTTATTCCACTTCATTTCCCATGCTATTGATTGGAATCCTGTTTCGTAGCTGGTCGGATTTCTTCATAACATGCAGCTAACCACTCCGATCATCGTCCTGATGTTCGAATTTTCACGCACGGCATTTTCGATGTCCGCTGCCGGGCTTGTGCTGGTTGTCATCGCGCTCATGGTCGCGAAGCATGCCATTGCACGCGCGCAGGGCCTGGAGAAGATCGTCGGATTGAGCAATCTGTGCTTCGCCGCGCCGCTCGCGGTTTTCGGAGCGGAGCATCTTTCGGCCGCTCAGGGGATCAGTCAGATTGTGCCGAAGTTCATGCCATGGCACTTGTTCTGGGCTTACTTCGTTGGCTTCGCGCTAGTGGCCGCGTCTTTGAGTATTGCTACCAGGATTCAGGCCTTCTGGGCAGGCTTGCTGTTTGGAACCATGATGTTTCTGTTTGTCGCCATGATGGACATCCCGGGAACGCTGTCGGACCTGCACAACCGGATTTCCTGGGCGCTCTTGTGCCGTGAAACTTCATTCGGCGCAGGTGGCTGGATGATCGCGGCAGCGGCGATGGACGCGAAGCGTCGACAAAGCCAGAGGGCGATCATCATGTTAGCTCGCGTGGTGATCGGGATGGTCGCCGTCTTCTATGGCGTCGAGCACTTTCTTCACCCCATGAATGTGCCCGGAGTTCCGCTGGAAAAGTTTATGCCCGACTGGATCCCCCTACGCGCACTGATTTCGTATGCAACCGGCGCGATTCTGATCGTTGGTGGGATCGGCATTGTGTTAACCAGGAAAGCGCGCACGGCGGCCGCCTACGTCGGCACCTGGATTTTCCTGGTGGTCTTGTTCATCTATGGTCCCATTCTGATTGCGTCGTTGTTGGACCCAAGCACAGCGGTCAAAGTTGAGGGACTCAACTACTTCTTCGATACGCTGCTGTATGCAGGAACGATCCTGGCGCTCGCCAGTGCGATGCCCCTTCCCAAGCCACCGGTGAGCGCACTCGAGCCGGTGCGGGAGTCTCATCAAGCAGTGTCATCCTGAGGCGCCACGGATGAATTGAGCGATTGCCGATTCTGTAATTGAAAATCGCTCAATCACCAAATCGCTCAATCACCCGATTCGTCAGGATGACAGAGCCGGTTGCCAAAAGCTAGTTGTGTATGTGCGGGCTCTGCGGCGAATAATAATGGTGCGTATTCGGTCCTTTGATGACTTTCACATCAAAGCTGACCGGCAGAGTCTTCGGAGGGAAACATTGCGCGTTATCGCAGGCCTGGTAGCGCAGCACTCCATGCATCGCGTACTTGCCGGGCACGACCGAGGTAAGCGGATGCACCGTCAAATCGATCTTGAAATCTCCACTATAGACATTCAGTTTTTCGTCCGGAGAGAACGGAAAACTCGTGTCCTTGCCAGCGGGATAGTCGATTTTTCCCAGCACGATATCGGTGGGCACGTCCATCTTCAGCGCCGTCGGAATGAGGAACTCGGATTTCGGCGTATTGGAGTTGATGTGAAATCCCGAGGCGACGCGGAAATCAAGGCTGACCGTTGTCTGAGCTCCGCGCTTGGCGGTCACGGTTCCCACCGGAGCCATGCTGACTGAGGGTGCTCTGCCAGATTGCGCCCACGATACGCCCCCCGCGAATATTAATAGCGACGCTGTAAGCGTAAGAATTTTTGGGGAGATACCGACGATCATAGAGCGCCCCCGCTTGCCCATAGAGTAGACGCGACCCCACCTGACTGCTATTGCCAATTCTGAGCCTGCAGCCCCGGTTTCGGCGAGTTACCTTCGATCAATCCGACTTGTGTCTTTAAGGCCTTTTTCACCGAGTCCTCAATCTCGGCGCGGCCCCTCAGCCCGATGATGCGGTCGACGATCTTGCCATCGCGGCCCACGAAAAAGCTTTCCGGCAGTGCGGGAACGCCGCCATAGGCATCGCCAACAGATTCCTTCCCCAGCAGTACGGGGTAGTTCATGCCCTCCTCTTTGGCGAACTTTTCGATTTCATCCGTGCCGGAATCATCCATGGCCACGCCGACCACCTGCAATCCCTGGGAACCATACTCGTTCTGCATTTCGACCAGCCAGGGAGTTTCAATCTTGCAAGGTCCGCACCAGGTCGCCCAAAAGTTCACAATCACGGCTTTGCCGCGGAAGTCCTCAAGGCTGACGTTCTTGCCGTCAAGCGTTTTAAGAGTGAAATTGGGAGCCGGAGTTCCGTATCCAAGAACGCTCGGTGGAGCGTCACCTCCCGAGCGCCGAGCCATGTGGAAACCGAAGTACAGCATTCCAGCCGCTACTACGGCCACGACAACCAAAGCCAGCGGATTGCGCCCCGGCGGGGGAGCCTGGGGTTCAGATGGTGGAAGGTTCGGGTTTGGATCTCCTCCGGTCCCTCCGGGTATTTCCGGTGTCGACATAAAAACAAGACCTCACTACAACGCAAATCGATTTAGGAATGACAGCCAGCTCGAGATCAGGGTGAAACGTCCGATTACGAGCAGTATGCCGAGGGCGATCAGCAAGCCCCCGGACGCCACTTCCAGCGCGTGCATGTGCGAGCGGAAGCGGCTGTAAAACTTCAAAAAGCGCTCCATCAGGAGCGAGGTCAGCAGGAACGGAACCGCCAGCCCTAGCGAATACACGCCTAATAAGATGATGCCTTTGACCAAAGTGTCTTGCTCGCTCGCGAGCGTCAGGATCGCGGTCAGGATCGGCCCCAGGCAGGGGGTCCAGCCGAACGCAAAGGCGAATCCGATGATGAAGGCCCCGATCGGCGTGCTGCTGCCCTTGACGCTGTGCAGGCGGGCATCGGTGTACAGTGCTTTGATTTTGAAAATCCCCGTAAGGTGCAGCCCAAAAATGATGATCACCACTCCGGCCACGATCGAGAGAGTGTGCTTGTAACGGGCGGCCACTTGGCCGATCTCCGTCGAAATCGCTCCCAAGGTCACGAACACAACGCTGAACCCAAGGATGAACCCGACCGAGTTCACCATGACCCGCCGCATCAGTTGCGCTTGAGGCGACTTCAACTCTTCGACGCCGGCTCCTGAGATAAGCGAAACGTATCCCGGCACCAGCGGAAGCACGCACGGCGAGAGAAACGAAATCAGTCCTGCAAGAAAAGCCGCGATCGGCAAAGGTAGGGTTGACATTCCGTCCTTTATTGTACCTGCTGAGGAGTCCTCATCTAGATAAGACGCGCGGAATGCGGTTTTCGTTACAGGAAAGCACGGGATCAGTAGCCAGGCAGTAAGGTCGGGATACGAGCAACTCAGTTTTCGATTGGAAAAGCTCTGAAGTGTGTTGCACGAGCACATCCCTTTGCATTACTCGGTTCGGCCACGGGCGCCTCGTCGCTAACCCCTGATCCCTAATGCCTAGCGGCTAACTACCTTCGCCGTCTCGGCGTCTTTGGCTGTTTTTGAACGGGTGCTTTCGGAGACTCTTGCACCGGAGGAGACGCCAAGGCTGGAATCTGGCTGGGAGAGTCGGCCAACTTCCTGATCACTTCGGTAGGCACGGCGGCCCGTATAATCGCGCGGTTGTCCACCTGACGCACCTGCAGGCTGTCGAAAAATTCTTTTACGTCCGCATCGGTCCCGGGCGAGCCCACTGAAGCCTCCGCGCTATGAAACATCGTCAGAAAAGCGTTCAGTTTGTCGGTGATAGCTTGAGCATCTTCATCGTTCAAAGCCCAAGCCTCCGCCAGCAGATGGAGTACACCTGAACGAAGCGGAAGGTGTAGCGGGTTGAAGCTCGCTGAAACCACCAGGTCGGCAGGTCGCGAAAAAACGGTCGACCACCCGTCGAATCCCGGTGCTGACGGCTCGATGCGCAGCATCAGCCATACCGGGCTGCCCAACTGGACGAACTTGTAATAGCGGCGCAGAAACGCCGGGCCGCCAAAAGGAGATGCCAGCCGCCGCGACCGATCGACCATGCCCCGAATTACACCAGGATCCTCGTGGTTCGAGGCCGCTACCGTATCAACTCCCAATATCGCAATCCGGAAGGTCCGGTTGTATATCGGGATCGTATAGATATCGACGGAATTGTAATTCTCGCTGGCCGTAGCGACCTTCTTGAAGTATGCGGTGCACTTGTCAGCATCAAAGTGGCCGAGGAAGACCTCGGAAAAGCGTGGTTCAGATGCGGCGCTCCCTGTTCCTCCTCCGGGCCAGTCTTTGGGGTAGTGAATGGCAAACGCCACGGAATCGAGGTCGCGCTCGAAATCGAAGCCAGTCTGCTGAATGAACTGCTCGTACTCCGCATCGTGAGTGACTGGGTAGAACGGCTTCCCGTTGTTGGCTTTCCGCACCCAACTGTAGTCTGCGTATAGGAATCCATCGGCAGTCGGCAGAAGCCGCGCCGCTTCCGGCGGAGCGTGCTTCCGGAGTTGCACCGCGAGCACCAGCAGCGCGGCTATGAGCACGACCGCTAAAACAATTGGGAGAGTGCGTCGAAGTCGCATGAATTGCGGTCAGGGAATGATAGCACTGTCGCGCCTGAGTTGAATCGCGAGATGTCAACGGATCGAAGCTGATGCTAGCGCCGGGTATTCACGGTTGTAAGCTTCCGTAGAGGGCCGCAATCCCCTTTATAATTCTGTCTCGCCCCTACCACGATGGTTGGAAATCAGAAGGAGAAGCTTGCATGGTTTCTGCCGAGACACCCGCGCTGCGCTCGTCTGAAGCGATGGATCGACATTCTGCAAGAAGCAGCGGCCTAGAGTTGTTCTGCCTGTCGTTCCTTGCTCTCTTCCTAGAGTTGATGGTGATTCGCTGGGCGCCGGCGGTCGTGAGACTGATTGCCTATTACGCGAATTTGATACTGATCAGTTCTTTTCTTGGTCTGGGTGTGGGAGCAATCCTCGGTAAAAAACCAAAATCGCTCTTTGGGTGGCTGCCGGCTCTGTGGCTGACCAACGTCGTGTGGCTGCTGATTGCGCATTTCATCACGCTGCCGAGTACTGCTTCGGAAAGCAGGTTCTACACTCCGAATCCTCAGCTTGTACGCTATGTGAGCCTCGTCGGAATTTTTGTATTCAATGCAGGCATGTTCGTACCGCTCGGCCAGCGCATCGGAGCTATCTTCGAAGCTCTCGCGCCGTTGCTTGCCTACTCCTGGGACTTGGGTGGAAGTCTTGCAGGGACGCTTTGTTTCGGAATCTTCTCACTAAAGTACTTCTCTCCGACCCTCGGGATGGGATTGATCGCTCTCGCGATTCTTTTCCTTACTCCGCGTCGACAATGGTTAAGGTCCATTCCGGTCTTGGTTCTGGTGCTCGCAGGAGTTTATTTTTCGGTCAGTCCCAAAGCAATCTGGTCGCCCTACTACTACATTGTCGTGGTCCTGCAGGGCGATAAGCATGGAACCACCCCGGTCTCCGAGCCACAACCTGGGTTGCGTACGATGCAGGATCCACCCATTTACGACGTTAGGGTAAATCACTATTTTCTTCAAAGCGACGGCACGTTCGATCCGAACCGGTACTCGCCGGAGAAGCGCCCTGCGATTCTCGACGCAAGGTTGCAGTACGACCTGCCCTATGCCTTAGCCGCAAACCACAAAAGAGTCCTGATGTTAGGAGCGGGAGGAGGCACGGACACGCAGATCGCCGTCCTGAATGGAGCGGAACAAGTCGACGCTGTGGAGATTGATCCGGTATTGGTGAAGCTATCGAACCGCTTTAATGCTTCGAGAATCTACGAAGATCCAAGGGTACACGTTCACGTTGAAGATGCTCGCGCATTCCTGCGGCGTTCTAGCGGCGGATACGACATGGTCGTCTTTGGATTCCTGGACTCACAGACTCTGTTCAGCTCGATGAGCAATATTCGGCTGGACGGCTATATCTATACCGTGCAGAGCATGCAGTCAGCATTCCGACTGTTGAACGACAACGGTGTGTTGTCCCTTTCCTTCATGGCTGGACATGAGTGGCTTGCGCGAAAGTTGGTGCACATGGTGGCGATCGCTACAAATCAGAGCCCTGTCCTTTACGAGAGTAACGGGCAGGTGGTGATTTGTGCCTTCCGCGGAATACATGCCGAGCCGCCGCCGCAATATGGTCGATTCGTGCGTACGGCCTATCTAGGGAGCAATATGTCCGAAGCCGTGGCTCCTACGGATGACTGGCCATTTCTCTATCTTTCCCACAAAACAATTCCTGCCGACTATCTGATTGTGATCGGACTACTACTCGCGATCACAATTCCTGCAGTGTTGCTGCTGCGGGGGTGGGGCTTCGGGATGGACGATGGCCACTTCCTGTTTTTGGGACTGGGATTTCTGTTGCTCGAGACGAAGAGTATTTCGGACTGTTCTCTCTACTTCGGCACCACCTGGTTTGTAACTCTGGTGGTGGTCACCGGCGTTCTTTTGATGGTCTTGGCTGCAAACCTACTGGCGATGCGCATGAGGCGGTTTCGAATCTGGCTCTATGCACCGCTGATTACGTCTCTCTTGTTGCTCTACTTCGTCAAGCGCGACTTAATTCTGGCGCTGAATTTTGACCAACGACTCTTGTGGTCCGTGCTTGTGGTCCCGCTGCCAATCTTTTTCGCTGGATTGATCTTCTCTACGACGTTCAGACAGGCCATCAGCCCAGCTTCCTTCTTCGGGGCAAACCTGATCGGGGCCATGATCGGCGGGTTCAGTGAGTACCTTAGCATGATCGTCGGCAACCAGAACCTGATGTTTCTCGTGATAGGAGCTTACCTGGTCAGTCTGGGCTTCCAGATGCGAATAAGCAAGGCACGACGAAAGGCTTTTGTTTAAGAGCCTGCCGCCTGCGCTCCGTCGCTGCATAGGCACACGCTCCATAGGCCATTGCACCCCAACTTCCGGCTGTGGTACTTTATATAATTGTCCCGGACATCTGGAAGGGATCCGTGGGATAAGTTTGCGCGGAGACGCGCCTTTCCCCAGTTGCTGGCGTAGCTCAGTCGGTAGAGCATCTGATTTGTAATCAGAGGGTCGGGGGTTCGAATCCCTTCGCCAGCTCCAGGAACGAGCTCGACAGCGAGCGTAGCAGAAATATTGTCCGGCAGGCGGCGGACTCAGCAGTAGCGGCGCAACAGGTTTTTCCAAAACGCACTCCATTCGGAACGTTTCCGGCGAGTTGTAATCTTCGCGGTGTCTTGGGCGCGACCTTGGTTTCCCTGATTTGCGAAAGTTGAGGCGTCTTGTGGGCGTGAATCCGAGCGATAGCGAGGATGGGAGCCCGCAGCCGAAATCCTGAGCGTATTTTTGCGAAGGATCTGGCAGCCGCATCGCCCGAGAAGGTTCTGCACAGGTGGGTGAGTGGTTAAAGCCGACAGACTGTAAATCTGTTCCTCCTAGCGAGGTACGGAGGTTCGAATCCTCCCCTGTGCACCAGAGTTGAAATCCTGAGCGCAGTTTGCGAAGGATCTGAGTAGTACAAGATGAATCGCCTTACGGTAGCTTTGATCGCCTACGCCGTGCTTGGAGTGCTGGCCTGGTTGACGATCAGCGACGTGCGGGTTCGAGCCGTGCCGCTGGGCATTCTGGTACTGTTCGCGGTCAAGTCGGTGTTGCGCCGTAATGAGGTCATGCATCCCGACGGCGCCGGGCAGGATGAAGAAAGCGACGATTTAGCTTGAGAGCTGAAGGCTGATCGCTGACAGCTGAGTTTTAAAGCCGATGTTGAGCCGTTTAGCGGGCGTGAGCGAAGCGGGAGCCCGCTGGCGAAATCCCGAGCGTTGTTTGCGAGGGATCTCAAAGTCGGCGATTGAATGTGAGCCGATGTAGCTCAGTTGGTAGAGCACTCCCTTGGTAAGGGAGAGGTCACCAGTTCAATCCTGGTCATCGGCTCCAGAAGATTGGATTAAGGCTGGACATGCATGGCGCCTGGTACATCCTAAGGTGGGCATGGTCGGCGATTTTGATCGCTTATTTGTTGCTGTACGTGGTGACTGAGAAACGCCTCGCTGGCCACGCGAAGAATCGCAGCGGGGCCACCTTTTGGGTGGTTGCGGTCTTAGCTGTGCTCAGAATGTTAGGTTGGTACGTTCTTCGCGGTGGCTTGATCTATCAACTTGCAGTGATGCTCGTGGGAATTGCGGCTGGCTTCGCGGCTTTGGATCTGACAAGGATGTTGGTGGAGCAAAAGCCAAAAGGCAGAATCACTGATGCAAGGACGATGAACGGCGGTCGCTGAAGTTGAACTAAAAGGCTGACAGCTGATTGCTGACAGCTGGGTTTTCGCGGGAGTAACTCAGTGGTAGAGTCACAGCCTTCCAAGCTGTTGGTCGCGGGTTCGATTCCCGTCTCCCGCTCCAGAGTTGAGGCGTTTTGCAGGCGTGAGTCGGAGCGATAGCGAGGACGGGAGCCTGCAGCCGAAATCCCGAGCGTTTTTCGCGAGGGATCTTACAAAGAGCATGGCTTTCGAACAGGCTGCCATCAAGGTTGAGAAGACGCAGGAGTACTCGAGGCTGCACGCCGCCATCGAGCAGGCGTTCCTGCCAAACAAGGTGGAAGGATTCCTGAAGCAGATGGATCGCAAAGGAATCCGAATTCGCGATTTCGATGGCGTGCTGGCGCAGCGCGTTCTCGACGGCGATACTGCGCAGAACTCGCAGCAGCTGTATGAGTCGCTGACGTTGTCAGACCGGGCGCTGATGCGCGAATTCTACCTCTCGAAGATCGAAGAGGTTGACACGAAGCTGCGGCATAAGTTCAAGAAGGTGTATCAATATTATTGAGGTTTGAAAGGGCTCGGCTTTAGCCGAGCCGTAAAAGGCAATTCATAATTCCGGGGCTTTAGCCCCTGAGGAACGGAAATGGCGAAAGAAAAATTTGATCGGACAAAGCCGCACTGCAACGTTGGGACGATTGGGCATATTGACCATGGCAAGACGACGTTGACGGCGGCGATCACCAAGGTTCTGTCCAAGCACAATCCGAACATCAAGTTTCGGTCGTTTGATTCGATCGACAATGCGCCGGAAGAGAAAGCTCGTGGGATCACGATCGCGACGGCGCACGTGGAGTACGAGACGGCGAACCGTCACTATGCACACGTCGATTGCCCGGGCCACGCTGATTACATCAAGAACATGATCACGGGCGCGGCGCAGATG
>DASYZA010000164.1:0-1504 GCA_035946775.1 Candidatus Sulfotelmatobacter sp. | reverse complement strand
AATGTAGCTTTTCAGGATCGATTTCATCTTAATGATTTGTTGAAGAGTGGTGAAGCGGATCTGGCGGGCGGCCTGATGCTGGCCGGGTGTGGCGAGAATGCGGCGGGGATCCTTTAGCAGCGCGCCTTTGAAGAACATCAGGGCACAGTACTCCTTGAATCCATGGATGAGAACTACGTTCTTCTTGTCCAGCGAGTAACAGGGCTGATACCACTTCAATTCTTCGGTTAAGGGGAAATTGAGAACGACGGTCCGCAAAGCCTCGAATTCGTTCTGCCACTTGTCCGCGTGCCGCAGGATGGAGTCGACCTTGGGATTTCGTTGATTCATGGCAATGCTCCGAAACGTAAGTGAGCTTATACCCTAGACCGGTCTTCTCGAAAGAAGCCGGCGAACGACGTGGCCTTTCCACATCCACAAGCCCGAAAGGATCATGATGGGAACGAAGATGAATCGGGTGCGGAAAGCGTACAGGGGAAGTTTGTCGAACGGGCTATAGATGTAGCCGAGGATCGGAATGCTGAAGATGAGGTGAATCCAGCGGAAGATCCAGCGGGGGATGCTGCGGTTTGAGATATTCGCGGCGGTGGCGGATGCGGCCATGAGTTACTCCTTCTGATTTGGCGGCTGCCCACTCAAGCCAAAGTCAGGCTTGAATGGGCCACCGGTTCGACTTATGTGGATTCGGTGCCGAACTGCTTTGCATATTCGACGTGCAAGCGCTGCCAGCCGGCGTGCTTCATGGCCGGTGGCCCGGCGATGCGTCCGATGGGATCGCCGGCGAGATGGTGATCGAGCACGTCAAAGCAGATGTGCCAGCCGGCGGCGCCCATAGCAATATAGCGTTCCCCGATATTGGTCCAGAGCGTCAGGCGCGTGCCAGTGCCGTGCGGTTCGAGTTCCCAGCGGATGTCGAAGCCTCCCCAGTTGTACTCGAGCACCCGGGGAGGGTCGGCGTGCTTCACGACGGTTTCGGTCACGCGCGGCGTCGGCAGGCCCGCGGTGGTGAGCTTCACGGTGACTCCGGGCGTGCCCAGGTTGCCGTCGGCGTCGAAGGGAGCCCACTCGCGGAGATGCTCCGGGTCGGTCAACGCCCTCCAGACTTTCTCAGGAGGGTGGCGCAGTTCGCGGACTAGAACCAGCGTTCGCTTGCCGCCAACTTCTTCGATGTGCGCCGCGTTGGCCGGGCCCGGTGAGTAGTGCTCTCGATCGGTCATCTGCTTCTCGTCTTTCTTTTCGTTGGTGTTGGTGGATCCATGCGGTTGAGGTAGCGTTCGAGAGCATTCACGTACGCGGACCAGAACCGCCGAAATTGCGCGAGCCAACGGGCTGCCATACCTTTGCCTGCGTTACCAGCGCATCGGCTGCGTGAGCTGAATGAGATTACCGCAGGTGTCGTTGACCATGGCGATTTTGGAAGCTGTCACGTCCTTGGGCGGCATGGTGAACTCTGCGCCGCGCGATTTCGCCCGCTCGTAGTCCGCCTGCAAATCGTCGGTGAAGA
>DASYZA010000163.1:0-1904 GCA_035946775.1 Candidatus Sulfotelmatobacter sp. | reverse complement strand
GAAGCCGTAACTCAGAATCGCAACGTAATTCTTGCCCTTCGCATCTTCTCCCTTCGCAAATGGCCGTCCGATCAGCGGTTGCACTCCCAGGGTTGAGAAGAAATTCCCCTGCGTTGCAGACACCGACGCCGATTCCGCCTCTCCCGCTCCGCTCGCGTTCGCTCCGCGCGGAAAGTTATACATGCTCATCGCGGCGAAAGTGTGATTCTGCCGCTGCCAGTCCGTGTAGTCGCCGCCCGAAAGCGGGAATGTCCCCGGCGCGCTTTCCGTCTCACGGAACTCCACGAGTTGTCCCGGGTCCTTGAACGGCAGCGGTTCGAGGAGCACGGAGTTGATCACGGAGAAGATCGCGGTGTTGGCGCCGATGCCTAGCGCCAGCGTTACGACCGCCACAACCGTGAAGCCGGGCGACTTCAGCAGCATCCGAATGCTGTAGCGGGCATCTTGCAGGAAGGTTCCCATCCGTCCTCCGCGTTGGCGGGTTAGCCATTTTGTCGCCGCGCTGGGGATTGCCCAATCGTCGTGCCGGCGCGTTTTCACGCGCACGCGCACCCATCCCCTTGGCTGTGATCTCGACACGGCGACACTCGGGAGGGGCCAGCCTTTTTGGGGTGTGCGGCGGCCGGGCCCCTCCTGCATGTGTCTATTCCAGAATACGCAAGTAAGGTTCCTTCTGTTCCCATCAAAAAGATGCAGCAGGTAGAGTACTTACCGCGATCTTGGCTCGGCCCACCCCACCGGGTATGGCCGTTTTTGGGACCAGGCGTCGCTAAATCGGACAGCTCTGATGCTCTTGAAACATCGGAGGAAAAGGCGCCCGCTGCGCCTCGGGGTGACCGACTTGCACGATTCTGAATTCTCCGGAAACCGGTTTGCCCGGCCGATACGTCTGTAGCTCTTGGGACTTTTGCGTTCCGCAGAAGCAGTTCCGCACCGGCCATTCTCCATCCCACTTCCTTTGCCGCGGCGGCTGGTACTGCTCCGGACTGAACGGAAGCATCCAAGGAGATGAATGACGGCCATCGATTTATCCGCGGACATAGGACTGGTGGCCGTCGGCCTTGTTACCCTGAATCTGGCCCTGGGGCTCCTCATCGCCATGCGCTACAGCCCATGGCGGTACTGGCCGCATCGCCGGTTCAACATCTTCCAGATTCACAACTGGACTGGGTACGGCGTTCTCGCTGCCTGCATTCTCCATCCTGTAGTCTTGCTTTTTTCTGCGACAGCACGCTTCCGCATCATCGACGTGCTATACCCGGTCCACTCGCCGAGTCAGCCTCTCGACAACACGATCGGAGCGATTGCGCTCTACTGCATCGCGATCGTGGTCGTCACATCGTATTTCCGCGTGCAGCTTGGCCGGCGCTTGTGGAAGTCCTTCCACTTCGTCATCTACGCTGCCGCTGTGGCTCTCTTCTGGCATAGCATCTTCACCGACCCAAACCTTAAAAATGCTCCGCTCGATCCGTTCGACGGAGAAAAGGTGTTCATCGAACTCTGCTGCCTCGCAATTGTGGTCTTCGGATGGTTGCGATGGAAATACGCCGCGCGCAAGCGCCACGCGCGCGAGCAGTCCTTTGCACGCGCTTCAGCCCCCGTTGAACCGTTTCCATCTCCCGAAAGCGAAACGTAAGCGCCAGGTCCGTCCGAGCCACACACTCCATGGTTGGCCAGTTGGAATTCTCTCGTTCGAAGGCTGGTGGGCCTGGACTGACTTGAACAGTCGACCTCGCCCTTATCAGGGGCGCGCTCTAGCCACCTGAGCTACAGGCCCGCTTGAAGATGTTCCCATGATACGGTCGGCATCAATGGGGGTCAAGGTTGCGGGCTTCCCAACAGTCGGGATTTTGACCGCGGTTGTCACGCCTTGTAAGAGAGGCTGCAGCTCGGCTACCCGGCCC
>DASYZA010000162.1:0-1547 GCA_035946775.1 Candidatus Sulfotelmatobacter sp. | reverse complement strand
TTTCCGTTCGTCAAGGGCGAGTAGACCTTGAATCTCCTCTAGTGTGAATCCCAACATCTGAGCCCTTTTGATGAAGCGGACTCGTTTCACCGATTCCTGCGGGTATTGCCGAAACCCTCCGCTCGGCTTCGAGGGTTCTTGCAACAGCCCACGCCGCTGATAGTAGCGGATCGTCTCGACATTCACATCGCTATGCTTTGCCAGTATGCCGATCGTCAGATTCTCGCTCATATCTCCTTGACTCCGTACTATGGTACGGAGTTTACAGTAAATCAGGGGAGGACTCGGGAATGCCGTCGTTGCTGAACACGAAACTGGCTCTCACTGGCGGCGTCTTGGCTGGAATTGGTGGGTCAGCCTGTTGCGTTGGACCGCTTCTGCTCTTGAGCATGGGCATTGGCGGCCGCTTGGATTGGTCAACTGACCGCTCTCGAACCGTACCGCCCAATCTTCATCGTGCTGACGGTTGTATTCCTCGGCGTCGCTTTTTGGAAGCTGTATCTCGTTCCTCAGAACTGCACAGTGGAAGATAGCTGCCTCGCTAACCGCACCCGGAGTGTGCAGCGGATTTGTTTCTGGATATTGACTCCGATAACACTCGGCCTCGTCGCGAGCCCGTGGATTTTGCCGATTTTCTACCGTTGAAAGGAATCAACAATGCGTAAACTTCTTGCTGCTCTCCTCATCTGCCTACCAGGATCCTCGTTTGCCGCGACCCCGCAGACAACTGTGCTCGACATACAGAACATGACCTGCACCATGTGCTCGATCACCATTCACAAGGCGCTTGAGAAGGTGCCGGGAGTTATCGAGGCGACCGTAGATTACGACCACAAGACTGCAACAGTGAAGTACGACGCAGACAAGACAAATCCATCTGCGCTGATGAAGGCCACTACGAATGCCGGCTTTCCTTCGGCTCTGCATGGCGGAGGCCAGAAGTAATGACGACAGCGACGGCCACTATGGAATCGATACTGACCTGCCCGCAATGTGGCCATGCGACGGTGGAAGAAATGTCGCTCGACTCATGCCGCTTCTTCCATGAATGTCCTCGATGCCACACCGTGTTGCGGCCCAAAGCCGGATTGTTGTGTTTTCTGCTCTTATGGCTCCATAAAGTGCCCGCCGATACAGTTGCAGGGTCGTTGCCGCAACGATTAACCACATGGAAACTTCGGGTGGTCTGAGATGAGAGTTATCGAACGATTCGCTCCGATTGCCGCGGTGATGAGCGCGTTCGGGGCGTTAGCGTGCTGCCTTCCTCTCGGGATCGCGGGAGCGATGGGTGCGTTGGGATTGAGTGTCTTCTTTGAAAGAATGCGCCCGTGGTTGATCGGATTTGCTTTTGTCCTTCTAGCTGTGGGTGCCTTTCAGATGGTCCGGAGACAAAAGAGCTGTCAAAAGCCTTCGGATTGCTAAGGATCACAGTGACGAGACCTCCATTTGGGGCAACATGCCGCATTACAGCGCTTCTACGCCGGACGCACGGTTACGCAGCAGCGCACGAACGATTACGGGGCCGCCGACTGCGATCGGGAGAAGCC
>DASYZA010000161.1:0-41823 GCA_035946775.1 Candidatus Sulfotelmatobacter sp. | reverse complement strand
GCTGCAAATCGTTCCCGAGGTTCTGGCGCGCGTCTTTGGAGAAGCTGCGGATCACGTCTTGCGAATCCCCGAGCCAACGAATCCGGGTCTGCGCGCCTGGGCTAGTCACGGCCAATTGTATATAAACACTTATATAATTGTTCAGCAGCCGCTGAGGCGCTTCAATCGCGTGGCTTCGCCTTGCATGCGGGAACAGTCTGGCTAGGACCTCCCTCATATAGATATAGATAAGGAACACCGCCAAGGCAAAACCGGAGAAAAAATCTTTCAGAAGACGGGTTCCGGCTCGCAGGCCAACTTCGCACTGGTTGCTCCTGGCTGAAGGAGCTTGAGTTGGCTCCGGGCAGAAATTCTCCCATGCTCGTGAGTAAGACATAAATCCCGGCGGGCGCATTTTAAAAGAATTGTTTCGCACGGTGATATTTGCGAACACCTGTTTTAGGCAGGCACGTTTGCGCCCAGCTGCGCGAGTAACCGTTCGATGAGTTGCAGCCGGACCAGCAGTTCATCACGCAACGCCTTTGTTTCCGTACGCGCGACTTCGAATTGAAACTCCTGCAAGTGATCACGCAAAAAGTCCCTTAGAGTCCGCGCTTCGTCACTCGTCAGAATCAGTTCCATGGCTCGCTCCTTCGTTTCTCATGCCGGGTTCTGACCCGGCCTGAACTTTCAAATCCCGCAACGCTTCGGAATGGGTTACAGGAAAGCCATTCGATTTTCCGCTACGTTGTAAATCCGTGGAAATTACCTGTGTCGTCCGCGGCCGCCTTCTTGGTCACATCTTTCACGAATATTTCGAACTCAGGCTTCCCGAGAGGGACCTTCTTCTGCCTCCAAGGGGAGGCTGAACAGCGAAAACTCCTCTTGCAAATCCCGCAAACCCATAGCTCTTTCCGCCGCGTACCAATCAATTTCAGGCGACCCAGCCGGACGGCCCCTGCGCTCCCACGATTCGTAAGCGAGCTTTGCAATCTCATCGTGGCTATATGGCTCCGTCATTGCCCCTCCTGGTTGCATGCCCCTGCGTGACCCAACGCCGCTTGACGTGATTGGTTGCGTAACCATCGCATGAGGTCCCTTTCTATCGCGAAAAGTTTGTTGAACCTGCTGCTGTCACTTGCCAGGAGCACCGAGTACCGACTGTGAACCATCCTCGCGCGATGTGACCATCTTTAGGTGCGCCGCAAGAGAATTGCACTCGATCGCGGTCCCATGTGAAAACGGCCTTGATCTTGGAGGGCGGGTTCCTGCCCGCCTTCATAAAAATCGGCAGGAGCGGGACGAGACGTATCGGCCGCCAAATGCCAAATTGCAGTACCCTCCGCGGCAGGAAGCGGGAAGTTGACCGCTTCCTCGCCAGCGTTGAACGCGAGGAACAAGTCGGGCTCCGAGTACCCGAGAATCCGACATGCAAAGGAGCTCTGTTTAGGATCGGACCACTCGGGGACTCCGCCATTCGGTCCAACCCACGTTACTTCGGAATCAGAGTAGAACGTTTCTTTTCGCAGCACGGGGTGAGATCGCCGGAACGCGATCATTCCTCGAGCGAACCGATGGATCTCTCTGTGGCTTTCCACAAAGCTCCAGTCAAACCAACTGACGTTGTTGTCCTGGCAATAAGCGTTGTTGTTGCCCTTCTGCGTCCGGCGAAATTCGTCTCCGCCGAGCAACATTGGAATTCCGCGAGAAATAAAAAGCGTTAAAAGGAAATTCTTAATCAAGCGCTTGCGAAGAGCCTCGATTTCGGGAATATCGCTGGGACCTTCAACTCCGCAATTCTCACTGTAATTCGCATCGCTGCCATCACGGTCGAATTCGCCGTTTTCCTCATTGTGCTTTTGCTTGTATGAAACCAGATCATTCAGAGTGAATCCGTCGTGCGCGGTGATGAAGTTGAGGCTGCTTCCAGGTCCTTTTCCGGACGCCCCATACAAATCGGCGCTCCCGCAGATTCGGCTGGCAAAAACAGGTGTCATGGCCGGCTCGCCGAGCCAGAAGCGTCGCACGTCATCCCGGAAACGACCGTTCCATTCGATCCATCGGCGTTCCGAGAAACTTCCAACCTGATAGGCACCGCCTGCATCCCACGCCTCAGCAATGATTTTCACGTTCCGCAGGATGGGGTCCTCGGCGATGCGTTCCAGCAAAGGGGCGTTGCGGAGCAAGTTTCCATGCTCGTCGCGTCCCAGCACGGAAGCCAGGTCGAAGCGAAAACCGTCAACGTGCATCTGCATCACCCAGTAACGGAGGACGTCCATCGCGAAGTTGCTCACCACGGGATGATTTGCGTTAACCGTGTTACCGACGCCCGAATAATTTTTGTAGTAACGCCGGTCGTTTTCTTGCAGCATATAAAATATTGAGTTATCAATTCCGCGGAGGCAGATGGTCGGGCCCAGTTCGTCTCCTTCGGCGGTGTGGTTCAGCACGATGTCCAAGATGACCTCTATATCCGCGCGATGAAAGGCCTTTACCATCCTTCGAAATTCAAACACTTGCTCACCATGCGATCCTCCTCCAGCGTAGAATCCTTTGGGTGCGAAAAACGCCACCGGATCGTAACCCCAGTAGTTCCTGAGTCTTTCTCCCGTGAGCGGGTTGAGCCGCACGAGTTCGTTCTCGTTGAACTCTTGAACAGGCATCAATTCAATCGCGGTTACGCCGAGATCCTGGAAATAGGGAATTTTCTCCGCTAATCCTCGAAACGTTCCCGGATTGGCCACCTTGGAACTCGGATGAAATGTGCAGCCACGTGCGTGAGTTTCATAGATGACCGTTTCCGAGGCCGGATGTCTCGGTGGAAGGTCGCCGTCCCAATCGAAATCCTGATCGGTGAAAACGGATTTCGGGGCCGTGCCGGCGTTGTCGAGAGTGGAAAAGGATAGATCCGCTAGTTTGCTTTCGGCATCGTAACCCCTGGCGTTCGGAAAGTTCCATTCGGCGACATCACTAACTGCCATGGCATACGGATCCAGAAGCAACTTGCGTGCGTTGAACCGGTGGCCCTGGGCGGGTGCATATGGACCGTCGATCCGATAGGCGTACAGTTGGCCCGAAGGGAGCCCTCGCACCCATACGTGCCACACGTCCCCAGTTCGGTTGCGCACGGGGTCCAAATCGATAACTTTGTAGGCCGAAGAACCACCCGAAGATCGGTAAAGCTCCAGGCGTACCCGGGCAGCGTGACGGCTAAATAATGCGAAATTAACTCCGTCGCCGCGTTGATGGGCGCCAAATGGCAGAGGACTTCCCGAGCGAACCTCGCCGGTTTCCGGTGCACTCGCATGGTCCTTCAATCCATCCCCTTTTACAATAATCTCGGGCATCACATTCAACCCCGGAATTCACGCCGCCGGCTGCCGTCGTGTATGCTTGTTCCAAAAATGTGTCATCAAACCGCCGCGGTGGGCATCAAAAAGTCTGTATGCGGCGAGCTTGATCCGATCGTTGACGGCGAACCACGCCAATGCGTAGCCCCAGATCAGCAGCGCCCAATGCCAGCTAATGGGGGCCATTAGTACTCCGTAGACGGCCGCTAAGGTTGCCAGCACTTTCGTGCCGACGGCGGACCAAAAAAGTACCGGCGCCGGCCGGATGGACCAAAATGGCCCGCGCGTGCGGGTCACAAAGATTGTGAGATGACCGGCGACGGCCAGTTTAAGAAACATGAACGTCTGGATTACATTGCGGTCGAGATGAAACATGCGCTCCGCCAGGTAGAACAGGCCAAACGTGGCAATCACCCCGGCCAGGCCCAGAACGCTCGATATTCCTAGCACCAAAGGCATGTCCCAAGACTCGGGAGCGTTTCGGTAGCGGACTCGATCGTAGGCAATCGCCAGAATCGGTCCATCGTTCAATAACACGAGCAGTACGAGCATGGCGGCGGTCACTGGGTAAAAGTTGAAAACGAGAATCGAAAGCGTCATGAACAAGAGGAGGCGAATGGTCTCGGCGACCCGGTAGATGGCATAGCTGTTCATGCGCTGAAACATCTTCCGGCTTTCCTTGATCGCGTCGACGATTACGGAAAGACCCGGCGTCAAAAGAGCGATATCGGCAGCAGCCCGAGCGGCATCGCTGGCGCCAGAAACGGCGATTCCGGCGTCGGCCTGTTTCAGTGCCGGCGCGTCATTAACGCCATCGCCGGTCATCCCGACGATGTGTCCCTCTTGTTGCAGCGTGCGGACAAGCTGATACTTGTGTTCCGGGAACACCTGCGCGAAGCCGTCCGCATCATCGATTACCTCGGACCGAGAGCGGCCCCGGAGATCGTTCTTCTGCGCGAGGATGCCGGCGTCCACGATGTTCGAGCCCAATCCCAGTCGGTGCGCCATTTCTTTCGCGATAGCCAGCTGGTCGCCAGTTACCATCTTCACCTTCACGCCCATCTGCTCGGCCGTGGTGATCGTTTGCTTCGAGTCCGGCCGTGGCGGGTCAAAAAGAGGCAGGACGCCGAGGAACTGCCAGGTTCCCGCCTGGTTCGTTCGCGCCACTCCCAAGGAGCGGAAGCCGCGCGCGGCAAAGCCTTCGACCGCCTGATCAACACCGCCCTGCACCTGATTCGCGTTCGCTGCGAGCGCGAGGATTACTTGTACCGCGCCTTTGGTAACTCGAAATTGGCTGTTGTCGGGAGCAGCAACGAGCGCCTCGGCGCGCTTATGAACCGGATCGAACGGTTGGAAGTGGAGAACTCGAAATCGGTCTGCTGCCTGCGAATCCTTCAAACCAGTCCGGACAGCAAGATCAATGGGGTCCTGACTATCGACCGGCGATGCGAGCGCGGCGGCCAGAATGATTTCAGAGGGAGTGACGGCGGCTGCGCAGTATGGCTCAGCGAGAGTCAACTTGTTCTGTGTCAGCGTGCCCGTCTTGTCCGAACACAGCACGTCGATCCCCGCCAACTCTTCCATGGCAGCCAGGTGCGTGACGATGGCTTTCTTCTCTGCCAACTTGCGTGCGCCTACGGCCATCGTCACCGAAAGAACGGCGGGCATGGCGACAGGAACGGCGGCAATCGTCAGGATTAGGGCGAATTGCAAGGTCGTTAACATCGGGTCGCCGCGGAACAGAGCAACCAGAAGAATGATCGCGACGAGAACCAAAGCGATGACGATAAGGAAATCGCCGATTCTCATTACGGCACGTTGAAAATGACTTACGGTGTGGGCGGTTTCCACCAAATGCGCCGTCTTGCCGAAGTAGGTCCTCCCTCCAGTGGCAATCACCAGCGCGTCGATTTCTCCTTGTTTGACAATCGAGCCGGAATACACCAAATCACCGGATCGACGATCGACTGGAAGCGATTCCCCGGTCAGGGCAGATTGGTCAACTTCGATTGGATCCCCTTCGAAAAGCCGTGCATCGGCCGGAACGATTTCCCCTATACCAACACGCATCAAATCGCCCGGCACAAGTTCCCTTGCAGGAACTGTTTTCCATGATCCGTCGCGCTTCACGCGTGCGTGCAAGGCGAGCTTGGCTTTCAACGCTGCCACAGCGTTGCCGGCTTGGAACTCTTCCCAAAATCCGACACCGGCGTTCATCAACAACAACGTCAGGATGATGACGAAGTCTTCCCAATGGCGCACGACTGCGGAGAGAATTGCAGCCACCTCGATCATCCACGGGATTGGGCCCCAGAAATAGGAAAGGAATTTCAACAGAGGGCTCGTCCTCTCCTCCGGGAGTTCGTTGTAGCCATATTTCAGAAGCCGGGCCTGCGCTTCGGACTGAGTGAGCCCTTCAGAGGTTGTTCCCAATTGAGATTGGACAGATTGGATAGGATCCTTTGCCAAGTCAGGCCAATGGTTTGGAGGTGTGCCTGAGGCCTGTACCGGAGCTCTTTGAGGCTTGGCCATTCGGCTATCCCTTCGGAAAGACATTCGGGCCGGAAACAACTCCGCAACCCAAGCGCTGCAAATTAAAGGAACATCTCTCGGTGCGATTATCGTAACGATCGGGCTTCAGTGATCGCATCGATGTCGCACGATCTCGGTCGAGCACGCCGCATAACGGCTTACCGCCTCTGATACGCTTCCCATTAACAGGCGCCGTACGCCTTTGCGTGCATGCGAGCCGAGGACAATCAAGCCCGCCCCCCACTGCTCGGAGCAATCGAGGATAACGTCTCGTGGATATCCCTCTTCTGCAAGTCTGTGAGTAACCTTGAATCCAGCCGTCTGAAGCTTTTCTGCGGTTTTCAGGAGTTCTCCTATTGCCTGGTCCCGGCTCTTTGCAATTGCGGCAGCAAAATCCGGGTATTGCTGGATGCCCATTTCCGCGGCGTCACCTAGCGACAGCGGCTCGAAAACGCGCAGCAATTTGACCTCGGCGCCTTCCGGCCCCACCTGTGCGATTACTGCATTCACTGCTGCTTGCGAATATTCCGAGTCATCCACAGCAAGAAGAACTCTCAAGCTCCGCGGATTTGGCTGGCAGCTTGGAATCCGCACGATCTCGACTGAACAAGCGGCGTTGTGCACTACGGCATCTGACACGCTTCCCATCAAGAATCCTTTTAGCCCGGTCCGACCCTGTGAGCCCAAGACGATCAGATCGGCGTGCCATTCCTTGGCAACTTCGACGATCTTTGACCTGGGATCTCCCCAAACGACGGCCGTGGTTGCCTTAAGACCCGCGGCGCGCAGCAGTTCAGCCGTCGCCTCAACAAGAACCTCAGCGGACCGTCGTTGTGCCGGTGCGTTCATCACCTCTTTATCCAACCCGGTCATTGGGGATAAGGGTCCTTCTCTGGTGTCCACTACGTGGATTGCTCGAATTTGCGTGTCCTCTCGCTTCACTTGCGCGATTACGTTCTGAGTCGCCGCAGCTGAGAACTCGGAGCCGTCAGTGGCAAGAAGAAGTCTCATTAGTTTATCGGGCCGCGCCAAACCGGGTATTTCGCAATATGACCGCTTACGCCTGAGCATGCAGGCTGCGGAGGATTCCGAGATAGTGAACCAGATCGTCACGAGATAACACGCCGATGATTTTACCGCCATCTACAACCGGGGTCTGGCTGATGCCATCTCGCTCCATGCCTTCAACGGTTGGCCAAGCTTCTGCATTCGCCGGAGTCGAAACAAGTTTTCCGGAGGGGATCATTACGTCTGCGATCCTTGTTGAGGCCCAGGAGGAACGAGGGACTTTTGTAATCTCCGAGAGAGTTATTAAGCCAATCGTCTGATTTCCCTGCGTGACAACGAAGCAGCGATGGCCGCTTCCCAGGATGTGCTTTTCAACGAGATCTTGCAATGTCAAGTCACTAGGGACGCGAGCGCAATCCCTGCTCATCATTTCGGAAACTCTATGGCCAGCCAGCAAATCCTTCACGACCTGCTGTCGAAACTGGCTTCCTGCCGCGCTTTCGATAAACCAGCCAATAAACGCGGTCCACAGGCCATCAAACAGGTCTCCCGCCAATACGAGCCAGACGCCGATAAAAATCAGCGCGAAACCAAAAAAACGGCCCGTAAGAGTGGCCACCGATGTCGCCCGCCGAAAGTTGCGGCTGATTCCCCAAATGATGGCTCTAAACACCCGGCCTCCGTCTAGCGGGAGGCCAGGAATGAGGTTGAACACGCCTAGTACGAGGTTCAGCAACGCCATGTATTTTGAGAGAATGAATAACGCGGGAGCGCCCGCCAGGATTAGGCGTAACTCCCAAAAAATCGCAGCCAGAACGAAGCTGACAGCGGGGCCGGCTGCGGCCATCCAAAATTCTTTATTCGCGTCGGCAGGCTCGGTCGAGATCTGAGAAACCCCGCCAAAGATAAACAGTGTAATCCTTGGCACAGGTATTCCGAAGTGCTTCGCAACGACAGAATGTCCCAGCTCGTGAAATAGGACGCTCACGAAGAGCAAGATCGCCGTCACTGCTCCCATCAGCCAATACCCGGCCGGGTTCCAGTTCTTGAGCTCTGCTGGAAAGTAACTAACGGCCAGAATCCACGTGAGCAAACCGAAAATGAGGAACCACGAGTAATCGAGGTCTATAGAGATTCCGAAAATTCGGCCCAGAGGGATCGTGTGGCGGAACACAGCTTACCTCCAATCGCGCGTATCTATATTGGTTTGCCTTCGAACAAATCTTTTTCACATCGGCCACGGCCCGATCGGACGTGACACATTAATCGACGACAGTCTGTGGCTCGCTCCATCGGGACAACCACGAACTGAAACAGGCGAAGGCAGCAAGCAGCTAGCCTTTCGAGAAAAGCTCACGTTCTGCCTGAAGCCAGTCCTGAACTTCATCTCCGGGAGCACATGCCCGAGCGACAAAGATTTCATAGGCGCGTAGGCGGATGTCCTCGGCTGTCGGTGCTTTATGTGGAAATTTCTCTTTCCCTTCGTGTGCGAGTTTCGTACCAGCCGCTTGCCTCATCTGTATCCTCCTCCTAAGCATGTGACCTCCAGTTCTTGGGCGATGGGAAGGACGTTTTATTCCCGGCAAAAACCCGATTTGAAAAGCGAAAGAGCGGCGGCAATGACATCGCGCCCGAAACTAACTGAACCCAGGGATCCGCGAACGTCGAAGTTCTAATTGGCTGTAGTCCTTCTCTAAACTCCATCGCTTTTCCGAGGCCTATCGGTACCGGAGGATGCTGCATGACCATCTCCCCAGCGAGGCGTCACAGTTGCGATTAAGCCACTGGCAGGAGCGATGAAACAATTAGACGATGGTATCGGCAATACCTTGGTCTCAGTCAACCTGGGGCGCGGGGATCGCCCGGGTCGCAAAGAAGCAAAGTGAACCTCCGTCGAGCGAGCCTCTGGTATGCCAAGTTTCCGCAATTTCGGCCCGGAATCGACACCAAAGTATCATGGACATTTCCGCGCAACTTGGCCCATCCTCGGGTCCCAGGTACAACGGAGAACGCACCATCAAAGGAACGGGCTCAGCCGTGCCGTCATCATCAAGAGAGCACCTGCGCCAAGCCGTTGGAAATTACGGCTCTGGTGCGCTCCCCGCAAAGCAGGACTACGCTCAAGTTTCCAAAGGAGAGATTTGATGGTGAATGCCAAGTCAAACGAAAGCGAAATTACCCGTGACCATCTCGGAGACCTCTTGAATGAAGACCTATCCCGTGAATATCAGGCAATCATCGCCTACGTTGTCTATTCCCAAGTACTCAAAGGCGCGCAATACATGGACATCGCCGCGCAACTCGAAATCCATGCCAAACAGGAGCTCGAACATGCCCTGATCCTCTCCCGGCAGATCGATTATCTCGGCAAGATGCCAGTGGTCACTCCCAAACCAGTACGCACGTCGAAAGATCCAAAGGAGATGCTTCGCTACGATCTCGGCAACGAGAATGAAACGATTCGCAATTACCGCGATCGGATTCCACAATGCGAGGCACTCGGAGAGTACGCTCTTGCCGAACAGCTTCGCCAGATCCTCACGCAAGAACAGGACCATCAAATCGACTTAGCGACCGCCCTCGGCGAAGAAGCCCCGGACGTTGGAGGCGGTCCCAGAAAACGTAACCCGCGCTTGGGTCGCTGAAGCGGATCGGTAGGAGTCCGTGTAGGCAAGCAGCATTCCCCAGTCTCGCTCCCAGCACGGGGACGGGCGGGCAGGTTATACCGTTGACAAATGTGCGGGTACAGAGGTGCAGTCAGCGCCAGAGGGGCCATGAATGGAAAGTCCTGAACTGCAAACGACCCCCGCGAGCGGTCTTGAAAAGCTGGCAGGTCTGACCACGGCTGAGGCGGAGCAGCGCCTCCGCCAGTACGGCCTGAACCGCGTGGAGGCGGAGCGTCGCCATCCGCTGCGGACTTTGCTCACAAGATTCTGGGGGCCCGTCCCGGGGATGCTCGAAGCGACCATCGTGCTTGAGCTGCTCGCTCACAAGCGCGATGAGGCCATCATCATCGCCAGCCTGTTGGTATTCAACGCCGTATTAAGCTTCGTTCAGGAAAACCAAGCCAACCGAGCGCTGGCTCTCCTGCGGAAGCGCCTCGGTATCGAGGCGCGGGCCCTGCGCGACGGCCGCTGGCAACTCATTGCCGCCGAGCAGCTTGTGCCCGGGGACGTGATTCACTTGCGCTTGGGTGACCTCTCTCCCGCCGACGTTCGCCTGCTGGATGGTGTACTAGAGGCGGATGAATCGGAGCTTACCGGCGAGTCGCTGCCGGTACAGAAATCGGCAGGCGCGAGCGTCTATGCTGGGTCGCGCCTCAAACGCGGCGAAGCCAACGGGCAAGTGACGGCCACGGGGCAGCGCACCTATTTCGGCAAGACCGCCGAACTCGTGAAGAAAGCTCAGACAGCGAGCCATCTACAGGAAATCATCTTTGCCATCGTGAAGTACTTGGTTATCTTCGACGCCACCCTTGTCGCCGCACTGCTCGCTTATGCCGGCTACGCCCATCTTCCCTGGGCCGAAGTCCTGCCCTTCGCGCTGATCTTGTTGGTGGCCTCCGTACCGGTCGCTTTGCCTGCAACCTTCACCGTCGCAACGGCCCTGGGGGCGCTCGATATGTCTCGCCATGGGGTCCTGGTCACACGGCTTTCGGCGATCGAGGAAGCTGCGGCCATGGACGTACTGTGCACCGACAAAACGGGCACGATCACTCAGAATCGCCTCTCCCTCGCGCAAATCTCTCCGGCGGAAGGCCATCGCGTCGAGGAAGTCTTGCGCGCGGCAGCGCTTGCGTCCGATGCAGCCACACAAGATCCCATTGATTTGGCGGTCCTCGAAGCGGCACGGGAAAAGGGGGTTTTGGGCGACGTTCCGAAACGCATTCAATTCATCCCTTTTGATCCCGGCACGAAGCGCTCCGAAGCTGTTTATGAAGAGCCGTCCGGCAAATTGCGAGTGGTCAAGGGCGCCCCCAGCGCCGTCTTGCAGTTGGTGCGAACGGGAAGCAATACGGCTGACGAACCGGAACCGCTGGCGGCGCAAGGAGCTCGAGTTCTGGCCGTTGCGTTAGGGATGGATACCTCCCTGGAACTTTCCGGTTTTCTCGGCTTGGAAGATCCCATTCGTCCGGATTCGAACGCGCTGATCGAAAATCTCAAACATCTCGGCGTGCGCGTCATCATGGTGACGGGAGACGGAGCGTCCACGGCGCGAGCGGTCTCAGTGCGGGTAGGCATCGGCGATCGCCTCGGCTCCGCTGCGAATCTGCACGGCGAGGCCGCCGAAGCGGCGGAACATTACGATGCTTTTGCTGGCGTTTTTCCGGCAGACAAGTTTCGTCTTGTCCAAGCGCTTCAACACAAAGGACACATCGTCGGAATGACCGGCGACGGCGTCAATGACGCGCCCGCGCTGAAGCAAGCTGAGGCCGGCATCGCCGTCTCCAGCGCGACAGACGTGGCCAAAGCTGCCGCGAGCATCGTTCTTATCGACAGCGGGCTCTCTGGCGTTGTGCGCGCCGTGGAAACCGGCCGCAGAATTTATCAGCGGATGCTCACCTACACGCTGAACAAGATCATCAAGACCCTCGAAATCGGGGTCTTCTTGAGCCTCGGGGTGATGCTCACAGGAACGTTTGTGGTTACGCCGCTGCTGGTGGTTCTGCTGTTGTTCACGAACGACTTCGTCACGATGTCGATTGCCACCGATCGCGTCTCCTTCTCTGCACACCCCGACCGATGGGACATTCGAACCTTGATGCTCACGGCCAGCGCGCTGGCCGGTCTGGTGCTGATTCTTTCATTTACGGTATTTTTTGCTGGTCGGGACGTGCTGCATCTGCCGTTGCGGCAACTTCAAACACTTGTGTTCCTGATGTTAGTTTTCACGGGCCAAGGCAACGTCTACCTGGTGCGCGAGCGGAACCGGTTCTGGAAATCGCTTCCCAGCAGATGGCTGATTTTCAGCTCGGTTGCGGATGTCGTCGCGGTGAGCATCCTGGCGACACAAGGCATTCTCATGGCTTCGATTTCATGGTCTCTGGTTGGTTCATTGGTAGCGCTCGTATTACTCTACCTGCTGGTCATCGACGGCGCGAAGGTGAGCATTTTTCGCCTGTTTGGCGTTCGCTGACGGCGCCAATCTCCCGGGAAAAAGCGAAATCCACGCCCGCACAGGCGGGCCCGTGGGCGGCAGCGGTCATTTCCGAGTTCAGGTCTACGCGTCACTGAATAGCTGCTTGTGCAGACTGCCTTTGACCATGGGAGGTGGCTCACTCGGTTCAGAGAAATCGGGAGTCCACCGCCAGTTTCTGATCTCAGGCATATCCTGAAGATTTTCCCGGATGTAGGTATCGTGTTCGGACAACTTCCGCTTGAACATGTCCACTACGTCGGAAACCTGCGAGCGAAACCGAGGAACATGTTTCAGCGCGTCCATCGCCAGGTGAAAACGGCTCATCTTGTTGAGGACGACCATGTCAAACGGAGTCGTAGTTGTGCCTCGGTCCCTAAATCCGCGGACATGAAAGCGGCCCTCGTTGGACCTTCCGTGGACCATGGGATGAATCACCCAAGGGTACCCGTGGAAGGCGAAGATCACGGGCGTGGCTTCGGTGAATAGGGCTTCGAAAGAAATGTCATCCATTCCGTGAGGATGCTCGTCGGGCGACATCAAAATGCTGAGGTCCACCACGTTCACCACCCTCACCTTGATTTCCGGCACATACTTTTGCAGCAGCCACGAGCATGCACACGTCTCGAGCGTGGGCACGTCGCCTGCGCAAGCCAACACCACGTCCGGGTCTCTGCCATTATCGTTGGTGGCGAACTTCCAGACCGACGCACCTTCGGAACAGTGTTCTCGCGCATGCTCCATATCGAGCCACTGAAGTTCCGGTTGCTTGCCGCATGTGACGACGTTTACGTAGTCGCGGCTGCGAAGGCAATGATCGACGACGCTCAGGAGGCAATTGCTATCCGGAGGGTAATAAACGCGAATCACTTCGCTCCGGCGCGCGAGAGCGTTATCGACAAAACCAGGGGCCTGGTGGCTGAACCCATTGTGGTCGTTGCGCCACGCGTGGCTCGTCAGGAAGACGTTTAAGGACGCGATGGGCCTTCGCCACGGGAATTTCTTCGATTCTTCGAGCCACTTCGCGTGCTGAGTGAGCATGGAATCTACGACCTGCGCGAAAGCCTCATAAGAAGCCCACAAGCCGTGGCGGCCGGTGAGGAGGTAGCCTTCGAGCCAGCCTTGGCAGCAGTGCTCGCTAAGGACTTCCATGACCCTGCCGTTCGCACCTATCTTGTCGTCGATCGAGACCGTTTCCTCGACGGTACAGCGCGTCGTGGCTTCGAAGAGGGCATTCAGCCGATTGGAGTTCGTCTCATCAGGACAAAAAAATCGGAAGTTTGTAGGATTGAGCTTGATCACGTCGCGAAGGAACTCCCCTAGCTTGCGCGGCGCCTCGGCCACACCCTGCCCAGACTTCGGAACTTCAACTGCGTAGTCCGTATAGTCCGGGAGTTCGAGCGCAGTGAGCACCCGTCCGCCGTTCACACTCGGATTTGCACCCATGCGATCGTCGCCCAGGGGCGCCAATTCCTGCAGCTCGGAAATCAGTTTTCCGTTTGCATCGAAGAGGGTGTCAGGCTTGTAGCTTCGAAGCCAGTCCTCAAGCAGGCGGAGGTGATCGGGATTCTCGCGGACATTTGCTAGCGGGACTTGATGGGCGCGAAAGGTACCCTCGATCGGAAGCCCTTCGACTTGTTTCGGGCCCGTCCATCCTTTCGGCGTGCGGAGCACAATCATCGGCCATGTGGGACGCCTTTTGAAACCGTTCTTGCGCGCCTCAGTCTGGATCGAACGTATCTCCTCATAACATTTGTCCAATACCGCAGAAAACAGTTGGTGCATCACCGCCGGTTCGTCCCCTTCCACAAAGTAAGGTTTGTACCCGTGCCCACGATAGAGGGAAACGAGCTCGTCATCGAGCGTGCGAGCCTCGACAGTCGGCCCCGAGATTTTGTACCCGTTCAGATGCAAAATAGGCAGCACGGCACCATCGCGCACGGGATTCAGGAACTTCACTCCCTTCCAGCTGCCCGCCAGAGGGCCTGTTTCCGCCTCTCCGTCTCCGATGACGCATGCGACGATAAGATCGGGATTATCAAACGCAGCGCCGAACGCGTGCAGCAGCGAGTAGCCCAGTTCCCCGCCTTCGTGGATTGAGTTCGGGACATGAGGACCGCAATGACTCGGAACACCGCCGGGAGTCGAGAATTGACGAAAAAGCAGACGCATGCCATTCACGTCCTGCGTTACGTCGTGATGGACTTCCGAATACGTTCCTTCCAGGTACGAATGGGCGTTTAACGAGGGCCCGCCATGACCCGGACCAGCGATGTAGATCACGCTGGCGTCGCGTTCCTTGATCAGCCGGTTCAGGTGCGTATAAATGAAGTTCTGGCCGGCCGACGTACCCCAGTGGCCGAGTAATCTTGGCTTGATGTCCGCTGCTGTCAGAGAGCGTCTTGGAAGCGGGTTATCGGAGAGATAGATCTGCGCCACTGTCAGAAAATTCGCCGCCATCCAATAGCGGTTCATTCGATCAAGCATGTCAGGAGACAAAGGGCCTTTGGGACCTTGCGGAGCCGGCTGTGGTCGGCCGTTTTTCTTGACTGCCGTGGAGAGGGTGACATCGAATTCAAATTCGTTTTGTTCAACCACCGGAGGCGCCAAGATTCCCCGCGGTTCGGAAGTCGAATCTTCTCGGGCTTGCTTTGGCCGTTGTGCATTCATGATGCTGACTCCTTTCTCTTCTTAGCTGGTGACGGGCCGCAGCTTCGTGCCTGCGGCCATCCTTAATGGTGTGATTCAAAAACTGGCTTCACCGCAAGGCCGGCCCGAACGGTCGAGAGGGAGCGCTCGCCTTCCCACAGGCGTGAATCGCGTTTTAGCATCTCGATGCGGCCTCCACGCCTTCGCGCTCCCGGCTATCAGAGACTTCGAACCGGCCTGCGTTCTTGGTCAGCTGACCCAGCCAGGCAAAGGCCTCGTCGGAGAGCATCTCCTCAGTGCAGCGCCAACGCCAGTTGCGTTCGGGACGGCCGGGAATGTTCATTCGCGCTTCTTTGCCGAGGTTCAGCAAGTCTTGTAGAGGCGCCATCGCCAGCTCAGCCTTCGATGACCATGCCAGTTCTATCAATCCATGTGCGGCCTCACTGCTGCCGACTCCTCGCTGTTTCAAATAGTTCCAGACCTTCTCTCGCCGGTCAGCCGTCAGGCCTTCAAACCAGCCGCGAGTCGTTGGGTTATCGTGTGTACCGGTATAGACAACAGTGTTGGTGGCAAAATTTTCGGGAAGATGCGGATCGTTAGCATCGCCGTCGAAGGCGAACTGCAGGACGCGCATGCCCGGCAGGTGAAACTGCTCTCGCAGCGCATACACATCTGGCGTAATCATTCCCAAATCTTCGGCGATAAACGGCAGTCTGCCCAGTTCCTTGCCTGCCGCAGCTAGGAATTCGGCGCCCGGACCTGGCGCCCAACTTCCAGTCACTGCCGTCGCCGCTCCCGCCGGAATATGCCAAGCGGCCGCGAATCCGCGGAAATGATCGAGACGAATCACGTCGGCGTGGGTCAACAGTGAGCGCAAGCGGGCGATCCACCATTGATATCCCGACTGGCGCAGCACTTTCCAGTCGTACAGCGGATTGCCCCAGAGTTGCCCTCGCGCGCTGAAATAATCGGGAGGCACACCTGCGACGAAGCGCGGCCGACGCTGCTCGTCGAGGAGAAACAGTTCGGGGCTCGACCACACATCGCTTGAGTCGCCAGAAACAAAAAATGGCAAGTCACCAATCAAGCTAAGGCCATTCTTATGGGCATGGGCCTTCAGCCGGTCGGCTTGGAGAAATACGAGAAACTGTGCAAAAGCAGTTTTGCCAATTTCGTCAGCGAGTTCACGCCGAGCGCGTTCAAGCGCAGTAGAGTTGCGGTTGACCAGCTCGGTCGGCCACTGAAGATAGTGGATTTCGCCGAACTTTGCTTTTAGCGTCTGAAAAAGCGCGTAGTCATCGAGCCAGTGTTTCTGGGCGTGACAGAATTGCTCAAATGCGATTCGCAATTTTGACTGCCCGCGTACCGTTTTAAAACGCTTCCAAGCAGCTCCCATCAAGCGATGCTTGAAAGACCTGACCGCGCCGTAATCAACGGCCGCCGCCGGGAACGGATCATGCGCACAGTCGTTTGTAGTCAGCAGTTCATCCTCTATCAGCCAATCGGGACTGATCAGCAGCACATTTCGGGCAAACGAAGACAACGGCTGATACGGTGAGTTGTCGTAACCGACCGGCCCCATCGGGAGCGCCTGCCAAAAACTCTGTTGAGCATGGCGGAGGCGCTCAATCCACGAGAATGCTGTGGGTCCGAAATCCCCGATGCCATACGGAGACGGCAAAGAAGTGACGTGGAGCAGGACACCAGAAGCGCGACAGTTCGCGGCAAGCGGCAGCGCGCGTGCTCCGTTGGAAATCATATTCGCCTCTCGCCTGCGCTCTCCACCCTTTTTCACCCGCCAGAATTGATTTTCATCTGCATCTAGTCATCGCCAAGAGGGCGAGTCGTGCCACAGGATGAACGGTGCTTCCATGGGCACAAATGCTCCGCTGTGCCGGGGAACAATACGAGAAGTGTAGTCGGCTGCGGCACGCGATGCGGGAATGCTCGCTGTGTACACAAAGGCATTTGCTGAACCGACCAGAGGCTCACCGCGATTCATAGACTCCCGCACAGGAACAGCACCGTTCTGTCCTTCGGTATAAAGCTCCACGCCTACGTAGTCGGGATCAAGCTCGTCCAAATAAACCTGAACCTGAAATAGCAATTGCCCGCCCTTCTGTTCAACTGTTGCGGAACCAAATCGCGCCGCGGACCAGTGCTTCGCGACCTGAGTCCGCCAATTCAGTAACTTCGCCCCCAGCGCCCCTTGGTTTTTGGCACGGTCCGCGAACGCAGACGCCGCCCGCAGGTAATGTTCCTCCGTGTACTGACGAACAACGCGGTTGCTGGAGAAAAGCGGTGTTAACCGTGCCATGCTCTCCCGCATGCGAGCTATCCAACCGCTCGGAATCCCATGGCCATCTCGCGTGTAGAACGCGGGAATGACTTCTTGTTCGATCAGACCGTAAAGAGCTTCCGCTTCGGATGCATCCCACATTGGATCTTCTCCATGTTCCTTCATGTCTCCTATAGCCCAGCCGACTTCTCGCGAATATGCCTCTGCCCACCAGCCGTCGAGCTCCGATAGGTTCAGCCCACCGTTGACGAGTACCTTCATCCCGCTAGTTCCGCTCGCTTCCCACGGCCGCCGCGGCGTGTTAACCCACAGATCGACACCTTGTACGAGTTGCTCGGCCATGAGCGCATCATAGTCAGAGAGGAAGATCACGCGAGACCGTACGTCGGGGCGGCGGGAGAACGCGATCCACTGCCGGATCATGTCTTGGCCGGCCGCGTCTTGCGGATGGGCTTTCCCGGCGAGCACCAGTTGAACCGGATGATTTTGGTCCATAAGGATTCGCGCCAGCCGCTCAGGATCATGGAGGAGCAGGTTGGGGCGCTTGTACGTGGCAAAACGCCGCGCGAAGCCGATCGTTAGGGCGTCCGCGTCGAGTGCCTGCGCGGCTTGCTGGAGATCGTCCGCAGAAGCGCCCTGCTCCGACAACTCGCGGGCGTGCCGCTTGCGAACATACTCGACCAGAGACTTGCGAGATCTGGATCGCACCTGCCACAGTGCAGAATCACTGGCCCTGCGAAAACGTTCCTCCACTCCTTCCGTGGCTTCGTTCCAGCAACCCTTTCCGCAGGTGATTTCCCAGAGCAAATCCGCCTCGGCCGAATCCCAGGTAGGCGTGTGCACTCCGTTGGTGACGTGGTTCACTGGCACTTCGGCCTCAGGCCATCTGGGGAACAAGGGCTGAAAGATTCGGCGGCTGACCTGGCCATGTAACCGGCTTACGCCGTTAACGGCACTGCTCGTGCGGACCGCAAGGTACGCCATGTTAAACGGTTCGGATGAATCTCTTGGTTCCCGCCGCCCGAAAGCCAACAGTTTCCCGAGTGTAATCGAAAGCTCCTCTTCCGCGTATCGCTTAAAGTACTTTTCCATTAGCTCGGGAGAGAAACGGTCAAAGCCTGCATCGACCGGGGTATGAGTCGTGAAAAGATTTCCAGCGCGAGTTATCGTAAGAGCCAGGTCGAACGATACCTTGTTGCTGACCATGTGCGACCGCACTCTTTCAAGCACCGCGAACGCCGCATGGCCCTCGTTCAAATGGCAAACCTCGGGATGAAGTCCGAGAGCATTCAGGAGCCGCCAGCCTCCAATTCCCAGAACCAACTCTTGCTTTAGACGCAACTCAGGATTCCCGCCGTAGAGTTCACTGGCAATTCCGCGATGCGCCGAGGTGTTTGCCGGATCGTTGGTGTCGAGCAGGTACAATTTTGCGTGGCCCACCTGGACTTGCCACGTCCGCAGCCATAGCTTGGTACCAGGAAAATCCAAAGAGAGCCGCAGCCACTCACCGTTCGGCTCGCGCACGGGCCGGATGGGCAATTGGCCGGGGTCATTGAAGGGATACAAGGCCCGCTGCTGGCCAGCTCCATCGATTTCCTGGCGAAAATATCCCTGTTGATACAAGAGACCAACACCCAGCATCGGTACCGCAAGGTTACTCGCCGCTTTAAGTTGGTCCCCGGCAACGTTACCGAGGCCGCCCGAGTAGATCGGCAAGGCTTCGCTCAGCATGAACTCCATAGAAAAGTAGGCAATGCCAGTTAGGCCCGAGCGGGGATGCGCTAGTTCGAACCAGCTTTCGGAGCGCTCCGTGGCCTGTCGCTCGCTAGTAACGTAGGCCAGTAACTCTTGAAATTCCGGCTCCGCCGCCACCGCTTGAAGCCTTTCCCGGGACACCGTTTGCAACGCGATCCAGGGATTGTGGGTCAGGTCCCATAGTTCCGGGTCGAGCCACTGCCAAAGGCGATCCGCCGAATGGTTAAACGACCATCTTAAGTCTAAAGCCAAGGCGGTTAAGGCGTCGGAAATAGCTGTTATCGAGAGACTGCTGCGCTGCGCAGGACTGCTCATGGTCGACTCCTTACTTGGGCTCAGCTGCCAGCTGCTGCTCGTGCGCTCCGTGTGAGCGTATCCGAAACAATCGTCTGGGCTTCCTCTTCGATCCGCTCCAGATGGGCCCTATCAAGAAAGCTCTCGGCGTAAATCTTGTAAATATCCTCGGTGCCAGAGGGACGCGCTGCAAACCAGCCATTCTTGGCGATCACTTTAATCCCGCCGATTGGTTTGCCGTTTCCTGGGGCTTCGGTCAGAACCCGTTGAACCTTTTCTCCTGCTACCTCACTGACGTGGACATCGGACGAAGACAGTTTCTCGATGGCCGCTTTCTGCTCTCGTGTCGCTGGAGCTTCAATGCGCTCATAGACGGGATCGCCCAACTCTCGAGTGAGAACGCGGTAGATTTCGCCTGGATCGCGGCCTTCGCGTGCCGTGATTTCTGCTGCGAGCAAGCAAGGGACGATTCCGTCTTTGTCGGTTGTCCACACGCGACCGTCACGCCGGAGGAACGACGAGCCAGCGCTCTCCTCGCCGCCGAAACCGATTCGGCCACCGAGAAAGTCGCCGACGAACCACTTGAAACCTACAGGAACTTCGTATAGCTGCCGTTTCAACCGTGCGGTAACACGATCGATCATGCTGCTGCTGACGACAGTCTTGCCAACGGCGACGTTTTCGCCCCAGTTCTTGCGATTCCGAAACAAATAATCGACGCACACTGACAAAAAGTGATTCGGCGGAAGCAGACCGGCTCCCTTGGTCACGATGCCATGGCGGTCATGATCGGTGTCGCTGGCAAACGCGAGATCGAACTTGTCCTTCAGATTGATCAGCCTCTGCATGGCATAGGGCGAAGATGGGTCCATCCGAATTTTCCCGTCCCAGTCCACGCTCATAAACCGAAACGTTGGGTCAACGGCTTGGTTTACAACCGTCAGATTGAGGCCATAACGTTCGGCAATCCGTGGCCAGTAGTCGACACCCGCACCGCCAAGGGGATCGACACCGAGTGCGAGCTTGGAATCGCGAATGGCGTCCATGTCGACCACGCTTTGAAGATCGGCGACGTAGCTGTGCAGGTAGTCGTAGCGATGCGTCGTTGGGGCTCGAACCGCTTGTGTGAACGGGATTCGCTTCACGCCAGTAAGGCTCGCACGAAGAAATCCGTTAGCCCGAGTCTCAATCCATGACGTTATCTCGAAATCGGCGGGCCCGCCGTGAGGGGGGTCGTATTTGTACCCGCCATCGGCCGGCGGATTATGGGACGGCGTGATAACGATGCCGTCGGCAAGACCACTCTTCCTTCCGCGGTTGTAGCGGAGAATGGCGTGGGAGACGGCGGGGGTTGGCGTGTAGGCGGTCCCTTCCGCAAGCATTACGTTAATGCTGTTTGCCGCAAGAACCTCGAGCGCGCTCGCAAAGGCCGGCTCTGACAGCGCATGGGTGTCTATTCCGAGGAAGAGCGGCCCGTCGATTTTCTGCACCTTGCGGTAATCGCAGATCGCTTGAGTGATTGCAAGGATGTGCCATTCATTAAAGGACACATCGAACGCAGACCCCCGATGGCCCGAAGTGCCGAAGAGGACACACTGTTTCGGTTCGCTTGGATCCGGCCGCAAGGCGTAGTAGGCGGTCACCAGTTTTGGAACGTTTACGAGCATCGAGAGATCAGCCGGCCTTCCGGCCGCCGCATTCACCTTCATTAGTTCACCTCTGTCAAAACGGGCATCCTGCGCGCAGCCCCCGGCGAGCCTCGCGACTTGTCTCTGCAAAATGCTGGGAGAGACGCGCGCCTGGTTCCCTCAAGCTCCTTCTTCTCTTTCGCCGCTACGGCGACGCAGCGCGAGCAAGCCGAGCGCTGTTGAACAGAGCCAGCTTGGACGTCACCACCTTCCTTACCGTATCAACCACATGCGGAAGGATTTTGTAGGGAACAATTTCGTTGGGCTGTTGCATGAGTGCGCTGTCGAACCCGCGTCTCCAGGCGAGCCGCACCTCCGTGTTGATGTGTACTATGGTAATTCCCGCTGCGATGGCTTTGCGGATGTCATTGTCGTCGGTTCCGGAAGCACCGTGCAAGGTCATGAAAATCCCAGAGCTCGCCTTGATCGCCCGGATTCGTTCAATGTCCAAGTGCTTCCTGGTGTTTCCTGCAACCATACTCTTGAGCATCCCGTGCATATTGCCAACCGCGGGAGCTAATGTGTCGATCCCAGTTTCTTCCACGAAGCGCCTTGCGCCGGCGGGGTTAGTCAACGCTTTTTGCAGCTCCGGCGCGGTATCGTGGATCTCCGAACCGCTGCCGATGTTGCCTATCTCGCCTTCAATAAGGATGTCCGGGCGAAGCGCCCGCAGACGCTCGACGGCGGCTTTTGTTTGACGGATGTTCTCCTCGAAGGGCAGAGCCGAAGCGTCGAACACGACCCCGTCGAATCCCGCCTGGGCGGCCTCCATCGCACTGGGCAGCGAGTGGGTGTGATCCGCGTTCAAGAAAATGGGAAAACTATGCTGTTCGCGCAAACTTCTCACCAGTGCGGCCGCCTGGTCGGTGCCCATGAAGGCGCGTTCCCCTTCCGACAGTCCTACGATGACTGGCACGTTGAGATCTCGGGCCGCCTCGAAAACGGCCTTCAAGGCGATCAGATCCGAAATATTGAAGTGTCCAACTGCCACACCCCTTGTTTCCGCTTGCTGCAATATCGTTCGCAATGCCTGCATATAACGTCCTCCACCGGGCCTTTAGTCCAGAGCGACCGCACGGAACCTACTCGCTCAGGCGGAAGGTGCCCGATTCTTGTGTAGGTGTTTGCATATCTACGCCCGTCCGCAGCATGGGAGTCTTCCCCGAACTGAGAAGAGCGTCGAGAACACTCACGAACTCGCGCGGCCGCAGCGCGGATACTCCCGCAACATTGGAAATTTCAGGAATCGCTTGAAACCACAGACAGCCATCTTCGACCGGAAACCAATAGAATACGAACCGTTCAGGAGCCTGCAGCAACTCCATGAGCGGTCGCCCCTGTGTCACCGGATGTGCGCTCAGCACCAAAGCGAACGGCCGCTCGCCGAGAAGAACTCGAAGTTCCTCGTTGGTGGAGGCAAACCAGCAACTGCAGCCTCGCTGCTCTAGACGCCTGGCCAGGTGCCACCAGGCGCGTTGGCTCTCGCCGATGAAGAGCGCGTTCATGTGCATTGCTTCCATGGGCGATACCCAGGACTGAATGACGAATGCCACTCACGGCTGGCTCGCACCGGCATCCTGCTGCTCTCGTTCGGAGCAGCGAAGTACTTCGATACCCTAGGTCCCATTTCAACTCCTTTGGCGCAGTCGAGCCGCGGTTCCGTGCAGAGCGAACTCAGCCGGTACGATTCGCCGTCTAAATTCGAGCCATTCATCGTTCACTGCCCCCACGGACCACTACTGACTGCTCGTGCGATTCGACCGATTGCGATCAACGTTTGCGATTGAGCCAGAAGCACGGGGAGGAAACAATTGGACGATGGTATCGGTAACACCTTCGTACCGGCGAGGATAACTGGCACTGTCCATCCCCGATCGAGCGCCCAGACCCGCACTGCGGTCACTCGAAGAGCAAGTCATCCATGATCCTCTGCCAAGGCATTGTGGACAACGCGCTTAGACTGACGCATCCTCGGTTGCAAGCCAGTTTACCCGCGTCGTATCTGCGTTCTTCCGATTGGGCGGGCATGAACCGACTCCCTGCGGCGAAAGGCTAAAGCTGATACGACCCTCTGAAATACCTAGCTGCCAGATCGCGCAACCACCGATCTAGGACGCAACAAGGCCGGCGACGAGGGCGCGTTTCGTTCCGGCCTTGGAGAACATTGCAGCGGAAACGAAAAGCCAGAAGAACGCGCCAATGATTCGAATCAACCTAAACGCTAATGGTCGATCGCGGGATTTCCCCGTAAGAGTGGATCGTACGCTTTGCACTGCCCCGGGAAACCGTGGCGCGGTTCGCGTAATTTCCAGCGACCGATAAGACACAAAGAGCCTGTCCCATCGCTTCCGCGCATCTCCGAGACGCGCGGCCGCTGCATGAAAGAACTTGGGATAAATCTAGCAGCGCCGATATGCTGCGGCTGGCGGTATCACTGTTGCAGCGTCTCTATCTAGCGGCACTAACACGGATCCCTTCAAAAACGGCGATTCGCTTTTCTTGAGCGGAATGCTTCCCGCGCAAGGTCACTCGGCCAATTTGTTGGGCATGTTGCGATCCCTAGGAGCCGGCCTGTCCTATTCGCGCGGAACGTTGCAAACGAATTCCAGTCAGCCGGAAGTACTTGTCCAATGAATCGCGCATCCTCAAGCGCGCACGGTGCAAACGCGACTTAACCGCGGTTGGTGAGAGTTCGAGCGCATGCGCAGTTTCTTCGGTTGAAAATCCCTCGATGTCGCGAAGCTGAAAGACGCTCCGATATCCTCGCGGCAGCTCGCCGATGGTCGTCGCCAGGATCTCTTGCAACTCCGTTTGTGAATAGCGCTGTTCGGGGGTTGGCCCCCAATCCTCAAGCTCTCGGGGCAAAATGGCCTCTCCGAGGCCAGCCCGGCCATCAATGGAAATCACGTTGTGACGACGTCCACGTACCTTCATCAGACCCGCATTGACCGTGATGCGGGCAAGCCAGGCATAAAAACGAGAGTTCCCCCGGAAGCCGGGCAAGTTCTTGAATGCCTGTATGAAGGTGTCCTGCATTATTTCTTCAGCATCTTCACGACTGTGAGCGATCGTTTGCGCCAGGCGAAACACTCTCGTCTCGTAACGCTCGACGAGCTGTTCAAAGGCAGTCACAGACCCGCCTTTCGCCTGCGTGACTAGTGTTTCTTCGACGCACCCAACCGGATTGTTGGTCCGAAGAGAAGGTGCACCCAATTCGTTTGTGAGTTCTGTTCGCATTCTGTCCTCGTTTGTGACTCTTCATATCTGAGTTTTTCGGAGCCACTGTGCTGCGCGATCCGAATGGCCTTCATCACCCTCGGCACCAACACCGATTGGCCAGTTGCCTTGAATCCTACGCAGCAACGTTTAAAACAATCTTGCCGCGTTTGTGAGGAGCTCCGGCGAGCATCTCATGAGCGACCCGGGCGTCGGCTAGCGGCAGCACGGTGCCAACGTTTGGAACCAGTTTCTTGCCGTCGAATAGTTCAGTGATCTTATCCAGCAATGCTGTCGTCACGTCCACAACGAAGAAAATGGCCTTGACGCCCGCCCTCGCCGCGAGGTCGCTAGGCATCGGGGTGGAAACCGAGGAAACAAGAGCACCGCCGGGCTTCAGGACTTGTATGGACCGCATGCGCGTATCACCACCGACGGTGTCCAGGACAATGTCAACCTTTGGTACGGCATCTTCGAAGCGCATTCGGCGATAGTCAATAGCCACATCAGCGCCCAGTTTCCGAATGTAATCAAGATCATCCGACGCAGCAGTAGCAAAAACTTCCAGTCGCGCGTTTCGGGCCATTTGGACGGCGTAAGCACCGACGTTACCCGCTGCGCCGTGGATCAGAACCTTTTGTCCGGCGACGGCATGGGCATAATCGAAAAGCATTTGCCAGGCTGTCACCGCAATCACAGGAGCGGAAGCCGCCTCTATAAAGCTAAGGCTTTTTGGTTTCTGCGCCATGCTTGACGCCGAAGCGAGAGCGTACTCGGAATAGCCGCCGGTGAAATGCTCGTTTGTTAGTCCGTATACCGCGTCGCCCATGCGAAAATGCGAAGCTGCTCCGATGGCGTCCACAGTGCCGGCAATGTCGGAGCCTAAAATCAGCGGCAAAGCTTGCGGGACTGCGCTTCGCCCTTCGCGAACGAGCGCGTCCCATGGCCCCACGCCCGCCGCCCTAACACGAACGCGCAGCTGACCGGTCCCAGGCTCCGGGACCGGGAGATCGGTCAGGTGAACGACGTTCGGAGGCCCGTATTCAGAAATTGCCGCAGCTCTCATCGTTCTCGCCGCTAGGCCGACCCTTAGCAGGATTTTGCCCTTGGCCCGGCCTTGCTGGCTCGTATCCTGTGCCTCACGCGCTTGGTCCAGCCGAAATACTTGGCCCATCCGTGGCTTGACGTCGCCACGTTCCACCAATCCTGCCAGCTCCGATAGGTCCGCTGCGCTTCGCTTCATCACCACGTTCGCGCCGCGAATCCCCGCCCGCGCCGCCAGCTCCGCGTTTGCCGCGCCCACCGTCGAAACCATCACGCCGCCCTTCTTGACCACCGCGTACGAGCGCGCCGCCGTCTCGCCGCCGATCAGGTCCAGCACCGCGTCCACCTGTCCCACGGTTTCAAACCGCTCGTGCTTGTAATCCACCACCTGCACGTGACCTAGCGAGCGCAAGTACATGATGTCTTCGTCCGAAGCAGTGCCAATCGTCTGCGCGCCCCAGATCTTGGCGATCTGGATTGCAAACGAGCCTACCGCACCCGCCGCGCCGTGGATCAGAATGCGGGTTCCCGGCTTCGGCTGCACGCAGCGAATCGCCTGCAGGGCCGTCAGTCCCGCCGTCGGCAGCGCCGCGGCCACCGCGAAGTCGATTTTCTCCGGGATCACCGCGATGTCCTTGATCGCCGCCGCGGTGAACTCGGCGTACGAACCTTCGCCGAACCCTAACACCCGCTCGCCAACCCGGAAACGACCCGAGTCGCCGCCGACGTTCACGATTTCTCCCGCGAAATCGTGCCCCAGCGTCAGCGGAAAGCTCACCGGGAAAACCTGCTCCAGGTTGCCTTCGCGGATTTTCCAGTCTACTGGGTTCACGCCCGCGTAGCGGACCTTCGCGAGCACGTGGTCGGCGCCAATCTGTGGCAGGGGTGTTTCTTCGTATTTCAATTGTTCGGAGCCGCCGTACCGCGCGATCCGAATCGCCTTCATCACGCCCGGCACCAACACCTGTCTTGCCGTTGCCATTGTTGCTTCTCCTTTCGCTGCCCTATGTTGCTAACGACCAACTCAGCCTGAGCGAGCTCTATTTCCCAGCGGCCTTGGCCGCGGAGAGCCATTCGAGCTTTCGCGGTACAAAGCCAAGCTTTTGCGCGTTGGAAGCGCCGCGCAGTCGCATCGCACCTGCAACCGGCACTTTCATGTTTGCCCCCTTGTTGCGCCCAGAATGCGGACTCACAGCACCGAATGACGGGCCAGAAAAGCATCGCGGCAGATCGCGACCGGGAGCACCAGCAGTCCGTCATTCAGGCACGTTGGGCGAAGCTGTCGGAACCGTTCGGTGTTGCCCGCCACTGAGGCAGGCGCTCCTTTTCGCGCTTCGGCCAACGCGCGCCGCACGCCGGCGCTATCCAATGTCTTGTCATAAACCGGCGTGCCCGGCTGCTGGCGCCAGGAATCGTCCAACCCGCCGTCGTCGATTCCGTCAAATCCAAGCTCGTCGATCAGGCGCAGCACCACTTGCTTCGCCCTTGCGTCGTCACCCGCGACGGGTAGAGCGAGGCGTCCGGGACCGGGCGGGCGGCCTTCGAGTAGGTGTTTGTAATTCATAGTGTTGAAAGCTTTGACGACGGGACAGCCCAGCTGACTCTCGACCCAACGGCTTTCGGTCATGCCAGCTTCGATTTCGTCAATGCGGCCATCACGTTCACGAGGGTAGTAATTTCCAGTGTCAATCACGACAACGTCCGGCGGGACATCTTCAAAGAGGTTTTTCGGAAGGTCTCGAATCTTCGCCTCGGGAATGGTCACGACGACTACTTTGCCCGCTCTAGCTGCCTCCTGAACCGTCACGGCCTTGGCGCCAGTCTCTTTTGCCAAATCGGCGAGGGATAAAGGCCCTCGCGAGTTTGCCACAAACACCTCATGTCCCAGCTGGCTGAGCCGGCGCGTGAGTGTGCCGCCAATCTCGCCTGCACCGATGATGCCGATTTTCATGATTGCTCCTTTCCTTAAACTGCGAGCAAATAACCGTCGCACAAGGCGCTATAACGGCTGTTTGAACGTCAAACTCCCACCTATAGGCTGCCTCCAACGGTCATCGCTAGAAAAGCAACACGCAGGGTTCCCCAGATGTCTGCGATTCTCCTTCACCAGAGACAAGCTGGGGAAATCGCGAAAACCCAGCTCCCCGGCGTGTGCATGCCTTAGCCTCGCCCCAAATCCGGCCGTGCGCACTCTTGGGCAAGCTCACCATGCGCCCCGTCCTGCCGCTTACGAAGAGTTACCCGGCGGCCGTTTAGGCGGTATTGAAAATCTGTGCCAAGCAATACGACCTGTTCGGTGTCCATGTCGCTCGGCTCATCCATCGTGATCTCGATCCAGCAGACAGCATAGTCTTCGACCTCGATGCCCATTCCTTCATCCCGATCGCTCAACAAACGGACGACGGTCGCGCGCATCGCCGTTGAAGGGGCGTCTTCGTAGAACAGTTCAATTCGATCACCAGATTGAAGATTTAGCATTTCGCCTCCATGCCGATCCGGGCATCCCGTCGCAAACGGCTCCAGAGCGCAGCCACCATATCCGCGCGTTGCGTCTGACCCCTGCATTCGGCGCTTCTCTGACTCGCGTTCCGCTTGACGATGATTTCGCTGGTCACTTTACTGGCACCATGATTGGAGCGCCCTTCTTCTTTACCAAGAACACCAGAAACTTTGCTGGTTTGGTATCGCTCGCATTCCGGCCGACGACATGAACGTCGTCGGGGCCTTCATAGAAGGTCTGCCCAGGTGTCAGCATCACTTGCTTTCCGCCCCTCACCTGCATCACGACTGAGCCCTGAAGGACATAAACAAACGCATCTGCGTTGTGACGATGTACGGGGTCCGAGCCGCCCGGCGGATACTCGACCGCGATCATCAGACCTACCTTGCTCGGAACGTCCGGCAGGTCCCTTGACATGAGTCGCGTTACCCTAGCTCCAGATTCTGGCGCTAGCTCAGCCCCTCGCGTGCTCTTAGCCTCCTGCGCTACGAACGCGACGGAGATCAGACATGCCAGCGCCAAAATTAACTTTGTGAAAGTCATAACGTATTCCTTCCTTTCCTCGGCGCTATCCAATGCGCTCGCGTTTTGCTCATGGGCACTTCGCCGCCACGCGTAATGCCGACGAGTTGTCCCCGTCGCCACGCAGCTAATCCTCAGGCTCGCTTCGTGGCAGTTGCTGCCGCTGCCGACTGCGGTTTCGCAATCGGGGGTTGAGATGCGGGGCTCTTGAGCCAGTCTGCGAAACGCGTTTCGCTGAGCTGCGCGCGATTGCCGGGCACCAGTGTTCTCTCGCTGATTTTCGCCCCGGAGTAAAGCGCATTGGGGTCAGCGACGACTTCGCGAGGATCTTTCAGTGCGGCCAAGCGACGCCGGACCAGTTCGTCCAAGCGAAACTGCTCCGGGCCCCCTATTTCGACGATGCCATTTACCGGAGAGCCGACAGCGATCCTGGCCACTCCACTCGCGACATCGTCGGCAGCCATCGGCTGAAAAAGCACAGGTGGCAAATGTACTTTGCCATCTTGGACGGAAACGTCGGCAAGCTTCTTGAGGAACTCGAAGAACTGAGTCGCATGCACGATCGAGTAGGGGATTGAACCTTCTTTGATCAGTTTCTCCTGAGCGATCTTGCCGCGGAAATAACCGCTTTCGGATAACAAATCGGTTCCCACAACCGATAACGCAACATGATGTCTTACCCCTGCGGCAGCCTCATAGCTGAGGAGGTTACGAGCTGATGTCTCGAAGAATTTCAACACTGCTGCGTCCTCCCAGAGTGGCGAATCGGATACGTCAACAACCACGGAGGCGCCTTTCAGCACTTCGGCCAGTCCCTCGCCCGTGACGCTGTTGACGCCCGAATCGGGTGATGCTGCTACGGCCTGATGGCCTCGCGCGCCGAGCTTCTTCACGACTTTTGAACCGATGAGTCCACTTCCGCCAATCACTACGATTTTCATATTCTTCCTTCCTTTCCTGTCCGGCCGGCGTCTCTTGAGCCGGCGATCGCGCTTGTGTGCAGCCCGGCGGAGGAATGCGATCTGCCGGACGCAACGATTTAGGCTGAGGCTGCCCTGCGAACTTGCTGGACCGACCTCAGAAACTTCAGCAGGTCGGTGTTGACTTCATCTTGGTGTGTGGCTGTGAGACCGTGCGGCCTGCCCGGATAATAAATTTCCTGCGCGCCTTTGATCAGCTTGGCCGATTTTTTCGCGGAATCTTTGATAGGAACGACCTGGTCGTCCTCACCATGCATGACCAGCGTGGGCACGTCGAACTTCTTGAGGTCTCCGGTGAAGTCAGTCTCGGAAAATGCGTTGATGCTGTCGTAGGCATTCTTGAGACCGGCCTGCATGCTCCATAGCCAGAACTGGTCCAGCATTCCCTGCGAGACGCTTGCACCTGGCCGATTGGCGCCATAGAACATTACGGCAAAGTCTTTGTAGAACTGCGAACGATCCTTGGCGAGGCCGCTCCTCAGTCCGTCGAGCGCTTCAATCGGGATCCCTTCCGGGTTGGAAGCGGACTTCACAAGGATCGGCGGCACAGCAGCGATCAGAACGGCTGCGGCAACCCGCTTTGTACCGTGCCGTCCGATGTAGCGCGTCACTTCGCCGCCTCCCGTGGAGTGACCCACGAGCGTCACATCCTTGAGATCCAGCGCGTCAATGACAGCTGCCAGATCGTCGGCGTAACCATTCATGTCGTTGCCCGACGAAGCTTGGCTCGAGCGGCCGTGGCCACGGCGGTCGTGGGCGACCACGCGAAAGCCATTCTGGGCGAGGAAAAGCATTTGGCCGTCCCACGCGTCCGAATTCAGCGGCCATCCGTGCGAAAACGTAACGGTCGGTCCCCGGCCCCAATCCTTGTAGTAAATTGTCGTGCCATCTTTCACAGTAATCGTGCTCATTATTGTCTCCCAACTTTCGACCGCGCATTTTCGAAATCAGCTGCAGAATTTGCGGTCGCGCTCATTGGAACGCAGAGGAGGCAGACGAAGCAATTGGACGATGGTATCGGCGATACCTTGGTAGCAGCCGGAGTGTTCCATAATCGGGAACGGCGCGTCGCCGTGCCAACCTTGACCCAGGTCGAAATCACACTACGGTGGATATTTTGTGGCGTGGCCGCGGCACGTCAGGCTCCCACACGTGCTGGTGCCTTCCAGATTACACACGCCTTCGGGTCGATGAGCACACGATAAACTTTTTCGCGGGGTGCCTTGGTGGAGACTCAGTAGAACTCAGGCTTTCGGCACCGAAGTGAGGCGGAGTTTCGCGGTCATTTTCACCAGATCGGCAAAAGAGCTGGCCTTCATCTTTTGCATCACTTGGCCTCGGTGCGCTTTCACGGTGATTTCGCTGATGCCGAGCTCGCCGCCAACTTGCTTGTTCAACAGGCCGGAGACCACCAGCGACATGACCTCCCGTTCACGAGGGGTCAGCGACGCGTAACACTCGCGGAGCACCAGTAACTCGGCCTCGTCAATAAGAGCGACACGGCTACGCTCGAGGGCACCCCGGATGGCAGTTAGTAATACGTCGTTGTCGAACGGCTTTGTCAAGAACTCCACCGCGCCTGCTTTCATGGCCTCGACTGTCGTCGGCACATTCCCGTGCCCAGTGATGAAGATAATCGGCATGTCGGCCCGTTCGACCGCGACGCGCTTCTGGAGCCCAAGGCCATTGAGGCCCGGCAGAGAAACATCAAGCACGAGGCAGCTCGGATCAAGCGCTCGCGGGCGGGAGAGGAAGTCTTGTGCCGAGGCGAAAGTCTCGACGCGCAAGCCGACGGATTGAATGAACAGTTCCAGCGATTCACGCACGGAGATGTCGTCATCGACGACGAAAACAATCGATCCAGCCGATCTCGAAGAGGACTTCGATTGACGGGGTGCGCTCGCTGCACTCACGTAGGAACCTCAGCGCGCTCTAAGCGCTACATTCAGTGCTGTAAGCAAGTCCGTGTCGCTGAATGGCTTGAACAAACACTCCACAGCACCGTCCTTGAGCAACCGTGGACGGACCGTGTCATTCTTTTTAGCGGTTATAAAGATGATTGGAATCTTTCGCCCACGATGTTTCAGTTCCCGCTGGAGTTCAGGGCCGGTCATCCCCGGCATATAAACGTCGAGGATCAGACATTTGGTTTGGCCGACGCAATCAGACATAAGGAACTCTTCCGCGGATGAGAACGAGCGCGCCGCAAACCCGAACTCCCTGATCAAGTCGGGTAGCGATTCGCGTACAGACTCGTCGTCATCAACGACTGCAACTAGTAAACGCTCCACCGCAGCAGGATGCGCCAGCCGAGCAAAAAACGCTATTAGACCTTGGTATTAGCTGGCTACCGAGGCACTCGAGTCTGGCCGAGTGCAAATGCTGCTAGGGTGCCAAAATTTGTCATCTTCCCCTGGCTTGAGCACTGCGGGCGGCTGTGACCTGTGCCTCGCGGGGAATAGAGAATGCAAACGTGGCCCCGGGGCCATCATTCCGCGCTGCCCACAACCGTCCAGAGTGCCTCTCGATAATCGAGCGGCTCAGCGAGAGTCCGATTCCCATACCGCCGGCCTTTGTGGTGTAGAATGCCTCGAACAGCCTGTCTGCAGCCTGAGGGTCAAACCCGACTCCAGCATCTTGCACGGTCAGCCGCACACAATCTCCCTCGTCCCGTTCAGTTTTGACGACTAACCGCCTCTCACGGTCATCGACGTGCCTCATCGCGTCCGAGGCGTTCCGGAGCAGATTTAGGATCACCTGCTGCAGCTGAACACGATCCCCTGTGAGAAGCGGGAGGTTGTCGGCAAGCTCAATCCGCAGAACCACTCGGTTGCTCTGAAGTTCGCTCAACGATAGCGCAATCACCTCTCGGGTCGCCTCGTTCAGGTCGACCGAGGCGGTCGCAGACTCCTTCTGGCTAAACAACGCCCGCAATCGGGTGATCACTTCAGACGCACGGTTGCCGTCGCGAACGGTACGCCGCACGGTCTCGCGCGCGCCATCGACATTCGGAGGATCGGTATTCAGCATCCGCAAACACGTGGCGGCATTAGTCATGATGCCCGAAAGAGGTTGATTGACCTCATGTGCGATCGAAGCCGTAAGTGCTCCGAGGCTCGTGATTCTGGTCGCATCCGCGAGTTCGGATCTGGCTTTGGCGAGAGCTTCCTCCGAGACTCGGCGCGCCGTGACATCCTGAATCGCCGCAACGTATTCTACTTGGCCGTTCCGATCCCGGATCGCATGACTGACTGCGTGAAGATACTTAATCGAGTGATCGGGCATCAGCAACCGGAAGTGCCATTCGAAGTCATTGCTGCCGGCTTGCGCTCGGTCGAACATTCTCATTTTCTCGATCAAACTGACGTCTTCCGGGTGGACTCTGGTGCGGATCAGATCGAGGGTAACGGGCACGCCGATTTCAAGCTCGTAGATGCGATAGAGTTGCTCTGACCAAGTGATCTCGTCGGTCGCAACCTTCCAGGAAAAACTGCCTGTCAAACTCAGACGCTGCGATTCAGCCAGAAGGGCCTCGCTGCGCCGCAGCGCCTGCTCCGTCCGTTTCCTTCGGCTGATATCACGGAGAAAGCCCGTAAACGTCTTATGGCCGTCTCTGGATAACTCCCCAAATGAAACCTCAACAGGAAACTCCTCGCCATTCTTGCGACATGCGGTCAGCTCGGTACCTTGCCAATTCATATGCCGGTGACCGGTAGCCAAATACCTCTCGAAACCGCTGTTGTGCAGGTCGCGCATGTACTCAGGCATTAAGACGGTCAACGGTTTCCCGAACAGATCGGCTGGGTCGTAACCAAAGATCGTGCTAGTGGCAGGGTTGGCGAAGACTATTGAACCAGCATCATCCACCCCTACGACGGCATCGCTCGCGGTCTCGACCACAACGCGATACCTTTCTTCGCTGTAAAGGCGGGCAGATTCTTCTCCCTTTTGCTCGGTTAAGTCCAGAACGAAAGCGACGCCCTCGCTCCCGCTATCTTCGAAGAGAGCTCCACCGAGCAACACGGGCACGCGGCTGCCATCCTTTCGGAAGTACTCTTTCTCGAACGGCTGGAAGATCCCCGACGTTTTTAGCTCAGCGATCGCCCGGTCATCGCGGTCGCGCCATTCGGCGGGCGTGAGGTCCGTCCATCGCAAGCGGCCGGAAGCGAGGTCGCCGCGATCATATCCCACTGTGTGGAGGAATGCATCGTTGGCCCCGGTGATTGCACCTTCGAGGGCGAACATGACGATCCCCACAACATTGGCGTCAACCAGACGCCGGATCTTGGCTTCCAATCCTTTCGCCAATTCACGGACTTCAGCTTCGGCCTTCTCGCGCTCAGCCACCTGGAATTTGAGATTTTCGATGTGTAACACTGCTTGATATGCCGAAGAGGCAAATTTCCCTAACGACGCCATCACCCGGTCATCTTCTGCGTCGAACTTGCGACGATCCGTGTGCATGATCCCCCAAATGGTTCCCACCGCCTCGCCAGCAACGTAAAACGGCACCAGCAGGCACTCTTCGGCTGCCGGAATTACCGGACGCAAGTATGGGTAGCGCCGCTCGAAATGCCGGAAAAGCAGCGTACGATTTTGATCGAGCACGTCGCCGCAAGGGCCGAAATTGCGCGGGGTCCCGCCGCCGACGTGGGGATTCCACATGCCGGCGATGGCTGGCCAGTAGAACCTTTTGCCGCCGGCGTCCGGCGTTTTGCCATCCCGCGTCAGAAGGCTAAGGCCAGCGGAGTCACACTGCGTGATGTCCAGGATTGTTTCGGCTAGCGTCTGAAAAATGCTGTTGGGTGAATCCGCTAGCAGGCTCATTAGCGCTACAAGCGCGCGGTTCTCCTTCTCATAATCAGGCGGGCGCGACGGACGGCGCTGCAACTCCTCCGTGCACAGGATCGATTCCAAAGGAACCGCGTTGGCCGGAATGGAATTTTCACGAGGATCGACAGAACTATCGTCTCTCGAGTTGCCGGAATCAGCCATATTTCCACCTCCCGCAGAATGATTCCACCGATTCGAATGTCAAGTTGGCCGTTCAGTCCGAGGACCGCAATGTCGAGATCACCCGGCCCCTTCTTCAACGGTACGATCTCTTGCCGGCATCTACCGAAGAGAGAACGACCCAAGCCATGGCTGGGTATCCATGCTAATTCTACAGCGGTTTGCAGGTTGCTCTGTGGCAGGGCGGGGATCAGCACTGTCGGGACAACCAGACGCCTTCCGACATTCCTCGGTCCCAAGTCTGACCAAACTCACGGCCGATTGTAATTGTCGGGTACGCGCGGCCTTCTAGAGGTCGCAACCGTTGTGTACGTTACTCCTAAACTCGGCAGTCTTCAAGCCGCTTGCCATAGCGCACCGACAGATTGCTCCCAATGCAAACCTGGAATTGTTTCGCGCTCTTTACTCGTGGCTGCAAAGGTACCCTGATGAACTGCACCTCACGGATTTTTGCCGGGCTTCACTTCGCCGAGTGTGGGCCGTCATCAGAGAGCCGCAGAAGGGGCACGAAAGCCCCTCGAAATCGGTGCGCCGCGCGAACATTTCTCTCAATTCCAACAGCGCGTGTTCTTATCTCTTGAGGAGGCGGCTCACGAACGGGCTTCCCGCCTCATAGAAGCGCAGCAGTCGGCGCATATCACGCGTGATACCGATCCGCACTGCCGTACTTATGCGCCCAGTATTTCGAGCGGCTGTCCCCAGCCAAAGCGGGCCATCCGCACACAGATCAACTCCATCCAACCGTTCATCGATGTCCAACGCAGCGGCAAGCCGTCCCGGTCCTCTCGCCAAATCTGTGAGTTTGCCGGTATTGCGGAAGCGTTTCATTAGGTTGATCCCTTCAAGAGGCTCAACGGCGCGCAAGAGCACTCCTGCACCAGCCCCCGGTGCTTCAGCTGTAACATTGAGCATATACGACGTCCCATAGATGAAATACACATAAGCGAATCCCGTGCCTAGGAATAGAGATTGGTTTCTGGCCGTTCGTCCGCGATAAGCATGCCCACTGCGATCTCCCGGTGGGTAAGCCTCTGTCTCGACAATGCGGCCACTGATTCTGTTTCGCCCGATCTTGCGTACAATGGTTTTCCCGATCAGATATCGAGCCAGATTGGCGGTGCCACTCGGCAAGCTGGACCGCGATAGCCGATGGACTTCGTCAGCCGGATGAAATTTTGTTTGCAAGGGACAACCCCCGCCCTATCTGCCAAGCCCGCCTGATCCTAAATCTTGCAATCCCATTTTTTTCAGGCAGTGGCGTGCCGTGCAATCGGCTGGACTTCCCGCCGGAGGCCGGTCTCCACGTCGAAAACAAAGCCTCGCACATGCACATCCTTTGCGATCCATGGAGGTGGTCTTACGTTGTCGATTTGTTCGCCCGGGGTGCGCGCAAATCAATTGAACAATGATATTGGGCGATACCTTTGTATTGGGTCCCACGAAATGAAGTACGTACCCCTCTATCCACATATTGGGTGGAGGGCGATACGTTCGTCCAATAGATTCGTCATCCTGATTCTGGGTCTAATTGGGGTCATGTTGATCGGAGGGATTATGGGCATTGCAATCGCCGTCTCTCACTCGGAGCGGAACCCGGAACTATTAGAGCAAACCGCCGTCGCAATGGGCGGAAGCGCAGGCACGCTCCAGATAGATGAGGCACACTGGCCGGCATGAAGCACTTCGATGCAATCATTATCGGGACGGGCCAGGCAGGCCCGCCGCTGGCAGTGCGGTTTGCGGGTGCAGGCAAAACTGTCGCTATTATCGAACGCCATAAATTTGGCGGCACATGCGTGAATACAGGATGCATCCCGACAAAAACGCTCGTCGCAAGCGCCTATGCGATTCATGTTGCTCGCCGAGGAGCGGAATATGGTTTCTCCATTGGTGAGATGCGCGTTGATATGAAACGCGTCAAAGCCCGCAAGGATGCAGCCTCCGCGAGATCAAACAAGGGAGTGGAGGAATGGCTCCGAGGTACAAAAAATTGTACGGTCATTGAGGGGCACGCCCGCTTTCAGTCGTCGAACACTGTCGCAGTCAGCGATGAAGTCCTGCAAGCCGACAAGGTCTTTATCAATGTGGGCGGGCGCGCCTCGGTTCCAGAAATGCCTGGGATTCACGACGTCCCATTTCTGACCAACTCATCGATGATGGACATCGAGTTCTTACCCGAGCATTTCATCATCGTAGGCGGAAGTTATGTTGGACTGGAGTTCGCCCAGATGTATCGGCGCTTTGGGAGCGAAGTCACGATTGTGGAAATGGGGCCGCGGCTGATTGGACGTGAGGACGAAGACGTTTCCCAAGCAGTGCGCGCAGTCCTCGAGGCTGAAGGTATACACATCCGGCTTAATGCGAAATGTATCTCGCTGGCCAAACGTGACGGCAGTGTCGTGGTCGGCCTCACCTGCGAAGAGGGTCAGCCAGAAGTGGTAGGCACTCACGTTCTTCTGGCCGTGGGACGCACTCCCAACACGAACGACCTGGGACTGGACCAGGCTGGGGTTGCTACCGACCACCGTGGCTACATCATCGTTGATGATAGCCTGCAAACGAACGTGCCCGGCGTCTGGGCACTGGGGGACTGCAACGGCCGTGGCGCTTTTACACACACTTCCTATAACGACTATGAGATCGTTGCAGACAATCTCTTTAACGCTGACCATCGTCGCGTTTCCGACCGAATCCAAGCTTACGCGCTCTATATTGATCCGCCGCTAGGGAGATGTGGCATGACGGACGCAGAGATACGAAAATCCAAACGCCGTGCCCTCGCTGCGCAATATCCGATGAGCCGAGTGAGCCGAGCCTATGAAAAAGGCGAGACGCAAGGTTTCATCAAAATCCGCGTCGATGCAGAAACGAAACAGATTTTGGGAGCTGCGATTCTTGGAGTTGGAGGCGATGAAGTGATTCACGTTCTGCTGGACGTGATGTATGCGAACGCGCCGTACACAGTTATCCAGCGCGCAATGCACATTCATCCCACGGTCGCGGAATATCTGCCGACCATCCTCGCCAAACTGGAGCCCCTTCCGTAGAAGCCAAGATATGGACCTCGCCGAACACCGAGAAAAGACTAACGCGAGCCGCGCGCTGAGAAAGATGAACCGATCGCCTCATTTGCCTAGGAGAATACCGTGCGACCTCGCTGCCAAGGGCTGATTAGCAGGAGACCCGATGCAAAGGTATCGGCAATACCATCGTCCAATTGTTCCCCTCCGGCACTTCTGTTCTGATTAGTCGCGCCGACCGATTCAATCGGCATGCGCGTCGCAAGGAATACAGGAGAACAATGTGAAGATACTGATGGTTCTGACCTCGCACGACCAGCTGGGGAATACGGGCCGCCCGACTGGTTTCTGGCTTGAGGAATTCGCGGCCCCCTATTTCGTATTCAGGGATGTTGGCGTTGAGCTAACTCTTGCCTCTCCGAAAGGCGGCCAGCCGCCGCTCGATCCGAAAAGCGATCTGCCTGAAAATCAAACGCCGGCGATGGCGCGGTTCAAGAAGGACGCGGCGGCGCAAAAGGCTCTCGCGAACACGGTCAAACTCGCAGATGTGAAGGCGGAAGACTTCGACACCGTTTTCTATCCCGGTGGGCACGGCCCGATGTGGGATCTCGCGGAGAGCCCGGCGTCGATTGCTCTTCTGGAGGCCTTCTACAATTCCGGCAAGCCAATCGCACTGGTGTGCCATTCGCCTGGAGTGCTTCGTCACGTCATGTATCAGGGCGCCCCGCTGGTGAAAGGGAAACACGTCACGGGTTTCACAAACGGCGAGGAAGAGGAGATGCAGCTCACGAAGGTTGTGCCGTTCCTGGTCGAAGATGAAATGCTGCGGCTCGGCGCCATATTCGAGAAGATGGCGAACTGGCAGCCTTTCTCCATCGCTGATGGCCGTCTCATCACTGGCCAGAACCCCGCGTCATCGACGTCCGCGGCTCAAGCGCTTATCAAGCTACTCGGGCAGAGAGCCGCTCACGCTTCTGCTTGAGCGGACGCTAGCATCGGTTCTTCGTCGCCTATAAATGCTATTTAAGGAGAACGCATGTCAAACGAGAAAACAGGAACCGCCGCCAGTACGAGTCGAGCGCTAGAGTCCGCGGAAACAAATCCTCTCGATGTTGTGCCCGACAAAATTCCTTTCGACGTTCCGTATGGCCCGCCGATACCACTAGATCGAGCCCAGGCAGTCATTCACGCCTCGGTGGCAGAGGCGAAGAAGCGGAATTGGAACATGAATGTAGCCGTGGTCGATTCCGGTGGCAGCCTCGTGGCCTTTCAACGAATGGATGGGGCCATGCTTGCCTCCATTCAAATTGCCGAGCACAAGGCACGCGCGGCCGCCACCTTCCGGCGTCCGACCAAAGTCTTCGAGGACGGTATCAACCTTATGAAGCTCAACTATCTGCTCGCGTTCGATGGAGTCATTGCCTCCCGAGGCGGCATTCCGTTGATCAACAAAGGGGAGATTATCGGCGCAATCGGCTGTTCGGGAGGCACTGATTCCCAAGACGAAATCGTCAGCAAAGCGGGCGCGGCAGTAATTAACCAGCTCCCTCCGAGCAACAAATAGCAAATAGCAAATAGTTACAGATCTCAAGGAACTGTTGAAGGCAATTAACTGGTTTCCGAGATTAACAAACACAGAGGGGGATCCGATGGCGAGCGCTAGCGCAGTTACGAAACACGCACAGATTCGTCTGACCCGGAGGTCGCCCGCCTATTGGCGTGTCACGATCAACAACCCGCCGATCAACGTCATGGGCCCGGAAATGGTCCGGGAGTTCCAGGAAGTCATCTACGCTATCGAGGCCGACGAGCATGTCAGCGTGGTGGTCTTCGACAGCGCGGTCGACGACTACTTCCTGAACCACTCCGATTTCACAGTCAAGCTCGAAAACCTGACGTCAATGCCGGCCGGTCCCACAGGATTGCCTCCCTGGCCGGACTTTCTCGTCCGTCTGACCCGCGTGCCAGTCGCTTCCATCGCCCTCATCCGCGGCCGTGCGACCGGCAACGGCAGCGAGATCACCCTGGCCTGCGACATGAGTTTCGCCAGCCTCGAAAAGGCCATCATTTCTCAGTGGGAGGTTGGCGTGGGAATGGTTGCCGGCGGAGGTCCCATGGCCCGGCTGCCCCGACTCATCGGTCGAAACCGCGCGCTCGAAGTGCTCTTGAGTTCCGGAGACCTCCGTGCAGATCAGGCCGAAGCGTACGGCTACGTGAATCGCGCAATCCCCGACGCCGAACTGGATGCGTATGTGGAGACGCTCGCCACCCGGATCGCGAAATTCGACAAATGGGCGATCGCCAATACCAAACGCCTCGTCAACACCAGCCTCCCGCCCGACGTCGAGCTAGGCGCGGGATGGGACGCGTGCATCGCTTCGCTAGGGCGACGAGCGGCACAAAATAGGATCAAAGCGCTGATGGCACGCGGTTTCCACAAGCCGGGGGATGTCGAAAACCGACTTGGATACTACCTGGGCCAGATCGCTCGCTAGGCCCACATTCGACGCGCCATCTTCAACTCGGGAGGTTGAGGATGGGGGCGTCCAAAGCCCATCTCGGCGGATATATTTCGAAAGTCTATGGTAAGTCAGTTGGCTCCTGTTGAGTTGAGCTTACGATCCGCGCAGTCAGCTACGTCCGCGCCAATGGCCGGCACTCTAAGCGAACATCTGCCAGCGTTTAAATCCGGCCCAGGCCGAGGGTTAACCGTACTTCAGCTCGGTGCTCTGTCCGACCTCGATAATGTAACCGTCAGGATCGCGGATGTAGCAGCGAATCTCGCCATACTTGGGAATCGGCTCCGTGATGAACTCGGCCCCTCGACTTTTCCACAACTTGTAGCAAGCATGAATATCCGCGACGCGGATATTCATGAAACTGTTGATGTGATTCGGGTCGGGGATGCTGAGGGTGACCGTCGGCTTGTCCGGGGTCGGGCCGCCCCCGACGTTGAGAATCATCCAGATATTCGCAAGCTGAAGGTACGGAGGCGCGTTGCCGTCACCCATGGTCAGAATGCGAGCGCCGAAGACCTTTTCGTAGTAGCGAGCCGACCGCTGGACGTCGGCGACGGTGAGAAAATGCGCGATGCTGATGCCTTCTCGTGGGGGCATCTCATAGCTCTTCTGTTCGATTTGCACGCTGTTCATTGACGATTCCAATTCCGATCCATTCCTCTTTTTCATTTCCGATTTTCCTTTCGTGTCCTCTGTTCGCAAAATAATCTCAGGCCAGCAGCAAGATCTTCCCGGCCCCGCCCTTCTCTGCCACTGCCTGGGCCTCGGCCGCTTCACTGAGTGGCAGTTTCATGCTAACCGGGATTACTAGCTTGCCGTCCCGCACTGCTTCGGCCATGAACTCGAGTGTTTTCCTGTCGAATTTCGAGAATACGAAAACCGTCTTGACAGACGGGGACTGCCCGGCGTTCTGCGGTGTCCCGATAACCGATGCATAGACTCCTCCCGGCTTGACTTTAGCGAGCAGCTTCTCGGCGGTTCTTCCGCCGACCGTATCCGCCACCGCATCGAGCGGCGGAAGATTCGCAATCGCCGTGTCGTCGTCGGTTGCGACGACTTGATCGGCGCCAACAGTCTTCGCCTCATCGATCTGTCTCTTCAGAACCACTGCGATCACAGTAGCGCCGCGTGTCTTCGCGGTGAATACCGCCGAACGCCCGACATTTCCGGCAGCACCGACGACGAGAACCGTCTGGCCTGCTTTGATTCCCGTGGCTAACAGAAGCTGGTTGCCGGTCGTCGTCGCCAGTGGCAACGCCGCCGCCTGCATCAAATCGAGTCCCTGGGGCACTTTCGCCAGAACCGCGGCTTTCACCACACAGAGTTGAGCGTAAGTGTTGTCCGCCATAGCGAACACCCGGTCGCCGACAGAAAAGCCTTCCACTCCCGGACCCATCTTGACCACAGTGCCGGCCATATCGACTCCTATAAGGCCCGGGAACTTGAGAGGGTAAAAATCTTTCGTTAATCCAGCACGCCGCTTGTAGTCGATCGGATTCACGCTTGCGGCAGCGACCCGCACCAGCACCTCGCCGGGGCCCGGAACCGGGTCAGGATACTCTTCGAACTTGAGTACTTCAGGACCGCCATATTGGTGGACAACAACCGCTTTCATCTTTCATCTCCTTAGCTCGCAGCGCATCCCTTTCTCCACGTCGAAAATAAAGCCTTACATTGGAACATCCTTTGCGAGGGGCACTTAAACCCGAGCAACACGCGTCTCGAACAACTGCAACTAGGCCACCGCTGAGGGAATAAAACAATTGGACGATAGTATCGCCGATACGTTCCTGTCTGTGTGGCCCCTCTTCATTCTTGCAGAATATGCACGATAGGCTGCAGGACTGGGGTGTGCAAGGGCCGCCGGGACCTGCCCCCTCGGTCTCATTTGCGCGTAGCGGGATTACCGCCGCCCGGGATCCGAAATTGGGACGCAGCAGCCGACGCTAGGATCGTGAAGGCTATCGTCCAAAAGATCATGCAGCTAATTTCAACTGATACTGACGGGAAAGGAATTTTGGACTACCTCGGCCCTGTTCTTAAGGAACTCATGAAATCTGGTGACGTGAAGATTATGGTTCAACCTGCTTACGATTTCGTCGTCGCCGAACAGGAGCGGTTTTCTTCTATGGCCGATGAGAAGCTTGGGGAGCGATACGCTCTCTTGCGCCGATATTTCGAATCGCGCTTGCCCCAATTTGGGCTGGCGTGCCGCGGCGCTGCCGCAGAGGCCAGCTGCCTTTCTCATACAAGTATCTCCGCCATGAAGTGAGTTTTGGAATGTGAGAAGATGTTGCTGAAAGGATAGCGGCATGCGAA
>DASYZA010000160.1:0-19013 GCA_035946775.1 Candidatus Sulfotelmatobacter sp. | reverse complement strand
GGCCGATGGCATGAAGAACACTTCGCTCCGCTTCCTTCTTGTTGAATCTCCCGCGGCCGACCAGGCAGTACTCCCCCATTCCTTGCAGCAGCATTGCAGCCGAGCCAGAAACGGAATACACAAACTCACCCGTGCAGCCTGGCGTTGTCCGGCGGCAAATGAGCTCGCGGTCCACCAATCGTCGCACTCGCCAGTCGAAGGATTTGCGACTGCGCTCGTAAAGATTCAGCCGCACAAACTCGAACAACTGCGAATGGGTGACAAATTCCGAGTGCAGGATTTGGCGCAGGAGCGGGAGATCTTGCGACTGGCTGAGTTGAAGGGAGCCTTTCGGATACCGCATCGGTCATCTTTCCTTACGCGGACTCCAACTGAAGCCGCGCGCTCCACGGCCAAGAGACGAACGGTCTAAGTTCGAACCTGCCCACATCGGTTTGCAACCAACTGTCTCGAGGCATCAGCAGCATGGCTTCTTGTTGGTCGCGGCATTCGCTAAACGAGATTAGGATCGTACCTTCCGAGCGCCACGCCGATGACCCCACGTCGAGCCGTCCGATCTCAGTTGCTTTAACGACCACCAAGAAGTAGTCAGGCTGCTCCGGCGGTGACAGTCTGCGTTTGAAAAGCACTTTGTTTTGGCCAGTCCACACGCAGGGCTCTGCGCATTCAAACACACTATTGATCATCGCCAGCGGGCGGTTGGGATCGAATCCACCGATACCATTAAACCGGGCATGGCCAAGGATCTTGGGCCGCGTCCGAATGTGGCCATCGACGGGAACGCCTGTGGTGTTGAAGTATGCTGCTCGCGCAAACCGCTTCGGATCGTTCACGTCTTTCCCAAAGCGGCGACGCCAAACACTCCCAAAGCCTGTGACAGTAACGAGCATCTCGCTTATGCACCCTTCAGCCGTTTGTTCTTCTGCCGTTCCGCGTACAGTTCTTCCTGCAGCCGGTTGATTTGATCGACAAGCCTTGCGCTGTCCCCATTGGCACCGGTTAACGCCGGCTCTCCGGCTCCGCAGTCAGCGCCTCGTGGCCCGTTCATTTTCTTTGACAGCGCGTCGAGTCGCGTGGAAAGGTCCGCAACCACCATTGACTTCTGCCGGAGCTCTTCCTGGAACTTGTTGCGCTCCTGCGTCGTGGCTTCGAGTTGCGCCGCAACACGCCCGAGCTCCGCTTTCACGCTCTCGACTGCGGGGTTGCCCGGACCTAGCCGCCCAGTTCCCGATTCCGAGGCTTCCGTTACCCGATTGCACTCCTCCATGTGCTGGTGATACCGATCGACTGCTTCTCTGGTCTTCGCCCGCGAATACAGATCATGGTTTCGAATGTCGGCTTCGACCCGTGCGTGTTCCTGATCGGCTTCCCGCGAATCCATGACACGTTTCAGGAGCGCCAGCGCAAATACCAGGGCGCACAGGGTCATCCAGAACGAGAACCAGAAGTACGGATTTTGAACGCTGGCGGCGAGCAAAGCCTGGCGGCGTTCCTCGAGCCATTCCCCGTAGTTCTTGTGGGCACGATTGAGCTGCTTGAGCATGACTTCGTACCAGGTCTCGCGTCCGAGGTGCGGCTGGCCGGGGCTCTGTGCCGCTGCGGGAGATGCCGGCGAGAGCAGAGCGATTGTCAACAACGTTCGTGCCGCTATCAGCCTCATAAGCGCCCCTCCCCAAAAGACCTTCGACGGTAGCGGGTGTCCTGGTAGCGCGGACTCTTAAACCGGAGATTCGCGCCGACCGACGATTGGCGCGATTGTTGGAGTTTGGGATAAAGCTCGACTTTGAAATGCGGCACCCGGACATCGGCAGGGGGACGAATGTGCAAATGCCCATGCAATGTGCCACGCGCTTCGTCGGTCATCAGAATCTGCATCTGGCCTTTGGGCATGTTCTTGATGTGCTCGTCCAAGGCGCGCGTCTCCGTGGTTTCCACATCGACAGCGCGGCCGCTTTCTTCATACCGTTCGTAACCGAGAAAGTTCCGGCGTTCCATGGACACATTGCGCCGACGCACGCGGTGCTCGGCGGAGGCCTGGAGGAAATACCGCGCGGTCTCTTCACTATGAGTTTGGAGAACCATGGTCGTGTTGGGAGCGGAAGCAACGTCCTCCTTAAAGCCGCGGCCGACTTGCATCAGTTGCGAAAGGCTCTGCATCGAGAACAGGAAGGCGGTGTTGGTGCCTCGCGCGGTTTGCAAGATCTGCGGAAAATTTCGGTAACCAAAGGGGGCGAATTCATCGAGCACGACGCTCACCAGAGGCCGATTCGGCTGGTCGAGTTTTTCCTGGCTCTCATATCGCTGGCCCACGATCAGTTGTAGATTTTGCAGCAGCATCTTTCCCAGCGCAGTCACCGGCTTGGTCTTTTTGTTGACGTTCAGGAGGACATATAGAATCAGCTCCTCCTCGATGACTTCATCGAGTGAAAGCAGGTCTTCATACGATCCGGTGACGACGCTCAGCTCATCGTCAAGGAACGCCATGCACTCGTTGAGCAGCCCCTGAATCCGGGGGACGCGCTCCCAGTCCTGGAAGGACTGGAGCAGGTTGCGGACCGACATCTCGAAGTTCAGCTTCCTCTGGACACTTATGTTCTGGTCTTGTTCGAGGCGCCGAGAGGCTTTCTCGACCTGTTCGCGCAGCACCTGCTGGTCGAAAGCCATGACCAGAACGTCGTAGAAATTGAATTTCAAGCCGGTGTAGGAAAGCACCCGCACAATGTCCGAGAGGTAGGTCAGCTGGTGTTTCGCAAAGAACTCGTGGTGCAAATCGAACGAGCTGAACACCATGTTCACTACGGACATGTAGTCTGCTTCGTTCGAGTGGAACGGGTTGTAGCCAACCGAGAAGTCCGGCCTGGAAGGGTTGATCACGCGCAATTGGCCAAGACGCCCGGCGCGATGGATATGAGGAAGCAGGCTCTCGAAGGCCTTCGCGTCCGCCTTGCCGTCGAGGATGATCATGGGAACGCGGTGCTGGTCTTCAGGCGGGCCGAACACGCGCAACAGATCCTGCGTGATGATGTTCGCAAGGAGGGTGGTCTTTCCCATCCCGGTCATCCCCAGAACAATGCCTTGCATCACGCGTGTGCGATCGGGCCAGAGCCAGGGCTCGCCGTGCACGTCGTATCCGAGGACGACGGCATTCTGGCTCCACGCTTTGCGGACAGCGCGCTCATCTTTCCGGCGGGACACGGCCAGATATGGGTGCGGCCACTCGTTTTCGCGTCGCTCGCGCGCGGTCACGATTTGCCAGATGACCCAGGCAAGGGCAATGGAGAAGAGAACGAAGTCAGCGAAAAACTCCGCCGCCTGCCTTCCCGTGAAGTGCCAGATATCGATGATCAGAAATTGGAGGAGCCAGAGGAGCAGGGCAAAGGCCAGAACAATCGTTAGCTCTGGGCTGCCGCGACGAGCAGGGCGCTCACTCGGTTGCATCCTGCACCTTCCCCTGGCAAACGTGAGTTCGTATGGAGTGAGGAGTGGCCGGCGTCGAGGGCGGCGGCGTCGGGCGGGGTTCAGGGAGTATGATGGCGATGGAAGCGAGATAAGCGAGAAAGATCGACAGTTCAAACGCGCAGATGCGTCCCCTAGACGCGAATAATCCCACAGCCTCGGCAAAGCCAATCAGGCTGAAAAAGACTGGCGTCAATAAGCAGATCCAAAAAAAATCCGGGGCCAGGAATTCCACGAACGCAGCAATCTGGATAAGTGCGCCCATTTCGTCAGGACCCTCGGAGCACGAAGTTGAAGAACACAAACACGGCAATTGCAGTTCCGATCCAGGCAACGCCATACAGAAATCCTGCCTTGAACTTGCGCCGCTCGTTCGGGCTAAACGGATTCCGCGGATGGAGCATCAGGTTGAGGACAGCATGACCAAGTCCGTAGTCCGGCCGCTCGTTCATGTGCCCGGCGGACCAAGCACGCGTTTGAGCTGGCTTAATGCGTTCCTCCATCTCAGATCACCAGGGTCGCGCTCACCGGTCCGTCGAGGCCCGCGAGGAAAATCAGTTGAAGCACAGTTGGTTCTAGCTGCTTCGGGGGCAACTTGATCGCCACGATTCCGGCGGTTTCCCCCTCGGGCTCGATTCGCAAAGAACGGATTTCGCTCTTCGTCACCTCGATGGAAGTCTCCCCACTCGACTTCAACCGTGTCGCTTCTACCGGGCTCAGCTGATAATCCCGCAAGACATAGAGCGACTCGCGATACCTCGGGGCCGTGAGCGCGACTACCTGAGGCTCGCGGGTCACATAAACCTGCCCACTCCCGTTCCGAATGACGTATCGGAGGAAGATTTGTCCGTCATGGTTCAACAGGTCGGTCACGTAGACCGCCACTCGATTTTTTCGGGAAATCAATCCATGCAACCGGACCGGCTCAGCTTTGAGGAGCACTTCTGCTGGCGGCGGGTCAGTCAACGGCTTAGGTCGATTGGCGGAAAACTTGGGCATTGGGGCAGTGACAGGGGGTTGATCAATCGCGAAGACCATCTCTGGCACCGCTCCCGCCGGATCGAGTTCGTAACTGAAGCGGCCGGAGGGGGTCCACACATATAGATTCGTGGCTACACCTGGCTCCGTCGGCTCGATAAAGACCTTGTTCCCGCGCCATTCAACTCGGAATGAGGTACTGCCCACGGCAACCGCGCTGACCGGCTCGTTCATTTCGAGAACCGTCAGATGGTCCAGAGCGGTTTGAACATGGACGATTTTCCCCGGATCGGGCTTCTCCCTCTCGACCTTTTGTCCCCAAGCGGGCCATGCAAGGACTGCCACTGCTATGCAAGAAATCCAAAACCTCTTCACGTCTTCTCCTCCCTCTATCCTTATATATGGGGCTGCCCAGGAGGCCCGAACCCCAGGCCTCCTGGACAACACATGCTTCACGATGGAGTCTCCCCTTGTCCGCCGACCGTGCCTGTGTCGTTCGTGCACGGCTGGCTTTGGTTCATTGGTTGGCGCTTCACGGTGGGTCGCTGACGAATGTTGTTGAATACCAGCTTGCCATCGCGAATTACGCCGGCCCCGTATTGCATCGGGAATGGCTCGACGCGCTCGACGACCTTGCCGTCCACGAGCACTTCGCCCTTCTTCGAGATCTGAAGGAGGAAGATCTTGCGCTCGTGGGTGGTGCCATCGCCTGAGGGAAACGGCTCGACGAGAAAGACGCGGCCATCCTCATCGAACTCGATCTCCCCATCCACCAGATCGGGAACCGAGACCTGCACGGCATTGCTTCCAGTCTCTTCCGCGACCTTGTCGATGATTTCCTGTGGGAAGGCATGGAACAGGAGCGAACCGTTGCCTTTCCCCGCACAGATGATGGTGTGCAGGGCCTGGCACCAGCCTCGCCGGTTCAGCTTCTTGCCGTCTCCCCAGGCTTGAACGAGCGACCGCAAGGCCTGAAACTCCTCGCGGAAGTGTTCTTTGTGGGCGTGGACCTTGCTTCGGGCGGCATTTCGCTGCGTTCGTGCTTCATTCCTCGTTGCCGGGTCGTTTTGTTTGGCCCCGTACTCGGCTTCGGCTTTTGCCAAAGCTTCGTCCAGGGCCTGTTTTTCTGTGATGAGTTTTCCGACTTCGTCCGCGTAGATGCGGTTGACCAAGCGGCACTCCTGGGACATTTCCTTGGTGAAGTGCTCGCCCGAGATCAACCCGTGGAAGTCGGCGATGGGCAGTTTCGCGGAAAAGAAATCTTCGACTTCTTTCCTCGCGAGGTTGTAGAGCCACCCGATCTTGTCGGTGGTCAGAACTTCCAGATGCACTGGCATGTCACTCACCCGCTCCTTGTCCTTCAACTGCAGCCAAGGCGCGGGCGGCACCTTCTTGCGGATTTCGGCTATGAGTTCCTGGTTTACCTCGGTGCCCCACTTGAGGCTGTCCAAGGCGTGCTGCAGCTCATCGACGAGCTGGTAGGCTTCTCCCTGAAAGCCGGCAGCGTAGCAGGAGGTCTTCAGATCGGTGATCGAGCCTATCTGATTTCCTTTGGCCTGATTCGCCACCAACGCGAGGTTCCACCAGGGACTCTGTTTTTTGTTGTGCTTGGTCTTTACCTTTTCGTGCCGGTCCTGATGGGCGAAGCGGCTTTCGACAAAGCAGGGGAAGCGTTCTCCTTCAACCACAGCCACGAGGTCGAAGTCGAAGTCCCCGCCGTTCTTGGCGGCCGTTTCGCTGTGCAGGGTGAGGGTCCCTTCAAGCCTGATCTGCTTTTTCACCAAATCGACAGCCGCTTTAGTGTCGATTGAGCAGCCGTTCTGCTCCTCAATCGCCTGCGTAATGAGAGCAACCGCTTCTTCGGTGGACACCCGCGTGTAAGGGAGCAGGTCCTCGAACATGCGGATGGGGTAGCGCACGACCAGGCCCTTCGTACACGGCAGCGAACTGATTGCCCGGTCCTGCGGCAGCCAGTCCGATGCGGCGACAACTTGACCTTGATAGAGGCTGAGGAAGCCGTCGTCCGCCAAGGCAAAGCCCGGGATTTTGAAGCCGCCGGCCGTGCACAGTTTGAACGTCCACTTGGCCAGCAGGCGGTTGAGTGCGTTGTTGATGTAAGGGTGCTTGATGAGGTAGCCGCTCGAGTCCACCTTGAGCACAGCTTCGACAACTGTGTGCTCGAGAGAGGTGTACTCTGAGTCGCTGCCCTCCTCCCATGGACCTTGTGCGTGGGACGTGCCCAGAAGCTCGATCACCTCGTCGTACCGCCCGTCCTGGCATGCTGCCCGCAGTTTGCAGGCTTGTTCCATGGCGAAAGGCGCGATTTCTGTTTGGATCGACACCCACGGCGCGTGTTCGATGAGCGTGTAGCTGCTGTGGAGATCGAGTTTCCTTGAGATTTCCCGGATGCCGAATACCGCCGGTCCCCGGTAAGACCTCACCTCAATCTTCGGCCGCCGCCATCGAAAGAAGTCGAGAATCCTCGACGATTGTTTGTATTCAGGCTTCACGCACGATTCCGGCAGGATGATGTCCGCGCCAAGCTTCTGGGCGACATCATCCGGCATGACCTTGCATGCGCCCTTCGCCTGGGTGTTCTCGAACGCCAGCCGGAACTGGTAGAGCCGATGCCGAGGCAGGTGAAACCTCTCGAACAGCGACTCCGAGATCCAGCCGCGGCAGTCGTTCGTGCCCAGCGTGCGATCCTTCACCACCATCACCCGTGCATCGGATAACTGGATTCGCTGTTTGCACGGCGAGACCAGAATCCCGAAATAGGTTATGGCGGCTTCGGGCCATTTGCGGAAACGCTCGGCGATCATCGGCTCGTAGCGTTCGTCCACGGCGTAGAACTTCCCGCTCTTCGCCGAAGCCGAGGCGCCGATGAGTCGATAGCGCACGCCCTCAAACTCGAACGACCGCATGGATTTCTGAACTTCGTTCTCCTGGTAGTCTTCGAGTTTCCCGGGCGGGACATTCAGACGAGCCACGCGAATGCCGTCATAGAGGCCTTGAAGGAGCGTGTTTTCGAGCTGCTCCTCCTTAGCCAGTCTTGGCAATCGCTTCTTCATCTGTCCCATCTCGTTGATATCCAGCGTTACTACGGTCATTCCACTCACCGTTTCCGTTGCCATTTCTTCTCCTCCTTTCGTTTGTCCGGCAAAGGGGCAGAGAAGGAGGCCGTTGCCGCCGGTCTCTTCGCTGTCCTGGGCCGAAAACGAGGTACGGTTTCCGGTCAGGTTCGCGAAGAACCGGACCAGCTTGGTTGTTTAGGCAGTTCAACGCGACTGCTTCCTCGTTGCTGCCCTGTTTGTCTCCTCGGTTTGTCCGGCAACAACAAACCAGGAGTCTGCCGACCCGCTCTGGTGAGCCCGTTTGGGCACACTTCGAGCAAGCCAAGCACTGATCCACAATTACGAGAGCTTGTGGACGGCTCTCACGAGACCAACTTCAGTCTCTAGAAGAAACTCTTCCTATCCCGTCTTCGGCGCGCTGCGCACGGCTTCCCGGCTGAGCTGTGGCTTGCGACCCGAGAAATCCGCAACCCCGCGCCACTCGGAAACCACGAAGTAGCTCAGACCGGTCTTGAGCGATTCCACTATCGCCTCCGGTTCTCTCGGGAACTCCCGTCCCAACTCCGGAACGCCGCTCGTTCCACTGTGTTTCGAAAGAAAGAAGCGCTGCCCCTCCATTCCATTTGCCTGTCCCGTGCGCGGTTTGCGAGTTCCGCGCAGAGAGTTCCTCACCTGCAAATCTTCCGGTTCTCCGACTGCCTCGGTTACACCTGCCATCACGTTGAAGACCTCCTTTCGTCCGCCGCCTTTGAGGACATCTCTCTCGACGGCAAATCCCTCAGGGCCGGCCGCTATCCAGCTCGCTCTTTTGCAGCAGGCCCGTTTGCTTCTCGCCGACCATCTCCTGCTCGCCGTATTCGGCGACCAACAGGCCACTGGGATTGGTTTCTGAGCGAGCCGTCTCGACCAGCCGCACGTGGTACTGCCCGACGATTTCGTCGGTGGTCTCGGTCTGGTTCTTCACCCGGTGAACTTCCTTTACGCCGAACACAGTGTAGGTCGACGGAATTCCCTTTTCATGCTCGATCGAGCGAATCTGGAACTCCGAAATGATGTGGTCGCTCTTGATTTTTCCCACCGTGTCCTCATCCCGAAGCTTGTTCATGGAATAAGCGCGCAGGTTGGCGGTCATCATGTTCAATGCCTCGGCTAAGTTCTGATCGACCGAGTCCGGGGTGTACGCCAGATACAGGCTGAGAAACTGGCGCACGACGGCGCGGCTTTCGAGGTCAGTGGGTGCAACTTCCGAGGAGATGTCTGCGGGCGATATGTAACGAGACACGTTGCACGTTGCCGCATCACCGTAATGAGGTGCACCCACGACGGAAGCAGTGCCATCTTTATCCACGCGGATCACGGTGGGCGGCTGGACGCGGACATAGATCGCGAAGCCGAGAGCGCCCATGGCCAGCACACCGAAAATCATCGCCAGCAGCATGGCGCGATTGGCATAAGCGCGAAGCATGCCGTCGTGCTCGTAGTATTTGCTGTACCGAGTGAACTCGGGAAGCTCTCCAGCTTGACTGATCTTTTTCATCTGTTATTCCCTTCCTTTTAGTCCCCGGTAGGCGGAACCAAGCGAGTAGCCGATGTACCAAGCGGCCGCATGCGGGATCTGGACTCCTCGATATTGGCCGGGTTTCGAAGAAGCGCGCCAAGGCGACACGGAAGCAGGGGCATCTCCGCTGCTGCTACTCGATGCCGAGGCGCTTGGGCCATTCGTTGCGGCGGCGGGCGGCGTCGGGGACATCGAGGTAGAAGCAATTGCAGCCGTCTGAGAACCACCACCCGAGGTCCCGCTCGCGCCAGCGGAAACAGGAGCCGACGACGCGGCTCGCGAATCGCCAGGTGGCGGGGGTGGCGGGGGCGGTGACGATGCCGTCGCCGTCGCTCCTCCTCCCGCCGCTCGAGAAGCAAGCACTCCTTCTCCCAAGCCAATGAACGACGCCGCGGCCAACCCGGCAACCGCGCTCGCCGCGGTTGTCATGGCCCCAACCATAGTCATCATCGTGCTGCCAACGTCGCCGCGAACAATGCGGCTCGAAATGAACGGAATGAGCGCAATCGAAAAGGAAAAAATGCTGGCGGTGAGCGCCAAGAGGATCATCTGGCTTGATCCAACGAAACTGTTCAGCACGCCATTCGCGCCAAGCACGGCGTTGATGCTCCCAAGATTCACCGCGGAAATGAGCACTTGCAGGACTGCGTAGATAATCCCCCAAGCCTCGAACGTCATGAGGTTCACCAAGTAGGCGCGGGACAACTGGCCAAGCCCTCTAGCTGGCAGCAAAGCCAGAACGAAGGGACCCGTTACATAAAGCACCGAGCCGTATATGGCGTAGAAGAAGGTAAAGATCAGGTAGCTCACCGGGAAAATCACGAACGCGCTCAGGATCAGCATCAAACTGATGACTCCGGAAACGAGGCCAGTCACGAGATTCCAAAGGGAGGCGTTGCCATTGGCCTGCCAGTATTGGGCGAGTTGGCTCATCCAATTCGCAAACACATCTTTCACGCCCGTCGAGCTATAAATAAAGTTGGCCACAGAATTGAACATCCCGTTGACGTCGCGAAAGACGGAGCCGTAGTTCGCAAAGATCAATCCTAGGATCAGATATTTGATTCCGGAGATCGCCAGCATGCGTACGTCTCCTCCGGAGGCGAATGCCTGGTAAGCGCTGTAAAGGAAACTCAGAAGCAGAATCGTTCCGGCAACGCCCAGCACGGCGCTGGTAACGTTCGCGCTGTCGATCCCGTTGAGCGCCGTCTGTAAGAGTTGTTCAAAATAGAACACGGCTCACTGCCTCTTCAGAAGGTTATAAATCTGCTGCTGGACTGCCGTCGCATTGGCGGCGCCGTTTTTCAGATTCTCGCTCGCGTTGGCCAAGGCGATGGCGCGCACGCGCATCAGGTCGGCGGTCGCCGACTGGGTGTACGCATTGGCTCGAACCAGCCACGCATCCGCCTGGGCTTCAATGATCGGCGCGCTGCCGGGAGCGGCCGCTCGGATGCTTTGGTTGATTTGATCCGCGGCTTTGAGTTCCAGATCCGCCAGGGCATCGATCTCGATCGCTTTTTTCATCGCCGCTTGCGCCGTGGCGTCGGTCATATCGATCATGTCGCGCGTTTCTGGCGAAGCGGCGGTTGCGCTGGGCACCGCCCCGTAGACGGTTGTGTACTGAGCCGAGGTCTGAGCGATCTGGTTCGGGTTGCCGGAAAGAAGGTTCTGCTCGAACTGGCGGGACGCCGGAAGCGTTGCGCTATTTACGGGTATCTTCATGACACCCCGCATCTGGTTGAAGAGGCCCTGCACAGCCCCCACCAGGGATTGAGCCTGAGCAATCAATTTCTGCGGCCAAACAACCGATTGCTCGAAGTTCGAGATGTTCTTTTCGACCGACAAAATGCTTCCCAGCCCTCCGCCAATTACGTTGCCGAGCGTGCTCGAAATTGTGCTCAGGCCCGCCGCCATGATGGCGCAGCACGGGTCGAGGAACTGACTTCGAGCGGGCCGCGGGATCAAGAGAGAAAACACCGCCAACAAAACCGCAGTGCGCAACTTGTGCCCCCAACCCCACTCGAACCATCGCTTCACGTTCCTCATAACTTTCCTCATCAAATTTCCTCCCTTATTTCCGTTCGAGCAGCTTCAGAATCTCGGCGTTCACGTCCCCGGTCATCGCGGCACCGCGCTTGCGCAGCGCATTCTCGTGAGCCAGGTGAGCGGCTTCCTCCCGTAATTCCGCCGCCAGCATTCTCTGCGTGAGGGCTTGGCTCTCGAGGGAGGCCGCTACTGCGCTTGCCGTAAGGAATGGCGCGGAACCGGGCGCCGCCTGGCTGGCGCCATTCTCGATGTTATTTGCCACTCGCAAGGTCAAATCGTCTGCAGCGTCGCTTTCCTTGAGGGTCTTCAAGTTATCGAGCGCCAGTGCGTCGTCCATGTCCATCATGGTGCGGTCCGCGGGGCCCGCTGCGGTCGCCGCCGGTACGGTTCCGTATGTGTTTGCGAATGAAGTTGTGAGACTTGAAAAATCAGTGGTCTGACGATTCCGCATCACGTTTTCAAGCGCCGTTGGATTCGGCAGTGTGGCGCTTCTCAGGTTGATGTTGAAAATACTCTGCATCAGGCTGCGGTACTGGCCGATCATTTGCGTTACCATGGCTTTCGACTGGTTGATCAGTGCGACCGGCCAGGTCGCTTGCTGGTAGAAATTGCTGACCGCGGTACGCACCGAGTTCATCGAGTTCAAAGCCGTCTTGATCAAGCCATTGATAACGTTCAGCACGGATTGAATTGCTGCCACAAGGCTCCCCTGGGCCTGCGCGGGCGGCGGACCGATGACCGCCACCGCGAGCACGCCTGCTAGAGTGAGTGCCAGCACCTGGCGTCGGCTCTTGGCCCTGACCATCCCGTAGCCGAAGAGAGCCAGCAAAAAAACGAACAGTAGATTCGTCAGCGCAGCCATAAAAGTCTCTCCCATAATTTTTCCGGGTTCGGCAGCAATCCCGTGAGCCAATCGATTCCATGACCTAGAACCTTGATCAAAAAGGGCAAGCTCGCCAGGAGCACTACGATCAGCGCAACCCATGCGCAAATACGGAGGAGCTTTTGTGTTTGCGGCGACCTCGTTCCCCGCAGCGATCTCATGGCATCGTTTCTCCTGCTACTGCCCCAGAGATCTCTTCCGGCAACGGCGGGACCTCCGCCAATCCATGAGGAAATTTGCGTGCTAATTCCCGATAGGTTTCAACGGGCGACTGATCGGCGAACTTCTTGAGCACCCAGGTCCGATACCGCCTTTCCCGAGGGAACGTGGTACAGATCCAGTAATCGACCGCCGTGGGCACGATGCGAATCGTTTGCGTTGTCTCGGCTTTTTCCCCCAGTACCAGAAGCGCGTCCGCGCATTCTCCTTTGCGCGGAGCACTGAACCGCTTCACCTCGTTGAGCGCCACGGAATTTAGGTACAGGTGATTCACGAGCGGGGTCATGTCCCCGGGTTGCTGCCCGATGATTTTCGTGCTCGTGTTCTTGAGGATCCCCGGCCCATGCTCGCGCGGTTGGAACTCTGTTCCCACGAAGTCCTCGACGGTCTGGCTAATTCCCCAGACGCTCGAATTTCTTTTGCGCGCCGTGCGGAAAAGCTGCACCACTTCAGGAGCGAGGGTTGGGGAGTCCAAGAGAAACCAGCATTCATCGAGCACGGTGATGCTTGGCTGCCCGGTCTGCCCGCTCGCCCGCGAAGCCACGGCATTCGCAATCAGCATGCTCATGGCGGTTTCGAGCTTTGGGTCCGAACTCAATCCCTCGACATTGAAGAAGAGCCAATTGCTGTCGAGCCGCATTGTGGTGTGAGCGTCAAAGAGTTTGGTGTAAATCCCTCTCTCTCCAGTCCACGAGCGCAGCTTGATCGCCGCCAGCCGCGCTTCGTCAATCGTGCGCTGCATCCGCTCTTCATCCCGCCACTGCGCCAGTTCTTCGCGCAGGTCGTTGAACGTGGGAATGGGGTTCGAATGGCGGATGGCGCAGCGCTTGTAAGTTCGCGCGATCGCGTCGGCGAGAAGATTGTCGACCAGCGAGCTGTCCGAGCCCGGGCTGTCCCCGATCATGTGCCGGGTGAGATTTTTCAAAAACGCGATCTTCTCCTTGCCGGGGGTCGTTTCGCCCGGGGGCAAGTCCCAGGGGTTGAGCGTCTCCCGCCCATCGAGGTCCACGGTGATCACCCGCCCGCCCATCAATTCCACCAGCGGCTGGTAGGAGTCGCCACGCTCGATGATGGAGATTTGCGGGTTGGCGCGCGCCATCATGAGCAAGAAAAGCTGGGCCATGAAGGTCTTTCCGCCGCCGCTTTTGGCCATGATGAGCATGTTCGCGTCGCCAAGGCTTGCGTCAAAGGGAGAGAACGGCACCAATTGCCGGTAGGGTGTTTCGAAAAGCATGAGCGGGGAATGCGGCGTTCCTCGCCACGGCACTTCCACAGGCAATAGATCGGCGGCGTTCAGCGTGAGCAAGTCGAGTTCACGACGGTTCTCCCCTCCCATCGCCGGCAGGCCGGTGAAGAACAGCCGCTTCTGCGCCAAGGTCTCGGGAATCCCCCGGCCGCCGTTCATACGGGCAATCGCATGCAGCACTCGCTGGCGGCGGTCGGCTAAGATGCGCTCGGCTTCTTCCCGTTCCATGCGATCCCGACAAGCCCGGGAGGTTCGCGCCGTAATGATCAGGCTCATCTGACAGGCCTTGAGAGAACTCGAAATCAAGTCCTGCAGGACCCGGACCAACTGGTGCTCGGCCACCTGAGCGTCCACGTTGATGCGAAACCCGCCATGAAAATCCTTTTGCGCCGCCAGCATTTTGCGCAAGCGGCTCTTGTACTGCTTGATCGACTTGCTCTGATCCGGCAGAGCAACTTCTGCATTGATGACGATCGGGAAATCCATGACCACGAGTTCGCGCAGGATCCCCGGGAAGGTGGCGTCCGGCAGGTCTTTCAAACTGACCCAGGAATAAAGCAGCCCGCCGATCTTGAGGTAATCGTCTTGTTCATCTTCAAGATTCACGTTGGCCATCTGGCTGCGCGCGCTGTCATGCCAGAGCGACTCGCCCGGCGAGCGATAAGGCCGCGTGTCTTTGCCCAGGGGGTGAAGCGCGCGCTTGATTTCCAAGAAGATGTCCTCGTGGGTCATTCGGCGGATGGACATTCCCGTGGCCCCGAGCGTGGCTTCCACACCGGCGAGCAAACTGTTGAATTCCGCGAGAAGTTCTTCGTGCTCCCGCCGCGAGCGCTCAATGCACTTCGTGGCGGATACGCTGAACCGCCCGCCCGATTTCATCGTTCGTTTCCATTCGAAGTCCGGCGATTGATGATGAATCCAGGGATTCCAGATGAAATACAGGTGGAGGAAATGTTCGAGGTAGAAGCCGGCCGTTTCGCGGCTGCGCCAAAGGTCGGCGTGGAGGCGGTCAAGTTCGCGAAGCACGGGACTCTCGTTCCGCCGCTCCCGGAGGTAGCGCGAAACCAAATCGCCGGCGCCCTCGGAGATCTCGAACCGCACCTGCATGCGCATGGAGCGCTCGGGCAGGGACCTCACCAGGGCTTCGAGCAATCCTTTGAGCCGGTTCCTTCCCTCATCGCTCGCGTAATAGGATTGCACGCCTCGGGCTTCGTAGCCCGCCACCAACGAGCCGTCGATTTGCACGGCCACGTTGTCGAGCAGATCGCGGATGCGGAGTTGCTCGCACAGTGGGGGAGCGCTCATTGACTGTTCGTAGCGTTCGACCGTAAGCGGCATCATGAATTCTCCAGGCGGACATACTCCCGCGCAAATTCCCGGTCCCGCTCGAGCGCCGAATAAACGTGCGGCTTCGCATGGAACATCACCCAGTCCCGCAAGTAGCCGGGCTGCTTGCCGTACTTGAACAGCATCAATGCCGGGACGCTCAACGCGGGCACGATGTATTGCAGAACCATGTTCATCGGCAGGCCGAACATCTCGCGATGCAAAAATCGTCCGAGAATATTCGCAACCACGGCGAGAGCCAGAATGGCGAACAGGTCTTCCGCTTCGAGGCCGAAGAACGTGACGCGGGTTCGCAGGTTGCGGTAAACGGGTGTAATTTCGAGTGGCATTGCTTTCACCTCACTCCTGCCGTACCCTGGACGACAAAATATTCCGCCATCCGAACGAGCCCGGATAAAAGCAAGCACAAACCCGCGGCCGCGAAATGCCTCATCCAACCTTCGGTGGGATGGACGCGGGTGATGATCCCCATACGCAGCGCACCCGCCGCCACTTGCAGGCCGGCATACACGGGGAGGAGCACGTTGCAAATCCAGTTGACCAGGGTCACCAAAGACATCCAGTAGACATCCGGGTCGTTCCAGGGCCGTTGCGAGGCGAACGTCTCCATCGCGCGCAACAAACCCGAGGCCATCAGGCAAAGAAATCCGCCGTACATGAGCGCGGCATAGGGCTCCGAGCGGGCGAATTTCAGAACAGCGATGGCAAAGAACAATCCTGCCAGGGTCGGCAAAATCACGTTTCCCGCCCAATTGCTTAAATGCAGAATTCCGTTCGTGAACGACATCGCCTCTCCTACGTTTCCATGGAAAGAACCAATTTCCAGATTCCTGAAACGCACAGCATGGCCAGCGCAACGGCGACTAGGCGCATGGCCGGGCGGCGCGTGGCAAAATTGATGATCGCGCCCACAATCGCAAGGCCCGCGGCGATGGGCATGATCGTTCCGGCCAGATAATTCCAAAGGCTGTCGAGTACGTCCGCAGTGGCAAACTGCGTGCCTGTGTTGTAGCTCTGGATCAGGGAGTATGTGGCTTGCGTCCCGAGTAGGAACATGGCCCCGAGAATGGAGGGCAGAGGATGCTGGCCGGAGGCGGCATCGAGAATGGCGCGCAAAACAAAAAACGCAGCCAGAATGGTCACCAGTCTCCCCACAACGAAAGTCGTCACGAAACTCGACACATCGGACTCGAACGAGCTCAACCAGGGAGTACCGATCCCGCTGGCGGGCAACGGAGCAGAAACTCCGAATGAACTGAACCATCCCACCAGGGGCACGAGCGTGATAAACACGACTGCCCAGAACATCCACTTGGTGAAACTTCCGCCGATCAGAAACGTGGTTCCGCCTTCGCGTCTCAAGCTGATCCCTGCCAGAACCAGCGCGACTAGCGCGGCCGCCGGGGCTAGCTGCAAGAGCACCTGGATGATGTCATTCAAAAGTTGTGGAACAGCCATGGCTCTATTCTTCTCCCGCACTTTCCAAGCAAAGGACCTTGTGGAATCCTGCAGCGGATACTGGCAGGCGGTCTTTCGATGGCTCCTTTCTTTGACCGCCTGCCTCATCCGCCAGCAGACGCATGCCGCCTCGACTTACGTCACGCCTCCCGTGCCGCTCGTAATCCAGAACTCGATCAATCGGGTCAGCCCGGACACAGCCAGTAGCCCCGCAGCAGCCACAAGCCATCGGCCTGCGCCTCGCCCGTGCATCCAGGAAACGAGCGCCGCCAAAACCGCGCCGCCTGCTCCCACAGGAGCGATGACGTTGCCAATCCAGTTGATGAAGTTCAGGAACGCGCCTTCCGGCTGAGCGCCAGTCTGCCCTTGCACCGCCACATTGAATTGCGGCTGGCTTCCCAGGTTCTGCGCCCAAGCGTATTGAGCTGCAAGGACGAAGCCGATCGCGGCAAACGCCAGTGCTCGTTTCCCTGCTTCGGTTAACTTCACTTTCATCGATTGCGACCCCCTTTCTGCTTCGCAGCCTCTCTCTCCAGTTCCGCAACCAGAGTGAAAAACAACCGAAGCTCGGCGGAAGCTAAGATGAGTTCTCGCGTTTGTCAAAAAAGTGGAGAGGTAGTGAAACCGTGACCGGTGGCTGGAAAGCAGACGATCGTCGCGTTTGAGATCCTCTGGCCGGGTGTCCACGCCTGATGCTTCCGGCGTGCCGCACAGGAAGCCCGCAGAAGAACGATAAAAATCCGATGGGCACCGATGCGGCATTCCAGGACGGAAGCCGCGATGACGAGCTCGAAGGGCCACCTGCCTTCCTCCTTGCATGGGACTTCAGTCCACGAGGAAGGGGCCAATAAAGGGGGCACAGCGAGGATTTCAATGGCCCAATGGCCTGGGCAAAGGCCTAGTTTATGGACAGGATTTGTGGCTCGATGTTGATTCTTACCATCGGTATTCCCGCCATTTGTAACGTTTCTCGCTTCTGTGCGATATAAAACTCGTCGTAAACACTTTCGAGCGTCTCTCCAAGCTCTCGAAGAGCCTTCTCCAGCTTGGCGAGCTCACTCGAAAAGTCGGCTCTGTGAAAGCCTCCATTTCCATCCGCAACGCAACAGTGGCCCGAATCATCGAGGTTCAAATACACGCGCGCCATGCCATGCTTGTACAAATTGATTCCATTGATTCGCCCCATGAACATGAACCCGACGCAGCGTTTCTTCCCCAGCTTCTCTTCCAATGGCTTCCAATTCGGTTTCATCCCTCGTGGGTCTCCTTCATTGCTGCGGTGCTGGTTGTGGCGTGTTCGGCTGCTCATACATTTCGCTCAGTTCTCGCTTTAATTGCATCAGCTGGCGAAGCTCCTCGGGACTAGGCGGCGATGTCTTACCAATTTGCCCGGCTACTGCTGGCGGCGCTTCTTCGCCACTCTCGGTCTCTCCCTTTTCCATGACGATGTAAAACCTGGTATTCGCCGGCACAGTCACAATAATGTTCTGGTTGAACGCCAAGCCGTTCAGCTCCTGATCTCCGGCCGTTCCGATGTTGGTCGCGATGCGGTCCCGCAGGAAAGCACTCTCGGAAAGCGGCGCGCTTAGGCCGCCTGACCCCACGAGGTACGTCGCCGCCTCCCCCAGGCCAGTGAAGGCCCGAACCAGAAAGTTCGTTCCCGTCCTTTTCCCGCTCACACGCCCTTTCAGAGGCCCATGGTCGAGGCTCATCGCCGCTGCATCGATTCTCTCGGAACTCCCGTCCGGCAACTGAAGTGAATCGAAGCGGATCGCCACATACCCGGAGCGATCTGCCTGCTCGAGAGTTCCGATTGCTGTTGCCCCTGCGGGCACAACGATCTCTCCATCCTTTTCGTAGTTGTATTCGATGGCGGCGACCACAGGCGCCTTCACCGCACTCGTGACAACAGATTGGAGTCGGGCGACTAACCTTGTTCCCGCGGGCAGCGCGAGCATCACCGGACCTTCCTCCCGGGCGGCGGGAGTGATTCTCGCATTTGTGCTTGCTGCGTTAGTCTGTGCGCTGCGAATGAACACCAATGACGGCTTCTTCAGATCATCCAAACCAGAGCGCCCAGACGCGGTGTTGTTTTCCAGTGCCTGTTCGCGCGTCGCTGGACCTGAGAAATGGACCCTTCCCAAAGCGTATTGCCCCTCGTTGCCCGTAACCAGAGAGGTCGCAGGGTTTGCGGTCGCCGCCGTGATCGATTGGATTGGGCGCGCCGTCTGGTTCACATCCTCGGAAGTGACCTGCTGTGCGCCTTGAGATGCGGACTGCTCCGTTTGCGCATTCAGCAGGGGGGTTACGGATCCCGCTTGCCCAGTTGTTTGCTGGCCGGGTGTGATTCTGCGCCCCAAGTCCGGTGTGACTCGCTGCACAGCCCCAGATTTCCGGGAGGTATTCGGAGAAGAAAAGACGCCGAGGAACAGAAGAAGCAACGCAATAGCGGCCCCAGCAAGCAGGAAGAGCGAACCGCTTTGATCGCGCCCCTTGTCGCTCTTCTTCATGACCCGCTGTTCGCGCCGCGCTTTGTCGAATGCCTGGCGAAGGATTTTGCGCCATCCGGGAGGATTTGGAACTTCCAGTTCCTCGATCACCGGCACTTCGACCTGGGCCGATGGCGCGGCCACACTCTTTTCCTTCTCATTTTCCTCTGCCATTCCAAGCCTCCTCGGAGGTGCTCACTCCGAATCCAATAGGCGCGAGAGCGGGACGGTCCACAGCTCCCGACTCTGCCACTTGCAA
>DASYZA010000159.1:0-4777 GCA_035946775.1 Candidatus Sulfotelmatobacter sp. | reverse complement strand
AGGCCACTGACTCGAAAATCTGGTCCGACATCCTCCGAATTTCCTGCGGTGCAATGCGCACGTTGGAATTGTGCGCTTGTGCGGGCTGTGAGAATCAAGGTTGGACGTCACAATGCAGACGATTTTTCTGTGGAAAACTTCCGCGTACGTCCAGAACGAAGCGTGTTTGACTGGAGGGTGCTGAAGTCTTTCTGCGCGTTTGCGTGATGCGGAGTCCCGCAGTCCTTAGCTGTGACCTTTCAACACGTTGTTTCTTAAGAAATGAATAGTCCATTCGAGTCAACCGGAGAAGGGCAAAGCACCCTCTGAAGTAGGGTAGCTTTGAAAGGATGGAGCCGGGCCCCGAGGGCCGCCGGAGGGCCGAAAGCGCGGATCTCGGTTGGGTAGACCGCGAGTGTCGGCGAAAGCTCGTCGGACCACACTGTGGCGACGAAAGGGACAAACAAAATCACTTTAGTTTTGCCAAATATAGCAACTCTTGGCAAACGTTCCTAAACTCAGTCGAGACCTTGTCGATATCCTCGCGATGCGCGGTGTACCGGCGACTGTGGGCTGACATGTCCCCTAAATTCTTCAACTTAGGTAACGCCGTTTTTGTGTTTCGCCCTAAATTCCAAGCCGTTTCTTGTGAAACTTTGTCTATGAGATCAGACAAATAGAAAAAGTCACCCTTTTGGTTCTTTATGCGGTCTGCAATTCGGTATTCCTCAAAGCACTCAATGATTAAAGTCTCTAGCAGACGGCGCATCATTACAGCGCAACCGTCAAACCAGCCCTTCTCATAGCAGCCATTTATCTGAAACACGATCTTCTCGACGTAACCCCTCGTGTCACGCACCATCGCATGTGGGAGTATGAATTGATTCGACGGTCGAGTTCCGTCGGACGGTGGAACGAAGGTTTTCGGTGCGTCCGCCTTGAGCTTCTCTACTAGCTCTGCTACCGCGCGACCAGCTTCAAACAATGTGTTCGGGTCAGTCACGTGGGTAGAGGTGCTTCGCCATGCTGGCAAATATCTGATCGATTTGATCGGGCGTAGCGTCAGCGGAAATGTGCACCTGGAGATTGATATTTATGCCTGGCGCCGGCGGTTCCTTGCTTCGCGGCGGCTGTTCGATATGCGTTATTGGCGCTCCTTCTTTCACACGGTCTCTTTCAGGGCGAGCTACAGCTCGCGGCGTAGATCGGCGACTGCTGTCATCACCCGATGCTGGGCGTTCTTTCTTTTTTTCTGTGTCCGGCTCCTTGGACGCATCCGCTTCCATAATGATGGTGTAAAGCGAAGCCATCCGGCGGGCTGCAACTTCTCCGAGGCCGGTGTGGTTCGCGAACCACCTTTCCGCACTTGCACGGTCTGTGGTGGGGTCAGGCACGGCTTGGAGCAGATCTTCTGGGTAAATCTCCGAAGCTATGGCTTTACAGATTTCGGGGTAGTGTCCATCGTCTCGCCATAAGCGCGCTCGTTCTCCTGTGCGTCCCTCCTCGTCGATAATCTTCAGATCTTTTAGGTACGGGAGGATGTTGCCACGCGCAGATTCGACCCGCATTGCCAACACGGTCGCGATGTAGTTGTCCGTCACCACACCTGGGATACTTTGTTTAAACTTCTTCCGAATCGTCCACCAAGCACCTACAGGTAGCATGGGAAAACTTTTCTTCTGATCAGCCATGAAAATTCTCTCCTGATCGACAGACTGTGTGCCTCAATTCACCTGTATGCTGTCCGACCCATCCTTCCAAAGCGGCGGTACGGCGTGCTCTTCCACTTTCAATTCGAAACGGACGTGGACATCGAATCGCTTCTTAAACTTCTCCGCTTCATCTTCACCCAAGTACTCCTCAAATCCGCGTCGCCAGGGGACATGACGACCGGTGAACCTTATGAGAGTGGCATCGAATCGCCCGATCTCGACCGGCATCTTGTGAATCAGCAAAGCCTTCACGTTAGACTTAAGCTCGTCGACGCGCTTTTGCATCGGAGCTATTAGCCGCTCCAGTTCGATGATCTCTTCCAGTTCCTGTTGTGTGACCTGCACCTGGATCTTTGGTTCGGACGCCATATCTGAACTCCTCGTTCGATGCCGAGATAAGCTCCCGCATCGAACCCGCCTTCAAGTACTGTGACCACGCAAATTCGAGCAGTAGCCTGCCAAAATTAGAAAGTGATCTTTGCTCCATCTCCGCTGCCTTGAGAAACTCCTCTTTGAGCTCTTGATCAAGTCTTATAGAGATAAAATCCTTCGATTGTGGCATGGCCCCTCACCGCACGAGTTAGCTGGCTTCTGTCGATATCGTAGGTATACCTTTATTGAGTGTCAATACCTCTGCGGAAGTTTTCTGTGGAAAAGCTGTTGGGAACGAGGGTTTTGAAGGAGAAGCGCCAGGAAAACTGTGCATCCATAACAAACATGCCTAAAATCACCTCGTCTCGCCTGCTGTATTGCTGAGAGACCGCTGTAGCGTCAATGGTTTGACTACGTTGCGGTCGCCCTCAAAGGATCAGCATATTGGGGCTCTTGCCCACTCAAGCCAAAATCGGGCTTGAATGGGCCACCCCTCGTGAATCAATTTCCTTTCGGAATTCCATCAAGGATCTCTGCGAGGTCCCGATGGCCTGCTTTTCGTGCTAGCTCGATCAGCGTGGCGCCTTCGGGGGAGCGTACCGTCTTATCTGCGCCGCGGTCGATCAGCAGGCGCGCGATTTCTTCACGAGCGCGCGTGACGGCGTAGGCTAGCGGAGTGTGCCATGCTTCGGCGTCATAGGGAAAGAGGCCGTAATCGCGGAACGGGCGGTTCAGGGCTGCGGGGTCTTCTTCGAGGACGGCTTTGACGCGGTCCGGCATGTCGTATTGAATGGCCTCGATGATGTCGATGGGTCCGCGCAGAATCAGGTCGCGGGCTTCTTTATGGCCGGAATAGTCGGCCCATCCGGCGGGGGTGCCGTGATACTTCTCTTCGCGCGCGCGGACATCGGCTCCGTGCTTCATCAGCGCGTCAATCGCGTTGAGGTTGCCGTACCAGGCGGCGGCGTGCAGCGGAGTGTATCCGCTGGTGTTGTCGATCGACGTCTTCGGGTTATCGCGCACATTCACTGACGCCCCATTGCGGATCAGCGCCTCGACTACATCACCCGGCGCGCGTTCGGCGGCGCGAATGATCAGGTTGCCCCATCGGCACCCGGGGTTCAATGTCCCGGGATCGCTACGCAGCAGTTTTTCGACGTCGGTGGTGCGATGCAGAGCCAGTGCAGCGGGCAGCCGCACCTTCGCTCCGCGCTGCAGCAGCAGCTGTGCCAGATCGTGCTGACCGCGGAATGCCGCCACGTCGAGAGCGGAGAATCCGGCCTCGTCGAGCGATTCCGTATTAGCGCCAAGGTCGAGCAGCGTTGTAATTGAGGCCGGCTGATTCTTCATGACGGCGAGGTGTAGCGGCATGCTCCGCATGATGGATCCGTTCATCCGCCGCTCGAGATCGGCTGGCGTGCGCGCGACCAGCTCACGAATCTTTTCTCCTTCGCCCATGGCAACCGCAGAAAAAATGTTGTGTCTCGCGCCGTGGGCGAGGAGATAGGGAACGATCTCGGGATGGGGCTGGATGTAGTCCCACGCGGTTGCCCATCCGATGACGCCGAGTTCGTGGTAGTCGCCTTCGCCGATCGTGTCGGCTCCGTGCTCGACCAGAAGACGAATGATGGGGAAACGATGCTTCTCGACCGCGAAATGGAGCGGATACGCGTTGTCGCCTTCGCAGCGGATGTTGGGATTGGCGCCACGATCAAGCAGGAGCTTGACGGCGGCTTCGCTATTGCCGAAGACGGCCTGGTGCAACGCCGTGCGCACACCTTCTCCGCCGCGCTCGTTGATGAGGTCCGGATGCGCGTCGAGCAGGGCGTTGAGGCGGGCGAGATCGCCTTTTCCGGCGGCATCGCGGAGAGACGCGAAGGCCTGCGCGGTGGAGCCGGCGGCTTCGAGCGTTTTGACGTGAGACTGCAGCTTGGACCAGGAGGAGAATCCGTATTCGATTGCAAGGACGAGCTGGGAATCCGCAAGGGTGAACGGGGAAGTGGCGAGATCTTTTTGCGACGCGTTTTTATAGCGCGGATGGTTTTCGCGAATGCGGGCCAAAGCCTCGGAATCGGCCGCTTGCTGGCGCTTCAGGAGCGACTTGGCTTGTTTCTTGAGTTGTTCGAGACTGGGATTTGGCGGGAGCTGCTTGGACATGGAATCTCCTTTCATGGGTCGCCTGTGTCCGCATTGCAGGCAGAAAGAAGATTTGTCAGATTGTGATCGTGCAATTTTGCAGGGTGGGCTTGGCCCTTTCCGCGGACTGGATGCGCCCCGCGCGCTGAGATGCAACGATAATCCGGGTTCGTTTCCAAAGTCAACAGGTTGCCTCTGGCTTGAGCAATAGAGGGTGTTGCTCGCGTGATTTATTTCCCAGCAAACAAAGCGTCCCCTTACAGGTCATGGTTTGCGATCTTCTGTTCTGGTCGGGCTGATGGAATGGAAGTCAGACCTTGAGCGAGCCGCGGAAGCCACGGGCGGCGTAGTAGGATTCGGCGCCGTTGTGGTAGACGAAGACCGTGTCGAAGCGGCGGTCGCAGAAAAGAGCTCCACCTAGCTTGCGGATGTTGGCCGGCGTTTTGATCCAGCTGGAGGTTTTGGTATCGAACGCGCCGAGTTTCTGGAGATCTCGATATTGGTCTTCGGTGAGAAGTTCGATGCTCATGGCGGCGGCCATTTCTGCGGCGCTGCCTTTCGGTTTGTTTTCTTTTCTC
>DASYZA010000158.1:0-38841 GCA_035946775.1 Candidatus Sulfotelmatobacter sp. | reverse complement strand
GTCCATCTGGGCTCGTGGATGCGCGTGCCCGAAGAGCACAACCGCCCGCTCACTTATCGCGAGACCGCGCCGCGACTCGCCGAATATGTGCAGCGCATGGGTTTCACCCACGTGGAATTCCTGCCGGTGATGGAGCATCCGTTCTATGGTTCCTGGGGTTACCAGACCACGGGATATTTCGCTCCCACTTCGCGCTATGGCACGCCGCAGGATTTCATGTACTTAGTCGACTACCTCCATCAACACGGTATCGGCGTTGTCCTCGACTGGGTTCCCTCTCATTTCCCTTCCGACGAGCATGGATTGGCCTACTTCGATGGCACGCACCTTTACGAGCACGCCGATTCGCGTCAGGGCTTTCATCCCGATTGGAAGACGCACATCTTCAACTACGGACGGCCCGAGGTGCGCAGCTTCCTGATGTCGAGCGCGATGTTCTGGTTCGACAAGTATCACATTGACGGATTGCGCGTGGATGCGGTCGCCTCGATGCTTTACCTGGATTATTCGCGAAAGGAAGGCGAGTGGATTCCGAACAAATTCGGGGGCCGCGAAAACCTGGAAGCGATCGACTTTCTGCGACGCTTTAATCAGGAAGCCTACAAGGAACATTCAGACATTCAGACCACCGCGGAAGAATCCACGTCGTGGCCCATGGTGTCGAAGCCTGTGTATGTGGGCGGACTTGGCTTCGGCGAAAAGTGGGACATGGGTTGGATGCACGACACGCTGAAGTATTTCCAGCAGGATCCCATACATCGGAAGTATCACCACAACCAGCTGACGTTCCGGATGCTCTATTCATGGCACGAGAATTTTGTGCTTCCGCTTTCGCACGATGAAGTCGTGCACGGCAAGGGATCGCTGATCGGCAAAATGCCCGGAGACGAGTGGCAGAAATTTGCCAATCTCCGCCTGCTGTATGGATACATGTACGCGCAAGCTGGAAAAAAGCTTCTGTTTATGGGCTCAGAGTTCGGACAGGTGCGCGAATGGGCCCATGACACCAGCCTGGAATGGCACGTGCTGCAGTATCAGGTGCATCGCGGAGTGCAGGCGTGGATGGAGCAACTGAACCGCTTCTACAGGAACGAGCCGGCCATGCACGTTCTCGATAACGATCCGGCGGGATTTGAGTGGGTCGACGCCAACGACAACGCCAACAGCACGATTTCTCTGCTGCGCAAGAGCGAGAATCCGCAGGACACGGTTCTAATCGTCTGCAACTTCACGCCCGTGCCAAGGGTCGAATACCGCATCGGAGTTCCCCACGGAGGCTACTGGCGCGAGATGCTGAACAGCGATGCGCGGGAATACGCCGGAAGCGGCATGGGGAATCTCGGTGGAGTCCACGCCGAAGTGATCCCGACGCACGGCCGTCCGTATTCGCTGAAGCTGACGCTGCCGCCGCTGGCGGCATTGTTCTTCAAGGCGGGGTGAGTTGTGCCGCGCCTACGGCTCTCGCTAGTTATGTCCGAGTTCCCAGGGCCTAAGCCCTGGGCTAACGAATGGCGCTCCTCCGGAGTGCTGGCTCTGCCCAGTGTCGGGTCGCCTGCAAATAATCGGGAAGAATCGAACAGGTTGGCCCGCCGACGACGGCTGGACTATTTTGAAGATTGCAGAGCCACGCCCGAAAGCTGAATATTAAGGAATACTTCCCAAATTGGAACTCTCCACGACCTTATTTCTCTTTTCGGTGACAACGATCACATCCGTTTCCTTCGTACCCGGGCGATGATTCGACGTACCAGCCGATTTTCGCGCGCCAGGTAACGAAACCCGTTCGGTCCCTCATGCTCAAGGTTGTTGGTCCCGCGCCCGCGCACTCGGACGGCGCGACTGAACGTGGAAAAGCCCCGTAGGGGCGTGATTCGTTAGCCCAGCGGGTAAGCGCTGGGAACTTTGTACAGAAAACAAGAGACCCGGAGGGCCGGCACGCGTGTCACACACCTACTGCACAAACCTCGTCCATTGCGTCTTCAGCACGAAAAACCGGGCCGACCTCATCCCGGACGAAATCCGCGAACGACTGTTCGCCTACATATTTGGAATCGGCAGAAATCTCCGTATCGAGATCCTTGCCTTGGGAGGAATTCCAAATCACATCCACATAATGACTGCGATACCGGCCAAACTGTGCGTCTCGAACATCATCCGCGATTTCAAGGCGAACTCGTCACGATGGATGTCCGAGAATAACCCGGGATTCTCATGGCAGGAAGGTTTCGGGGCATTCAGCGTGAGCCCGTCACAAGTGTCAATCGTTAAGCGGTACATACGGAACCAGGCAGAACATCACAAGAAACGGAATTTCGAAGAGGAATTCCTTTTGTTGCTGAAGAAATCCGGGGTGGAATACGATCCCCGATACGTGTTCGGGTAAGTGCCGGCCCTCCGGGCCTCGACCGATGGCCTCCTGCTTCCCAGCGCTAACGCGCTGGGCTAACGAATGCCGCTCCTCCAGAGCGCTACGTCGGTGGCGATGGCGGTCCGCCCGCCATCGTGTGGTCGTCGCGGCCACTTCCTCGCCACCATATTCAACCCTTCTGTCATGCTATGCTCGGCTGATAGCGGTCTCTATGCGGATTCTGACCCGCTACATTCTCCGAGAAGTCACGGCGCACGCGCTGATCGGCATCGCCATCTTCACGTTTGTCCTCTTCACCCGCGACCTCGGACACATCCTCGAACTGGTCGTTCGAGCCAGTGCTCCCCTGCCCAGCATTGCTGAGATTTTTTCTTTTACCATCCCATTGGCGCTTACCTACACGCTGCCGATGAGTGTATTGCTTGGCATTCTCATCGGACTCAGCCGGCTAGCGGCCGACAGTGAAATCACTGCTATGCGCGCCAGCGGCATGGGAATCTGGAGTTTCCTACAGTCGCTCTCGATTTTCGTGATGGCTGCCTGGCTGATTGCACTGTTCAATGGACTCTACGTCGCCCCGCGCGCGCAGGCTGCGCTGGGCCACCTTGAAGATCGACTGAAGGGGTCACAGGTCTCATTCGAGATCCAGCCGCGCGTCTTCTACGAAGGATTCCCGAAGATCGTTTTGTACGTGCAGGACGTAAAAAGCGCGCAGGGAGCGGCCCTCTGGAAGGGCGTCTTCATGGCCGATCTGAGCGATGCGGCCAACCCTCGCATCACGCTGGCGAAGGAAGGAATTGTGGTCAGTGAGGGTGTCGATCGCCTACACCTGCACCTCGTCGACGGATCGGAGCACGAAACCGACCCGAAAGATCCCGACCACTACCAGATCATCACCTTCAAGCAGAACGATATCCCCATCGAATTGCCTTCCACCGAGAACAAGGCCGACGAATCATTACCGGCGAGCGAGATGGAAACCAAGTCGCTGATTCAGAAGGCGGCGAATTCCGATCCAGTTTCCGCCCGGTGGTATCTCATCGAATTCCACCGGCGATTCGCGCTGCCGACGGCCTGCCTGGTCCTGGCGCTCGTCGGAATACCCTTGGGCCTATCTTCCAAAAAGAGCGGCAAGTCCGGGGGATTCGTCCTGACGATCCTGCTGGTCTTCACGTATTACGTGATCTCGCTGATCGGTGTCTCATTTGCGCGGCAGGGCCGCGTTCCTCCGTGGCTCGGAGCATGGAGTGCCGATCTGGTATTTTTCGGGCTCGCCGTCTTCCTGCTGCTTCGCGCGGAGAGGCGGCCGATCGAGTTCGGATCGTTCCGCGCACGTAAGGGAATGCAGCTTAGCAAGCTGAACGGGAACGGCCGCGCCCGCCGCGAGAATGCCTTCGAACGAGTGTCCACACGACGCCGTCTTTTCCGCGCCAGCTTTCCGACCTTGCTCGATGACTACGTCCTGCGCGACTTCTTCGTGTATCTGGGGATGATTCTTTCCACCTTCCTGGTGCTGGTGCTGGTGTTCACGCTTTTTGAATTGCTGGGCGACATTTTGCGAAACCGCGTCCCGGCGTCCGTGGTAGCCGAATATCTTCTTAATGTCACGCCTTATCTGCTCTACAACGTCGCTCCACTGGTGATGCTGCTGGCCGTCCTGGTCACGTTCGGAGTGATGCAGCGTTCCAACGAAATCACGGCGATCAAAGCTACTGGAACGAGCATTTATCGCATCATCACCCCGGTCATTGCCGCGGCGGCGGTACTCTCTGCAGCGCTTTTCTTCGGCGACCAGTTCTACCTGCCGCACACGAATAAAAGACAGGAAGCGTTGCACAACCAGATCAAGGGGAAGCCCGCGCAAACCTACCTGCGTCCGGATCGCAAGTGGATCTTTGGACAGAACAACGATATTTACTATTACCAATTCTTTGACCCTGACCGGAACCAGTTCGGCAACATCTCGGTGTTCCAACTCGATAAGGCGAGCTTCACCATCACCCGCCGTGTACACGCGGAGCGCGCGCACTGGGCTGACAGCCTGAATCGCTGGATTTACGAGCAGGGCTGGGAGCGATCGCTGAACGTTTCCGCCATCGCCAATTACAAGTCGTTCGAGGTTGCCACCTTCCCCGAGTTCCCGGAGAATCCGTCGTATTTCAAGAAGGAAGTGAAGCAGTACACGGAGATGAACTACGAAGAGCTGCACCACTACATCCGCGATCTGCAGCAAAGCGGATTTGATGTGGTGCGCCTCCGGGTGGAACTCAATAAGAAACTTTCCTATCCCTTAATCACGCTGATCATGGCAGTGCTGGCGATTCCCTTCTCTTTATCAGCAGGAAAGCGGGGCGCAATCACCGGAGTCGCGGTGGCCGTTGGAATTGCCGTGTTCTACACGGTGGTATCGCGCCTGTTCGAGGCCATGGGCGATCTGAGCCAACTGCCGCCAGCACTGGCGGCGTGGTCTCCAGATCTGATCTTCGTGCTGGTCGGCGGCTATTTGATCCTGAAGGTTCCGACGTAGGATTAGTAGTCAGTGGTTCGTCGATTTGTGGCTTATCGAGCGATGTTCGGCCGAGTGACGAGTAACCGCAGAATGCTCCCGAATGTTTTTTGAGAATGACGGGGCTTCAACCGTACTGTCCAAAGCACGGTGGTTTCCTGGCCACTTGCCACTGACTACTGCCTCACTTCACGGCCACTCCCCAAGGCTGATTGTCCGTGAGAATAGGAGCTACCGAGTTCAGCAGCCCAGTGGCGGGAGAGATAGAGTATTGAGAAACCGTGGCGGCACCATAGTTCGCCACGAAGAGCCAGTTATCGTCGCCCCGAACCGTAATCAGCTTTGGTGAAAGGCCAGTGGCTACTACCGCAGGATTCAACGGCGTAAGGCTTCCGTCTACGGAACTGATCTTGAGTTGTGAGACGGTATTCGAACCTTCTCCAACAACATAAACATTATTGCCGTAAGGGTCTACCACCAGCGCACCGGGCTGCGAGGCGTTCGCCGTCAGAGCTAGCGGAGATCCCGCCACCGGATTCAGGCTCCAGTCCGCTCGCAGGCACACGTTTTGAACAACTTGGGTGCAGATCTTGTACTCACTGATCTTATTCGTGACGCTGTTGCTCACATACACAAACCGGTCACAAGGATCCACGGCCACTCCCAGGGGAACCTGATCGGCGGCAAAGAAAAGCGGCTGAGACGCCTGCGGCGGATTGCCCAGCGCACCCGTGCTGGTATTAACCGCGAACTCCCACACGCCGTAGTTGTTCGCATCCGTGGCGTACAGAAACTCCGTGGTGGGGGCTACGGTTCCGAACGCCGAGCAGACGGCATTCACCGTGCCATTGACTCCGATGCTTGGAAAAGTGGTGGCTGTCGGCGCCACCCCTGATATATCGGTTGTGAACTGCCTCGCAGGTGTGAAGAACGGTGAACCGGGCACCTCGGTGAGCGTTCCGCCGGACCCGATCGAAAACACTGAGATCGATCCTGGTGCGCCGCTCGTGGCGCGATCCGCCACAAACAGGAACTTTCCCGCGGAATCGCGAGAAATCGCGTACGGAAAAACCGGAACGTTTCCGGGCGCGTTCTTGAACGGCGTCAGGTTGCCTTTCAAAGTGATGTTGCCGTCAGAATATATGTTGAAAGTCGCAATTCCGGTCTTGCTCCCTTTGCACAAGGAGTTTTCCATAAAGATCACGAAAGCGTAGCTGGCAGTTGCATCCGTGACCATAGCGCTGGGCAATCCATTCATCAGACAGAAGTTGTTGGCCGTATCGATGGGAGTGTTCGCTATTCCGACGGCGTGCCCATTACTCAAGGTGAAGGCAAAGGTCTCCACCACGGCGGATCCCTGGCTCCCGACGATCACCAAGCCGTCGGTCGAGGGGTCATATTGGGTCCCACACGCCAACAACACTCCGAAGAGCACCAGCCCAATCATTGCCCCGATCAGCCCAAATCGTTTCGACATTCTTCCGTTCTTCTCCATTTTGGCGTGAGGATCGCGTGAACACACGCACCCGGCACCCGCCTGCCGGGTCTTTTAAAGTCTGGAAACGCGGGAAAACTCAACCCATTTGTGTATCAGGAATGCGCAGGAAGAGCAACCTCCCGCAAAGTTGGTTGGAACCCAGGGACCTCTCCGGAGTTGCCCGCATTACCCTGCAAGACAGTATACGTGAGCGGCGCCAGGTATTGGGTCGGCTCTACGCCTGCACGGCGGGCACCGCTTCCGGTCGATTCTCCGGACGCTGGGTACCCAGAATCATCGGCAGCCGGATTTCGATCACGAGGCCGCTCGGCTTACGGTTCATCGCGGTCACCTTTCCGCCATGGAAGCGCACCGCGCGTTCGGTGATCGCCAGTCCCAATCCCACGCCTCCGGTCTGACGCCCGCGGGCCTCGTCGAGTCGATAGAAGGGCTGGAACAGCTTCGCCAGTGCGTCGGCCGGAACTCCGGGGCCCGAGTCACTGACCCGCAGCACCGCCTCGTTCTGCACCCGGGCCAATTCCACCTCAACGGACGTCCCCTCATGCGTATACCGAATCGCGTTGCGTACGACGTTTTCCACAGCGCTGTGCAGCAGTGACGCGTTCCCGCGTACGATCCAATCGCCATCTGGGACGTTGGCCACCACATGGCAACGTCGGGCCTGTGCTTCGAACTCCGCATCTTCCACTACGCTCTGGACCAACTCGTCGAGCGGCACCGGCGTCTGGGGCACGAGTTGCTCGCCATCTTCCAGTCGCGCAAGCGTAAGAATCCTGCCGATCAATTCATTCAACCGGCTGGCTTCCATCTCGATCCGGTCCAGCATATCGGGACTTTCGACGTTGGAACGCTGCCGCGCCAGTCCCAGCGCCACATTCAGCCGCGCCAGGGGCGACCGCAACTCGTGCGAAATGTCGTTCAGAAGCCGCGATTGAGCGTTCAACAAGGTTTCAATCCGCTCGGCCATGGCATCAAAGTCGCGCATCAGCCCCGCGATTTCATCGCGCCGGGCGGCCGAGGGCCCACCTGTTCGTGCTTTCAGGTCTCCTGCCGCCAATTGCCGGGTCGCCGTCCTCAGCCGCACGATCGGCTTCGTCAAATACCAGGAGAGCAGATAGCAAACCAGCCCCGAGGTAAGTATGCCAATCAGCAGTCCGGTGAACGGCACGCCCCGCGGTCCGATAAACACTCGCGGGCCCGGAGGAAGTCCGAGCACAATCGTATAGCGATGCTTGCCATCGGAGGACGCTTTGGAATCGCGCTGCACCGCAGGCGCTGGAAACAAAAAACCATCATGCGGCGACCGCGGCCCGCCCATAGCTACCCGCGTTGCCCAATCCGGGGCCCCATGCTGCGACAATTCCTGCATGTGCTCGTCAAACAAAAATGCGCGCACGTGCTGGGTCGCATCGAGGTTATCGAAATATTTGTGGAGTTGCTCCGGTCCGCCTTCTTCATACACGCTGACCGCATCATTCAAAACATTCGTGCGCAGCGCTTCCCATGTCGAGGTCCTGGGACGGAAGGCGAGCGTCACCAGGATGGCCAAGACAAAGAACAATGCCTGCGCCATCCAGAACGACAGAAAGATTCGTACAAAGACGCTTTTCATCGATGTTTCTCTGAACCCTCAGGCTTTCGCCTTCTCTCTCGGACGGGCGAAAATGTAACCCACGCCGCGCACTGTTTTGATGTGCTCATCGTTCTCGGTGTCGCCCAGTTTCTTGCGGACCTTGCTGACGTGCATATCGATGCTGCGGTCGAACGGTGAGAATTTGCGGCTCAGCACCGCATTCACCAGCCGCTCCCGCGGGACGACCTTCCCCGCTTCTCGCAGCAGCACTTCCAGGAGATTGAATTCCACCGAAGTCAGATCAATCGGCTGGCCCTCGAGCTTGACCGTCCGCGTGGCGGGATCGAGTTCGACGTCCCCAACCGTGACCATCTCTGGCGCGGGAGATGCGCCTTCTCCGCGGGTTCTTCGCAACACGGCGCGAATGCGCGCCACGAGTTCGCGCGGATTGAACGGCTTCGGCAAATAATCGTCCGCTCCAATCTCGAGCCCGACAATTCGATCCACATCCTCGCCGCGCGCCGTCAACAATAACACCGGAAGGCGCGACGTCGCCCGGATCCTGCGCAGGACTTCAAAGCCATTGATGCCCGGCAGCATCACATCGAGCACCGCCAGCAGATATTCTCCGTTCGTCGCCTTCTTCAATCCACTCTCGCCATCGTGCACGCATTCCGTCGTAAACCCCTCGGCGCGCAGGTATTCCCCCACCAGATGGCAGAGCTCTACATCGTCGTCAATTACAAGTATGCGTTCCATCGCAGTTCTATTGTGCACCCACACACAGGAAAACAGCGGTAAAGAATTGTCAAACACTCAGGCCCTGTTTGTTAACCCGACGCTTTCAAGAGTTACAAAACTTTACTCCGGTTGACCGACTTTTTACCGCTTTTCTGCCGGGAGTCGTGTTCCTATCAGAGTACGCAATCCCGGATATCCGGTGCAGACAGGAGTCACCCAATGAAATCGATCCGTTTTCGCATGCTGATCGCCGCCCTGGCAGTTCTGCTGGGCTCGGCCATCGCAAAGTCCCAGACCACTGAAGATGCTCCAGCGCCTCCGCCCATGCATGGCCATGAATTCGGTATGCACGGCCATATGATGGGATTCTTCGCCGAGCAGCTGAACCTGACGGATGACCAGAAGGCACAGGCCAAGGCCATCATGCAGAAAGAACATCCCACGATGAAGCCGCTCATGCAGCAGGAGCACGCCATCGACCAGCAGCTCCGGCAGTATGTCGAAGGCAACTTCGATCAGGCCAAAGTTCAGGCCCTGGCAACGCAAAAGGCCCAAATCCAGGCGCAGATGACCGTGCAGCAGACCCGCATTCACAACGAGCTTTACCAAATTTTGACTGCGGACCAGAAGACCCAACTCAAACAACTGGAGGCCCAGCATGAGGCTCGCATGCAGCAGAGGATGCAGCAGCGGGCGCAGCAGAACGAAGAAGCGCCTGCTCCTCCCGAGCAATAAGCTGATCTGGGATGAACTCTCCGTGCCAGCGGAGAGTTTATCTCTGCGTGGTAGAGGACGTCCTTATGGCCGACTCGATCTTCCCAAGCGCCGCGTTGTTGTTTCTTGCCATCTGGGCCCTGGTAATTGCCGCCGTCAACATTGCGGCGTTCGGCTGTGAACTGTTTCAGCAACAGCTTGTTCATGTACCGCAAAACACGCCGCTGACGCGTCGTAGTTCAGAGAAACCCTTTGCGCGCTAACGTGCCCTACGCTTCTTCATATTCCTATCGCCAATAGGTCTCCGATCTGGCGCACCTTGGCGCTTGTGTTCCATCCCAACCCTCGGTAGGTTTAGCCGCAAAGACGCATTAAGGCATCTGGTTCAAATCAGCGTCACGCTGGTTTCTGGCTGGGCGACTCGAAAGAGCCGCCCAGTTTTGTGCGAAAAGCTTCCATCATCCGCACGTCGCGGCCTGGGAACTTGAATATGGGAGGTTGCGAGTGATTGAGTGGGCTAAGCTTCGCAAACCCAAAAGACTGCGCTGTCCGTACTGTGTGGACGGCGACAATTTCAAAGAAATGGTCGTTCAGACTGGCGGTGACTGGTTTCTTTGCCCCGACTGCGGCCACCTTGCTTTACCTTCTCATCCAGCATTCCGTTGTCTTTGCGCCAAGTGTGCTAGCGTTGCGCAAGTGCCCTTGAGAAAAATGTGAATGGAAAGCTGAGCCAATCCCGCTATTCGATTGACTTTGTCTCTGGTCCCGCTAACCGGGGTAGCAGCACCAGAATGGATCCATAGAACAGCAGCGACAGAACGAGGGATGCTGCGTTTCCGAATCTCAAGTCCTCAAGCACCAGCTTAATCGTGCCGAATCCAAGGGCAGCATAAGCGGCCCAGTTGAGTTCAATTCTTTTCCGCGTGGAGCCCGCAATCCCCAGCGCCAGAGCCAGCGCCGAGAGGGCAATGGTTCGGATCACCGACAGCTCCGATGCTCCGAGCTCCATTCGGCTCGCACCCAGTCTCACCACTACACTTACCCCAACGGCAGCAATCGAGAAACCGGCCAGCAACACCGGGACCAGCCAGAGCAGCCTGCGCCTGGGATTCTTTTCTTGATGCGGGCCAGCAATCGCATAACAAAGAGCCGCCGCAAGCCCTACGGGCCAGAACCACCAATCCGGACTTGCAGGAATCGTGCCCGCCAGAGCACCGGCGATGTATTTTGCTGCCGGGGAAATGGCAACTGCTACCGCCAGATATAGCGAGACGTGTATCCCCAAGCTGATTTTGCCTGTCCTCCGGTACAGGATTGCTGCAAGGATGGCAGCAGCGCAGAGGAATATCTCTCGCCATCGCTCGGGAACCAGCAGAAACGTCGCTGCTACCAGCAACCCCGCGGCCCATGTGGCTGCGACCCGGCGGTTTCGCGTGTGGAGATTTTGCACAAAGCGCGACAAGGCCCCCCAATAGCATCCCGCCGCCAGCAGGAGAAACAACGAACCAAGGCTCCACGCCCCGTGCACGGGTGTGCTCCGCAGAATTCCAAACGAGCCCACAGCAACCGCGAGTGCGCCCTGAACGATGTCGAGGACAGCGATGCGCTCGCAGAGCAGGAAACCGCGAATGCCAATGCTGACGCCATAAACGAGCAGCAGTAGGACCGACGTCGCGGTGATCATGCGCGGATCGACCGCATGGTAGGCCTCCGGCACGCCTTCGGCACTAGTCAGTACGTATGCCAGCAACCAAACGGCAAAGTCCGCACCCAGAGAGGGCAGTATCCGCATGGTGAGCCTTTGCCCGAAGCACGCCGCCGCCTCAAATACGAGCGCGATCGCCAGCAGACCGGCAGTGATGGGGAGGAGTTCGCGAGTCTCCACGATCAACGCAAATGCGATCCCCAGGCTCGACAGCGTCGCAATCCATGGAATGAATTGCAGGCTTCCCCGCCGAGAAACGACAACTCCGAGGAAAGAAAATCCGACGAGCCAGAACGACGCAAACGGCGCTGAGAGCACCTGAAACCGCACCGTCGATTCCCACAGCAGGGGTGAAAGAATCAACGCCGAAGTGAGGGCATAGGTTGCGCTCGCAAAACGATTAGTCCGTTGGATTCTGCCTGCCCAGGCCATCCAGAAATAGGCATAGAGAATTGCAACCAACAACACGGGCAGTTTGGGAATGGTGATGGTCTCGGCCAATGCTCGCAGCAGGTACGCGCCAGCCATCCCCAGAACCGCTCTGCCTAGAATCGCAACGGCTCCCGTGGATCCTTCGATCGCAGGAAGCCCGAGCCATGCCGCCGTCGGGCGATTGGATGGCTCGACGGCAGAGTGCGGTTCGGTGCGCGGCCGCGCGTCGGGCCGAGCCTCCAGAGCAGAGACACGACGCTCCAGGTTTTCCAGTTGTTGGCTGATTTGCTCCAGTACGGAGGCGATGCTGTCGACGGCTTGCGGCATACCACCTCCGCATTGGCCCGGGTCGCAGGCCTAGGTCGTTCCGGGCGCCGGTGTTGCGCCGGAGGCGGGAGAGTCCGCGTCCGGCCATGGCGGCAGGAGTTTTACCAACACCCACAGGATTCCGAATGGCATTAGCATCAGTATGATCGCGGTTAATAAACCTTCGCGCGAGGCGAAGCCCATCTTGTACGTCGTGTATCCAAGAAAACTCTTCGAGAACAGCTGGCCGCCAATGACCACATTCCATCGCATCGCGAAGATGCCAACCACCGTCAGGCATCCGGCGATCGCGTAAATGCGCTTGCGGACCACTTCTCTCAAGGTCGCCACTTGCGTCAACCCCAGCAGAGCGATTGGCGTTACGGTGCCCAGCAAAATTTGCACGATGACCTGCGACGTCCACAGCCGGGTGTGCACCATGAAGTCCAGGCTGCGGAATGATTCATCCGCCTCGTAGATGCGCTGCAGCAGGTCCACCATCTCGAGACTGAAGTCGATGACGAATGTGTAAAAGAGATATTGCGCGATCACGTCGACGCAGCGGATATCGATCTGCTTGCCGCGCAGCCTCGTCGAAAGCATGTAGAGCAGCATGACCGCCGCAATGCCCGACACCATCGCGGAAAAAATGAAAACAATGGGCATCAGTGGTGACGACCACCACGGGTTCGCCTTCACCGATCCAAAAATGAAGCCAACATATCCATGCAGAAGAAAAGCGGAGGGGATACCGACCAAGGTGATGATGTAGCCCACGCGGTCGTCGATGCTCAAGGAACGCGCGCTGATGTTGTTCGACCCGAGTGTCAGCACGCGATACACAACTCGCATCAGGCCGGTCGCGCTCTGCGATTTGATGACGATGTCGCGACGGTAGTCCAGCCATATTTCCAACAGCAATACCGCCATGAGGTACCAGAGATACACAAAACCGAACATCGCCATCGCAGACGAACGGTGCGGCGTCAGGTACATTTCAAGCGATCGTTCCGGATGTCCCAAATGCAACTGCAGCGGCAGAGGCGCCACCAGCAGAAATGCGAGAGCAGTCAGCAGGGCCAGGCGATAAGTCGGCTTCACCGCCTGCACGCGAAACACACGTTCCAGCGAAGCCAAAATGAATGCACCCGCGACCAGTCCCGTGATGAACGGATACAGAACGATGAGCACGCTCCACTGCAGCTCGACCTCGTTCGGGTACATGAAACCTTCCACCGGAATTTGCACCCTCTCCTCCTATCGAACCGATCCGTCCATGCCGTGGTAATAAACTTTCGCGCCGGTCGCCATGTGCGGCTTCAGCACCTGTACTTCGTGCGTCCGCAAGAACTCGTGGATCGGATCATTCGGGTTCTTTAAGTCCGCCAACTGCCGCGCACCAGTCGGGCAAACCTCTGCGCATGCGGTCGTGAGCCCCTTCGTGATCCGGTGATAACAGAGCGTGCATTTCTCCGCCGTGTTGGTCTTCGGGTTGATGAACCGGCATCCGTAGGGGCAGGCCTGCACGCAATAGCGGCATCCCAGGCAGTAGTTCTTATCGACGAGCACGACCCCGTCCGGGCTCACGAACGTTGCGCCCACCGGACAAACCTGCGTGCAGGGCGAATCCGCGCAGTGGTTGCACAGCTTGGGGACGAAGAAGTTCTTCCCTCCGCTCTCATTGGGCGGGAATCCGTCCTTGCCGCCGTTGGGCGATTCCACTTCTGGACGTTCGATCTTCCAGTCCGGAACGTGATAGCGCTCGATCCACGTACGGAAGTATCTGTCGGGAACGTCGTTCTCCGCAGAACACGCGCGCACGCAGCTGCCGCACCCGATGCACTTGGGAATATCGATCAGCATTCCCCACCAGTGCTCCGACATTTTGTAGTTTGGAGAAGCTTCCGGAGTTCCCGCTTGTACGTATTTCCATGCCACGGCGGCGGCAGGCAGAAGAACCAACATGCGACGGCGAGTGATGTCCATTACTTCTTTCCTCCCGCCGCCGGCCTTGACGCAGCCGCTTGTTCAGTTTTCGTATCTTCGATTTTGGGCCGGTGCGGCTGATGGCAGGTATCGCAGGCCAGTCCCTGCGCGTGATCTGCCGTCACTACCTGAGGAAAGGCCTTCGGCTTCGCGCTATTGGCCTCATGGCAGCGGCTGCATACCACGGCCGTATCGAGCTTCGGAGGTTTGATATTGGCGGGATCGTCCACGTGCTTGGCGAGCGCTCCATGGCACGCCTCGCATGGAACCACGACGTGCTTGCCCAGTTTCTTCTGGTCAACCACGTCGGTGTGACAGCCTTCACAGACTTCGTGACCCGCATGCGCGATCGGCCGTGCGGCAATCTCGGTGATGGCGTCTGCGCGGTAGTGCCCGTATTTCCCGAAACTCTTCGGCACCACGGCTGCCCGCAGAACCACGAATGCCACCACCCCGATCACTAAAACTGCAAACAGCCTGAGTAGGTGTTCGGTGTCCTTGAACAAGTTTGAAGCCCGGTATATGAAATTGCGCCAATAACACGCAGTGTTCTTGGATACCTGTTATTTGCAGTCTGGAACGATGATTACGGTCACAGGAGCCTGTGATAGACGTCACCTGCTTCCGAAAATTGTGTGGGGCGCCCGCCCGCGCCCGGCAACGCCTGCGGTGAGCAAGAGCCAGGTAAATCTCTGCGGCTCATGATTTTGCGTGGGTGCGAGCAGATTCCTTTCGGGCAGATTCCCACAAATTTGTGCGCGAGCGACGGGGCCATCCAGAATGCGAGCTCTGCACCCTGACTGCTAAAATTCTCATCTACTGACTTTGCATGTTTCCCAAGAGACTGCGCCCGCTGCTGCCCTACCTGAAACGCTACCGCTGGGGATACGCCTTCGGCACTGCCTGCGTGTGCCTGACCAACGGCATATGGATCCTGTTCCCGCTCGTGCTTGGGAAGGCTGCTGACGATCTGAATTCCGGTGTCACGCGTCATAAGCTGCTGACCTACGCGGGAATGCTGCTGGCGATTGCCATCATCAAGGGGATCTTCCAGTTCCTCACGCGCTGGGTTGTGATCGGCATCTCGCGCGACATTGAGTTCGATCTGCGCAACGATCTGTTCGCGCAACTGGAGCGGCTGAGCTACTCGTATTACCAGCGCCATCGCACCGGCGACATTATGGCGCGCGCTACCAACGATCTGAACGCCGTGCGCATGCTGCTAGGCCCGGCGATCATGTATTCGGCGAACACCCTGGTCTACACCGCCGGCGCGCTCGGGTTCATGATCTCCATCAGCCCATGGCTGACGCTGTTTACGTTTCTGCCGCTGCCCGCGGTGAGTATCGTCATACAGACCTTCGGACGGCGCATTCACGAGCGCTTCGAGCGCATTCAGGCAATGTTTTCCGATATCTCGGCGCGTGCGCAGGAAAATTTCTCAGGAGCTCGGCTGATCCGCGCGTATGTGCAGGAAGACGCCGAGATCGAGGCCTTCGAGCGGGAGAACAAGGAATACATTCGCCGCAGCTTGAAGCTCGTTCGTCTGATGGGAATGTTGTGGCCGACGCTCGAGCTGATGCTTGGCTGCGCCGTCGTGCTCGTTCTATGGCTCGGCGGGCGCGAAGTTCTTACCGGTCAAGCAACGCTAAGACTGGTCACGCATCTCGGGAATTCCGCTCCGGCCGCCGTGACTACGACGCTCGTCCTCTCGGGATCGATGAGCGTCGGCCAGTTCGTCTCGTTCAGCACCTACATGATGCAGCTCACGTGGCCGGTCATCGCGCTCGGCTGGGTCATCAACATTTTCCAGCGTGGAACGGCGTCGCTCATCCGTATCAACGAGATCATGCAGGAACAACCCGCCATGCAGAACGCTCCCGGAGCAAAAGACCGCGAGATCACCGGCGAAATCGAATTCCGTAATCTGAACTTCAGTTATGAGGGCAAGCCGGTTCTGCACGATGTGAACCTGCACATCCCCGCAGGTAGCAGCCTGGCAATCGTAGGTCCGACCGGATCGGGCAAGACAACGCTAGTCGATCTCATCCCTCGCATCTATGACGCGGAAGAAGGAATGGTGCGGATCGACGGCCGTTCGATTCGCGAATACTCGTTGGAGTCGCTGCGTAAGAATATCGGATTCGTGCCGCAGGAGACGTTCCTGTTCAGCGAGCGTATTCGCGAGAACATCGCGCTCGGAGTTGACTCCGCGAGTAACGAGGAGATCCGCAAATCCGCCGAGGCAGCGAATATCGCCGCGGATATCGAGAGCTTCCCGGAGAGTTACGAAACGATGGTCGGCGAGAGGGGAATCACACTCTCGGGTGGGCAGAAGCAGCGCACCGCGATTGCCCGGGCCTTGATCCGTAACCCGCGGATTCTCATTCTCGACGATGCGCTTTCCAGCGTGGACACGCATACGGAAGACAAGATCCTGAATCACCTGCGGGATGTGATGAGAGGACGAACGACCATCTTCATCTCGCATCGCGTTTCCACTGTTCGCAACGCCGACCGCATTGCGGTACTTCACGGCGGACGCATCGTCGAACTCGGCACCCACGACGAACTCCTCGCTTTGAATGGTTATTACAGCGACCTCTACAACAAACAATTGCTGGAAGAAGAACTGGCCGAAGTGCAATAGCAGCAGAATCGCTGCGTAAGCCGTGGGTCGGGGAGGGATCCTTCGACTGCAGTTTGCTTGCTTTGCGAGCAAACCTTCGCTCAGGATGACAACGCTGCACCATTCGTAACATTTTCTTGACACAACTCCAGGCAAACCGGTCTACACTGCCACAACTGGATTCTGGGGAATCCATCAGATCGATGCTTCGCAAGAACTCAGAGGAAATTCTGGACTCCGAGGAGTGCCCTGCGCTGGAAACGCAGAAATCCCTGCGCGATCTTTGCCGGATCAATCGCTGGTTCGGCGGAGTCTCTACGACGAGGAAATTGATCGCTCGATTTTCCTCGGCAAGCGGCGTTAAGCGCCTGTCTCTCCTCGACGTGGCCGCGGGATTTGGAGAAGTGCACAGATCCGCAGGCTTTCAGCTGGCCCGACGTGGTATCACCCTCGATATCACTTATCTCGATCGCGTCCCCACGCACCTGCAGCGGCACCATCGAGTGCTCGTGGCCGATGCACTGTCACTTCCATTTCGTGATTCAAGCTTCGACGTCGTCAGCTGCAGCCTGTTTGCGCATCATCTCCAGCCCAGCCAGTTGGCGCAGTTTGCGGACGAGGCGCTAAGGGTTTGCCGATACGCTTTCCTGATTAACGATCTGATCCGCCATCCCCTGCACCTGGCGCTGGTGTATGCAGGCTTTCCGCTGATGCGCAGCTACGTCTCGCGCGTGGACGGGGTTGCTTCCGTCCGCAGAGCGTATACCCCGGATGAAGTTCGACAGATCCTCTCAAACGGAACGTCATCCGCGGCCAAGATGGAGATTTCTACGCAGTATCTTTTCCGCATGGGAGTGATTCTGTGGAAAGAGGCGCGCATGCCGAGCATAGAATTCCAGGACACGAGCGCCGCGGCTTAGTGATAGTCGTTAGACGAATGTCAGTAAGGGCCATTCTTCGCGACGACTGGCGCTCCCATCTTCTGCCCCACCGATCTCGCTGGCTGCTACGAACAGGAAAGTGGAAATCGGGCTTTCCACAACCATCGCAGAATTTGCCGCGGCCATGCATGTTTGAAGCTATAATTCATCCCCGATTTTGCATGATAGGCCGTACGCCTAAGAAATTCGCTGGTTCGTCGCGTGTTGGAGGTCTTCATGAAATCCACCATGATGTCCAGCCCTCTCTTGCTCGATAGCATGCTGGAGCGAGCCGCCAGACTCTTTCCCGCCGTTGAGATCGTATCTGCCCTTCCCAATGGGACCATCCACCGTTATGCTTACCGCGATGTACAGCGGCGAGCCCGGGGACTTTCGGCTGCGCTGCTGCGTGCGGGTATCCAGCTGGGTGAACGCGTGGCTACATTGATGTGGAATCAGCCGGAGCACCTGGAGGCGTATTTTGGCGTTCCGGCTACAGGAGCGGCACTCCACACCCTCAACCTGCGACTACATCCCGACGAACTCACCTATATCGCCACCCACGCGGAAGACCGTTTCCTGATCGTTGATGACACGCTTCTGGATCTGTTCGACAAGATCCGGCCGAAGCTCCACCTCGACCGGGTGTTTGTGGTGGATCACGGCTGCCGCGACGTTTCACCCGGATGCGAAGATTACGAAAAATTTCTCGGTGAGCATTCAGGCGAGCCGGCATATCCTGCCAAGGCCGAAGACGATGCCGCCGCGATGTGCTATACCTCCGGGACTACCGGCAACCCAAAAGGAGTTGTCTACTCGCACCGCGCTCTGGCGCTGCACTCCCTGGCCATTTCGCTGCCCGACGCGTTTCACATCAGCTGTCGCGACACGGTCCTGTATGCCATGTCGATGTTCCACGCCAACGCATGGGGACTTCCCTTTGCCGCCACCATGAATGGCTGCAAGCAGGTTATGCCAGGCCGGAATCTGCAACCCGAGGCTCTACTTGATCTTTTGCAAAACGAGCGCGTGACGCTCACTGGTGCCGTGCCAACGGTTTGGCTCGCCGTCATCAATGCGCTCGAGGCACATCCGGGCCGCTGGAAACTGGAACCCGGAATGCGAATCATTTCGGCCGGCTCTGCTGTCCCAGAGTCTTTGTTCCGGCGCTTCGACCGATTTGATGTACGAGTCATTCAACCCTGGGGCATGACGGAAACAACTCCGATAGCAACAGTGTCTGTACCCAAGCCTCACATGAGCGGATGGCCCGACGATGAGCTCTATGCGTTGCGCGCAAAGCAAGGCGTACCGTCACCCTTTATCGAAATACGCGCAGTGGGAATAGAGGGAACAGTGCCCTGGGATGGAGAAACCACCGGCGAACTCGAAGTGCGCGGGCCGTGGGTCACGAATAGCTACCACCACATGGACCAAGGCGACAAGTGGACATCCGACGGCTGGTTTCGCACTGGAGACGTGGCCACGATTGACCCCGGAGGCTACGTGAAAATTACCGATCGCGTGAAGGACATGATCAAGTCTGGAGGCGAGTGGATCAGCTCTATCGATCTGGAGAACGCCATCGTCGGACATGCGTCGGTAAAAGAAGCGGCGGTGATCGCTGTTCCTCATCCAAAGTGGCAGGAACGTCCACTGGCGGTGATCGTCCGGAAAGAAGGGAGCACCGTCACCGAAGCCGAATTGCGCGATTTCCTAGAGAAACGTTTCGCCCGGTGGCAACTGCCAGACGCTTTTGTGTTCGTGGAAGAGCTTCCCCATACCTCAACGGGGAAGTTGCTAAAGACCAAGCTGAGAAAGGATTTCGGAAATTGGGTGTGGGAATTGGAGCAAACGAAAGCCCGCTGAACTGCCTATCTCACCACCAGCACTTCTCTGACGTTATCGCGCGCGAGGAAGAATTTGATGGAGGCGAAATCGCGGAAGAGAGTTTCGATATGGCGGTTGTTGAAGACGCGTTGCAGGCGGAATCCGTCGGCGATTGCCGTGTGGATGGCACCGGTAGGACCGCGGCGAGCTTCGCGGCGCATGACAATGCGCTGCATCTCGAGCGTGTCTTTATCCACGATATGGAAACGATAGCAGGGCGAGTCGGGGCCCGCATCTTTGGTATGGAAGAACGCCAGCAGCATGCCTCCGGGCTTTAGAACCGACCACAGCCGTCCCATCACAGGACGTACAAGGCTCTCGTCGAGATAGTCGGGAAGATTCCAGCAGAAAACCACATCGAAGTGCGACGCCGGATAGAGGAGGTTGTCAGCGAGAAACCGGCGGCTATCGAGCACGACATTGCCTTGCTCGTCCTTGGTGACCAGGTGAGGCTCGGTCGAAGCCACGAGCAGATCTTCGCTGTAAATCTTATGAGCGCGTTCGGTAAAGAACCGAATATTCGCTGGCGAAGTCGAGCCGAGATCGAGAACGCACAGCGGAGTTTCGCTGGCCCAGAGGCGGGAAAGTTCACCCAGGCCGCTGGAACGGCGCGTCAGTTTTTGGGCTACTTGTGGCGTTTCCGCCGGACTGCTGCCCGATGAGCCACGAAAAAGCTTCATGAAGTTCTGCGTAACAGATGCCATCAGACCAACTTCCGTTCGTCCGAGGCAACTGGTGCACTGGGACTCTGATTTCTCTTTGAACTAAAAAACTCTACCCGCCTCGCACCGAGACAGGAATTACTTCCCTGCAGCCTTTTCGGCCTTGCCCTGAATATCAACCTTGCCTTTCAGGTACGCGCCCTCTTCGATGGAGATCCGCTGAGTTGCGATGTCGCCTGTCACCACGGCGGACTTGCGCAGTTCGACGCGATCGCTGGCCAGTATGTTGCCCTCGAGTTTGCCCTGCACGACCAAGCCCTTGGCTTCGACCGAAGCCTTCACCTGCCCATTCGGACCGACGGTTAAGCTGTGATTCTTGAGGGAGATGCTGCCCTCGACCTGGCCATCGACGTAAAGGTCTTCGCTGCCCGACAATTCGCCTTTAATGACCACCGATTTCCCGATTTGCGCCAAGTCTGCCGATAACGGAGCACTCATGGGTATTTCTCCTTTGGAAGCGGATACCGCGCTGCCGAGTTCTGGGAAGGCAGACAGTATCGGACGGCCGCGTACTGCTTTCGACTATACCCAGTATCAAAGCGGGCGGCAAGCGACGAGAAGGGTTGGAAAGGCCAGCAGGCATTGACAAAATGCGATACTGCAACCCTTTGGCCAGGGTTGCTACACTAACAATGCATGCTTTGTAGAAAGCAAGCGTGCAGGGCGCAGTCCCTGCTTTTCATTTTGGCCGCTTTCCTGGCCTGCGGCTCACTGGCAAAAACGCAGGAAGCCAAGAAGCCCGAGATTTCTCCCGGCGACCTTGTGCGCCAAACCGTCGCCCAGGAGGTTGCTGCCGCAAACAAGACGGATCCCAAGCACATATTCCGCTCGCGACGGCAGACACCGAAGGGCTCGCAGACTCACATCTACGTGGAGACCAACGACGCTCTCGCAGGAATGCTCGTAGCCGTGAATGATCAACCCATCAGCGAGCAACAAGAGCAGCAAGAACAAGGTCATCTCGCCTGGCTGGTCAGCAATCCCGATCAAGTGCGGAAGAAACATGCGCGGGAGAAGGAAGACGAAGACCGGAGTCTCCGCATCGTGCGCGCCCTGCCTGATGCCTTTCGCTTCGAATACGCAGGCCTCGAAAACGGCGACTCAGAAATGGGCAAGCCTGGCGACCAGTTGGTTCGGCTGAAGTTCACGCCGAATCCAGCGTTTAGTCCGCCAACGCGGGTGGAACAGGTGCTCGAGGGCATGCAGGGTTATCTGGTCATCGATGCCACGGCGAGAAGGCTTGCGCGCATCGATGGGACGCTTTTCCGCGATGTTAATTTCGGGTGGGGACTTATCGGTCACCTCGATAAGGGCGGCCGATTCGTGGTTCAACAGGCCGATGTGGGAGACGGATGCTGGGAAGTCACCTCGATGACCCTGAGGATCACGGGAAAGATCCTGATGTTCAAAGGCATCACCATGAGTTCGGATGAAACCTTCAGCAATTTTCAGCGGGTCGCCGATAGGCTGACGTTTGCCCAAGGCGTGGAACTTCTAAAGAGCGAGCAGGAAAAACTGGCGCACAATCACCAGCCTGAAACTCCAGTGGAGAAGAAAGCGGAGAAGTAGGTTTCCGGCTCAGGCCCGCAGAACTTCTTTCCTGACCGTCAGTTTCTCGATCAGGTCCGGCCTTACACGATATCCGGTTCCAGGCTTGTCGTTGATGGCGATCATCCCCTGCGGCGAGACTTCCACTTCAGGCTCGATGATGTCTTCCTTCCAGTAGCGCTTCGAGGCCGAAACATCCCCAGGCAAACTGAAATTGGGAAGAGTGGAGAGCGCTATGTTTTGGCCGCGACCGATGCCAGTCTCGAGCATGCCTCCACACCACATGGGGATATTGTGCGACTGGCACAGATCATGAATTGCAAGCGCCTCGGAAAATCCGCCAACCCGTCCAACCTTCATATTGATGATGCGGCAGGCATTGATTTCAAGCGCGAACGCGGCGCTGCGCGCGCTCACGATGGATTCGTCCAGGCAGATCGCGGTGCGAAGTTCCTTCTGCAGGCGCGCGTGATAATAGATTTCGTCGTTCCACAGAGGCTGCTCGATCATCAACAAGTTGAACTGATCGAACTTGCGCAGATGTTCCAGTTGATCGAGGGTGTATGCAGAATTGGCATCGCAGCTCAGCGTGATGTCGGCCCAGCGCGAGCGAATGCGTTCAAGAACATTCAGGTCCCAGCCCGGCTTGACTTTGACCTTGATCCGCCGGTATCCAGCGGCAAGCTCAGTCTGAATCTTGTCGAGCAGTTGGTCGACAGAATCCTGAATTCCGATCGACACGCCGCAGGGAATCTCGCTGCGGGTACCGCCGAGCAATCTCCAGAGCGGCTGTTTTTTCTGCAGAGCCTCGGCCTCCCACAGCGCGTCTTCCAAACCCGCTTTCGCCATGCGATGCCCGCTGACTCGGCCGAAGAGTGCCGGAACTTCGCGCGCGGATTGGATTTTCTTTCCCAGCAAGGATGGAATCAAGTAGTGAACGAGAGTAGGCCATGCACTGTCGATCCATTCGCTGCTATAGAAGGGGTCCTCGCCCACAACGGGCTCAGCCCAACCCTCAACGCCTTCGCAATGAACGGTGACCAGGAGAATGCGACGGCTATAGGTACGTCCGAAGCTCGTCTCGAAAAAGTGGACGAGCGGCATTTGAATTTCGCGGAGTGTGACGGCTTCGATTTTCATGAGAAAAGTTTCAAAGTTTCACGGTTTCAAAGTTTCAAAGTCCTCAGCTCATCGAGAAAGAGTTGAGACGTGGGAACCTTCAGACTTATTTTTCCGCTGCATATGACCACTTCTCATCCCAGCGGCCGAGCAGGAATTTGCCGTTGTGCTCGGCATCGCGTTGGTAGCCGAGCACAGCCAGGCCGTGATTGAAGGCGCGCAGAAAGTCTTCGCGATTGCGCTCCTGTACCTGCTGCGCCTTGGCTCGTGTTTCTGCCGCGGCCTTCCATTCATAAATTTGCGCGGGAACAGCGATGGTCGCTTCGGGGAGGATCGCGGGCTTTTCGCCCGTCTCAAGCAGTGTCTGCACGCGCTGCGATTTCAGCCACCATTCGGCGATCAATCGGTCGCTCGGCAGACCACCCTGCAGCGGAGACGACGTGATCCCATACTGGTTGATGTTATAGCGGCGCACGATCGCTCCCAGCTTTTCGACGTTCAGGTAAGCGTTCTTGATCTCGAGAGGATCAAAGGTCCATTCGATCAGCTCAATCCCGCGGGTTATTGCATCTTCGCGTTGCATCAACTTTAAGCGGCGTCCAAGGCCGCTGTTGCGATGATCCTTGCGCACGGCCAGCATATGCGAATGAAGATAGACATGGCCGGAGCGGGTTCCTGGAATCGAGAGCGCGAACCCGACCATGTTTTTGCCCTCAAAAGCGCCCATGACCTGACCGCCGACTTTGTCGGCGACAACGAACATGCGCAGGGGCACCAGTTCGGCATCGCTGAAGTTCCATACCTCTTTCTGCAATGCGACGCAGGCCCGAAAATCTTCAATGCCGTGACAGCGGCGGAGTTCGACGGTCCCAGTGCTCACGCGATCTTCTCCCCGGATCTTTCGTGAGCTTTTGCCTGCTGCCACAACGATTCGAGTTCGTCCATGGATGCTTCATCGGCCGATCGGCCGGATTCGTGCAGGCGCGCTTCCATCCACTGGAAGCGGCGCTTGAACTTTCGGTTGGTCTTGCGCAGAGCGGATTCGGGATCAACCGACAAATATCTAGCGATGTTCACAAGAACAAAGAAAAGGTCGCCGACCTCTTCCTCTAATTTTGATTGCAGCGCATCAGGAACCGGAGTTCGGCCCGAACTCGCGACTCCCCGTCCTTGCGGACGTGGCCCGGGTGCCGGAAATTCCTTCAAATGCTCGCGGAGTTCGCCGGTTTCTTCACGCAGCTTGTCGAACAAACCTTCAACATTGGGCCAGTCGAATCCAACTTGCGCGGCTCGCGAGCTGAGCTTGGAAGCTTCCAGCAGCGAGGGCATGGCCGAAGAAACTCCAGCGAGAATTGACTGTTTCTCATTTTTCGCCGGAGCGGCGCTTCCCTGCTCACTGATCTTCTTCTTTCGTTCCTCGACCTTCAGCGCTTCCCAATTGCGCTTTACATCCGCCGAGGTATCGGCTTTCACGTCGCCGAAAACATGCGGATGGCGATCGATCAGTTTGGTGGAGAGCCGGTCCAAAACGTCGTCAATGGAAAACGAGTTTTGCTCGTTCGCCATCTCGGCATAGAAGAGAACCTGCAGCAGAAGGTCGCCGAGTTCTCCGGCAAGTTCCGGCCAGTCGCGATTGTCGATGGCCTCCAGCACCTCGTAGGTCTCTTCCAGGGTGTACGCCTTGATGGTGTCGAAAGTCTGCTCGCGGTCCCAGGGGCAACCGCCGGGTGCCCGCAACTTCTCCATGATGGCGACGGCTCGTTCGAAACGTTCTCCTGTGCTCAGCATTCGGCAACCAATGTAAATGAGCGCAGAGGCGCGAAGCAACGCAAGAAGCAGCACTGCTTCTTTTGCGGGGATGGAGTTCTATCGCAACCGGACGCCATGGGCCCTGCATCCTACCCCCGTCGAATCACATTTATAAGGAGTACCCAATGGCAAACCGTAATCTTCAAGGAATCAAGGTCGCAATTCTTGCGACAGACGGCTTCGAGCAAGTGGAACTGATCGAGCCTCGTAAAGCTCTGGACGAAGCGGGCGCACAGACGAAGGTCATTTCGCCCAAGGAAGGCAAAATTAGAGGCTGGAACATGAAGGAGTGGGGAAACGAAGTACCGGTTGACCTTCCACTCAAATCGGCAAATCCCGAGGACTTTGACGCGCTGCTGTTGCCGGGCGGAGTGATGAATCCCGACAAGCTCAGGATGGAACCGCAAGCGGTTGCGTTTGTGAGCAACTTCACTAGGAATGGCAAGCCGGTGGCAGCCATCTGCCACGGACCGTGGACTCTGATTGAAGCAGATGCTGTTCAGGGAAGGAACATGACTTCCTGGCCGTCATTGAAGACTGATCTGAAGAATGCAGGCGCGAACTGGCAGGACAAAGAAGTAATCCGCGACGGGCAGCTCGTGACCAGCCGCAAGCCTGACGACATTCCGGCGTTTATTCGCGAGATGATCCAGATGTTTGCGGAACAGGCGGAAGAGCGGCCGCTTCGAAAGACCGCTTAAAAAGACTTTCCCTGACACGCATGCCGGTCCGGCCAAACCCAAATGGCGGGGCCGGACTTTTCCGCCACGTTACTTTCGGCATCAATTTCAAACCCCTTTTTAATCTGTCGTACGATTGCACCATTGTTACCTTTTTCGACATCCATTGAGGGTGCAGAATCACATTTGGGCATGCTCCCGGAGCCTGCCTGCACGCGGGTTCCTGTGGACGCGTTAACTCACTGTTAAGTATGGCTTTAGCCATTAAACCGCGATCCTCGCTAGAAGGCCAGCACTTCCATGTGGTCGTGATTGGCGGAGGCATTAACGGCGTCGCCGTGGCGCGGGAGTGCGCCCGCGCCGGGAAACGTACCCTCCTGGTTGAACAGAATGACTTCGCATCAGGCGTGACCAGCCGATCCACTCGCATCATCCATGGCGGCCTGCGCTATCTCGAACACGGCGAACTCGATCTGGTGCGGGAATCCACACGCGAGCGGGAACGCCTGCTGCGCGAGCGGTCCCACCTGGTTCATCCCGTTCACTTTCTCTTCCTGCTGAATGAGAACAGCCAGCGTAGCGCGATGAAGGTTCGCGCGGGGATCTGGCTTTACCAGAAGATCGCCGGGAAAAAAGCCACGAGCGCGGGCGAGATCGAGATGGCGCGGGTGCAGCGCGCGCTCGACGCTGGACATCAGTGGCTGATGCTCAATTTTGAGGATGCGCAGTGCGAGTTCCCCGAGCGTCTGGTGGCTGAGTGGATGCTTGAGGCGGTCCAAGCCGGGGCAGTCGTTCGCAACCACTGCGAAGTGCTGGCCATCGATATCGGACAGGGCCGCGCCCGTGGAGTGCTCGTCCGGGACCGCACTACGGGTAAAGATCAGCGCGTCGATGCCGGATGGATCATCAACTGTACCGGTCCTTGGGCGGACCGTATCTGCCAACGCTCCAACGTCCGGCTGCCGAAGCCTATGCTGGGCGGCGTGCGCGGGTCTCATATTGTGCTGCCGCGATTCTCGGGGGCGCCGAGTGCCGCGCTTTACACCGAAGCTGCTGATGGGCGGCCAGTGTTCGTGCTGCCCTGGAATGACCAGACTCTGGTGGGCACAACCGAGGTCCCCGACAGTGGCGATCCCGGGAGGACCGCTCCTTCGCCTCAGGAAATTGAATACCTGCTGCGCACCACCGCGGGGCTGTTCCCCAAGGCGAAGCTCTCGGCACATGACATCCGGTATGCATTCGCGGGGATTCGGCCTTTACCCAACTCTCCGGGAAATAAACCGTCCGCGGTCACGCGCCGGCATTTCCTGCACGATCATGCCAGCGATGGCGTGGCGCGCATGATTTCCGTTATTGGCGGGAAACTCACGACGGCAGCGTCGCTCGCCCGCGAATGCGCCCGCAAGATCGGCATCCAGGTCGAGGAGCCGAAAACAATCATGGTTGGCCCGGGCAGCGCGCTTGATCCCGTGCTCGACCAGCAGGTGCTGGAAATTGCCAAGGCCGGATCGGTCAGCGAAGAAACCGCGCGTGGCATGATGGAGTGGCACGGTCAGCACGCCATGGACATCGCGCGGATGGCGCTGGTCAGCGCGGAACTGCGTGCGCCGGTCTGCCCTCATAGCTCTCACATCGTGGCCGAAGTGGTCGAAGCGTACCGCAACGAACAAGCTGTCACGCTGGCTGACGTACTCCTGCGCCGAGTGCCCGTCGCGCTCGGACCGTGCTGGTCAGAATCCTGCAGCCGCGAAGCCGCTTTGAGAATCCGCGCGGTCATGGGATGGAATGACCAGGAGTTCGGAGCGAATCTCGAGGCCTTCGAAACTGAACGCACGGCCTTTCTTCATAAGCCTTCGGGCAATCTTTCCGCCCTCGAGGCCGCTGCCGACTAAAGCCCCCCTGAAACTGGTTACCCTAGTTACCAAGGACTGGACACGACCTCTGGTCATCTGGGAATGGCGCGTGGGTCACCCTACACTGGCGCGAACAACGTCCGATTCTCGCAACTTGGGGAAGAAGTCAGATGTTGCCCATTCCGATCAAACATGAAAACATGGCCGCCCGGCGCTGGCCGGTGGTGACGCTGTCGTTAATCGCCATCAACACATTCGTGTTTCTGTTCACCACGTTTTCCGCTCCCGACAATTCCGAACAGCGTCGTGAAGTGAAGACCGACATCATTCTTTTGGCCGCACAGCATCCTGAACTAAAGATGCAGGCCGAAGAGCAGCAGATGGTCGATGGATTGAAGAAGAGCAGTCCTACGATTTGGAAGCAGGTGCAGAACCCTAATCGCCAAAATATTAATGAGTACGATGCCAAGGTTCGGGCCATGAGCGATCCTGAAGAACTGCAGGCGGAAATGGATCGACTCAGCGCCGAGTATGCGCAGCTCAAGTCATCGTCGGTAGTCGAAGAATATGCGTTTGTCCCAGCGCATCCCAAGCCGATCAGCTATCTGACGGCAAATTTCCTGCATGGCGGCTGGGAGCACCTCATCGGCAACATGTGGTTTCTGTGGCTGGCTGGCTTTGTGCTCGAGGATGTATGGGGGAGACCGCTCTATGCAGCTTTCTATCTTATTTCCGGCGTGGCGGCGCTGCAGATTCACGCCTGGTCGAATCCGGGAAGTATTGTGGCGACATTGGGCGCATCGGGCGCAGTCGCCGCACTGATGGGAGCGTTCCTGGTGAGCTTCCCGAAGATGAAGATCGAGATGATCTGGGTACTTTGGTTCAGCATCGTCAAACTTCTGCGCACGGGCAATCCTTTCCGCTATTTCCGGTTCAAAGCGTCCGCGTATTGGCTGCTGCCGTTGTGGCTTGTGAAGGAAGTCTTCTTCGGATCGGTGGGCGGCGGCGACGGAGTGGCACACTGGGCGCACGTGGGCGGATTCGTCTTTGGAGCTCTTGCTGCACTCACGATCCAGCACTCGGGAATTGAGCAGAAGGCCAATCAAGCGATTGAACAGGAAATTGGTTGGACTAATGATACTGAACTGGAGCAGGCCAACCAGATGATGGAGCAGGGACAACTCGCTGAGGCGCAGGCTCTGTTGATGACCTTCGTCGCCGGTAAGCCGAATTCGGTCGATGCCTGGGCATTGCTGCGGCAGATTTACATGCGGCAAAGCGACACGAAATCGTATCTGGACGCGACCGTCCGGACTTGCAGTCTGCATCTGAAGGCCCACGAGGTGGAGGCCGCATTCCAGGATTACGCCGAGTTCATTGACGGAGGCGGCGGCAAGATGCCCGCTTCCACATGGCTTGACCTTTGCAAGGGCGCCGAGGAGATACACGAGTACGATCGCGCTCTTTCTGAATACGATGAACTCGCCAAGGCGTATCCGGCCGATCGGCAGTCATTGACCGCGCAGTTGAGTGCGGCGCGTTTGTGCCTGAAAAGGCTGAACCGTCCGAAAGACGCGCTGGCCATCTATCAGGCCGCCGCAAATTCTCCCATCCCGCACCTCGACTGGGACCAGATCATCCAAGCAGGGATCAAGGAAGCAAAAGCGTCCGTCGATGGTGGAACCGCAATGGCGGCGGGAGCGCATTAAACAGGGGTGTTCGAGTCAGGAATCGCGGCCTAGCGTCTCCGACAATAGTTTCGGATCATCGGAAATGATCCCGTCCGCACCGAGATCGCGAAGCTGAAGCATCCTTTCGCGATCGTTCACCGTCCATACGAGGACTTTCTTCCCTGCTGCTTTGAGTTCGTCCAGCAAACGCGCGCGCGCGAGCGTGTGGTGCGGGATAACAAATCCGACGGGAAGAGTCTTCCATAGGATGAGTTCTTCACGGCGATCGCAGATCAGACCCAGGGGAATGGACGAATCCTCGGAATGAACTGCCCGCAGGATCTCGGGAAAAAATGAGGAAACCACGCATCCACGCCGGGGCGAATGGGCTCGCAGCAGATCGATCGTGATCCGCTCCAGGCCTGTTGTCTTCAATTCGATATCGAGGAATGCCGAATTCTGATAACGGTGCAGGACATCTTTCAGCGAGCACAGGCTCGCCAACTGCTGCCGAGTGCTCTGGGCGATGACAATTCTTCCGACCTTGGGGTCGTGACAAACTATCGCCTCGGCGTTAGCGGTCAGGCGAACGTCAAATTCGAAACCGGCGCAACCGTCTGACAGAGCACGGTCAAATGAGGCGAAAGAATTTTCTGGAATCGAGCGGATGGCGCGCGCACCGCGATGGCCCAGCAGAAGTGGGCGGCCCTGGCTTGAGTCACCAGCCATCGACTAGTCGAGATCGAAATCGCGTATCGGCTTGCCGGTATCGGGAGATTCCTTGGCCCGCTTCAGGGCTTCCTGGAATTTCTTCTCCAGTAAATCCGATGCGTGTTTTTGAGCCTCCACCGATTGCTGGAAGATCGATTCGCGACGGGTATCCTGCTCGCGCATGGCCTTGGCAGCGGCTTCCATGTCGCTGAAAGTTCGAGGCTTTACTGCCTCGGTATGCGCGATGACCGCACGGGTCTCGGCGTCGATCTTCAGCACGGCACTGCAGCACGGACAAGTCACTTCGAAATTGGAGAGTTTCTTCGCCATCTAGGCGAATGATACCGCAAAACCATCGGGCCGGGTGAAAGGGAGCCTCGAGGGTCGTCGAGCGTAACGATAACAACGCGGCAGGTCCGAGCTAAGCCCCTCGGACGACAATCCTGATACTTATTTATTTGTACATATATTGTGGTACATGACACACACCCTTCAGGAACACAATGGAAGTTATCGTGGCATGTCAAAGTACTTCTAGCGAGTGAGCTTAATGGGGAATATGTGAAAAAGGCTCAACATTTCCCATCCCAGCAGAAAAATTGAGACGAGAACTACCATTACGGCCATGAGTTCGCCAAAGCTCAGACCGCGGCGGCCGGGTTCCATGCGTCGCGATGCGAGGCTGAGAATGTTAAGCGTGGCGAAGCCAAATACGACGGCCCACAAGATGTTATAGACGTCCTGACGCGAACCGCGATAGAAAGCAGCGACCGCAACTCCGAACCCCATCGCGACACAGGCGTGCGCCATCGGATAGAGCCACAGCACGGCACGCGTGGTCTGTCCGACGTTCGAGATCACCGCCGCGGTCAAAGCCATGACTCAAATCCCCTTCTGCACGGGCGCTTGAGGCCATTATTTAAGAATTGGATATTACTCTTTCACGCCTCAACGCTCAATCTGCCGGCGGACCGGCGCGATCGCCCCGCGTTGGTAATATGGATATATGGCGAAACGCCGTTACATTTTCTTCGACGTGGGCAACACGCTGCTCTTCCCCAACCGCGCGCGAATCCTTGCGCCACTACCACGTGAGAAGCACCCTCCCTTACCTGCATGGCAGGTGCTGGAGCGCCGCACGAAGAAGGAGTTCGATCAGGGACTGATCAGCGGCCAGATCGACCACGGCTTCTGGTGGACGTTCCACACGCATCTCCTGAATGAATTGAATGCTTTCGACGGTGCCGTGCGCGACCAACTCGTTGCGAACACACAAAGCTCAGCGAATTGGGACCAGATTCTGCCGGGCACGCGTGAGGCCCTGGAGAGAATTAAGGGGGAGTACGCGATCGCGGTGATTTCCAATGCAGATGGCAAGATTGATGACGTGCTGCGGCGCTGCGGTATCTGCGATTGCTTCGACTGCATCACCGATTCCGGGAATGTAGGACACGAGAAGCCGCATCCGGCGATTTTCGCGGCTGCCCTGCAGCAGATGAAGGCCGATCCCTGCGAAAGCCTGTATGTGGGCGATGTTTATTCCGTTGATTATGTCGGGGCACGCAATGCAGGAATGGAGGCGGTGCTGTTCGACGTAGCGGGAACTTATCGGGATGAGGAACATCCGCGGGTAGAATCGCTTGCTGAATTAGAGCGCTGGCTCCGCAATTGATTCATTGGGCGATTGAGTCATTGGGCGATCTGTGATCGGGTGATTCAGTCCTGAGCGACTCGACTGGAAGGCGCGCCTTTCGAAGCAGGATTGACGTGACTTAATCTTGACTTCAGCCGACAAGCGCGTTTGAAGACACCATGTTCAATGAGACACGTCTTGCACTGTTCTTAACGGCGGCTGTGTTGCTGGCGATCGCACCCGGGCCGGGCATGCTTTATGTTCTCGCGCGCAGCCTGGCTGGTGGCAAGCAGGAAGGGGTGCTCTCCGCCTTCGGCACATTTCTTGGCGGCATGGTACACGTCTTCGCCGCCGCGCTCGGCATCTCGATCATACTGGCAAGGTCTGCCGTCGCATTCGCCGCAGTGAAATACGTCGGCGCTGCTTACCTGTGCTTTCTGGGTGTGCGGATGATCCTCGATTCTCGCAAGGAGACGGGCGAGATCGAAGTTCAGAATCCGATGCCGAAGCGTAATCCGCTCTGGCAGGGAGTCGCGACTGAGGTTCTGAATCCGAAAACGGCTTTGTTCTTCCTGTCATTCATTCCGCAATTCGTTGTGCGCGGAAATGGCCATGTCTTTATCCAGTTTGTGATGCTCGGAACTATCTCCGTTTTTCTGAATACGACGGCCGATCTGATCGTGATCGCGCTGGCTGGTCCGCTGGGGAACAAGATTCGGTCGTCGGCTACATTTCGGCGACGTCAACGGACCACGACTGGGGTCATCATGATTGGGTTGGGAACTTATTTGGCAACCAGCGAGAGCAAATAAGAGATCAGGATGTGAGGGCGAGACGGCTCACGACACCCGGCAAGGCGCCGGCGCTCGGATGATGATGCGATCTGCAACGTTCGTCTACGCATACCGAACACTGTGTTTTCTTCTGCTTCTTTCTTTGTCGGCAGCGCAGGCAAATCCGATGCTGCCGGCAATCGAAGGTGAAAGCCTCGCGGGAGGAAAGGTAACTCTCCCAGAAGCTGCTCGCGGCAAAATCGCGGTGCTCATACTGGGATTCACCAAGGCTTCGAAGGAACCGACGAGCGCATGGGCTAATAAACTTTACGGCGAGAGACCAAGTGCAGGCCTGCAGATCTATCAGTTGCCCATCTTAGAAGACGTGCCAGGATTCATTCGAGGAATCGTGATCTCGAGTATGAAGAAGGGCGTGCCGGAAGACAGGCGCGATCATTTCGTGCCCATCGTGAAGCACGAGGCAGCATTGAAGAAGTTGGTGAGCTACAAAGAGCCTGACGATGCTTACCTGATCGTGCTTGACGTGTCAGGGGAGGTCGCATTCCAGATACATGGGCCGTCCAGTGATGTAGCGTACAGAGAACTGAGCAGTAAAGTTCAGAGTCTTCTCAATGGTCAGAAGTAACTACAGCTCCACGATGCGGTGATCGTGGCAGTCGGACTGGATCGTCTGATAGAGCTGGTGCAGCAGATCGCTTCCGTAGCGGGCGAGGAAAGAGATGCCGCCGATGCCGCGCTCCTGCAAGCCCTTGTGGGGATAGAGCGAGTGGCTGATCATTTCAGCGTGACGGCTGACCAACTCTCCTTTTTGCGCTTCCGCGCGAGCCGCCTGCGAATAGAGCTTTTCGAGTTGATGCTGCATCTTCGAACGCGCAGTCTCGGCGGCATCGACGAGAGTTTTGTCGAGCTTTTCCAGCTTCCCTTTCACGGCTGAAAAGTTCGCATCGAACGATTGCCTGGCATGATCGAAAGCAGCCTGCAGGTCGCTCGGCAAGTGCCTAGCAGCGATCTCGTTTCGCAGGGCCTCAGGCCCGTCAAACACATCCGTCAACGACAGCCCGTGCTTTTCGAGCAGGCGTTGCATTTTCGGTTCAATGAGAGTCGCCGAGAAGCGGGGTACGATCGGGGTAACGCGACCCAGAAGCTGCTCATACACCACTCCGCTCTGAGCGAAATAGGCCGCCTCTGCCGCGCCGCCCGTATAGGCGATCGTTGGTAGTAGATAGTCCTCTACGACAGGGCGGAGCAGCACGTTGGGGCTGAAGCGTTCCGGGTATGTTTTGATTTCGTCGAGCAACTCAGCCTGCGAGAGCTTTTCTGCTCTGGACTCGCCGTCAATGACGAACTCGGTTTCGTGGCGCGATATTGGGGTACGTACGCCATCCCTCGTGGTGAATAGCAGCACGGATGATTCCGTGACCTTCACCTGCTGGTGATAGCCGGCGCGTTCCAGGTTCGTGCCGCGATCGAGGAGTGCCGCAGCGAGTTCCGGCGCTCGTTCTATTGCCGCTTGATAGATCGGCTGTGCGACGCGGGCGAAGTCAGGATCGGATGGATCCATGATGATGACGCCCCATTCGGCGAAAATCCTGGCGTAGAGCTTTGCGAAAGCTGTGCCTAGATTCTCTCCGGGCTTGTAGGTGTCACGAATCCATTGAGCTGCTTCGGAGTCGCCAAGCAGTGCTACGGCCTGGTCAACAACCGAATTGATTTCGTTGCCGAAGTTCACGGCGCTGACGGGAGCGCCGGGGATGCTCTGGCTCGGAGTGGTAAGGGTCTGGACCGTGCCGTCCTGTGCAGAAATCGAGACGTGGTTGACCTCGGCAAGATCGTGATCGTAAGTAGCCAGCCAGAAGACCGGGACGGTATCGATGCCGGCTGTGGTTGCTTCTTCGGCCAGTTTGACGGCGGTGAGTGCTTTGTAGATGGCGAACGCCGGGCCGCCGAAAAGGCCGACTTGCTGTCCGGTGACCACGACGGACGCGCCTTTGCGCAAATGGTCGATATTGGCGAGAGCTTTGTCGGAGTGGTCCCAGGATTTGTTCTGGCGTTCCAGGATCGCGGCCACGCCGGCTCGCCGCTCGGGATCATAGGAAATTTCGGCGGCTTCCTTTTTCATCCATTCACTGAAGAACGGTGACCGGGGGTAGAACGGCTGAATTTGAGGAGAGTAGGCCAGCAGATCGAGGAAAAGGCGCGTGGTGTGCGGGATCTGGGAGAATGGGAGGCAGTGCGCCTTCACTGACAGTGCTCCTGACAATGTGACGATCGTAGCGGCCATACCCGGTGTTGGACGTTCCAAGTCATCGTTTGTGAGATCGCGTTCGTGAGATCATGACACAGCTATTCCCCCGGTAGCAAAAACCGTGTCGTTGTTGAGATGCCTGAATTGGCGCGGAGATGCAAGATAATCATAGGGATGGCCTGGTCGGGTTCTTTGAAGGAACGATAAATCTTTTAACCACAAGGCCACGAAGGTACACAAAGGAAACCAGATCATCCTGAACATCAATTCATGAACGACATCTTTACTGCCCTGAAGATTCAGCCGCCGGTTACGCTGGAAGGCTCCGTGGTGCGACTGGAGCCCATACGGCGCGAGCACGCGCAGCTCTTCTGGGATGTGGCGAAAAATGACCTGGAAGACATCTTTCGTTGGATTTCTTATGCGATGAAGGCCCGCGAAGATTTTGAGAAGCTGGTTGAGAAGGCCTTTGCGGAGCAGGAGCGCGGAGAATCTGTCGTGTTCGCGACCGTGGAGCGCGCTTCCGGAAAAACCGTTGGGAGCACGCGCTTCATGAACATCGATCGGGTGAACAAGCGCGTGGAGATCGGGTCGACTTGGATTGCTCCGGCTTGGCAGAGAACCGCGGTGAATACCGAGGCTAAGTATCTGATGCTGCGGCACGCGTTCGAGGTGTGGGGCTGCATCCGCGTGGAGTTGAAGACTGATGGGCTGAATCAGAGATCGCGCAACGCGATCCTGCGCATTGGCGCGAAGGAAGAAGGAACCCTGCGGCGGCAACTGGTCACGTCAACTGGACGCGTGCGGGACACGGTGTATTTCAGCATTCTGGACAGCGAGTGGCCGGAAGTAAAAGCAAGATTGGAGTCCAAAGTGAGGGAGAAAGGCGAAGAGGGTCGCTGAGTAGCAGGAAGAAGCAGATTCCTCGCTTTGCTCGGAACGACAGAGTTATGGGCTTGGGTTTTTCACCCGCCATTGCTCGCGACTTGCCGTCGCGTATGCGAGATAGCTCTCCACACACTGCTTTGGGCTTAGGCGTGCGTCAAACGCTTCGCGGGCGTGGGCGCCCGCGCCACATTAGCCACCCGGAACCGTGCCGGTTCACATTTTTTCCTTCATATTTGGTGTATGCCGTCTGCTTCGCGTTTGATTTCGGCAACATTCCTGTTGTGAATAACCTCTAACATCTGCAAGCGTTCGCCCGCACTGAGTCCGCTCCCTGGAAAGGCACACGCTCGCCGGTAAAGTCGCGGATCGCCGCGCCGATGACCGACGTAAGGGAGCACAGCAATGGCGCGGGCCTTTAGTGTGATTGCCTTAGTTGTTTTGGCTGCAAGTGTTTCTGCGCAGACGTTGCCTGAGGCACCCCGTCCCTCCAAATCCACCCAAGTGGATCGCGTGCTGGAGGTGTTAGCTGTGGCGAGCATTGGAACGGATGCCTACGCCACTCATCTCGATTGGTCCGTGCCGCCGGGCGTCAGCAAAACCGAGGTGAACCCGATCGCCAGACTATTCGTCTCACACGGTACCGCACCTCTGGTCGCTTACTTCGCGGCCGGAGCCGGAGCGTTTGTGTTCGCACATCACGAACTCGGGCGCCGTCACCGGAAATTGGCCTTACTCCTGGATATTGCCGTGCTGGGAAGCGAGACTTACTACACGCAGTACAGCTTTCGACATCACATCGAGTGAGGGCGTCATTCCGTCGGAAATGGATTCTTTTCCGCGGATTTATCAGGAAAAGACACTGTTGAGGGCTATGCCGGCCGCAGTGACTATTCGCAAAAAACTCTCACCTTCACCTTGGCCCCGGCTTCCTTCTGGTCGACGTCGACCGACAAATCGTTGAGTTGATCGACGAGTTCCTCGAGGTTCTCCGGTTTGATCTGAGTCAGGTCGATGGGCACGCCCTTGTCGTGCATGGCATGGTTCGCGTGATCTAATGCCTGCGCAGGAATCAGGCCGGCCAAGCGCACTCCGGCACGCAGGAGTTGCATCGGCACACGAATGTTCACTTTAGTGGGGCCGCCATGGCCTCCGTCTTCTTCGGAGTCGACGACAACGCGCAGATATTTGGGACGCGTCTTCGTAGCAGTAGAGGACCCAGCGTCCAAGGAAGTCGAAAAAGAGGTTGGAGAGTCGGCGGCTGCCATCAGGCGCTCCGCTTCGTCCGCACTGATCTTTCCTTCCGCGAGCATTTGCAAAATTCGACGACGATGTTCGTTCATGGCGACTCCTACAGTATGTGGAACGACATTCCGGCACTGCGGTGTTCCACTTCAATATTTGTATCGGTGAGGGCATTCAGTATCTGCCAGATCACGGCGACTCCGCGAACGGGATTCACTCGGCAAAACAGGCAGGCGAGAAACACAAAGGGCGAAATGAGGACGGCCAGCGGCAAGAGGAGCAGCCAGATGAGGAACAGGGGAATCCAGAGGCGGAAGGTGCGGCTTTCCTGATTGCGCAGGCTGACAACTGCGACGAACGGAATCATTACAGTGCCTCCATCTGGCGGATTGCTTCTTCCGCGTTGATCTCTCCGCGCTCCAGACGGGCCAGGATTTCGCCTTTCGACGGTGTCGGATTGGTCTCGACAAACTCAAGGCTGCTGGCGATCCGGGTAAGGCGTGACTTGATCGTCGGATAGCTGACCCCGAATACCCGCTCCATCTCTTTGATCGAACCGTGGGAACGGACGAAAGCGATGACGAATACCTGATCGTCCGCGGTGAGACGGGCCAGTTGGGGCAGTTCAAAACTGCCTTCAATGGCGATGTCCTTCTCGGGTAGCCGAAGGCGTTCCACGAGGAGCGGCTGTCCTTCGGTGAGTCGGGTCAGTTCTTGCCAGTCTTTGGGCATGGTGAAGCTATCAGCTATCAGCTATCAGCTATCAGCTATCAGCAGGATGGATCTAATAATTAATTTTGTCAATCAATAAATTAATTTTATCAATTTTTATTGTGTATATATATTACTAAAAGAGATAAATTAACCGCTATAACAGGAAAGCCGCCTTGGCGGGCGGCTTTGGGAATGACAGCAAGAGCCGACCTCTTACGAGCAGGGTGGGCCGGCGTCGGTGAGGAAGGTGCCGTTATTGGAGTACCAGCCATTTACACCCAAGGAGGGTCCTCCAAAGAACCAGGAGTAGAACGCCAACTCCTGCAGGTGGTAGGTGAAGCCGTTGGGCATGTGAATGCGCGGAGCTTCGCTGCCGGTGAGTGGATCTCCGACCTCGAGATTGGCCTGACATCCAACGACTTGTCCGGTGTTCCCCCACGGCGGCGTGGCATTGATAACGTAGGGATCATTTGTCCACTCAGCGACTTCATGCGAGGCAATGGCCGTGTCGTTGGCGGAAGACACGAAGAATCCGCTCACGTCGAAATCAAAGGGGGAATAGGTCTGGAACGTGTTGGCGACCACTCCGGGGTAAATCGAGTGATATCCTCCGGCGCAGCAGTTGCCCAGGTTGGTCGGATCGCCGAATGACATTCCGGTGTTGTAGATCATGAACATGGGGAACGTCCCAGGATTGACGCCGGAGAGGTTTTTGAGCTGGTTCGTCACGTAAGCGTCGAGGAAGTTGATGTCGACGATGCCTTCGGGTCCGCACATCGAAAAATCCGGCTGGAAGATGTTCGCGGGGAGGGAAAGACCGTACTGCGCGGGGACTTTGACCGTCAGCGCAGGCAGCACCTGCACGGGACCGAGCAGCGTGTGGTATTGATTTCGGTTGATTTCCGTCCAGAACTCCGCACGCTGGAATGCATCGGTGTATTGAGTTGTTCCAACGTCCGTGCCGCCGAAGTTGAAATCGGCACTGTTAAAGATCGGCGAATGGGCGAGCAAGTTCAAGGGCACATTGTTGTTTCCAGTCAAGCACGCGTTATCGGGAGCAGTTGGATTCGACATGGCGTGGCCTGGCGCGGTCGTAATGATTCCTGTGGTCAGGTTCGCGGCGGTCGCGACACTCTGAAATTGCAGGATGATGGGTACCAGCTTAGCTGCGACCGTCGTGGTAGCGTGTGATCCTCTGGCTTGCGGATTGCTACCGACGATCACGCCAGTGTAAGAGTTGCCATCTCGAGGGGAGACCACGTGGTAATTCCAGACGGGCAGTTGGGTGCTGGAGCTTCCGGGCGCGGGAGGTGCCGCACCCGGCACATTGTGAATAATTTTAGGGGATTGCTTGAGCTGGAATCTCTTGCCTTGATTTTGTGACTGGGCAAATGCTCCCGCCACGCCAATTGCAACCATGAGCGCGACCGGGACGCAGCAACGGCGAACAGCAAAATGCATACAGACTCCTTGAATTATGTGCAGGGGCAATGTTCGGAAGAATGTTGGTTCGTCCGGCTCTCGTGAGCGGGCCAAGAGCCGCCGCATGCGTTCAGCAGATTTGTTGCGTTGAACATACCTTAGGGTATGGAGGAGGCTGCAATCGGTGTAACCGGGTAGTTATAGTTTGGTCAACAAGGTGGAATGGACGCTCCGGCCGCGCAGCCACGTTTCCCGGAAGACCTGGAACCCAAGGGTGCTCAGGAACATCCAATGCATTGACTTCCCTTCTATGGAACCATAGGCTGGAAGTGGATCTTTGCAAGGCCAATCCCACCAGTGGGGGCGTCACGGCTTCGACGGAGATGCTTGCGGCCAAGAGGCATGCCGGGGTGCACACACCCGTAATCGTGGGCAAAATGATAATTGCCAATCAACAGATGGCATACGCAGCCTAATTAATTAGGCAGCCGTCCCAGGAGGCTTTGCTCGCGGGCCTCCGAAG
>DASYZA010000157.1:0-9430 GCA_035946775.1 Candidatus Sulfotelmatobacter sp. | reverse complement strand
GCTGGTAGCACTCTGGTGATTCTTTTAGGGTTCTGTTGCAAGAATCTGACGAGGCCAGCGATTCTGGCGGGATTCGTGGTTGTCGACAACTACCGAAAGCAGGCGTGGAAAAACCCGTTGGTTGCAGCAATCGTTTGCGTTCCCGTGAAAGTGCAGGAGAGTTCTTCGTTCTCTTTCTAATCCAGAATCACCCAACATTTCTCAAGCTTTCTGCTCGGGCTATACTTGGGCCCACATGTGGTCTCGGCAGTCGAACCCGCCATTCTCAAGCGGGCGGTTCATTACCTGTATACCAAAGAGACGAAGTCGTCGTTTGCGATCGAAGGAGAGGCACCGAGCAAGGATCGCACGGAAAGATTTGTGGCGGCGCTCATGCGGGCTGAACGGTTCGATCCCACTTCCAATGATCGCATGCAGACCAGCAAGGGTTTCGAGATTTCCTCTTGGATTGCTCATGAGGTCCGAGATCGTTCCAGCCTGACCGAAAACGCTCCAAACGATAGTAGATAGATCAAAAGTATTCCATATGCTGCCCAAAAATCGGCACAAATTCGCTCCAGCTTAATCAAAAACGTTCCAGAATTACGATGAAACACAAAAGGGGCGGCGCGGGTGTATTTCTGACCTCCGCTGTTCTCGCCATTCTGGTTTGGGCTTCCGCACCTGATTAATTGAGGGCGAACCGGGATATCTGGTTTGGGCTTCGATGGAGTCTAGGTGGGGCCAATTATCAACAACAATTGCCAATAGGCTTCTGCATCTGATTTCAGATGCCGGTGCGGCGTGATTTTGAGTGCGTTGCACCAGTCCACGGGCAGGATTTGTTTTCTGCCTACCTCGTGCTTGCCGAGAAACTCGGAGCTGCACTCGTTACACGAGACGGTCGACTCGCTTCTGCGTCGGGCCATGACGAAGCCATCGAGCTTTTCTAATCTGACGAACTTTATCCTCTACCACTCGAGAGGGGGCGCTCCGAAGCTTTATTTCAGCTGATCGGCCGTAAACCAGCCAGTGACTGCGTTCTGCTTTGTGGCTTCCTAGATTTAGCACACTTCCAGCCACTCCAGGGGGCAAACAGTTGGTGTCGTCTCAGCGTTGATTCAGTGCTGACCTTGCGAAAAACAGAATGAGGAGGCTGGCGCCAATCAGTACCAACATTATGTGGTGGTACATATCGTTGCTTGCCGTACGCGGGCCCCTGCCCGCGGCGAGCGCAGCCATGCCTAACAAAACTCCGCCGAGCGGGATCAGGTTGGCAATTATCGCGGTGCGCCATTCAACGGGTGTGAAAATGTCCGACCCTCACGCCTGCATGCTGAACAGCGCCAAACAAAAAGAGTAAAGCGTTCGAGATCATCACACATCCCAAGAGTATCCTCATCGAATTACTTCTCCCATCAGCGTCCGCTACCAGTCAACCGGAGTCTCACAGCTGTGCGTCCGAACCGAGTTGTGGCTTTGACTGGAACGAGGCTGCCGGTGCCGCTGCAGCGATCCAGTCTTGCGGCAACTGTCCTTCCGGCAGCAGCACTCCCTTGTCGAGATAGCGCACGATGCTGGCATAGTGCGCCGCATGGGGATCGTGCGTAACCAGAAGAATTGTCTTCCCGTGTTCCCTGTTCAAGGCAGACAGCAAGGTCAGAACATCGTTTGCCGATGCGGCATCGAGATTGCCTGTAGGTTCATCAGCCAATATGAAGTCGGGGTCGGTGACGATCGCCCTGGCGATCGCGACCCGCTGTTCCTGGCCTCCAGAAAGTTGACGCGGGAAGTGATGTAACCGGTCTCCGAGCCCAACCAAATTCAGGGCGACTGTCGCATGCTCCTGTTGCTCTTTGCCGTTCAGCGCTGTCAGCTTCAGAGGTAACGCAACATTCTCCAGGGCAGTCAGAACCGGAATGAGGTTGAAGGACTGGAAAATGAAACCGATATGTGCGTTCCGCCAGCGCGCAAGCTCGTGACTGTTCAGTGAGGCAAGGTCTTGTTTCAGAACGAGCACCTCTCCGCTGCTTGGCCGATCCATGGCTGCGATCAGGTGGAGCAGTGTGGATTTGCCCGAACCGGAGGGTCCCATGAGCGCCACAAAGTCCCGGCACGCAATCTCGAGGTCAACATTTTTCAAGGCGCTTACGCGGTTCTCGTCGCGCATGTATTCTTTCGACAGTTTCTTGGCTTGAATGACGATCTCCATAACGTCTCCTGGTTACTCATCGCGCAACGCACTTAGGATTTCTTTCCTGGCCGCCGCTCGCGCCGGCAAGAAACCGCCCAGCGCCCCCAGCACAATGGCGAAAGTCAAGCCGCTAAACATCACCGCCGTGCCGGTGTGAAACTGAAAGGCAATTTCGCTGAAGGAAGCAAAATTTCCGATCCCGGTTGTCACCCAGTTGAGCGGCAGTGCCAGCAGACATCCGAGAATTCCCGCCAGCAGCGAGAGCAGCACCGATTCGGTCAGGAAACTCAGCAGGATGCTGCCCTGCGAAAAGCCGAGCGTTCGCAGCGTGCCGATCTCCTTCGCCCGTCTGGAGACCGCCGCATACATCGTGTTCATCGCGGCGAATCCGCCGCCGATGGCCATGATCACAGCGACAAAGATTCCCAAGAACTCCAGCGGGGCTCCCGACGAGGTCTGGCTCTGGTAATAGTCTGCCTCGGTGATCGCCTGGGCTCCGAGGCGGCGCTCGCCTTCAATCGAGTGCTTCAGCGCGTCGAGCGTGGGCGCGTCGGTGGCCTGCAACAACACCGAACTCGGGTTCGCTTGCCGGTTATAATCGCCGCTTACCTGGTTGAAGTCGCCCCAGATTTCGCTGTTGAGGGCGGATTGGTCACCATCCATAACCCCAACGATCTCCCAAGCGCCTTTGCCGAAGCGGATCCGGTTGCCAATCCGTGCCGATGGGTACCGCTTGGCGACCGCTTTGCCAACCACGATTTCTCTCTGGCCGGGCCGAAACCAGCGCCCTGTGGTCAGTCGCACTTTCCTCATCTCGATTCCCGTCCTGCTCAATCCGCGCACTGTGACGTTCATGCCCTTTGGGTTATCAACGCTCGGTAGATTCACAACGTTGACCAACTCCGGAGATGCCAACGGTTCGCCTTGTCGGCCCAAGGCAATGCCTGCCTGCGATCGCAAAATGGCAAACGCTTCTGTGGAAACGATGCTGCCCAGTTCTGAGTTCCCGCCTTTTCGCAGTACCAGGAGTTGCAGGGGATTGGCTGTATTCCTGAAAACCGTTCTCAGCCGTTGACCAGCGCGAGGGAAGCGACCAGGATCGCCACGCTCAGTGCGATGCCAAGAGCGGTCATGATCGTCGTGGTCTTCCGTACCGCCAGGTTCCGCAAGTTGTATGAAATGGGTATGGCCATATCTCATCCGCTGTAACGAAGGGCATCGAGAATCGAAGTCCGGGCCGCGCTCAGGCCCGGCACCACGGAACTGGCAAGTCCAATCAGTAGAGCGACCATCACGGTCAGGGACGCAGTCAATGGAGAAAGGCTCAAGCCTTTGATTGCCGATACAAATCCCAGCGCATTCTTCATAGCAGCAGCGATCGCCGCGCAGAGACCGCTTGCTAACACGCAGCCCAGCAAGCCCCCTGCAACTGCGATCAGGCTCGCTTCACCGACGACCATGCCGAGGATCTCTCCGGAGGAGAAACCCAGAGTCTTCAGAATTCCGACTTCCCGTGTCCTTTCGCGAACGGACATCGAGAGCATGTTTGCGGAAATCAGAAGAATGGTAAAAGTGACCGCGCCGCAGATTGCAGCCAGAAAGAGTTTCAGATTCCCCAGAAAGGAAACGAAGCTTAGAAAGAAGGCTTGCTCAGGTTCGCTTTTCGTCGGATATGGAGAATCCGCAAACGTGTTATCGATCTGGCGGGCAACGTCGGATACAACATCTTGGTTGTTGGCCTCGACGTAGAACTGCTGAGCCGTGTCACGGTGATCATCCCCAGCAGGCAAACTGTCGCGGAGATATGCCCAGTTGAAGTACAGAACCGTGTTGCGAGCCGCATCATCGAAAATTCCCGCCAGCGTCAGTTCGAGAGTAACCGGCATACCGACGAGGGTGATCCTCTCGCCGAGTTTCCAATTCAGTTTCTCGGCGAGCTCCCGCGACGCTACACAAGCTGTCTTTTGCGAAAGAAAAGCTTGCTTCTCGCTTTCTGAAATTCTGAATTCGGGATAGACGGCAAAGAGTGTCTGCGGTTCGATGGCAAACTGAGCGAACTGGTTCTTGGTATCGCGGGCGTCTTTGTATGTTCCTCCGAACCAGCGCAGCCTGGTCACGGCGCTCACACCCGGAATCTGGGCAATCTTTTCTTCGTAAGCCACCGGCAGATCCTGGGTGAGGGCAATTCTGTGGTGGACCACCAATCGCATTGCCTGTCCCGGCGTGGTATCCCCGCCATAGAACAGGCTCCGGTACAGTGCCAGGAGCACCCCCAGCAGCCCAAGCGATACGGCGACACTCGCCACGGTCAAAGCCGTGCGACGACGATTGCGCAAAGCATTTCGAATAACAAGAGGCAGGTAAGAAAACATTGCGTCAGCCTTCTACTCAGAGGAGGAATCACCGTTGTTACTTTATTTATACAGTCAGCATGATTAATATGCAAGGGAAAACTATGTCCCCTCGTCCCTACCGTATGGGTAAGCGCAAAGCGGCCGCCGACGACACCCGTGCGCGCATCCTCGAAGCCGCCCGTCAACTCCTTGCGAATGAATCGGAAACCGACCTGAGCATGGAGGCAATTGCGCGTCGAGCGGATGTGTCTAGGCTCACCATCTACTACCAATTCAAGTCGCGGCCTGGTCTTCTGGAGGCTCTTTATGATCACCTCGCCATCCGCGGCAATATGCGGCGCATGGCTGAAGTGTTCCACGAAGCCGATCCTTCAGTCGCCTTGGAGAAGCTCGTTCTCACGTTCGTCGGTTTCTGGTCTTCAGATCCGGTCGTGATCCGGCGCCTGCGTGGAATGGCGATACTCGACCGCGAGATTGATCAAGGCATCCGCGCCCGTGATGCGCGCCGCCAGCATGCGGCTCGCGAAATTATGAGACGAACCGTATTGGGGCGGAAAAAGAAGCTTTCGACGGAACAACAGAACCTGACCGCGGACGTTCTCAGTCTGCTCACCAGTTTCGAGAGCTACGACGCGCTGGCCAGGGCCGGACACACCCAGGGAGCCATCCTTGCGACTCTCACTCGCATGGCCCGCGCCGCTATCGACTCGGCCGACTGAGTCGACGCGGTTTCATCTTTTGGGATTGTACCGAAGTGAACGTCTTTCTGGGCTGATCGGGGAGGATTCGTCAACGCTGCAAGCGGACCACGACCCATAGCGTTGGTGTCTTATCGGGAGCGCAATTTCATTCCGACTGATCGGCCGTTATCCGGTCTGAAGGCATTCTCGATTACAATGGCCAAGACATCAATGACTTGCCGGTAACCAGCCCGCACGGAAGCGACTTCCGCCACCAACGGGGATTCTAAGGATTACAGCTGATCTGAGCGCGACGCACGGCACAGGAGCGGCACAATGACGCGCGTCCTCAAGACTATTCCAAGAGCAACAAGAACCGCGATGGTCTGACGATTTCTACTCCATGATAGGACTTGAGGTCGAGAAGAGCCCTGTCACCGCTCACGACAAAGCCAGCACCCGCAGCAATTCCAGCCTCTAGGAATTTGTCATCATCAGGGTCGCGACAAACGGGCTCGGAAAACGAGACCGGCTTAACCATCTCCGAGTGGAGTTCGATAACTTTGAGAACGGAGTTCAGCACTGGCATTCGCCGTTCTAACGCAAACTCATTGAGGACGCGACGGTATTCATCCAAAATGGGCAGCGATATCGCAAGGTGAAAGCGCCGTTCCCGCCAAGCTTTGAGAATCTCGAACGGAGGGCCCTTCCAAAACACACCTGAAATGAAGACATTTGTGTCTAGGATCGCCTTGATTTTCATCTTGCCCGACGGCGGACTTTGGCAATCGCGGCCTTCACATCCACCCTCGTGATCCCAGCTCTCTTGGCCGCTGAGCGAGCTTGGTCCAGGAGCTTGTTGAATTCCTCGATTTTGGGTGGGCTGATGGCTTTCAAGATGACGGCATCACCTTCGCCAATCACGACAAATTGGTCCCCTTCGCTCAGACCTAAATCGTTGCGGATCTCTTCCGGAATAACGACTTGCCCCTTGGACGAAAGGCGAGTGGTGGCATAACCTGCCATTTTTTTAACTCCGATCTTACTGGTAAGAATAACATAAAACCTTCCTAATCTGTGACGTCTTCATTGGCGAGTTCTTCCCCGGCAAGGGAATCGAATCGGTGGCTGCGCAAGTCGAAAAGGCCGTTGTGTCCATCGTCGACGAATCTGCCAAGCGACTTGGGCGCTTTGCAGGAGGTACTCCGGTTCCGCGAGACAGATCGAGAACTTCGCGGAGCAATCAGGATATTGGCGATGAGCACGAATCCCCTGTTTCCTCCGCGGGTTGAAAAACAGGCATCAGCGTACCTCGCCAGACCTTTCGATTTTGGGCCAGCAGGGTTGCCACACCAACGAGCCAGATCACGTGCATGTCATGGCCGCAGGCATGCATCACGGGTACGCTTTTTCCGGTGCTGTCGGTCGCCGTTAGCTTGCTGGCATACGGCAGACCCGTGGCTTCCTGAATTGGAAGCCCGTCCATGTCGGCACGCAACATGACAGTAGGACCATCACCATTTCGCAGTAAACCAACTACTCCGGTTTGCCCCGTGCAAGGAGATTCGGATTGGAGCGGCCGCTTCATTTATGTGGTCAATCGCGACAGCGATACCGTCTCGGGATTCATGATTAACCAGGCGACCGGGACGTTGACACATATGTCCTCGCCTACGTTCGCGACGGGCAACAAGCCCGTGGCGATATTAACTACTGGACAATCGAGTGGCAGACGTCAACTTGGCAGGAGGGCGCAAGGCAAGCCCCTCCTGCCGTTTACACTCTCACAGATGTCAGTACCCAAGAACGGCGATCTTGCCGGCATCAATGAGATGATTCTTTTTCATAGCATCAGCCATGTCACAGTATCAACGGATGCGGGACTGACATTCTTAGCGCGGGCAGGAGGCGATCGCAGTCGAGCCGGTGAAGGGGGATCGTCGTTTCCATGGCAACGAGGCTGCGCTGCAATCTTGGGTCTTGCGGCTGGCATCCATGTCGGGAGATGGTAGATAACCTTTTCCGTAAAGCACGTCTTTTGGCGTTGCTTCCTACGGAGCGTCACCTGCCCTGTGGCGCTGCGGATTAGCGGCTGGGATGAGTTGGTACTCGAGCTCGTTTGCGTAGCCGGTCTTGAACACTTCGTCCGAGGCGCGATATGGCCGCACCGTTTCTTTTCTGAATTCTTTTCTTTCCAGACAGAATGGGCAGATTAGCGCATACATTCCCGGAGTCGGCACTGGTTTGATTGCGGGTGATGTACCGACGAAATGCACTCTACGGCATTTCTCGCAAATGATTCCCATGTGAACCCGCATGGTGACTTTCTAGCGCAAGGCGCCTCGAGATGCAGTGACTGCGAGCACTGCTGCCGTTGTGCAACGAACAGAAGTGGATAAGTCGGCGCGCCCTCAATGTTACGAGACGACGTTGGAGGAGGAGGAGGAGAAAGAGATGGAGAAGGAGCTGATAATGACCAACAGCAGGATCACGGCACAAACTCGGAGACTGCTGGACACGATAACCTAACACTGGCACAACGTAATAACCTAATAATGGTACGGCGCGAAAACCTAATATTCGTCCGTCGCAATAACCTAACGACCGCACGATATGCCTACGCCGTCCGAAAAACTCGCGGAGTCGCTTAAACTCCTACACAAGCTGCGGAACGCCAAGGGCGCCGCGGCCATACGGGCGAAGGACATGCCTCCGGCTTCCGTTTCGACTGCACGCAAGAGGTCGTCGGTTCGCTTCCCGCCGAGGTCCACCATTTTCCCCAACAACTTAGGGGCGTGGCCAAGGCCGGAATCACACTCGCTTTCGCGAGAAGTGGTAGCGCGGCGACCCAGGCGCAAGCGGATCTGATGATGATTCGAGCGAGGGCCAGCCTGGTGCGAGCGCGCACGGGGTTGGTCAATGCGGCACTCGGACTGGCGAAGTCTTACGGCGAGAGAGTGCGTGGCTGCAACGTGCGCGACATAGATCCGGAAAAAGCGGAAGGGTTGAGTCCGGAACTGCAACCGGCGCTGGAGCCGCTGCTGGCGAAGATCGAAGAACTGAGCGAACGGATCGTTGAATACAACGACCGGATCGAAGCGTTGGCGCAAACGAGTTATCCACAGGTGGAGTTGCTGAGCCGCTAAGATCGTTCTCCTCTCTAACGAATTACACTGAACGACTGACGACGCTTTGGTCCAAAACGAAACACGGCAAAGTCCTCATCGAGCGAAGCGACACGCTCGATACCAAGGCGGCGCATGACTGCGAAGCTGGTGCGGTCGACGATGGAAAAATCTTGGTCGTGCCAAGAAATACCTATTTCCCACGCCGTCTCCAGATCTGCAGGTCCAACCGCTTCTATCATTGCGATGCCGCTTCGCAAACCCTCCCAGAAGCGTTCCGCCGCATGGCGCCCGAGTTTGTGATGAAGCAAGCTCCATGTCTCGACCAACACATGATCCGAAGTGACTAATCCTTCGCCGTCTCTGAGGATGGCTTTGGCGCGAGCGTTGCTGAAATCACCCGAGTCCGCCACTGCGTACCAGATCGAGGTGTCGACAAATAAGCTCATCGGACGTTCACGGACGCCGCCCTCGCCGGCGTGAGACATCTAGCGATTCAGCGATCATCGAATCCTTGTCTTTCGCGATATCCGAGCCTCCTGAATTGCCAAGATCGAAAATGCCGTCAAGTTCGGCTGTGGCTGTAGGGCGAGTGAGATCGCGCGCTACCAGCCGACGCAAATACTCAGCAAGCGATACGCCCAGTTCGCTGGCGCGCTGACGAGCCTGACGTTGCAATTCAGCCTCAAGCGTGATTTGGGTTCGTGCCATCATGATGTAGACATTATAGCACATACGCGAGGTGAAGGGCGCCCCATCTCTGTCATCAGCGATTAAGGCACTACGGCGAGATAACCTCTGTCCTGAGTGCGGGAGCGAAATCAAACCCGAAAGCCGGAAATGTGTTCGATGTTCCGTTGGCGACGCGAAAGCGAACATGGTTGAAGCCGCGCGGATCGGTCGCCAGACTGCGAACTGCCCAATGCCATTCACAGCAAATAGACAACGAATCAGCCACGCGCGGGCCGAGAAGAGTTGTGTCATACAAGATGAGATTGTGATACACTGCCTATATGAAATCGAATGTGCAAGCCCGACTGGACCACAGGTCTCAACAGGCACTAGATGGGTTGGTCCGCCGCCTCGGTTGGAGTCCAT
>DASYZA010000156.1:0-1684 GCA_035946775.1 Candidatus Sulfotelmatobacter sp. | reverse complement strand
CGCGGGCGAACGATGGCGCGTTCCCCACGCTCTGGCGATTGCTCCTCGAATATCCCGAGATGTTGGCTTGGGAGCGATTCTGGTTCAGGAGTCAAGAAGAAGTCTACGGTCTGCTCTACGATACGGTGAAAAAAATAAATCTCAAGGCTCACGTTGGCTGGCACATCATGCATCTGGTGACCATGAGCCCTTTTTACAGGGCCGAACAGGATTACGAGCGGCTGGCGCATTTCTCCGACTTTATCAAACCATGTACCTACAACAACTGTGCTGGACCGCGCTTCGCGCAATACATCAGGAACGTTCAATCCACCATCTTCCGCGACTCCGACCCCGAAGAGGTTCTCGAACTTCATTACAATATTCTGGGACTTCACGGTGAAGCAAGTTTGGATAAACTTCCGACTGCAGGGCTCTCCGCCAACTCCGTGGCGGTCGAAGCGCGGCGCGCGATCGCCGATGTCCGCGGCGCGATACCAATCTATCCGGGCATCGATATTGATATTCCCACCGGCTTAAACGAGAAGCGCACACAGCCTGCGGACGTCAAGGCCGCCGTGCTCGCGGCGTTCAACTCTGGAGCGCCCGGCGTCGTTTTGTCACGCAAGTACGCTGAAATGAAGCTCACGAACTTGGCGGGCGCGGGAGAAGCGTTGTGCGAACTGGGGGTTGCGTAGCTTTTCCCCCCGCCGATCAATGTGAGTCGGCAAGATCCAGAGTGGTCGTGCAACGAAGGAGGAGACCGTGTTGAGTTTTCGCAAAACGTGCAGTGGAATGATGATGATTGCCATGGCCGCGGCGTTTGCGGCGCCGCAAGTCGGCGGAACTGATTTTGCAGGCGGCCACGCATCGCGTGTTACATCGGCATCAGCGCAAACAGATAAACTCAATCCTGCGGCGCTGGTTTACAAACTGCCAAGCCAGATTCACTGGACCGACGATCCAATCGGCGCGAAGACGGCAGTGCTGGCAGGCGATCCGTCGAAGCCCGGCCTGTACGTCATGCTGGTAAAGTGGACGCCGCATCACATGAGCCATCCGCACTGGCATCCGAACGACCGCTTCATCACCGTGCTTTCGGGCACATGGTGGGTGGGCACGGGAACGAAATTCGATCCGGATGCCACCGTGCCGATGCCGACGGGCACTTTCGTAAAGCATTTTGCCAAGCAGGTTCACTACGACGGCGCCAAGGACGAAGAGGCTGTGCTCGAAATCGTCGGCGAAGGCCCGGATACAGCCACGCCGGCGAAAGCCCAGTGATTAGGCCCACGATTAGCGCACCCGACCAAGACCTCTTGCTGAGGCTGCCGGCGGAAAGATAGCACAGTTCTGGAAGCTGAAAGTGGGGACACGATGGCGACGAATCGAAGCCAAGCGAAAGCCGAGCATACGCAGAAGACAGGGCACGAGCAGTTCACCGAGACGGTGTACGGGGTACTCTGCGCCGCGTGTCACAATTACATTTTGATCGACCACACGAATTGCCCACCCACCTGCCGCGAACACGAAACCTGCCGGCAGGCGTACGGATCCTAGCGGTTTGCTTCCGTGGACTTTTTCTTCTGTCGCGAGTTGCGTTGACTTGGATTGCGGCCCCGCATAAGATGCAACCAGCTTTTCTAACGTTTTTTTCGACCTTTCTTCGGGGGTAATGATGGCTTCGAGGCAATGGAATTTCTTG
>DASYZA010000155.1:0-2095 GCA_035946775.1 Candidatus Sulfotelmatobacter sp. | reverse complement strand
GGGACTGTCGTAGGTGGCCTTGTAGCGATCAAGCGTGGCCTGCCATCCGCTGGTTTCTTTGGCGTCGGAAAAGAACGTCAAGTCTGGAGAATTCCAATAGCCCGCCATGAAGGCGTCAAGGTCGTGGCGGTTCCAGGCGTCTTGCTGGGTGTGAAGGACTTGTTCGATGGCGAGCTTAGGGTCGATCGTGCTCGTTTGCGCGAAGGCGGGAACAGCGAGGAGCAGAAGAAGGATGAGTCTGGGCATGAGTTCTTCCTTGCGGTGCTGCAATTGTAGATTACGGCTGGTGTTGAGAATTGCTGATCGGAGGAATTTGAGCGCTGTAGCGATGTTACGCCAACAATGCTTGACGAAGCGCCGGAAGCGGGGGACTATTGTTTCCGCCATATGTTCAACGACCTATTTGATGCGCTCTCATATCTGTGGTCATGGCGATGGCCAGTAGCAGATGGGGAGGTCACCGCCGTTGATATTGAACGGGTTGGACAAGGGCGAAACAAGACTTTCCGATTGGCGGTAGCCTACGAGTTTTCGCTCGGTGCGGATGGGCCTTACACAGGCGAATCATTCTGGCGACCCGCATTTTTCGCTAAGACGCGAGTACAGAACACCGCTCGAAGATTCCACCGGCGTCAGCAGGTAGTAGTCAGATACCGTCCAGATGATCCCAGCGTTAACCGGCTGGATCGCAGCGTATGGCGTAAGGATCAGAAATAGCGGGAGACGCCGTATGCAGCCTCTTCACGGCTCCTCTGAGACTTCTATTTCATTGCCCTCCAAGTCTCGCACTACGAAGTACCGCGTTCCTTGCGGATCCGATTCAATCGGCGTGACACTTACGCCGCGAGAGGATAACTGATCGTTTGCCTGTCCGATGTTGGTACAGTACAGGATCGGCCTCTGATCGGAACGCGAATCGCAGGGGCCAAGGATAATCGCTGTTTCATCTCGCTTTGAGAACGCCAGCGAAATACAATCCCCCGCATCGCTCGTGGGGACCACCACCTGTTGAAGGCCAAGCTTCTCTTTGTACCACAAAGACGCAGCAGTGGCATCAGTAACGCCGATGTAAATCGAATCAGGAATCTGGAGTAGAGACATGAGCACATTGAACCTCACAGGTCCAAGAGCGTCAACGGAGACAATGAAGGTCGCCAGCAATTCGAGCGGTTGTTGTGGTGATTTGCGAAACCAGGCCTTCTCACCAGCTAGCGCCTTCCACTCGCCCTTTCGTGGGATGAGAGTGTTATCGCAACTTGCACCATTTGACTTTGTACAATTTGCTCCCTTCGTTCGCCTGCCCAAGTACATCGAGCACGGAGCTTTTTACGGCACGGTTCAGTTCTTTCACCACAGAGGACACAGGGGAACACAGAGGACGGCGTTAGCGAGGGTCGTTTTGCAGGCTGGGAGATAACGATGCGGAGCTTCGCTGCGCCACGCACGGGCTAAAGCCCGGGTTCGCCGAACGGATAACGCGGCCCTGAAGGGCCGCTCTTCCACGGTTGATCATACGGGGAGGCCGCTCTTCGGGGGTTTGCCCATGGGGAAAACTGCGCTTCCACGGTTGACCATGCAGGCATGCAGGAACGCGAGCCTCTCTCCTCAGCATGCCGCGAATTGCTAGTGCGATTCTTCTGTCGCGGGGGCGGCATCGGGTGTGTCTACTTTTTGCGCGGCGTGTGGGGCGATTGGAGATGGTTGGAAATCGCCTGGGTCTTTGCCGGCCATGGCTGCGGTCATGAAGTTCATCCAGATAGGAAGCGCGGCGTGGGCTCCGGTTTCCTTTGCGCCCAGGGATTTTTTCTCGTCATAGCCGACCCAGACCCCGCAAGTCATTGTGGGTGAGAAGCCCATGAACCAGGCGTCGGTGAAGTCGTTGGTCGTGCCCGTTTTACCGGCGACCGGGAAAGGCAGTTTCGAGGCGGCGATGCCGGTGCCGTGCAGCACGACTTCGCGCAACATGCTGGTCATGATGCGGGCGGTGCGCTCGCTGATCACGTCTTTCACGTCGGGAAAATCTTCTTCCAGAACGCGGCCTTCGTAGTCGGTGACGCGCGTGATGTAGCGCGGAGTGATGCGCACGCCATCGTTG
>DASYZA010000154.1:0-3877 GCA_035946775.1 Candidatus Sulfotelmatobacter sp. | reverse complement strand
TAGCTCATCGTCGTTTCCGGCGTGTAAGCCTGCCAGTTCGTGTTCGTGGTAAACGAGACAGCGGTGTTGAAAGCCAGGGCCGGCGAAACATTCCCAAGTTTCTGCGGATTCAGCGGAAGCCAGATTTGCGCTCTCTCGATCAAGTAGAGCAGCGCCATCGAGACGGCGCTGAAGAGGATCATTGCGACGGCGTACTCCGTCCATCGCATCTCGTGGTTCTCATCAATACCTGTGAGTCGATAGAGTAGCCGCTCCACTGGACGCAGAACCGGGTCGAGAAACGTCTTATCGCGGTTGAATACGCGGGTCAGGAAAACGCCAAAAGGCTTCGTGATCGCAAAGATCAAAACCAGAAAGACTGCGATTTGAAGCCAGCCATTGGGAGTCATTGCTAGAATTTCTCCGGTCTAAGCAACGCATATACAAGATAGCCAAAGAGCAACGTACAAAGACCCAACAGCACCGCGTTTCCCGCGTTCATGGGCTTGCTCCTATCTCAGTCCCTCGCACGCGCGGACGTAGCAAATTGCCACAACGGCAAAGACCACGATGGCCGTGATGAAAATTATGTCTGGCACGTCCTTCTCCTCGAAAGCACTCGCTACGCTTGCATCAACAGCGCAGATGCGCCTCAGAATTTGACCAATATCGACAAGTCTATAAACTGCTCATTCTTGCGAAGATCCGGGAACCAGACGCTCGAGTTTTGCTGGGGGCTCGTGCAGAAAGCCGCCGCGGACGCGAGAACTGTTGCTCCGGACGAGACACCGTTATTGCAGACGAAGTCTTCGGGCGAGCCAGTGTTTCCGCCTGGAGGCGTAATCCCGCCCCGGCCAGACCAATACGGCACGCTCGCATGGCGATAATCATATTCCCAGCGAAAAGTGATGTATTGCTTGGGCATGTAGTCAAACGTGACGGACGAATCCCAAGCTTTAAAGGGGTCACCGGGGTTCTCCGTAAAGTAGGGTGAAGACGTCGCTGCTGTAATGGCGGTCTCTCCATTAATAGGTGGCAACAACACGAGGTATCGTCCCGGATTGTTAATCTTGCCGCCACCGAGGGTTAGTCCAAATAGGTCCTTGTGAAACCAGAACCGGTTGTAAGCCATAAAGCCGACGAAGCTCTGCTTGGGACCGCCCTTCTTATTGCCATAGCAACTCACTCCGCCTCCGAACTCGCAGCCCAGATCGCCAGTGAGCGAGAAGGCCATCTTGTCCAGAGTCAGGTCGGGTTTGTCGTAGTACTTTATCTCGATGCTGTCGTCGGTATGGATCCGTTCACGACCGGGCACGAATAGTTCATCCTGACCCAGGCCATAATTGTTGGAAACGATGTCTATCCACGGTTTCGGAGTCCACTTGAGTTGACCCCCGAGGCCCGGCGTGTGATTGGCCGATCCGTACGACTGCCATCCATTGATGAACCAGGGCTCGATCTTCAAATGCGCTGTCGGGAAAATCTGCACGCGCACGCCGTTGAAGAACCATGGTGTGTTGGAGGAAACGTAAGAGGGCTGATAGGCCCAGTTATCGAAATTGTAGTAACTGAACAGGCCGATATAGGACATGAAGATACCCGCGTCGACATTGACGCCATGCATTACGTCGAAGTGATATCCGCCGTACGCTTCCGACAAGTAGCGGTACGCAGCGACGAGGTCCCACTGACCATGTCCCGGACTCGGGTCATTCCGTGGTGTCGTCGCGGAATACATGCCGAACTGAGTCATCAGCCTGGCGCGAACGTTGTCATAGTGAAAGTCGCCGCCGACCCCTAACTGCTCTAGCTGAACCTCTTGCGATCGAAAGAGCTCGCTCGATCCGCCCATCGAGTGGTCCGCCGGATGGTTGAAATCGGCGACATAGTCGATGTCGGCTCTGATCTCCGGCGTGAAGAACTTCGAGTCCCAAAATATCTCCTTGGTTCGCGGGTTGCCGTTCAACCAGGTCCAGTCCCAATCCGAAAAGGGCTGCACTACCTCTTTTTTCTCAGGCTTTGCGGTTTCGAACGTTGCGGGTCGGAGTGCCACCGGTGCCGGCCCCGCCGAGGAAGATTCCCGCCTGGCCTCAAGCGCTGGCGACTGTACTGTCGCTGGCGAAGTTGCGCTTGTGGGCGCTTGCGCAGCGGCCGCTTGTGGCTGCTGTGCGTTCTTGCTCTTCAGTTCCGCTTCGAGCTCATCAATGCGTTTCTTCATGGCATCGAGTTCTTTGGCGATCGCGGGCGGTATTTGCTCATTTGCCGAACTCGCTTGCTGGTTCGTCGAACCAGTGGCGCCGCTTTGCGCAAAACAGGGCCATGGTCCAAGCGCCAAGGCGAGGAAACAGAAAGCGAATTGCTTGCAGGACAGGAACCTCGTCATGGAAATCTCTCCATTCTCGCTATCCATCAATTGAAACCTGATCTGATTCGGGTCGCTGTTTTCGCTCCGAACTCCTTGACGTGCCGCTGACCCGTTCGTCCGGCCGTTTTTCTCGTCGCGAACGAATTGCACTAAAACGAAGCGGAGAAGAACCGCCCCCCGCAGCACACAGAGTTAGAAAAATCAGGATCGCCATGACAGCTTCTCGCGTAAGCCGGCCTCGACGCACAGCCAACAGACCAACAGGCTCATGTTTTCATAAATGAGGTTATCGTCCCTCGAGTTAGGGGTGTGTAAGGAAGACGTAAGGATTTCGTAAGCTCGTGGTCCGCTCATGCGCGCCTTATGCTTTCCGCAAACGTGCGCTTCATGACGCTATGGCACCCGGTGCAGCGGTTATAGCTACGACTGGCTGCACGACGGCTTCCGCCCGGACTGATGCGCTAAGACGCCGTTTGCAATACACATCAAGGTTCTTGCGGGACACACACACCGAAGTGCCACGCAATGTTGTACTATTTGTTTCAGTTGGCTGCCGGTGTGGGCCGCAGCGCCGCCGAAACAGAGACGTTAGAGAACCGTCACGCGGTTCGACTCCACGCTCCCGCCATAAGTTTCTTCACTTACAGCAGCCGCCGCTCACCAAGCCGGGAAGGCTCGATGGCCGCTTAGCTCCGAGGAGGTAGGCATGGATAGGCTGAAAAATCTGGTGGGCATAGTCACGGGCGGAGCCCTGGGAATCGGCCGGGCGACTTGCCTGTTATTTGCGCACGAGGGAGCAGTTGTTGCTGTGACCGATGTTCTCGATACAGAAGGAGCCCAGCTCGTTCGGGAAATCAACTCATCCAGCGGTGTCGCAGAATACTGGCATTTGGATGTCACCAGGGAGGCGGAAGTCCAGGACGTTTTTAGCAAGATCCGGAACAGGTTTGGAAAGATCGATGTCTTGGTGAACAACGCCGGAATATCAGGAGCGAACAAGCCTACCCACGAAGTGACCGAGCAGGAATGGGACAAGCTGATGGCAGTGAATGTGAAAGGCGTTTTCTTCTGCACGAAGCATGCTATTCCTTACATGAAGGCCGCGCATCGCGGCAGCATCATCAATCTATCCTCCATTTATGGACTTGTTGGCGCAGCGGATGCCCCTCCGTACCACGCCTCCAAAGGCGCTGTACGACTCATGGCAAAGAACGACGCGTTGCTTTATGCCGCTGACAACATCCGTGTAAATTCTGTGCATCCGGGGTTTATCTGGACTCCCATGGTTGAGAACTTCGCAAAACAATCAGATGCAGGCGAAAAGGATTTCCACAAAATGATTAGCGCAAAACATCCGCTGGGACACATCGGCGAACCGAATGACATCGCATGGGGAATCGTTTATCTAGCATCCGAGGAAGCGAAGTTTGTTACCGGGAGTGAATTGATAATTGATGGCGGGTACACCGCGCAATGAGCGGCTTTTCCGGTCAGGCATTGCTGTCCCAGTGATTGCCGCGATCCGAGCAACCC
>DASYZA010000153.1:0-2663 GCA_035946775.1 Candidatus Sulfotelmatobacter sp. | reverse complement strand
AGGCACCATGGTCGACTCGCACGCGCTGGTCGGATCCTGTGCGCAAGTCGGAAAGCGCGTCCACCTGAGCGCCGCCGCCCAAGTCGGAGGCGTCCTCGAACCCGTCAACGCCGCCCCCGTCATCATCGAAGACGACGTCCTCGTCGGCGCCAACTGCGGCATTTACGAAGGCACGCTCGTCCGCACCCGCGCCGTGCTCGGAGCAGGCACCATCCTCACCCGCTCCACTCCGCTCTATGATCTTGTGAAGGGCGAAGTCTATCGCGCTACCGCCGACGTTCCGTTAGAAGTGCCGGAGAGTGCGGTCGTAGTGCCCGGCTCCCGTGCAGTAAAAAAAGGCAAAGGGACCGAATGGAATCTCTCGCTATACACGCCCGTCATCGTGAAATACCGCGACGAAAAGACCGACCGCGGAATTGAACTGGAGGACTGGCTGCGTTGAGAACCTTCCTGGCCGCTTTACTTTATGCTAAAATGTAAAGCATGGCGGAAGCTACCCTTTCTTCTAAAAATCAGATCGTGATCCCCCGCGAGGCCCGCGAAGCCTTGCAGGTTAAGCCTGGCGACAAGATTCTTATCAGCGTCCTTGGCAATCGGGTCCTCGTTCTGGAGAAACCCAAGTCCTACCATCGCGCTATTCTCGGTCGTGGCCGCTATCCGAAGGATTATCTGAAGAAGGAACGTCAAAGTTGGAGATAGTGCGTCTGCGCACCCGGCTTCGTGCCCACGGGCGCGTTGCACTCGACACTTGTATCTTCATTTATCAGTGGGAAGCCAATCCTCGCTACTCGCCCCTGACCGACTCGATCTTTTCTTCGCTCGATCAGGCCGAGTTCACGGCTGTGACTTCGACGATCACCATGACCGAACTTCTGATTCACCCGTATCGTGATCACGACTTGGGACGAGTGAATGATTTGATTGGTCTCTTGTCGAGTTACCCGAATCTCGAGTGGATCGCTCCCACTCTCGCAATCGCAGTTCTGTCAGCGGAGATTCGTGCGACTCACCGCTTGTCCACTCCAGACGCATTGCAGGCCGCTACGGCCGTCCACGCAAGCGCTACCGCAATGATCACGAATGATCCGATTTTCAAACGCCTGCCGGGGATTGATGTTCTGCTTCTCGATGATTGGCTGTAGTCGATGTGCGCACGGAAGGCAGCCAACTCATAGCGCCTTCGACATCACAATGCAGTGGCACTGGAGCGAGTCCTTGAGCGGACGCGAAGGCCGAAATTCCTCAGTACCATTCTCGACGTACCCCAGCTTGCGATAGAGCGGCGGCAATTCCGGCCGCAGGCTCAACACAGTCAGATCCATCGCTGTACAACCTTTTTCGCGGCAATACTCTTCGGCCGCTTCGACCATCTTTCGCCCGATCCCGTTTCCCTGACGCTTCGGATCGACCGCCAGCATGCCAAAGTAACCACGCGACCCGCGCAGTTCCACATACACTACCGCGATCAGAGTCCCCGACTCGTCATGCCCCAAAAGAAATTTCCCCTTTCGCATGCGTTCAGCCAGTTCGCTCTCATTCGTGCGATTGCCCTCAAGGAATTTTTCAATCGCGAAAGCGGAATTGATCAGCACCACCATGGACGCTCGATCATCGGCTCCCGCGCACCGGAAAATGAGATGTGCGTTTCGCGCGGAGGATGCTGCAGTCACAATCAACCTCTCGCCTACTTCTCGCACGGACAATTCCTGAAATCCGCGGATGATCGCATCCGCCTGTGACAACTTCGCTGGCGCATATGTGCTGGCTAATCCAATCACCTTCATCCCGCCCGCGCGCGCCGACTGAATTCCTGCTGGCGCATCCTCAATCACCAGACACTCTGCTGGAGGAAATCCCAATCCTGCAGATCCCTTCAAATACGGCTCCGGATGCGGCTTTCCCTGTGTCACATCATCCGATGTCACCAGCACTTCCGGCACTGGTAATCCGCAGTACTGCAGCCGCGCCGTCGCCAGGGGCCTCGATCCCGATGTCACCACGCCCCATCGCCCCGAAGGAATCGATCGCACCAACTCCAAGGCGCCGGGCATTACGACAACTCCCTCTTGACTTCCGGCCTCGCGATTTTCGATCTCCCATGCTTCGGCTTCCGCGTCCAAATGTGGAGCGACCGTACGAATCACCTCGACCGTCCGCACGCCATGTGCGATCGCCATGATTGCATCGCCGTCCACGCCCTTGCGCGCGGCCCACTCCCGCCACTCCCGGTCCACGGACCGCGTCGAATCTACCAGTACTCCATCCAGATCGAATAAAACAGCTGCACAAGAAAAAATAGGCATGCCCTTTTGATTCTAACTACGAAGCTACACAGCAGAATTACGGATTGTTGAATTTTGATTGCTGATTGTTGATTAAAATCTGCCGCTCACGCCTACCCATATCGGAACATTTTCATTCAACAATCAACAATCAAAATTCAACAATTGCTTCGCGCACCCGGCAAACTCGCCTGACCCTCCGCGGCCCGCTCTGTCAATATCTGTTGCCGCACGGTTAAGTGTCGTTGCCGGAAATGCGTCCGCGCCCGCTCTCCCCACGCGCGCACAAACCAGTAATTCAGCCCCGCGCCAATCGCCGAACTGGCCAGCGGAATCATTCGCCCGGCCCATTTCTCCACCACATCGGCGCTCGCCGTCGCG
>DASYZA010000152.1:0-3349 GCA_035946775.1 Candidatus Sulfotelmatobacter sp. | reverse complement strand
GCTTCTCGTCTTCGTGGTTGCGGCGATCTTTTCTAAAGCCGTGTCCATGACGACCGGGCTCCAGCCGGGCCTCGGCGCATATTTGGTCGCCAGCATCGTGTGGGGAATCGGCCTCTCGCTCGGCGGGACCACCGGCTACGCGATCAATCCCGCGCGCGACCTGGCTCCTCGAATCGCCCATGCCATTCTTCCGATCGCGGCCAAAGGAACGTCCGACTGGGCCTATGCGGTCGTTCCCGTCGTTGGCCCGCTTGTCGGGGCGGGCGTTGCCGGGCTGTTGATCCGCCTCCTCATCAAGAGCTAGCAGGCCCAACGGCTCGGTTCTCGCAGCGCCGGCGTTCCGCGGGCGGTTTTGAATCTGCCCTTGACGCAACGTAGCGCCTGCCTGCCGCAGGCAAGGCCGCGGTCTTTAGCGCGGCACGGTTCTCGTGGCCCCACGCGTCTTGCTCGTGTGGCACAGGCTTATCCTGAGCGCCGTCGAAGGGCGCTCTCGCTGTCGATCGTGACCCTCCTCCCCGCCCGCGCCATCAACATCCTCTGAACCGGTTTTAGCGGGCGTGCGGACGACACCACCGTGTGCTGGCGTCCGGTTGCTGCTTTCAGGCCCAAGGACCGGGCGGAGGAATTCCGCGAATCAAAGGTCCCGAGACTGTGCGGCTCGGGCGTCATATTCGCCTTGTATTCGCCCCTTGCGTCTGGTATGTTGGGGCTCCTCTCAAACGAAGTACGCTTGGGCTTTTACCTGTGGAAAACGCCGGACGGAGAATCTGTTAATATGCATCCGCTGATGATACCAACACTCTTCGGTGCCCCTGCTGCGACAAATGGGTTTCGTGACTCTTCATTCGCGAAAAACAAGAACCTGCCGCTTCATAGATGGGTCCCCTGGATAGCCGGATTTTCCGGCGAATTTGTCGAAGACTGCCTCAGAACCTATTTGCCGCAACGAGACCTTGATCGCTGTGTTCTGGATCCGTTTGCCGGGGTTGGTACGACGCTCGTCCAGTCTTACGTAGGCGGCCTGAACGTCGTCGGATTTGAGATCAATCCCTATGCTGCCCTTGCCACGAAGATCAAGCTCCAATCTCTGCGGATTTCCGTTCGCGATCTGACGCGGCAGATTGCTGCATTCGAGCGATTCATGGAAAAGGCGGAGACGACTGCGAAGACTCCGCGATCGAGACCCCCGGTCGGGTTTTCAGGACGGACCCAATTCTTTAGCCCCACCGTGGAACGTAAAGTTCTTCAGGCGCTCGACTTCATCGCCTTGATCGACGATTCAACGATCCGCGACATCTTTCGACTCGGCCTCGGCTCGGTGATGGTTAGCTTTTCAAACTATTCCTACGAGCCGAGTCTGACCCGGCGCGTCGCCGTTGGGAAACCAGAGATTCAGGATGCGAACGTCGGGCTGAGTCTGTCGGCCAAATTGCATCTAATGCTGGAAGATATTGGTTGGGTTCAAGGGCATATGCGAATGCTCGGCTATCGCCCGCGTGCGAAGGTTTTCTCGAAAAGCATATTTTCGGCGCTCGCATGTTTAGGGCAGCGAAATTTTGTGGACCTAGTAGTTACTTCGCCGCCTTACCTGAACAACTATCATTATCCGCGCAACACACGTCCGCAACTCCATTGGCTCGGCATGGCGTCAGGCACCGGGTACAAGGGAGCGCGGGAGGACGAGAGCTTTGGCAAGTTCTGGCAAACAGTCCGTGATTGCGATCCTGTTCCGCTCGGGTTTGAGATGCCGGAGCTCTCGGAACTCATCGAGAAGGTCCGAAGCCGGAATGTAGAGAAGGAGTCTTATGGCGGGCCTGGATGGGCCAACTATGTAGCCACATATTTCAATGACACGTATAGGTTCTGCACGATTCTCTCTCAGATTCTGCGGCCCAAAGCAGTATCGATTGTCGTGCTCGGAAACAGCATCATCCAGGGAGTCGAGGTCAGAACGGATTACTTCTTCGGCAAAATCGGCGAGCTCGTGGGATTGCGGTTCGAGGATAACCATCTCTTGCGCAAGAAACGGACTGGAACCAGCATCATTCAATCGTCTGTTCGGGTCGAAGAAGCCAAGGAAAAGACGGTTCTTTATGAGTCCGGCGTGGTACTGAGGAAGGCTGCATGAATTTGTCCTTTCTCCCCGGGGATTTGCACCTGACTAAGAACGAGGATGGATTTTTCGTTGTGGAGATGGCTGGGCAACAGATCCTTTCGACAAAATCTCAGAAAGCGGCACTCGCCAAATTCAACGCGCTCAGGAGAGAACTCGAAGAGAGATTTCCTGCTCGGGAGCTCACGCCAGAGGAAAGGGCCGAGCTGCTACAGAGGGAGATTGGCGACTCGCTTGTCGGTCACAATAGTTTGGGCGGACGTAAGAAGAAAACGACGGCCGGGGGTACCCGCACATTTGGCGGCTGATCTTCGCGAAACATTCCTACCAATGGACCGCAGAATTTAATATGTTATTGGCCGAAAGTGGCCAACATTCCCTTCAATCCGCTGGACAAGCGTCGGCTCGGCGAAAGCGTAGCTAGCGCGCTGCTGAAGCGACCAGTCGGTCCACTGCCGCCCCGCGAGAGGTTCGACGGCGCTGGCGTCTACGCCATCTACTACACTGGAGACATTCCTTTCTACAGGTCCGTTGCAGAACAGAATCGGAGGAACCGATGCAAGCTTCCGATTTACGTAGGCAAGGCAGTTCCGCCAGGCGCCAGAAAAGGAGGCTTCGGACTCGACACGGCTCCAGGGCCGTCGCTGTTCAATCGCTTGCGCGAACATTCGCAGTCGCTGGAAGAGGTTGGCCTAGACGTGGAGCAGTTCCCTTGCAAATATCTCGTCGCGGATGACATATGGATTCCGCTCGGTGAGTCTCTGCTGATTGAGATGTTTAGACCCTTATGGAACGTTGTGATAGACGGCTTTGGGAATCATGACCCGGGCAGGGGTCGGCAAAAACAGGTCAAGTCGCCGTGGGACATGCTTCACCCAGGTCGCAGATGGGCGGCCAGCTTGCCCGATAATCCTAAGCAGCCACAAGAGCTCCGGAAGCTGGTGACGGATTTCCTCGCAGGCCGCAGGGTAGCGACGATCTCGCCGGAAAAGGCTGTCACGGAGGAGGAAGTGTAACGGCGGGCGGATGGGAGACTCGATCGAGTCAGTCGCCCAAGCAGGGGAGCAAAACAGGGTCTCGCGACGCGGGCACAAGTTCCAGAAGTGCTTGACTGCGTTGCGGAGCGCCTGTTCGAGTTCGGGGGTAAGCGCCATGCGGCAGGCTATTCCGAGTCGGAAGTACGGATGGTGGCGGTGCTAAAGAGCGAAGAAGTTTCCTGCCGGACTCGTTTTTCGG
>DASYZA010000151.1:0-9680 GCA_035946775.1 Candidatus Sulfotelmatobacter sp. | reverse complement strand
TAAAGAGAACGGCGTGGCTCGCAGCGCTCCTTCAATGCTAGAATAATCAAGCAGACCAAGACGGGGCGTGGCTCAGCCTGGCTAGAGCGCCTGGTTCGGGACCAGGAGGTCGGTGGTTCAAATCCACTCGCCCCGACCACTTCTATTTCCCTCTGCGAATTGGGTTTGCGCCATTTCACGCGGCGACAGGTTGCTCCTCATTTTGTAGCCCATGTAGCCCAAGTAAGGCCGAGCTCACTTTGGGCAGATCGAAACCCAGGCTGACCTTCTCGGCCCATTCCTTCCGGTACTCCAAATCTTCAAGAAGCTGCTTGCCGTACCGCGCGCTCATTTCGTCGTTCTCATGGCCCATCCAGTAGTCAATGAGGAGCTGCCGAGCGTCGCTTCTCTGTAGAACCGCTTCGCGGAAGCGGCGGAATGCGTGGAAGCGTACGCCCTTTCTTCCCATCTTCTCTAGAATGGTCTCGAAGCCGTAATATCCCGGTCTTTACCGGCCAGACTCATCATGGTGGCTGTCTTTCGGACGAGCCTCGCCATCGAGATCTCCTCTTTCTCGAACCATCAAAGCCGACGCCGAACCTTGGTTGCCTGAATGATCTTTGGCGCTCACGGTAATCTCGGATTCTTTGCGATCGCGTCCCTTCTCGTCCCTAGGGCTCCGAGTCCTCTCAAAAGAGACTCGAAAGCTGAATGTTCCGTCTTTGGCAACCACGATAGATCCACTCGTCTGCGGGATACCGTCCTCATCTCTCACGATGAACATGGTACTGGTCGGGTCCACGCCAGACATCAAACTTGCAATTCTGCCTGAAATTGCGAGCTGGATAATCCTGCCACCAGCACCGTCCGGTGTTAGGAGTTTCGCGGAAACGATGTTGATCTGCGGTGGGGCAGCATCGAAGCGAAAGTTCACGCTTCATTGTGCATGATTCCTTGCACGATCGCTGCAGGCATAGCTTACGGTCGCGGCAGCTGAATCAGGCCCGGGGTAAACGGACGGGGAACCATACGACTGCACATCGGAAAGCGCGTCCGTGTGCCTCTTCCTTCCAACTCAAATCGAGTGCCAACGCAGTTCCTTGCCTAGCTCCTTCGGGGCCGCGTGCATTTCATCACGCACCCGCGCCTTCGTCACCAAGCTCGCGGCACTCTCGGGCTTGGACAGTTTGGACGGCGGATCGGCCTGTTCCAAAATGGGAATTCTAAAGGAGACTCAGGAGGAGCGAGATTTTTAGCAATTAGAAATGGTCTCCGGCTTTTGTTTTCTGTGAGTTGCATTGGGTTCCAATGATTCATTTCCTCAGCGATTAGAATCTCCCATACAGCGTAAAAAGCGAAGGCCGCGTCGCCACGGCTATCATTCCCATGGAGAATGCTCATCATGTGGGATGGGCCTTCGAGAGAGATTTCTGTTGCGTCGCGGCCGTCCCAAACCGAACGTCTTTCTTCACTACTCTCGCCTCGCCACTTCGTGATGCTGACGGACAAATCGGCCCAGGCACAGTAGCAGCATTCCCGTAAACAATAACAGCAACGAATCCGGTTCCGGCGTGGGAGTCGCGCCATTCGCATTCACGGAAAACGAGCCGGAGGATGCATACTCATCCACAAATCCGAGCGAGCCAAGAGCCGAGGGGAAAAGAGTTGCATCCGCGAAGCCGTAGCTCGAAGCGGAAAGACCGGAGGCCAAGTTCAGAACGAGGGCGTCACCAAATCCGCTGCCGTCGTCGAAAGCGAACTCGAAAGGCTCGAATCCTGTGATTTCGACACCGAGGAAATCCAGCGCGCCGCCAAGAAAGCTGTCGGTAGCGCCCGTGGCAGAGATGTTGACGCCGCTGATCGTATTCGAAGTGGGGTCATAGAGGAAAGAACCATTGAAAATCTCCGAACCATAACCGAGACTGCTGCCAAACGTGAGATTATTCAGGGTGATTTGAACGGGACTGGCTTGCGCTGGCCGCACTGCTGCCACCATGCCCAGCGCGGAAAATAGCAGAGCGGCAGTCACTGATTGAATGCAAAAACGCTTTAGCATGACCTTCCTCCATAGCCTCCGACAGATTTACCCCCATTTCCCTTCTAGGGCGAAGCGCGGGAACAGCCATTTGCCGCTTCCCGCGCTCGCCGCCAACTCATTTACTCCATACCTCACTCCGCAAACGTGTCCGTTCGCATCCGTCTTGCCTCAGAAGGCGGGGCAAGTAACCGCGGGAAGATTAAACGGGCTCGATATCGTCTGCGGGCCAGCGCTCACGGTGCGAGAGTTGGTAAAGCCCACGCCATCTGGAATTTTGGTACCGGTGATGTAGCTCGTGAAACCCACGTCGGTGGGCAGTGAGAAGGTGGCCAGCTGGGGTACAGTTATGCTGGTCTGGTTGAGCGCCCCCAGAGCCCCGTTCACCGAGTTGCACATGCTGGATACGCCCGTCTGAACGCTCGTCTTGAAGGTGGTCAAGGCGCCTTGCACATTGGAGAGGTCGCCGATGGCCTGGCTCACGCCGCTGAGGCTCGCGAGGGAGCTGGGCACCTTTGAACAGATGTTCGAAATAAGCCCCGTTCCTCCCGAGGAGAAATTCGAGCAGAAGTTTGCCGGATCGAGATCCGAGGCTTGCGGGAGCAAGGAGGACGGATCCGACAGAAGAGCACTCAGGTTTCCCGGCAAGGGGATCGTACTGATCAAGCCCGATGTGTTCTGGAAGACCGCCGTTGGGTTCTCGATGCCCTGCAAGACCTGCTGAAAAGACGGTTGCAGATTCAGGTTGCTCAGGTCGTCCAGTCCCGTTGCAATGGTTCCATTCTGGAGCGCAGGGATGTTCATATACATTTGCGCCAGCTTGTCAGCAACTGTTTCTGACCCTGTGGTGATGTCGCTGAGAAATTGTGAAACATTGACGGTCGGGGGGTTCGTCCCAAAAATGTTGAATTGGGGCATCTGGAGACAGACATCCAATTCCATTGAGGACTTGCCGCGCTCTTCCTCCTTCAGCTGTAGGGTGCCCCGCGCTTTCGCAGTCGCATCTACGCCGTCCCCAAATTCATCCAGGCCAACATTTCCTTTGCCCGAGGCTTGGGCAGCGACGGCGTTACTTTCCGAACCGAAGAGGCCTGTCTCCCCCTTGTAGCAGAGCGACGAACTCAATTCGATGGGGGAAGTGAGGGAAGGCGAAGAAAATTGAGGCGAATTCGGCGTCGCCCCGCCCGTGTACATCGGCGTGCGCTCCGCGGCCAATTCCAGCCGCGCCGTGGCCGCATGATCGCGAACCTCGTAGGAGGCCATTCTCTCGTTTTGATATTCGAGAGCTTCCAGTTTCGCGTTCAAAACGCGCGCTTGCTGGCGCATCTGGGACTCCATCTGGTTCAGCTTAGCCATCACGTCATTCAGGGTGGCCGCTTGCTTCGCAGCTGCCACCTCCGCCTTCATCTGGGCGGCGGAGGCTTTGTGCGTCCAGACGCCCATGGCCGCCGCCGCAATCGCCAGGGTGGCCGTCGTGAGAATTACTACCGTTCTACGTGCCAGGATCTTGGCAAGCCGCAATGAAATCCAACGCGCTCCGATCTCCATCGCTCGTCTCCTTGAATTCAAAATTTCTTAGGACTCACCAAGCCTGGGACTGGGGAAAATTCTTCTGGTTCCCGCCCTCTTCGGCTCGTGGTCGTCCTGCTATCATCCAAACGTCGCCGGGAAGGTCAATCACTAGACTATTAAATGAACCTTTACGCCTAAGCCACTCAAAATAGGAGGCCTACAGGAGAAACTAAGGAATTGCGCAAAGATTGGGCGAATGCTAGAATGCAGCCTCGTCCCTCCTTGTTGTGCCCGATGTTTGTAAGATTATGGGTAAATCAGCCATCCCAGCCCGATTGGCTTTCGGCGTCTTTGAAGTGGACGCCCAAGCTGGAGAACTGCGCAAGCATGGAATCCGAGTAAAACTCCAAGACCGGGAATTTCACGTCCTCTTAATGCTGCTTCAGAATCCCGGACACGTGGTAACCCGTTATGAGTTGCAACAGAGTTTGTGGCCCGGCGATACGTTCGTTGAGTTCGATAACGGCCTGAACAACGCCATCAGTCGCTTGCGCAACGCCCTTGGGGATTCCGCCGAAAGTCCCCGCTTCATCGAAACGGTTCCCCGGCACGGCTACCGCTTCGTGGCCAGCGTCACGTCTGACGACATTCCTTCTGTGCGGGTTCCGCTGCTTTCCCGACGTCCTGTCCAGATCGCGCTCATTGTGGTGGCGCTCGCTGCCACCGTCTTGATCACCTACTCGCTGACCGAACGAGCCCCACGGATCGGCTCGCTCGCCGTCCTGCCTTTCTCAACCGTGAATCCCACCGATATGCCCGGCCAGCAATATCTGGGCAGCAGCATGACGGACGCCGTCTTACTGAATCTCTCGAACGTTCACGGCTTGCGGATCGTGCCTCTGCAAACCGCCCGCCATTACAGCCATTCGAACGAGCCGCTCGCCGAAATTGCGCACGAACTCCGCGTCGATGCCATTGCGAGTGGCTCGGTGCAACCGGAAGGAAATGATTTGCAGGTGAATGTCCGGCTCGTTCGCAGCGCTGATGACGCTCCTTTCTGGACGGGCTCCTATCGGGAACGGGCCTCCCAGTTTGTTGCCCTCACGCGCGAGGTAACCAGCGGAATCATTCAAGCTGGGAATCTGGATCTCACGTCAAGCGAACGCCAGAGACTGGCGGAGGGACCGCAGGTCAATTCGCAGGCCTATGTAGACTTTCTGAAGGGCCGGTATTACATGAGCCAGTCAACGGAGGCTTCTTATACCGAGGCCCTCAGCTATTTCGAGCAGGCCGTTGCAGAGGCGCCGAACTTTGCCCGTGGATATGAGGGTTTGGCTGATTATTACGAAATCACGGACGCGTTGCCTCCGTCCGTGGCCATGCCGAAGGCAAAGCTCTACGCGCTAAAAGCGCTGAATTTCAATGATATGCTTCCTTCTGCGCATGCTTCTCTCGCCGTTGCGTATTTCTATGGTGACTGGAATTGGAAGAGCAGCGAACAAGAATTTCGGCGCGCTTTGACTCTGAATCCTGCCGATGCCGGTACCCATACGATGTTCGCCATTGCGCTTTCCTCTACGGAGCAAGTACAGAACGCTTTGGAACAGATTCAGCAGGCGGAGAGGCTCAGTCCGCTTTACTTTAGGGCTTACCACACCGGGGCCTTGGTGTGGCTCAATGCCCATCAATACGGCCGCTCCGCGGAGCAGGCCAATCAGTTGGTGTCCTTGAATCCCAATGGGGCATCTGGCCACGAAGATCTAGGGACGGCATACATTTTCGAAGGCAAGTACCCCGAGGCTGTGCAGCAATTTCAGCAAGAACTGGCTGACGGCGGCGACGGGGAAATTGTTTCCGCTCTGCTAGGCGTTGCCTATGCGCGCTGGGGCAAAAACACGCAGGCTGAGCAGCAGCTCCACGATCTGAAACGGGCAAGCGCGCAGGAATATGTTCCGCCGTTCTGGTTCGCCATGCTCTACGCGAGCCTCGGCGTCAGCCAGAAAGCTCTTGACGCGCTGGATCAAGCGTACCGCGAACACGACGCCTATATGGTTTTCCTGAAGGTCACGCCATTTCTTGATTCTCTCCACAGCGACCCTCGCTTCCAAAAGCTGGTCAGGGGGATGAATTTCCCCAGTTGAGCTTTGGTCCGCGTGGCTAGACATTCCGAACTGAAGCCAGCGATATTTTGTAGCCCATGTAGCCCAAATAAGCAGAGGGATTGCACAGGTAAATGCCGTCAATTCAACGGATTTGGCCTGGTCCAGACTGGTTCGGGACCAGGAGGTCGGTGGTTCAAATCCACTCGCCCCGACCACTCTTTTTCGAATCAGCAACTTACAATTTTAGCGATTCAAGAAAAAGCGCGATGAGCGCCTGGTACCAAACCAAGCGTTGCTGTCTCATATGCGTTGAACGCGAGCACTCTTTGTTCCTTTGAGGTCATTGCCTTGCGACAGGAGTTTTGCTTTGCTGGGAATCCGATTCTGGAGACAGTAGGTACAAGATCAGCCCTTTGGGAAGAAAAACCAAAGTCAAGTTCAAGTTCTGCCTCCCTCAAGATGCGATGGCGCTACTGCGTTGATTGCGGGCAATCATCAGAGAAAATGTCTGCCACAGCGAGTGCATGCGAGGGGAAGGCGCTTCGGTGAAGGCGGAATTCGTGGCAGCAGGGACAAGCTGATGCCCGAGCGTACTCTTTAGGCTCTGATGCAATTCAGCGGGACCTGACCGAGAAAACGGCTACCCTCCGCTCTTTGAACCTGCGAATGCTCGCTCAACGAGCAGCACGTATCCCCGCGAAGGCCGCATGGACAAAATGGCGCTTGACTCTGGACTATAGTCCAAGGTGTACCTTCTGGAAAGATCGACGCGGCGGGAGAGGTCGAGCGCGCCGGCGCAGCTAGTTTTGGAGGACTAGACGTTTGGTTCTGGTAGGCCTATAGCTTGACACGATTGCACCCTTCGCTTATCATCTGCGGAATTTCTTCACAATCTGCCGAAACGCACGAGTGATGAGGAATTCGGCCCGGGCCCAATGAAGGTGTCGGAAGAATTGGCTAACAACGCTTCTACTCAAATTAATTCCGAAAAATTGAGGAGAGGGTTTGGTGAAAGCGCGAGAGAAACGCGCCACGAATCCAAAGAGTACGCTCGGAAGTTGCCGAAATTTTGAATACGAAGAGAGGATGACCATGCAAGCCATCGCAGCGGAACAGAGCACAAGTTCCTGGAGTCGCAGAATCATCTTTGTGGCCGCTCTTTTGACAGGAATTCTGGCCTTCGGGCTTGTGCAGCCGGCTTCAGCGCAAACGGCAAGTCAGCCGTTGAGCTTATTCAGGAACTACTTCGTCACGGGAGATTACGTGGTGGGTGGCGTAGGTCTGCGCGGCACAGGGCAAGCGGACGGCTTCGCCCACGGAACAATCAGCATACCCGACACGATGCAGGCGCAAGCGACCGGTGTGCTCCCCAAGAACGTGCCGGCCGGTGCCGATGTCCTGGCAGCCTATCTTTATTGGGAAACTGTCGAGTCCTCGACCACGTCCTTCGCTGGGCAGAACGGATTCTTCAACGGTTACCCGATCTCCGGAGCGATATTGGGCAACATGAACGCTCCTGTGTCCTGGAGCTCGGGTGGGTGCTCGGGCGCATCGCAAGGGGCAAAAACGATGCGAACGTACCGGGCAGATGTGCGTCCATTGTTGCCGCTCGATTTAAGCGGTAGAGTTCAGATTAATGGGTCGTATCCTGTAGAGCTGGCCGACAGTGGAAGCAATGGTAACGGGGCGCCTTTGACCTTGGGGGCCACGCTGGTGATTGTTTACCGGCTCGGCTCGCCGTCAGGACCAGGAGCGCCGCCAACGCCGCCGCTGAAGTCAATCGTCATCTACGACGGCGCGTTTGCCCCGAGCAACAACGTTTCCTCGGACTTCATGCAGCAAATGGTTGGATTTTATCAGGCTGCCGGGTCATCCGGCGCTGAGATGACGCAGATTGCGGGCAATGGCCAGTCCAACAAGTCTGAGACCGTGTCCTTGAATAGCGTACCGCTTGATTCTATATACAGCGGACTGCCTCCCTTCCCCGGCATTTATGGACAAGGGGCTTGGGATAACCCAACGTGGTTTTTGGACTCTACTTCGGCAGTGCAACCGAACCTAAGTTCGATAATGACCGAGGTCGCGCCGACCGAGAGCAATGGCAATTGCGTCAACTGGGGCGCAGTGATCTTCGCGACCAACGTTCCGGATTCGGACAACGATGGCCTGCTTGACAAATGGAAGGTCAATCAGGGCTACAACAGCGTCAGCGCGATGAACAACGACTATAGCGGACCTTTTGTGGCCCTCCCTGGCGCCAAGAACGGCGAGAAGGATATTTTTGTTGAAGTCGATTGGCTGAGTAATCTGGATGGATCCGCCGGCCCATATAAGCATTCGCACCTGCCCAAGCAGCAGGCGCTGGATATGGTGGGCGATGCGTTCTTGCGGCAGGGCATACACATTCATTTCGATGTAGGACCTAACTACGCAGGCAACCCCTCCACGACCTCTCCATTTGCCTCTCCCGATCCTTACATTATCCAGAACGGCACGGGTGGAAACGCTATTTCCGAAGCCCCGTTCCTTTGCACCGACACAAGCACTTCGCTCTGCGCGTTTCCGAACACGCCGACGATAGGGTGGAAGGGAGGGTTCCTATTCACCAAATACGCGGCAACAGCGCCGGGCGGCCAGGCGCTTGGCAACTTCCAGTCCGGACGCGACTCAAGCTACCATTACCTGCTTGCCGGCCACGCATTAGGATTCCCGAGGACTTCGTGGGTCGCTGCGGGCGAGTCGCCAACACTGGTGAGCTTTTCGGGCAGGGTCATACCCACGGTAGTCTCCATTGTCGTTAACAATGGCGTGGGAACCGTGACGCTCACCACCCCTCCCCTGCTTCTGAAGCCTGGGGATCCCGCTTGCAGCGACGCGAATTGCGACCGCGTCACAGTGGCAGGCGCGTTCCAGAGTCAGAACGCTGCTCTGGACAAAACCTATGGTTTCCTGACTACCCCGTCTTCGTCGTGTTCCAGTATTGTGTGCATGACAACATTCACGATCCGGACCGACCCTGGTCTGGCGAATGGAACGTACGCCTATTCCCCATCCAGCTCCAGTGGGCCGCAATTTAGCGAGCCGCAACTGTCGGTGACGTACGGAGGACCGACGGGTACTTCCGGCCAATCCGATATTGGCGGACCCGATTTCATGGAGACGTTCGGGTTGTGGCCGGCCGATGATCCCACTGGTTGCCAGGCAGACCCATCACAGCCGTTGCAGTCCGGCCAACAGTACTGCATTAACCAGACGGGTACCATATTGGAACAAGCCGGAACAATACTGCATGAATTTGGGCACAACGCCATGTTGACTCATGGCGGAACTTATTACCTGGACGCGAACAACCCATTCTTGCCTACCTACGGACCCAACTGCAGTCCCAACCAACTGTCGATGATGAATTACCTCTTCCAGGTTCGCGGCTTCCTCGACAATCCGGGAACCGTCGATTACTCGGATCAGACGCTGCCGGACCTGTCTGAGAATGCCCTCAACGAGTCGAACGGAATAGGTAACGATCTTTCCACTAACGTGGCCGCCGAGCATTTCACGCGCTGGTATGCGCCACCTAACGCGCTCGACACCATGCTGCAGAACACGTCGGGCGGGCGGTACGCCAAAGCGCATTGCGATGGTTCGCCCATCGGGCCGAATGAACCACCGAGTGTACGCGTGGACGGCAACACTTCCCCGAAACTCGACTGGAACAATAACTTCGTCGTTCCTGACCCGACGGAGCCGGTCGCCTGGCAGGATGTGAATTTCAATGGCAGCACGTCGTCTTCGCCGGATACGCTGCCGGGATTCAATGATTGGTTCCAAGCGGCAGGACTTCCACCGTTAGCGCCGGTAACTCAGCATCTGGACTTGCGCCAGATCGGTGCCGAGGGGGACGCGGGCAACTTATCCGGCGGGGGCAGCGGTTTCAACTTTGGAAGCGGCTTCAATTTCGGCAGCGGGTTTAATTTTGGCAGTGGCTTCGCCTTCGGCAGCGGCTTTAATTTCGGCAGCGGGTTTAACTTTGGAAGCGGCTTCAACTTCGGCAG
>DASYZA010000150.1:0-4998 GCA_035946775.1 Candidatus Sulfotelmatobacter sp. | reverse complement strand
AAGGACTCAGCGGGACCACCCTTCACCATGCTCTCCCAGCACAAATGCATGGCTGACATTTACGAGGCTTATTAAGGTTCACTTGCGTTACGGGCTGTGCAGTTGCGCGCGCCCACGGTCTGGGTCTGGGGCTACGTTTATCCGGCGTTGCTCCCGCGTTTCAGTTGCCCTCCACGCGTACGCCATAGCTACGCAGTCAACTAACCTCCTGCTGCGGCAGGATTTTCACCTGCAAGATACTGAACGATTTAACAAACCGCTCAGAATGGAATATCCTGGTCCCCAATTTCGCCGGAGCCAGCGGGGGAAGGCTGGTCCTCGTTCTCGTTGTGTGTTGGACCTTGATGGTCGCCGACTCTGTGTTCCCGAGGCCCGAGCAAGATCAGGTCGCGGGCGACGATTTCAGTGCGGTATTTCCTCTCCCCGCTTTGGCTATCCTCCCAGCTCGAGGTCTGAAGCTTTCCCTCGACGTAAAGCTTGGAACCTTTGGAAACGTGTTCGCCGACGATCTCCGCCAAACGCTGCCAGGCAACGATGTTGTGCCATTCAGTGCGCTCCTGGAATTCACCGTTCTTATCCTTAAAGCGCTCATTGGTGGCAAGGCTGAACTTCCCAATTGGGATGCCGCTCGGTGTGTACTTGATCTCTGGATCCTTGCCGACGTTACCGACGAGGATCACCTTGTTTACGCTCTTTGGCATTGCAGTCCTCCTGTAACTAGAAAATTGGCAGAAAGCGGCCTTGCGGCAGAATCGGAAGCCATGGAAAGCGTGGGATGTATTAGAAAGGTATTCCAGACAAGATCGAGAGGGGACCGCTCAGGAGAGTTCCAGGACAGAGAAACCAGTCGCTATTGCCACCCTGGATAGTCGTTGATCTGCGCAAACAAAGTCCCTCTTTGCCGGACGCTGTTGACACCAGGTCAGAGCCGCAGCTAGTTGCAAGCTGTCAGCGGCTCGCAAGTCATGAGCGTTCAAAAGACGCGTCGCCAATTCGCGCACGTGATCGCCTGGGAGAATCTCCCTCCAGCCGCGGTTTAGCAGGTCGAGTTGAGACAGAGCCTTTTGTTCCTCTGCATCGGTCAGTTGGCCGAGGCGATGGAGTCTAGCGACTGCACTGTGGACTTCCACTAAACTCCCCCACCACACGACCGGCAGGAACTTTCGCAGTTGAGCATGCGCCTGACGACTCGTCGATTCATGCACACACAGTGGCACCAGCGCGCTCGAGTCCCAAAAAGCAGGTTGCTTGTTCATAGCGATTGTTCCCGATCTGCAAGCAGAGCTTGCGTTCCCGCTCGACCGAGGTGTTTGCCTGTTGGAATCCGCAATACCTTCTCCAGATCGACCGCCTTCTCAGGCAATCGCATCTTGCCGGCAGCGACTAAGAGCAGCTCTTCTTCGGTCCCCTCTTTAGGAGAAAAAGGAACCAGCTTCGCCACAGGAAGATTACGGTCCCGTATGATGATTTCCTCTCCGCCCTTGGCAAAAGTAAGATATTTGCTAAGTCGGTTCTTGAGTTCTGCAACATTAACGCTTCGCATGAGGGCCACCTCCGTCATGGCTATTATAGCTATGATTGTGGCTGTCGAAAACCGGTTTATTTTTCGAGGTTTCCACGAGTATCAGATCGTCCCGCGAGTGATTGTGCTGATCGACCTTTGTCGGACCGGGATTTCGCATCTCCAGCGACTTCCTGCGTCAATCACTCGCGCGGCATTCTGACGGCGAGAGTGTCGGGGATCCAGTCAAAGGAAGACAGTGGGAAGAAGAAGATGAACGGCACGGCTGCGTTTAGGAATTGGTCGTTGCGCTCGTGAAAGCTAGCTGCGCCTCAATGTTTTCACGGCTTCGCTGGTCACCGAAATAGCAAAGGCCGACCAGTTCCTCGCCGGCCTCGGCGACTAGCCGGACCAGTTGCTTGCTGTTGATTGAATAGACCGGGCAGGACGCCCCGGCGCGCAGCCCAAAGCGTGCGTCGGACTCGCAGGGATCGCTAGGAAAGTCGATCTCAATGTGCTGTCTTCGGCGTCCCAGTTCGAGAAGGAAGCAGGGCACGACAACATTTGAGACCTGCACGATTTCCTCCACACGCGCATTCTCAGCTGGAATCCCTCTTAGGAGGGCAAAGACTTCAGAGATCAGACGGGCTCTGGTTCGCTCGCCCCATGAATCCGGCTGCACCGCGAGCTTGAGGATGTCCTCGTGCAGCGGGGCCAGGAAGCGGGCGAAACTTGTCTCCCGCAAGTTCTCAGCGAAGACAGGAGAACTGTCCAGTAGCTGCTCACATTGTGCAAAGACTCGCGCCGCTTCTTTCGGCCCGATACGGGGGATTTTCTGTTTATTCCGCCCTCGATCTCCGGTTTCCGTATCAGGCATATTGATCCCTATTTCGCGGCAGCCTGGGTGGTTCCGGGTTGTGCGGACACGAGAGCTGCCCGAGTTGTGGACGGCACATTATAAAGGACAACAGATTTGTGAATTTTGTGGACTGCTGCTCCGCTCCCGACAATACAATCGTACGCAGGCAGAACAACCCGCGAAGCCGAGACCGGCGACTCGGAAAGACTGGCAGGATGAGAGAAACAGATGTAGTCAACTCCCGGACAGGATTCTGTCGCACCTTTCTTCCAGCAGTCGTGCCAGAATCTCCGAATCGTGGGCGGCATCTACCGGGTCGCGACACAAAGCGGAACGCAGCGCCGTTTTAAGCCAAAAAGAGGCGGCAGGGTCGACAAGGACCTCATCAATGCTGGGCAGGTCGCCTGCTGTACGGCCGTTGCTCATCCAAGACTCCTCACGCCGCTCCGCCTACAACTGCATCGACGCTCGCGCTCTGCTCGTCGGCTACATAAAGAGCGTTGGGATGGTTCGTCCGGTCCGGGGCAATCAGCCCCGGTCCGAGTAAATGACAATGACGGCAACCGAGACAGCACACGGCAGATGTGATTCGGGTCGCAGCATCTTGGAAGTCGTTTGGCAGCACAATACGTTCCCCAGCCCGGGTGTAGAAAACCGGACAGACCGTACCGCGGAACGCGACATCGTTTCCCCACAGCTCCATCTCCAGGCTTCCTCTTCGCCCATAAAAAAGGATCGAACTCTCGAGCCGCGGCCTTGGATTGCCTGCCGAGTTTGCCAAGGAATGCCGGGTGATGAGCAGATCGTAGGTCCGCGCTATCCGAAGCATTTGTACTCGGACAAGCACGGGTGCTACTACGATTGCATGCACGCCGTTTACGCCGATACTGTCCACGCGCTGAAGCCAACCCAACGTCTCGCCCCGGTCACCGACTAAACTCGAATACGCTCCAAAATCCGCCACGGCCCCGCCGGATTCCACTCCGCGAACCACATACTTCTTGGCCAGATTCTGGTGCTCCACTGACACGGTAGGCTGGCAGTAAATGCCGGCATCTCGCAAACGCCTCAGTACGATCTGCGGCAGCCGCAGGCCCTGTCGTGCTAAGACCTCCGCCCCTTGCCCGTTATCGTGCGTCGCTGACTGAGAGTTCATTTTTGACCTGCTTTCTGACTCGAATCGGCTGACCCAGCGCGGCACGTATCATTTCCTTGGTGCATCCTGCCCAACATTTGTACTTGCGCGGCTCTGCAACAGAGATTGCCAGGTTATCTCCACCATGGTCGCGGCCTTGCTCTGCGCATGAGGGGCATCGGGTCCAGTAATTTCCCGACCGCTTACGTGTGGATGGGACATGATCCAAAATGCGAAATTCCCGCCGCGTGGGGTCGTAAGGAGGCAACTCAATCCTTGGTTTGGGCCGGAATTCTTCGGGCATTTCGAGGCCAGTGATGAATCGGACCATCTCGGGCTCTGTGATCTTCCGCAGGCGCTCCAAATAGTCGAGTTGCGCTTCCAGTTGGTAGTCTGCGCCATAAAACCAGTATCGTTTCTCGGTGGTTCGATGGACCCCCAGCGGCCCGCGAATAGCATTACCAAATTCGTCGTGCGCGAGTTGATCCTGGCGCGGAAAGATCTCAATCCCTTCGGCGAGACCGGCGCCTCCTTTTACCGGCACCTTAAGGCGAAGGGCGAGATTGTAGATGTAGATGCGGCAGTGGCGCGCAAGCAGTGGCTTGTCCGCAAAGATCCAGAGGTGAGCGCCACGCCGAGACTTTTCCAGTGCAGCCTCAACCCCATCCTGGCCGAGCTCCCATTGCAACTTAAGCAGATCTTCCAAGGCATTCTCATAATCGGCATCAATCGCCACCCACTTGGAACGTTGTGTCCTTGGATTCAGAGCATAGATACCGATTGTGAGCGGCCCGTTCAGGTGCTCGCGGACGGTCTCAAGTGTCAGTCGCCTATCGTTTCTTGGACGGTAATAGTAGTGTTTGCCGTTTCCGTTTGGCTTGTGCGACTGAACGGTGTAGGCCAAGCGATTCGCAAACAAGTCGAAGTAGCGCCCGGCCATTTCCATTGTCGCCTGGCCTATGCTATTCATACAGTCATCTCCGTCACGCCACTCCACTGTCGCGGACACTCGCTGGAAGAAATGCCGGGTTCGCAGTCCATGAAACGAGGTCGTACTCGGTGACAAGTTCATCGAATTCTGTAGCGGTAAGACTGTCGTCCCTCCCGTCAACGAAATCCCCAAAGAAGAAGATGTGGCGCTCTCGGTCGTACAGGTAGATGGCACCGGAGGCAGGCCGGTCCGGCACCGCTTGCAAGAGCAAAATGCCTCTTGGCATTTCGATCCACCGTGCCGCTATGGCCTCCCCTACGCTAAGGAAAACCTTGACGACATGCTCGACGCTTGCATCTTTGCGCAATCCGATATCGTCGGTTGTAAACAGCGGTGTGAAACTTACGGCTCCTCGACTTTGATGCATGATAGGTTCCTTTCTGTCCTTGTGGACTTGTGGTCTGTGACACCAACGCTCCGCCTGCATCGACTGCAAACACGAGCTGTGTCAACAGTAGAATTGCCATCGTGCTTCGTTGCTTCTTCCCCATCACGAAGCTCAACGGTCGTGT
>DASYZA010000149.1:0-2570 GCA_035946775.1 Candidatus Sulfotelmatobacter sp. | reverse complement strand
CATCCCCAAGACCACAACAACTGCGGCCCACAGCAGTACCTTCCCCAGTAGTCTGCCTCGAACCGCGCACTGCTTTGCGCGATGTTGCTGCCAGAAACCGAAGCCGATCAGAACAACGGAAAATCCCAAGAGCCACGGACGTAGAGTCACGAAAAAGGCGCTTGCAGCACCGGCTCCCAGTGCAGCGGCAAATCCGAGCGGCAGACAGCAGCTAACGGTTGCCAGAGAACTGAGAATTGCGCCGACCGACGCGGAAACGCCTGTTCCTTGTTTCATGCCCTTTCCCCTCGCCGGGCCTCCATAACCGCTTGATGAATCAGTTCTGCGGGCGGAAGGCCAGTCGGTTTCGACCCGGCGTACAGCCGGCAACTCAGTCCAAAGCTCTGCAGTTCGTTGGCTTCTCGGGCCACGTCCCGCCCGTTGACTCGAATGGTTGGAGAGCCGAAAAACTGAAGTAGGTTAGCCGTGCTTTCATCGCTGACCAATACTTCCCGAATCTCAGCCGCGATCCCTTGCGCGGCCAGTATCTCTTTGACCAGTTTCACTGCTGCGGGATGAGAAGGACAGTCCTCCACGTACAAGACCTCAATTTTCAGTTCTCGCTGTCCGCTTTCCTTGGCTTTCCACTTCTCAAAATTGGGCAATGTGCACCTCGTTTGCGCAGTTCCCGATCACAGCTCCGCAGGGCTAAACACAGCTCATGCTCCAGTGTCTGAAGGTCGGCGAGTTTCCGGTGGACACTTGCCAGCTTCGCTTCCAATCGGCGCCGCACTGGAGCGCACGGCTGCAAGCGGCTGCCCCGTAATCCCGAGAGATCGCGAATCTCTTGGAGAGTGAATCCCAGCTGCTGCACCCGCCTGATGAACGCCAGCGTCTCAACGTCGGTTTCCCCGTATTTGCGGAATCCACCTGGCGTTCTTGTGGCGCGGGGGAGTAGCGCGCTGCGTTCGTAAAATCGAATTGCGTCAACGCTGAGGCCTGTCCTCTTTGCGACAACACCGATTTGCATTGTCTTTGCTCCTTTTCGGAATCTACACCCTGGAGTGTAGTCCAGAGTCAAGCTCAATTTCAGCCATTCGATTCCGCTGCGATACATGCCACCTTGGAGCTTACTCGACGTTTGGAATCGCCAATTCGGATGGTTGCAGGTTGCGCCGAAGGTCTTTACGCAGGGCAAGTCAGAGCTTGCCATCCCTCTCGGACGATGAGAGGCGTCACAGCCAAAGCAGCGAGAGGATCGGCCCACGAGAAACCCCAGATCGCGTTAACAACGAGCCCACCCAGCGCAATCCACGCCATGTTTAGGTAGGGGGTGCTCCGCGGTCTCTTTGCTTCCCATCGCTTTGCAGAATGAAAGGCACGGGACCCTCGCCCCAGTGAGTCCGCCCCTATCTCACACTCCAAATCGCATTGACGACCAACCCCGCTAAGGCAATCACGTTCATCCCAACCGCCGCGATGCGACGAGCACTTCGGAAGGGACGCCAAACGAGACGACCGTGCGGAGATGGTCAATCGACCATTGGGCGGGATCGAGCAAGGTCCTCAATTCAGTCGGGCGGCAGCCACCCACGCATGAGGGCTTCCATTTCCATGTGGCCTCCCCAAAGCGCGGTCAGAAGTCCGGCAAACCCTGACGTGCCGCACCCGAGACTCACCAAGCACAACCTGCCTTTCGACGAAAGGATGCGGTGGGCTTCCGCCAGAATCTTGGCCGCGCAGTCGGGCGAGAGCAGTTCGAAAACGTAGTTCGAGACAAAATGGCCGAATGCGCTGTCCGCTTCAGACAAGACGGCGGAGCCATCGCTGAGTTCGACCGTTGCGCGGGCTGCCCACGGTTTCAATCGTGAGGTTGCAAGCCGCGTCGTTTTCGGGCTGACATCGATGCCGACATAACGACAATCCGCAGACATGATGGTCATGAGCTTGGCGGCGAAGGCACCGGTCCCGCAGCCGAATTCGAACACGGAATTCGCAGAAGCGAAATCTCCGCTCCGAAGCAGTTCCCGGAGAGCAGGCCCCTCATAGAACGCTTGCCAATCCTGAAATCGGCCGATGCGGTCGTATACGCGACGGACCTCTTGGGGAGTGAGGTCTCGTTCTTTGGATGGAGAGCGGGACACACCATGACCTTAACGCCGCCAGTTAGGAGACAGCAAGGTCGTTACTCTGGCACAGGTTTCTCACGCGCGGCCAGTGGGAGCAGGATGTCCTGAAGTCGTCACGTACGCTTGTGACGCGCGTCACATCCGTTGGCTGCCGGATGGCCTATACAATTACCTATGAGTTCGAACTGGTATAATCCTTATCCAATGCGAGCGCTGGTTATCGTTGCGTTGTCGCTAGGCCTCGTGGGCATCCAGCCCGCTGCGGCACTTGCATGCCAGTCTTCAATTTTCGGGGCATGCGACACAGCAGCAAATAAGTCCTGCTGCAAGCATATGAACATGGACGGGAGCAGCATCCAGGTCTCTTCACGGACCATGCCGTGCTGCATCATAAGAGCTTCAACATCTGCAGCAGAATATATCGCGTCGGATCCTTTTGTTACCGCAGTACCTGCTTTTGCG
>DASYZA010000148.1:0-84187 GCA_035946775.1 Candidatus Sulfotelmatobacter sp. | reverse complement strand
GCATGATGAGAAACTCTTCGCCGCCGATTTTGATTTCGGTCCCGGAATACTTGCCGAAGAGCACGCTGTCGCCAGCCTTGACGTCGAGAGGGAAGACCTTCCCGTCGTCGTTGGACTTGCCTTTCCCGGCCGCGATGACTTCGCCTTCCTGGGGCTTTTCTTTGGCGCTATCCGGGATGACGATTCCACCAAGAACAACAGTGTCGCCCTCTTCGACGCGGCGGACGAGGATACGGTCGTGGAGCGGGGTGAAGGTGGTAGTTGCCGTTGTTAGTGTCATTTTGCTTCTCCCAAGGGCGGGCGAGTTTGAGTTCCTGCCCCGAACGTTCGTTTTCTTTTGAAGGAGGTCTCTGATTTTGCAGACTGCGCTTGAAAGGAATGCAGCGGCGCATCCGGTCTAGCACTCTACTCACAGAGCCTCTGGCACTCTGGCCGCCCAACTGCTAACGATAGCCCTGTCGAAAGCGGCAGACTGTGCAGAATTGACCATCATCTGGTGCTCGCGGCTACGAAGGTGTCCGTGACGGTCGTTCAAAACCTAGAGAGCTGGAGTGGCGACGAGAGCTCGAGTGGCGACGAGAGCTGGAGTGGCGACGCCCGATCAACTCACGGGGGCGTGAGGAACCCGCCCTAAAGTGAGCAATTGGGATCAGCTATTGCTGCTGGCTCGCGTGATCATCAATGTGGACGGAAATGGAAGCAGTTCCCGATGCAAGACACATCGATGGCGGGACCTCTGATTCGACATGCGGTCGGCGCCCACTAGGAGGCACACTATGCGCAGCTTTTGGGAACAAACCGGCGTCTTGGGCCCGATCTATCGATTGCTCGGGCAGGGCGTGAATGACAACGATATTGTGTTGAGACTGAACGTAACCGAAGAGAAAGTACAAGGCTGCATAGCCTGGCTTATCCATTTCTTAAAGTTGAAGAATCGTCAGGAGCTGGTGCTATACGCTTCGGCCGCCGCGTGATTTTCGAGATCCGCACATTAGCGAAGCTTTGCGTGACCTGATAGTAGTCCCGCGCTGATTTAAGACCGCTTTCGTCGACAAAGAGCATGAAGGCCGGGCGTGAAAACTGGTCGATAGTTCAGATCGGCGCCGAAGGCTCGGCACGCGGACGATAGTGGGCGCCTTCTCATTGCGAAAATCTGATTGCAAGTTGGGTGCTTGGGGAGCACCTGCCAGTTGCGCGGCCGTGTTGGGTGGCTGGCAAAGGGGGGTGTAGCCTCTTCGGTCCTCCACGTCACGAAGTGTGATCGGAGTATGATTAAGAGGGGATCCTGCTCACAATCTTGGGGTTGGAGGCGCGACCGAAAGAAGGCGAACCGATGAACCATGCTCCTTCAAACACATTCGATCCGGTGGCCTTTCTTGCAAAACTCTCCATTATTCCGAGAAATGTCGAATTGCGGCCGAAGGAACGGTTCTTTTCGCAGGGAGATCCCGCTGATGCAGTCTTCTACCTGCAGACGGGTCGCGCCAAAATCACGGTTGTTTCAAAGGGCGGCAAAGAAGCTACCATCACCCTGCTCGGACCACGAGACTTTGTGGGAGAGGAAGCGTTAGCTGCGGTGGCCGGCTTGCGGCTGGCATCAGCTACGGCGATCACCACTTGCACCGTGCTCAAGATCGGCCGCGAAGAGATGGTCCGGGTGATGCGTGAAGAGCACGAGTTCTCTGAAGCGTTCTTAACGTTTTTGTTGGCGCGCAGCATGCGGATTCAGGCTGACCTTGTCGATCAGCTGTTCAATTCCAGTGAAAAACGCCTGGCGAGAATACTCCTTCTGATGGCGGAGTTCGGCAAGCCTGGCGAGCCGGAGATCTTGATACCGAAGATCTCGCAGGAGACGTTGGCGGAGATGATTGGCACCACGCGATCGCGGGTAAGCTTTTTTATGAATCGCTTTCGCAAGCTGGGTTTCGTTGATTACGACGGCCGGATTCGAGTGCACAAATCTTTACTGAACGTGATCCTCCACGATCAACTGCCTGATGACAACGCCGCGAAACCCCAAATTCCTGGTTTCCCGCGAAGGCGAGGCAACTCCACCAAAATTCAAGCTTAAAGATCAAAGTAATGATCGCTCGCACCTGGGGCTGACTGAATCATAATTTTGCGCCAACTATCCTGAACCTGACTCGGGGGTCTTGTGGTTTCCAGACCCGAAACGTCTCTGGAAAGCGATTATGGGGACGACGAGTGGGAGCAGGAGGTATATCGACAGTCGGCGGTATTCGGCCATAGTGCTGTGCTTCCTGTTCAATTCGTTGCCAATTTCGGCAGGGCGCTTTCGCGATAATTGAACTCCAACGCGTGCAACCTGACCGGTGCAGATCCGGCGCTCTCGAGCTCTTGAGAAGTGAGCATTTGAGATCAGCAATTTCTCGGGATAACGTTGACAATCGGATCAAAGGCAGCCTTCGTCTCTGCTACTTTCCGGTCCCTGAGCTAAGTCAGTCCATCTGATGCGCTCATCTGGAGTGCGGCGGTAGAAGAGGGCCGCCGAAGGTTCTCACCGCCGAGGTGCGAGATGAGCCATTTATCCCCTGCGCTTTCAGAAGCGGCAGTCAGTAATCCGTCACATCCCTCAACTTGCCAGAGAATAATGGCCCTCGGTTACGTTGCAGGAAAACACGTAAGCCTATACGGCGAACATTTCGAGATAGTCTCAGATCCATTCGTGGACGGGAATTGGGTGGCAGTTCGTGTCAGGAGCCAGAATGATCCAACGATACAGACGATTCGGCTCCCAGTTCGAATCCTTTTAGGAATATCAAATCTGTTGCCAAACCCTGAGAGTTGACGAGCTCTCACTAACCGTTGAAATGAGGCCACTATGAAGGTCATCCCACGTATTACGCTCTGCTCTTTGACGGTTCTCCTTGTCTTCTGGCAGGTACCGCTATCGGCGCAGGAATCAGACCAGAAGGATAACCTTTGGGCATGTAAGAACGGGCTGGACTCTTGCGACCATTCCGCTCTAACCGCTGCGGAATCCCATGATATCGCCGTCATCATGCATAAGCGCAACCTCGCCGATTGCAAGTCTGGCGAAAGTTCGTGCGATCGGGCCCAACTTACCGAACTCGAAATCATCGCGATGGCCGTCGCTGCGCACCAGACGAACGTTTCCAATTGCCTGGACGGTATCGGACCGTGCGATCATTCCGTACTGACCACACGGGAATCTCGTTCAGTTGCTCGTGCGGAGCACCAGCAGAATATCTCCCGTTGCAGAGATGGTAGGCAACCTTGTGACACTGCCACGCTGAGCAAGCAGGAAAGGAGCGAACTAGCGATCGCCATTCACGAGCGCAATGTTTCGAATTGCACTGACCTAATAGGTCCCTGCGATGATTCGATGCTGACTCGAGCTGAAGCACAGGCAATATCTGCCACTGCTCGCGCCCGCAACCTGTCGAACTGCTCGGAGGATTTGGGCCCGTGCGAGCGATCCCAATTGAGCCCCGCGGAAGCGCGCGCTGTGGTGCTTGCCGACCAGCAGCGCAACAGCTCCGCGTGCGCGGACGGCAAGGACAATTGTGATTTCTCCCGATTGACGGCATCCGAGGTCACCGCCTTAAACGTCAGGGAACACCGCCGCAACTTGAAAGCCTGCCAAACGGGCTACGGTTATTGCGATCTATCTCGGCTTACAAAGGAGGAAGCACGCACCATTGCCGCGGAACCACCTCCGGCTTCCCGGTAACACCATTTCTGCACCCCGTCCTACTCAGTAGTGGTCTGCGCCGCCGGGAGCTTGCAGGACAGATGCAGTAGAGCTTGCGGCGCCGGGAGGTAGGCGATCAGTTGCTACAGGGTTCCAGGGACTCTCGGCTTGACGGATCCTTCAATGAAATGTTGGTTCGAAGGCCTCGCGCATTCGAACGAGGAGACCCAGGATGCAAGGCGCAAGCGAACTCTCCGGGCAGAAACTGTTGATCGTGGATGATGAGCAGTCAATTCGAACTTCGATGTCGGAGGTGCTCATTGAGGCTGGTTTTTGCGTTCGATTCGTTGAAGATGGGTTATCGGCACTGGTTGAGATCCGGAAGGAGATCCCCGATATCCTTATCTCCGATCTCAATATGCCGGGTATGTCCGGATTTGAGTTGCTTTCTGTGGTCCGCTCCCGTTTTCCATCGATTCGGTCGATCGCGATGAGCGGCGCATTCTCGGGCGACGAGATGCCCATAGGAGTTGCCGCCGATGCCTTCTACAAAAAGGGCAATGGTGTCGGGCCCTTGTTGAGGATCATCGCAGGGCTCGCTCAGGTGGAGCGTCTGGCTGCCAAGCCGCCAGTCACATCGGCCGTGTGGATCTGACGATGCGAGGACAATGCCTCAAGATTGCCATACGCTTTGATCGCATGGCCGGAGTGCCTCCAGACTTCCTGTACAGCGTCGGCGGTTCTCTCGGCTTGAGCCTATCGATATTTTCGCTCTGCCAAGTCGCCGCTCATTGGCATGCGCAATCCCTGTTTCAATTGGCATTATCGCTGGCGAGCGAAGCCGCTTCCTGAACCTGGCGCGGCTGCAGGGTGACAGTCGCGATGTGGAGTCCGAGGAACTTCGCTACTCGAACAGAATCAAGTTCAGCTGCATTGAACCGCCTCGAGATTCCGTTGAGTGCGTGGGACAAGGCGTGGTCAGTCGCGTCTTGCCGGGTTATGCCAAAGCCTCTCCGTGCACAGGAATCCTCGAGCCACATAAAGTGCCATCCGGCCTGAGGAATCATAGTGTCGAATACGAAGGCGGGAAGATCGGCCACCATCGTCCAACCGCCTCCGATGGGCTCCTGAAGCGGATCCAGCCGGTTCGGAAGGATGCATCCTTTGCGCAGAAAAACGGAATGCGGATTCACCGTCGTGCGCTTTTCGATACGGCAGGCGCAGCCACCGGCGGCCTCAAATCAGGCTGACTCACAATCGGAGGAACAACCGGCACGGCAATGCCCGGCTGCGGGAGCGGTTGTTCAGTCACATCTCCGGTAGCTGGGTCTGCGCGGTCGGATTGCTCTCCAGAGAAACCCGTTGCATCTGGTAGGCTCGCGCGGGGCGTCAGGTGGATTCCTCTGCGATAGCGGGAAGAGAGATGGTTCTTGACGTCGCTTTTCTTGGTGAGACTCATGACAGCTCCAGCAATGCGGTTGCGATGCATGAACGGTGCTCGTCCGAAGCGGAGCCTGCAGTGCCTAAGGCGAGAAGGCCAATGCTACTGGTTTGAGCATACGCCCTAATCTATTCGCGTGCCGGCTATTGACGTAGAAGGCCGATCTTCCTCAAATCGCATCTTGGCCACGAAGGACAGGACGCCGTGGTGCTGATCGATAGATGGATCCGACACACACTTTAATTTTCCCGAGCAGCGGTGATCTTGCGCACGACAGTCCCCCTACGGTGGCCGAAGAAGCGCACGGATACCACGCACGCTGTGACTCGTTGTGAGCGGATCGTGATGGGAGCTCACAGCGCTACGCATTTTGCAGCGCTATCCAACAGTGGCATCATCTACAGATTCCTGACCTACGCTGCCTGACTCGCTTTTTACACTTTCTCCAGTGGTTTTGGCAGGCTCGGACTTGGCATTGGCGACAAATTGTGCATCCGACATCAGCATTCAGGCAATCGGACAATTGAACAAGGAGTATCCTGATTGGCTGACGAACTCCAGGCATGGTGACTTAGCTGGGAGGTGTGCAATGTGGATTTTCTCCATTTACGGTTTCTACTCAATTGCCTGTGCCACCAACACGGACGGGACTCTGGATCCCGCCGTGGTCATGGTGCGTGCAAGGTGCAAAGATCATCTCCAAAACCTGCAGAAACGGTGCCCAGAGCTTGCCAGTTCGAAGATCCTTTCCCCTCCGAATCGGGATTATGGTTACCGGCTGATCATACCGAAGGCCATCTGGGTTGCGGCCCTTCAGGAAATGGCTGAAGAGCAGACGTGGGGCAACTTCAAGAATGAAGTTGCTCAACGCATGGGAGGCGACGGGGCCGACTACACCGATGCGCTCCATGATGTGTGGCGTACCATGTATCGCTTGCAGGAATCGGAAACACGGCAAGGATGGTCCTAGAATTAACGTCGAGACCAGTGGTGGATGAAGATAGTCCAGGCCTCCGCCTCGCCTTCGGGGAAGAACTCAACGAACGCTTGCTTCAGGTATCGGGCCGCTTCGACAGAGAGAGTATCTTCGCAAAGGGCCTCAGCAGGTACACGGTCGCGACCTCAACGTTCATCGAAGAGCCGGCCTGCTTTGGGGGAAGGAGTATTGGACAAAACGAGTCCTCAAATTGCAGCAAGCGATTCGAGCAGCAGGCTGGGGAGGAAAGAGATGCGACTCTATCTCGTTAATCCCGACAATCCGGTCGTCAGTCTGAACAAAGTTCATTGGAACCGGCTGAACAAGTATCGAGTCTGGAAACCGCTCGGGCTCCTGGTGGTCGCAGGACTGACGCCGCCGGACTGGGAGGTGACACTGATCGACGAGAACCTGGGCCACCCCGATTACGGGCGTCTGCCCAGACCCGATCTCGTCGGTGTAACGGCCTTCACTTCGCAAGCGCCGCGAGCCTACGAAGTGGCAGCCCTCTACCGCGCGGCCGGAGTGCCCGTGGTGATGGGAGGCATTCATGCCACATTCTGTCGCCAAGAGGCTCTGGAGCATGTGGATGCGGTGGTCACGGGAGAGGCGGAATCGGTATGGGGGCAGGTTTTAGCGGATACGCACGACCATACCCTGCGCAGGGTGTATGAAGGTGGCATCAATGCCACGGCAATCCCGCCGGCTCGCCACGACCTGCTCCGCGGACGCTATTACCTCGGCTCAGTACAAACCACGCGTGGCTGTCCGTTGAATTGCAGCTTCTGCAGCGTTACCGCGTTCAATGGAGGCACCTACCGCCACCGGCCCGTCGATGATGTCATTCGAGAGCTGCGACTGATCCAGGAAAAAGTCATCCTGTTTGTCGACGACAACCTCATTGGCACTCGCCAAGACCATCTCGCCTATTCCAAGGATCTCTTCCGGGAGATGATTCAACAGGGCCTGACCCGGCCTTGGATCTGCCAGGCGACCATGAACTTCGCCGACGATGACGAACTGCTGGAACTCGCCGCGCAGGCGGGATGCCAAGGCGTGTTCATCGGGTTCGAATCCCCCACCGTAGAAGGTCTGATGGCTTTAGGGAAGAGGTTCAACCTCCAGAAGGGGAGAGACTTCCGCGAGTCCGTCCGGCGGATTCAGCGGTATGGCATATGCGTTGTGGGCTCTTTTATCATCGGCATCGACACGGACCAGCGAGGGATTGGCGAGACAATCGCTCGCGCGGCCAAAGAATATGGCATCGACGCCGCCAATGTTCTGATCCTCACTCCGCTTCCCGGAACCAAGCTCTACGCTCAAATGGAGCACGAGGGCAGGATCAAGTCGAATGATTTCCCACAGGATTGGAAGTACTACACTCTGACTTATCCCGTGGCCAGCTACAAGCACCTTACCTGGGCGGAAATGGTGGAGGAGGTAAACCAATTCAACTGTCGGTTTTACTCGTATGCGCAGATTTTTCGGCGGATGCTGCACCTCGCCAAGAACACGCATAGTCCCAGAACGTTCTCGGTCGTTCTGGTTGCCAACCTGAGCTACCGATTTGACCACTTTCTTGACAGGCGTGTTTATGCCAGCCGGTTTTGATCTCCCATTAAGCAGTGAATTACCGGCACGTCACCTGTACTAGGCGTATGCTCGAGGAATAGGATCCTTTCCACCTCTCGCCTACGGCATCCCGGGTTTGCCCTAGACGTCAATATTCAAGGTACGATCCGAGGGTCTGGAGTTGCGATGAGCCTCATCCTTAAGAAATGTGATACCCGCAATCGTTTATCTTCAAGTTCCAGGAAAAGCCGAAATTCGCCCCGGAAAGTTGGACAAGCCCCGATAGTCAAATGTTCGGAGATCATGCCTAATGGACCTCAGGCAACCAGGTTGAGCTTTCTCGAGGACTTTGCTCTCGAACATTCTCTCCAGGGCCAGCGCATTACGGCGATCGACATTGCAGGCATTTTCTGAACAGTTGCCCTTGGGCTAACTTGGTCAGATTGCGGGAAAAGGGCGAGGGAAATCAGTCCCGCCTATACGAATCGATCTTAGAGTGCCTGCAGGCATGCGGGTCCTCCCTGTAGGCCAGTTTTGATGAATGTTCTGACGGACCGGAGCATGACTCATGACGTCGAGGCAGGAATTTTCTCCGTTATGCGATTTGCACCACGTACCGATGCGGCGTGTGATGCTCGAGGAAGACTCGGAACAATTCCGCTCCTATCATGCATGTGAGCGGCGAGATTGCACCAGGATCTTCCGCGACTCCAACGGTTATTCAGACCGGATCGAGGGCGAGTTTGATGAATCGCGGGCTTCGGTTCGAACATGTCCCCGATGCGGAGCCATTCTTTATCTCGCCGACGTTGATCATTCCCAGAAGATCGAAACATGGGAGTGTCCTCAGAAGCAATGCGACTTTTCGGAAGAGCATGCATCACCTTCCGCTCAATGAATTGACTCCGTCTCGCAAACCGCTCACAGAATGCAGGCTCTTGGTTTGTCGTCCCTGGTCGAGCCCGCGCAAGGGAGCCAACGGTGAGTGACAGAATCGTAGCGTTCGTGCTTGCCGGTGGAAAAGGCAATCGCCTGTTGCCGCTTACGCGAGATCGCGCCAAACCCGCCGTGCCATTCGGCGGAAAGTACCGCATCGTCGACTTTGTCCTGAGCAACCTGATCAACTCAGGGATCGTTTCCATCTATGTGGTGGTTCAGTACAGAAGCCAGTCTCTCTTGAAACACTTGCGTGACGGTTGGCAGTTCAGCGGTCTGCTGAAAAATCAATTCATCATCCCAACCGCGGCCGAAGGGCAAGCTGGGGAAGAGGGATGGTACCGTGGGACAGCGGACGCAGTCTTCCAGAACCTTGACCTGATCGATGACCTCGACGAATACACAGTGGCCATCTTCGGGGCCGACCACGTTTACCGAATGAATATCGAGCGTATGGTGGAGTTTCATCGCCAAAGAAACGCAGATGTCACCGTGGCCGCCATTCCTGTCTCCGCTCACTTGTCCACCGAGTTCGGAGTCATCGAGGCCGGAACCGATGGCGCGATCCACGGCTTTTATGAGAAGGACATCCTCGCGCCAAGGATCCCGGGAAAAGAAAACCAAGTCTATGCATCAATGGGGAATTATCTCTTCTCAGGTCAGGTGCTACGGAGAGAGTTGCAGGCCGATATGAACCGCCCTGGGAGCCGCCGCGATTTCGGCTACGACATCCTGCCATCCATGCTGGGACGGGCTGCGATGTTCGCCTATGACTTCCAGTCCAACATTCTTCCTGGTGAAACGGGTGGAGCGGCGCTCTACTGGCGAGACTTGGGAACGCTTGACGCCTACTATGAAGCCCAGATGGACCTCTGCGGGTTGGTGCCTTCTCTCAACCTGTACAACCCACTTTGGCCAATTCACGCACCCAGCTATGCCGACCCGTGCGCCAAGTTCAGCTACGACGAGCACGGCAACGTCGGCTCTGCCGTCGGATCGATCGTCTCGGGAGGCTGCATCTTCTCCGGAGGTGAAGTACGCGGCTCCGTCGTCGGCAGGGGAGTGAGGCTGATTGGCAAAAGCTTAGTCGAGGACTCAATCATTCTCGACAACTGCGTCATCGGAGCAGGCTGCAAGATTCGCAGGGCCATTCTCGACGAAGGGGTCACGATACCGGATGGACAGCAAGTCGGCTATGACCTTGAAGAAGACCGCCGCCGATACCACGTGTCCGAAAGCGGAATAGTTGTGTGCTCGCGCCGCATCGTGTCCTGATTCCGGATATCCGGGGTTACCCTACTTCATATCCGTCGATGGCGCTCACTCATTACATTCAGGTGCTTCCGGCTGCATTCTTGATGGGATTAGCAGCTGCTGCGCCGATAGGCCCTGTCAACATGCTGGCGATTCGCCGCGGCGCGATCGGCGGTTGGCGCCATACCCTTGCATGTGGAATTGGCTCCCTCACCGGCGATCTGATCCTCTTTTCTCTGGTTCTCTTCGGGGGCATTCGCTTTTTTCCTGACCTGTCCAGCCCGGCGTTCCAAACTGTCCTGGCGGCTATGGGAGTAATCATCCTCTTTCCACTGGCGATCTACTTCCTTATCCGCTCCTTAAAGGAGCCCTTGCGTGCCTACGAGAGCGCCCGCCACCGCTGGGATGAAGGCACAGTTCCCGGCCATCTGATCACAGAAATCGGATACGCTGCCGTGCTGACGATCTTCAACCCCTTAGCCATCGCTTACTGGGTTTGCGTTACCGCCAACTGGCTCCCCTTCGCCCATTCATTCTGGGGTAGCGGCGCCGCTGGGCTGGGAATATTGATGGCTACCCTCGGTCTGATGACGTGGTTCGCGATACTAACCTTCGTCGTTCGCTTCATCCCGTACCGCATCGGCCCGAACTTCTTCCGTGTCGTCAACGCCATCCTCGGCCTCATCCTCCTCGGCTTCGCTGTGTTCTGCGCAATCGTTCTGTCCCGTCATCTCCCACATTGAGACGCACGGATCACAAGGACATTCTCGGCGAATGCGTCACTATCCTGAATGGACAGCAATCGGCTGTGACCTGGAAGAAGCGGTCTCGGTAACGGGTGATTCAGCTCACAGAGAGCCAGTTAAGAGATCGGAAGCTTGGATCATTTGAGAGTGGCAATTCCTCGAGCCCTCGCTGAGTGCTTTGCAGCAGACAGTGGCGATGATTCGGTCTCTTCAGATTGTCTCGAGGTGTTCTGATCTATTTCCGAATTACGAACTGGCGTTATCACATCCTTCTCTTCAAATCCGAGTAGAATGCTATCCGGGCAGCATTGTCAGTTTCCGCCCAAACCGTTCAGACGGATCACACCGGGCGTGTGCTCAATCGAGTTCGAGGGCTTCCGTTCGAGCCGCTACCGGCGCGTTTCCCTTGAGGTGATCTGATGAACGCCCTGTTGGTGTATCCGAGATTCCCGGATACGTACTGGAGTTTTCGGTACGCACTGTCCTTCCAGGGCAAGCGCGCTGCGCAACCGCCGCTCGGTCTGATGACCATCGCTGCGCTCCTGCCCGCGTCATGGAACAAGCGCCTCATCGACACCAATGTCGAAAGGCTGAAGGATTCCGCTCTTGCCTGGGCTGATGTTGTGCTGTTGAGTGGAATGCATGTGCAGCAACAGGATCTGATCTCGATCGTTCGCCGGTGTCATGCACGTGGAATCCGCACTGTCGTGGGCGGTCCGATCGCCAGCAGCATGGAGCCTACCGCTCTGGAAACTGACTGCGTTGTCATTGGAGAGGCCGAGAACCTAATCGCGACGCTCGCCCGCGATCTCGAATCGGACTCCATGCATCCGGTGTATCGGGCGGAGGGGTATCCGTTGATGGAGCACAGCCCGCTACCGGATCTGAGCTTGATCAGATTGAGCCGCTAAAGCACCATGACGGTCCAGTACTCCAGGGGCTGTCCATTCAACTGCGAATTCTGCGACATCATAGAAATCTATGGCCGCCGCCCACGCACCAAGGCTGTCGCGCAGGTGCTCGCTGAGCTCGATCAGTTGCTCTCAGCCGGGTGGCGCGGCCCGGTATTCATTGTGGACGACAACTTTATTGGCAACAAGATCCGTGTTCGCAGTTTGCTCAACGCGATGACGGAATGGCAGGAGGCGCGAGCCTATCCCTTCCGATTCATTACAGAAGCTTCGATCAATCTGGCGGATGATAGCCACCTGCTTCAAAGCATGAAGGACGCGGGCTTCACGTCAGTTTTTCTCGGGATCGAGACTCCCGACGAATGCAGTCTCAAGGCCACAAACAAGCTGCAAAATACACGCCGGGACCTGCTCGAAAGCATCGCCCTCATTCAGCGGTACGGGATCGAAGTGATGGGCGGATTTATTCTCGGTTTCGACACCGACCGCGAAGACATTTTTGATCGACTTGTGGAGTTCATTCAGAAGAGCGCGATTCCCATTGCCATGGTCGGACTTCTTCAAGCCTTACCCGGCACACAGCTTTTCCGCCGTTTGTCGCGCGAAGGACGTATTCTGGACGATGGAGGGGGCAACAATACCGGCTGTGAACTGAACTTCCTTCCTCGCATGAACGCTGCTCGACTGGTCGCGGGCTACCGTTCGGTCTTAAGCCGGATTTATTCGAGCGATGCTTACTATGCCCGGGTACGGGATTACCTGATCCGATGCCATCCGAAGTATCGCGCCCACATCAATTTTGGCAACGTGCGCGCGCTGTTCCTCTCCGTCCTGCGCCAGGGGATAAGAGGACGGGCGCGGCTCAGCTACTGGAAATTCATGTTCTTCGCGGCCACGCGTCACCGGCGTTCGTTCGGTGCGGCCATGACCATGGCGGTGATGGGATACCATTTCCAGACCATGACGGAGCGGCTTTCCGGAGAGATACTTAATAGGTGCTCCTTAGCGCGCATCGATTGCGGGGAGATCTGATCGCCATTTGATCTGAGGGAGATCCTGGCGGGAGCACCCGGGGCGTGCCGAAGCGTGTTGTGGAGAGCCTCCTGGGCGATTCGGTAGAGGGCAGTGGCGGTTTCGAGCGGAATGGCGGCGGGCAGGTCGTTGATGGAAGCGGCGAGATCAAGTCCAAATGCTCTGAAGTCATTGGCCAGTGACCCCAGAGCTGGTACAAGTCCGAGGTCCTCGATGACCGCTGGATGGAGTCGATGTGCGGCCCCCCGAAGTCCATCTGAGAGGTCGCCGATCATCGACTTCAGCAATTCAAAATCCGCCGGATTCGCGCCGGGTGAATCCTCGAACGTTTTGGCGATCTGATCGAGTTGCATACAGGCAACGGAAGCGCGCTGAGCCAGATCATCATGCAACTCTCGTGCGAGGCGGCGGCGCTCGTCCTCCTGGGAGGTGATCAATTTCCCGGCCAGCGAAACCACCTCGTCCTGGCTTCGGCTGAGAGCATCTTGCGATGCCTTGACCTCATGCCTGAGCAGTTCCTGTCGCGCGGAAGCAGCTTTTTCGTTTGCGATCCGTTCCGCAATGTTTGTGAAAATGGTCACGGCTCCGACCATCTCGGTTCCATCCAGAATCGGAGTGGCGGAGTCCTCTACGGGAATCTGCACTCCGGTCCGGGTCGTGAGCAGAAACCGTTGCTTCCCCGTCGGCAACTGAGATGCAAGAACTTTGTGGATCTGGGATTCGGATACAGCCTCAGCGGTCTCGATGTCGGAAAGCGAACAGATACGATCGATAGGCTGGCCAACAGCATCAAACGGCATCCAGCCGGTCAGTACCTGCGCAGCGGGATTCAGGAACTGAACGACACCATCCGCACTGGTTGCGATTACGCCATCGCTAAGGCTGTCGAACATGGCCCTGGTCCAACTATGCCCCGCGAACGCTTTGAAGGTAGTCAGATCTTGATGAAGTGCGATTTGGATTGCGGAATCCAATTCATGCTGGCGCAGCGGCTCGACCAAATACGCGATGCACCCCGACGAGCATGCCTTCCCAAGCATCTCCTCGTCCGGGGACGTGCCGATTGAAACTACGGGAAGGTGATGATCTAAGCGAAGTTCTCTGATGACGCTGCATGCGCCATCGTCTGTTCTATCCATATGCACGAGCACGAGATCCGGCCTGCTCTGCTTGGCAATCCTCAGAGCATCGACGACGCTATCTGCCATTCCCACGATTTCACAGCCAAGGAGTGCTACCGCGGCACGCAGAAGTCGTTTCCCATCGACCTCATCGTGAACGATTAAGACTCGAATTGCCATTCATCGTTCCAGTCTCCTGCCGCAGGGGAAGAATCCAATGTCCAGATTGGAAGGGGGGGTGAGCTGAATCGCGCGCATCGCTATGACCTAGTCTCGACAGTTCAGATTATAGGTCCGCCGATTCGGTCCCTGCGTCCCAAATAGCACGAGTTGAGGTTCGCCATCGGAGTCGCGGGAACCGTTTGGACCGATGAGGCCGGGCCGTTTGGTAGAAATTGCGCGAACAGGACGCGCCGCTAGTCCGCCCTGCTCTGAAGTTGGACGAAGTCGGGGCGCGGTTCTGCTGCTCTCAGGCTCCTGTTCCACTCGGGGAACTGCAGCTCCGGCATGGGCTTCGCCTGAAAGAGTTTGCGACACTGCCGCGCCGTCCAGCGCGCCCACCGCTTCGCTTTCTTGCGCCGAGCACTGTCCGTCGAAATGCCGGTTCCGGCGTACATCTGCCGGTAGAGCTTGGAGAGGAACACGAAGGCGATGCGAGCGCGCAGAGTGGGTGTGCAGGCAGAGCGCTTCCAAATCACATTCCAGGCATAGAACCTGTCCCACACGCCCTGCGTCCGATCGCGAATCTCGTCGGAACTCATTGAGGGGTGTGGGGTAAACATCTTGGGGCGAACTTCAATCGGGATCAGCCAATAGCGCGTAACGGGTACATCCCCAACCATTGTCGGTGAGACCGACTGCTCCTTTTCCCAACGGATGAAATCGACAGTGCCAGGGAAGGGTGTCATCATCACGAACTGAGCAAACGTGACGCCGGCACGTACGGCCATTTCGACGGTGGCGTCGAACGTGGCGGGCTTGTCGGTCGGCAGACCGAAGATAAACGAGCCGAGCACATGCACGCCGTGCCGTTTAAAGGTCTGGAGCCGGTTTACCAAGGCATCGCCCGAGCAGTTCCAGTCTTTGAACACGGATTTTAGACCTTCTGGCGTTACGGCTTCTACGCCGACCAGCGCACCCTTGATGTTGGCGCGGCGCATGGCATCCAGGAATTCGCCGTCTTCGGCGGCTTCCATGGTGATCTGCGTGAAGAACACCATGTCTTTGGGAAGTTTGGCCAGCTCCTCCATCAGATGGAAGCGGTCGGCGCGAATGGCATTGAGTTCCTCGAGGCGCGCGTGGTTGTTCTGCTCGCGCGCCTGGCAAAGATCGGTGTGGGTGACGGGGTAGAAATTGTCGTCGGCGAGAGCGATAAAGCGGAAGCCGAGGCGGCGAAGCGTGATGATCTCGTCGATCACGCTCTCGTAACGCCGCAGGCGCGGCTTCTGCCCATCGGTGCGCCAGACGCTGCAAAAGGAGCAATGCTTGGGGCATCCGCGGGTGGTTTGCACCGAGGCCCACATGTACTTGTCGGGCCGCATGAGATCCCAGCGGGCAGGCAGGAAATGGTCTCCGGCAATGCGGCCGCCCTCGTAGACTTTGCCGGGCTTGCCAGCAAGGCAATCGGCAACCACGGACGCCCAGACAAGATCTCCGTCGCCTTTGACAACAGCGTGAGCATGTCCGAACTCGAGGGCTTCCTCTGGGTAGAGGGTGGCGTGAATGCCGCCGTAGACGACCCAGGCGCCGCGTTCGCGCGCCATGCGGCCGACCTGATATCCGCGCAGTGCATTGCCGGTGTGGACGCTGATGCCGACGATGTCGCCTGGGTGCAGGGTGGCGGGGTCGATTGGTTCCAGCGACTCGTCGACTAGGATCGGGTCGCCGGCAGTGGCGGGCGTGGCGGCAGCCAGAACGAAAAGCCAACGCGGTGTAATGACGGCGGTACCGAACGAATTGTCGCTCGGATTGACGAGATGAACGTGCATCGGGCCTGGACCTTTCCTCGAACGAGTGCAAGGGATCTCAGTGAGGGTGGTGACAACCTTGGGAGGGGCCGCATCGATCTCTGGCGGCGCTTGGAACCGAGAGCGAACTCGGCGACTCTGTTGCGATTGTAGTCCGCGAGCGTCAGATTGGGATTTCAAGAATTTACCGCGACGCTTTTACAAATCCCGCCTCGTTCTGCGCAAGAACGTGCGAAAGCGTATGATGGCTGCGGAACCTTTCACGGCGATAACACGGGTTCAAATCCCGTCGGGGACGCCAAATCAAATCAACGACTTAGCGTCATTTTCCGGCAGATTCCCGTGTACAATTTCGTGTACACAATCCTCTGCCTTCCCCTCTGAAACCCCGCCGTTACCGCGCAACTCAGGACGAATCATGGCGACCACGCGGCTCTGCGCCTTCCGCTTCGCTGGAGTCATCGCCTGCGTATAAATATCGAGCGTGATTTTGACGGAAGCGTGACGCAGAAGTTCCTGCACCACCTTCACGTCTTCTCCGTTGTCTTTGAGGAGTGTGGAATAGGTGTGCCGGAACGTGTGCCAGCCCAGCCGTTTGGTTATGCCCACGCGCCGAGCCGCCGGCACAACGTGGTAGCGCATTACCGGCTGCAGCCAGAGCGGAACCTGGCCGCGCTTTTTCCCCGCCCGCTTGCACGTGCTGGCGAAGATCCAGTCTTCCGGTCCAACGCAGGGAGCATACCGATACCACTCCAACAGGTCCTGCGCCAGATACTCATCCAGAGGCACCGGCTTCTTCGATGCCTCCGTCTTGCACCGACCCACGACCTGATAGACGACCGAACGCTCGACATGAAGCAGAAGGTTGGCGAAATCGGCATCCTTCCACTTCAAACCGGCCAACTCTCCCATCCGTAGCCCGGTTACCATTGCAAGAAAGACCAACGTCCGCTCGCGCACGTCCAACGCCGCGAGCAACGCCTGCATTTCTTCAATAGTGAGTACATCGGGGACACGGGCGCGCTTGCTGCTCTGCCGAACGCCGGAGCCGCGAACCGGCCCGGTAATCGGATTGCGGTCCGTGAACTCCCAACGGATGGCGTGATTGAAAAGCGTCCCCATGAGGTTGCGGATCTTCGCCTTGGTTCCATTGGCTCGATCCACCTGCCGCAGCCACTGCTCTACTGCCACGGTTTTGATCTCGCCCAACTGGTGCGTTCCCCAGCGCGGCTCAATCCAGCGGCGCAGACAGCTCTCATACCGATGCCGGGTCGAAAACGACTTGCCTTCGTCGCCCTGGTCAATCAGTTCGGTCTTCTTATAGTGCTCGATGAGAGCCTGCATGGTGATCGCCTTCAGTTCATTCGGTCCATCGGCATTGATCAAAAGCCTGAGACCGGCAGCAGCCTTCTCCGCAGCCGCTTTGCTGTTGAAACGCTCCGGCGTGCCGATCACCTTCTGTCGGGGGACACGCTTGCCGTCCGGCAAGGTGGTCCGCCACCGGAACACCCACACGGGCTGTCCGCTCCCGTTTTTAATCAGGGAAACACAGCCCTTCTGATACCGCGCCTTGCTCATGGCGCCTCCTTTCGGAAAGGCGCGGGTTGCACTGTGATTCTTACTTTAGCGTGCGCCTGCGCGGTATTCCAGAGGCTCTTCATCGGTTCCGCAACCATGCGGAAAGCTCGGAGCGCAGAAAGCGCCAGCGCTTTCTTTTGCCTCCATTACAGACAGCGTGACCAGGGAGATCGCCTTGACGGGCAAGCCGTTGCACGGTTACCGGGTGCAGACCGACAAACTCGCCGGCACTGTGAGCGTCAATGAATCGCTCGGGCAAGGCTACGGGAACGGTAAGGGGAGTGGGAGATGTGTTCTGCACAATGCACCTGCTGGGCCTCGGAATTCACTTCATTCCGAGCCCGACAGCATGAAGGTAGGACAAAGATGAATCGAGACCCATTGCAGAATTCGCAAGGGATGTGCAGGTTCTGCACATCGCTGCCCGGCGATTATCGATCCCGCTCCTGCCCAAGACCGACGCTTACGTGCGTACAGCCATAAGGAAGTCACCAGATTTTCTTCTTCGTCAAGTGCCCCCGCTTCAGGCAACGGTCTGGCAGAGGTGGGAAGAACCCCTCAAGGCTCTCCGCATTCGCTTCGATGAACGGGCACAGAACGCCCGGCCTTGACCGAACCTTCCCGCCTCCGCCGATTGCAAAGAGCCATGAAGCGGGGGCACTCAACGAAAAAATTTGGTTTAGGTGCTCTTGCTCGCATGGATTGAGCAGAACATTTTGCTCTCGCTCGATCATGTACCCTTCGACAAGAGCGACGCAACGCTTGTGCCGGAGGCGGGTAGCTGCGCGGAGTGCCCTAAGCGAACAGGCTTCAATACGCTGCTCTTTGGCGAGGGCGTCCACGATGCCTGCTCAGACGTCGGTTGCTATCAAAACAAGCTCGGCAAGTTCGTGGAACGCCAGATTGCCGAGAAACCGAAGCTGGTACAGATCAGCACCAACCACGTCTCGCGCAACGATGGCCCTGTGCTTTCGCGCAGCCGCTATGTTGCCCTGCATCTTGCCAAGAACGGCAAGTCCAAGCAGCCGCTCTCGCCCTATCAGAAGCCGTGCAAGCACATGGCCGAGGCGATTGTGGTGGATGGCGCGGAGCGCGGTCAGACGGTCAGGGTGTGCGCGGAGCCGAGTTGCACGGTTCACTTTGCCGACCGCCGCACACCAGATCCGGCGCAGGTGGCAAAGGAGCGCGAACAGCGCCGCAAGGAAATCGAGAAACACAAGCTCGAAATCACTGTGCGGCATCGCATCCTTGCCGAAGTGCTGAAAAAGGTGGGCGCGCCATTCGACCGCGCCGACCTTGTGCTGGTAGCCAGCGCCATGCTCGACAAGGCGGAGCCGTTGCGCCGGGAGACGCTGGCGAGGCGGCACAAGATGGTAGAGGGGACGGGCAACGAGGTCACCTTCCCGCAGGTGCAGAAGGGACTCCAGCGACTCTTGCGGCAGTTGGACGAGTCCGGCCTGTCCAAACTCATCGTAGAAGTCGTTTTGCTCGGTAGCGTCGAATCAGCGTCGTCCGATGAGACCGACGTTCTGGCAGCTACCGCCAAGCGGCATCGCGTGGATGTGGCGAAGGTGCGGACTGCCGCCGAAGCCGAGTTTGCCGCCAAGCAAGCGAAGGCGGCAGCAACGCAAAAGGCCGCGCCCGCAAAATCAGCCAAGCCCGCGAAAGCGGCATAAACACAGTGCCTCTCGAAAGGCGTCCGGCTTCGGCTGGGCGCCTTTTCTTTTACAAACCGCGCCGGTGTTGTTTCCATTTCAGGCTCTGAAGTGACGTTATGGTCCTGTATTTAAGAGGATTACTCGTCTCCTAATATGGATGACGAATCAGGTGATACAATGGATCAAGGAGTTGTCAAGATGCCCGCGAAAACGCATCCCGTCCAGAAAGCATCCCCTGCGGTGAAGCCGCGCAGGGGCGCGCGAGCGAAGAACCGAACCAAGCTGTCCACAACAGTAGCGGCTGAGAACTTTACCTTTCTCGAATCGCTGGTGAACACCGGGCGCACCGATTCCATCGCTGGAGCGGTCGATCTGGCGATTGACCGCTTGCGCCGTGCGGAGAACCGCCAGCAGCTTGAACGCGCAACCGCTGCCTACTTTGACAGCCTTGCCCCCGAAGCGCAGGCCGAGGAAACGACGCTGGCCCACCACCTGCATAGCAGCACCGGAGGCATAGATTTTGACCTCGAACCCTGATGTAAAACCAAAGCGTGGGGAAATCTGGCGGGCGGACCTTGGGGATGGCAAGAAGCACGCCGTCGTTATCATCTCCCTGGATGGTAGAAACCTGAGCGACCGGGCATCCTCCGTGCTGGTCGTTCCTTTTGGCAGCTACGGCGTCGAAGGTCCAACAGTTCTGCGTATGCAACCAGGCGAGACCGGCCTGCCGGAGCCGTCTTTTCTCAAAGCACATTTCATTCAGGTATTGCCAAAGGTGCGCCTCATAGATCGATTGCCGCGTAACCTCTCGAACGCGCAGTTACGGGAGCTTGTCACCATGATCCGCCGGGCGGTGGACCCGGATGCTCCCTATGACCCGCCACGGCGTTGAGCGCGTAAGCAAGTCCTGTCAACCGTTTCAAAGCTAGGCAGCTTTGCCCGTCTCCCACCCTTGTTCGTGTTGACGCTGTGCGTCAGACCATTTCTCGCCCACCCAACGGGCACAGCCACAAATCTGTTCCAATGATGTCTTGGTTTCTGACCCATAGCGGTCCTCTCCGACTCATCACCTCCGCCGATTTATGGAACGTCATATATTGGGGCCGGATGGCACCCACACATACAATGAATGGCGACACCATAGTTGTGCACAAGTTGCAGAACGATTCACCTGAAAGGTTTGGCGAGCCATGAGCAAGTTGAGGGACCGCGTGGTCCATTCCGGCCGATGCCATCTCGACGGCCCGATGTATGAATCTTTTTTTAGCTGCCCTGTGATCGATTTCTCCAACGTGACGACCTACTTTGAACAGCACTATGCTGATTCACAGGCTTATGAGAAGCTTTCCGGATCATTCAACCAGGCTCCTCCGTTTCCGAGCTTCTGGATGGAATCCAAAGCACGGCCGATACATCCCGAAATTCGCTCATTCGGAGTGTTTATCCGCTCCGTGGATTTCGAGCAAGCGAAAGCGGAGATGAGCGCCATTCAATTCAAAGTGGCTCCAAAATGGCTGCTCGTGGGCGACATTTTTGACGAGACGTCTGCCCAGGTATATGGTCCACTTTTTCGGACTGTATTGCCAATCGTGGAGACGGGCGAGACCGCTACTGCCAACGGAGATCCGGTGTTTTGGGCTACAAACCTCGTGACGGGTAACCCGGCAGAGGGGGACGAGATTCACATAACAATGGATATGTTGGCGCCATTGTCTCTGGCCCTTACGTTTATGCACTGCAAAGGGGTAATTCTAATCGACAACGCGCCCCCTGCCCCATTGCAGAAAAAACACCAGAAGAAACATCGAGACGCACAGCCTTTGGTGACGTACAAAACAATCCTCATCCAGCCCGCGACCCGAGTTTTGAAAGAGGAGGGCCAGATCGATGAATTGGGCATCGCAAAAGCTCTTCACATCTGTCGGGGACACTTCAAGCACTTCAGCGAAGACCACCCGTTATTCGGCAAGCTGACGGGGACATTTTGGTGGCCGTCCCACATACGTGGATCGGAGAAGGCAGGCATTGCCATTCGAGACTACCAAGTCAATCCGTCCAAAGACATTGAACGCACATGAACAGACCTCAGAATTGAAGGCATTACTAGGGATACATATACATTGGGTCTTTGCAATTGTGTTCTTCGGCAAAGAAACTTGGAACCCGCTCCTGCCCCCATATCTTTTTCCCGGCACGCTGTGGATGCTGGCGGAAGTGAGCGTTTCGGTCCACAATGTAGCGGTCAATGGCTTCGGTCGCGGCCATCACCGAGGGATAGTCGCTGTTGTGAATGATAGCCCGCGCCATGCCGCTGAAAACCGACTCGATCACATTAAGGAACTGAGCGCCTGCCGGTAGCGGCATCGTCTGAATGACGGGTGCGCCATCTTTCTCTGCGATCGAGTTGACCTTGTCCAGATGCTCTGCCAAATCTTTCGAGATGTGCCACGAGGCCGCGTCCCACGATAGGTATAGCGTGCGGTATCCGCAATACTTCGATCTAAGTGTGTCGGCGAGCTTAATCATTTCATCGGTGTTTTTCTTGCGAGAATAAAAATAGATCAGTTGATTGGTCGACAATTCGAGGGCAGCAGTCAAGATCAGATAGCCCTTCGACTTCTGCCATTGCGGAACTACGTGTTGTTCACCGGGAGCAACACGCTTAAGTCCGCCCTTCTTCTTGATTGCAAAGGGACCGTACTCATCCACGGAGAAGAACGCTTCGTCCTTTCCGAGTCCGGCCAAGGTCTCCTTGATCCGGTCCACCTTCTCCCTATACTCAGGATCATTGCTCGTCAAAACCCTTCGAGCGAGCCGCCACTTCCAGCCGGCGTTGACGATAATTTCTCGGAGAACGTCGCAGCTGATGGCATCGTTATATTCCTCGCCGAGCGCAGTCCTCATGTCCGCAAGGCGCCACGTCGTGCGGTTGAATCCGTGAACGGACGGTGGAGAGTGCAACAGAGAGAAGACCGCATTCTGGATGGCGGGGATACACGCTTTCTTATCGCTGCGCGGCTTTCTGAAAAACAACTTCTATGTGCCTCCTCGCCGAAAAGCTCGCCAGTACCGAAATAAGGACCCTGTCGATATTTGCAGAAAGGAGCAGATCGGAGCGGCATTGATTCCGCGTGCATATGCCAGCACGACGAGAGCTTTGTTGCGAGCCGACTTTTGGCCTTTTGTGACTGCCGCAAACAAGGTCTTAAGCTCCTGCTCCGGGATTTCGCTCAACTCCTTCGCAAGAGAATCCAACGGCATCTTGCCTTGTACGATGCTCTGCATCCACTCAAAGACTTGCTCATCTGAACTGCTTGGTCTTCTCGGATGGAGAGATAGACGAAGCGGTCTGAAGGATGGTTCAGGTTGCTCGGGCGGGGGAGTGTTAGGCAGCAAAGCCATCCGGCTCTCCTGAACCACAGATTGTGCTTTTGGCACCTTCCTGCAAGCATTCTGTGACCTGCGGTTGGGGCTTTGTCCCGCCTCACCGCGCGCCCAGCGCACATACTCCTGAACGACTGTGTAGCCTCCGGTGAAACCGTGCTGGTCGCGCAATGTTCTGAGAATTCGCATCGCGGTGGTCCGGTATCGCCTGGGAATGCCAACGTCGTCCTTGAGAATTTGGTCGATGACATCAATCCACGGTCTGAGCGTGGGGCGCAACTGAGCCTGCTCTTGTTGAGGAACTGACGGTGCCAAGAATGTTTGCGGCATGAGCAACTGGAGTATTCTTTGCACCACAGCTCGGGAGATTTTGATCTGTATTCCTCCCCGGTAGTTGTGCACACCTTTTCTGAGTCTACCCAAGCGACTGTTGATCCTCTTGCTATTCGATGACTGCATTGTTCACCTCCAATTGCGGACAGAAGTTAAACATCCCTGCTGTGACACTCAACAGCAATACATTCAATTCTGCCCACGCTATATAGGGATCGCACTTTTTCAACTCCTTCCGCCTCCGCGCTTCCAGCCACAGTCACGCCCGTATTGTACGGATTCATCCCCATCTTCACTGGCGGGTTTGCGCATCGATAGGGATGTGCAGAACCTGCACACCCCCGACGAATTCTGCAATGGGCATCGTCCTCTTTTCGCCGTAATGTCGCTCCAGAACGTTCGAGCCGGGAGTACCCACTCGCCGGAAAACGCGAACGAAAGGGAGCCTATGCAGAACACACATTCAATTGAACGGCCCGGTCTCCGGCGATGGCAGGCACGCGCCCGGAGACTGACCATCCCAGCCCTGATGTTCCTTGCCGCAGTACCCGTGTACGCACAGGCCGCGGGCGGAAGTCCCTGGGAAAACGCGGTCCAGGTGCTGGAACAAGCCTTTACCGGTCCGATTGCTACCGGCCTTAGTCTGGTCGCCATTGTTGTGGGCGGCCTGATGTTTGCCTACGGCGAAGGCCAGTCCAAGCGCATGCTCGCCGGGATCATCTTCGGCATCGGCATGGCGGTCGGCGCCGTGAACTTCATGGCCTGGCTCTTTCCGGGTTAGCTCGCCCAGTCGGCAGGCCCAACCACAACCCATCACCCGATAGGCAGGAAGGAGGTTCGAGATGTCAGAGGGCGGTCCACGCGATGCACGCAGAAACAAGGTCTTCAAAGCGATGAACCGCCCGCTGACTGTTCTCGGCGCGGAGAGGCGATTGTTCTTTGTCGCGCTCGTCGCAGGAGGCGCGGTGTTCACGCTGGTGCACTCGCTGATCGGCGGAATTGCCCTGTTCATTGCAGGCGTCGTCATTGCCCGCATTGCCACAAAGCACGACGTGGAGATCCTGCGCGTGCTGTTCAACTCCGGCAAATTCCGCCGCCGCTACGACCCGATGAAGGACGATCTGCTCGAAATCACGATCAGGAATAGCCATGCTCAGAACTGACTCGATCACCAAAGACTGGAAAGAAGCTGGCTCGTTCCCAGCGCAGATCAACCTGTACGGGTTCTGGGATGAGCACGCATTCCTGACCAAATCCGGCGACCTCGGCACAGTCCTGAAGATCGGCGGCGTCGATTATGAAAGCCTCGACCACGCGGGCAGGGACTATGCCGTGAAACGGCTCGAAGCTGCGCTGCGCACGCTCGACGACCGATGCCGGTTCTACCAAATCCTGTTCAAGCGCAACCGGCCCGAGATTCCTCACGCCACGTATGAGAACCCACTGATCCGCGCCACCGTGGAACAGCGCGCAGCCTTCCTTCGATCCAAGGCCGACCAACTGTATTCGATCGAGATTTTCTGGGCCGTCATGGTGGACGGCAGCTACCAGAAGACCGGCCTGCTGCACGCGCTCGCCACATTGCCAAAGCAGCCTGGGGCATCGCTGCGCGATATTCACGCCCTGCTTTCGGGCAACAAAGAGAGAACGCTCATTTATGAGCAGATCGAGCGCGACCGTCTGCGGTTGCAGCAGAAAGTCCAGAGTTTGAGTGGGCAGTTGAACGACCTGATGACGGTCGAACTGCCAGGGGCGGAAGAGACGTTCCGCATACTGCGCCGTCTCGTAAACTTCCGCCCCTCGAAGATTCAGGGTGCGCGGCTGTATAGCGCGCGGCGCATCGATTACCAGCTATGCGACTCGGAGCTGGAGGCGCACCGCGGCTACCTGCGCATGGATGACGACTACCTGCGCATCCTCACCCTGAAGGAACTTCCGTCCGAAACACGGCCTCTGCTGTTGCAAGGGTTGTTCGACATCCAAGCCAACTTCCATATCGTCACGGAGTGGCATCCGGTGGACAATGCACGGGCGCGCAAGGAGATCGCCAGCCGCCGCCGGCACCACCACAACTCCAAAACCAGCTTCGTATCGAACCTTCAGGACCGGCAGAACGTGGGCCCGAAGGACGAGCTGGTCGATGACTCGAAAGAGGCGGCTATCGCGGAACTGGGCGCCGCCCTGACCGCACTTGGCATGGAGGGCAAAAACTTCGGCGAATTCACCTCGACGGTTGTGATCTACGACGAGGACCGCGGGAAGGCGGAGCGCGCGGTCGCAGAGTTTCAAAGGTTACTCACGCAACACGACGGCCTCTTGTATGAAGAACGCTACAACCTGCTCAATGCGTTCTTTGCAACCATCCCAGGCAACAAGCAATTCAATCTGCGCCGGCAGTGGGCGCTCAACTCGAATTACGCCGACCTGTCGTTTCTCTTTACCGTCGATAGCGGCAGCCAGTGGAACCCACATCTGGAGCGGGAATACCTGCTTGCCCTCGAATCGACGCACGGCACGCCGTACTACCTGAATTTCCATGCCGGCGACGTGGCCCATGCGCTGCTGCTCGGCGCCACCGGGAGCGGCAAGAGCTTTTACCTCGTAGCTACGTTGCAGGCCGCGCAGAAATACGAGCCGCTGACCTTCATCTTCGATCTCGGCGGCAGCTACGAAACGCTGACGCGCGTCTTTGGTGGGACGTATCTGAATGTCGGTCTCAAGAATCCCGGCTTCACCATCAATCCGTTCTCGCTCGCAGCCACCGATGAGAACCGGAATTTCCTGTTTCTCTTCCTGCGCGTGCTGATCGAATCCGGCGGGCGCTATGAGCTGACGCCGGAAGACGATAAGGCGCTATTCGCCGCAATTGAGCGGGCTTACAAGCTGCCCGCCGCAATCAGGACGCTGACCAATGTTGCATCCATCCTCGGGCCCCTGGGGGAGCGGCTGCACCGATGGACGCAAGCCGGCCAGTTCGGCCATCTCTTCGACAACGTGGAGGACACTCTCTCGTTCAGCCGGTTTCAGACCTTCAACTTCGATGGTTGGTCGGAATACCCCGACGTACTGGAGCCACTGCTGTTCTACGTCCTTCAGCGTGCGTCGTCGGAAATTGAAAGACCCGCCAACACCGCCACCTTCAAGACGTTCGTGATCGACGAAGCGTGGATGTTTCTCAAAAACAAAACCATCCGCGAGTGGATTGTCCGGGCCGAGAAGACGTGGCGCAAGAAAAATGCGGCCATGATCCTGGCCACGCAGTCCGTGGTGGAACTGGCGGCCTCGGACCTGCTGCACATCGTCAACGAGTCGTGCCCGACGAAGATATTCCTCGCCAATCCCAACATCGACCGGCGGCTGTACGCGGACATCTTTCAGTTGAACGACACCCAGCTTGAGCTGCTGGAATCGCTCGTGCCCAAACGCGAGCTGCTCGTGATCCAGCCGCGCGGCACCAAGAAGCTTGTGCTCGATGTGGATGCACTGACTTACTGGACCGCCACCAACAACTCCCGTGACAACCTGCGCAGGCAGGACTATTTTTCTCGTTTTGGAGCAGAGCAGGGATTGCTCCAACTTGCCCACGACTATCCCAATCCAACAACCTCCGAGGTGAACCCAAAATGATCTCAAGGAACCGCGCTCCCATCTTCCCGCTGGTGCTCGGCCTGGTCGCGACCGTCGCCCACGGTCAGCAACAGGCCCGCATCGTCCACTACCACCAGAACGACATCGTCAGTATCCGTGCCCGGATGCATTACACAACGCTGATCGAATTGCCCGCGGCCGAGAAGATCATGGAAGCCGCCACCGGCGACAAGGATTTCTGGATCATTGACGCCGTCGGGAACTACTGTTTTCTGCACCCGGCGCAGGCGGGCATCCAGTCCGATCTCGACCTGATCACGGACAAAGGCAACGTCTATTCCTTCGCCCTCAAGGATGACGAGTCCGCCGAGCCTGATCTGAAAGTGGTCATCGAGCCGAGCGACCCATCCTCTCTTGCCGCCGCCAGCAGTCCCGTCAGATGGGTTCCGGCCTCCGAAGTCACTGCGGTTGAGGCACGGGCGAAAGCGGCCGGGCAGCACGACGCCAATGCAGTCGAAGAGTTCCGCGCCAACTACCCCACAGCGGTTCTGAAGTTCGATTACATCTTCAAAAACAAACCGCCGTTCGATGTCTCGGCGATTTATCACGACGACCGGTTCACCTACATCAGGTCCGCAGCGTCGGAAAAATTCGCCGTCTACGAGGTGAAAGACGGCAAACCCGACCTGATCGACTTCAAGCTCCGAGACAACACCTATGTGATTCCGCAGGTAGTGGATAAAGGGTATCTGCAGATCGGGAAGAAAAAGCTTGTCTTTGAGCGGAAGGGGAAGTCTGGGGTCCCCGGCGACGGGTCTTCGTCGCTGGGGTGGAAGTAGGTGCCGCGATGACAGAGGAAAAACAGACCACCACGTCCGCCGCCGATCGGCAGATACAACCAGCTTCGCCGACAGTCCATGACAAGCGCGTGCCGCCGGAAGGGGTCGTACCCAAACAGGCGCAGGCGTATGTCATTGCTGGCCTCGCGCTGCTGATTTTGATGGCCGTGATGTTCTCGAAGAACCATGCCCGCACGGCCCCGAAGGAAGCCACAGCCCCGCCGGCGAATGTATCGAACGATGTCAACCAGAAGCGGATTCAGGAACTGGAGCAGGATCTCAGCGCCGACCAGCGCCAGACCGAGCAGCAGCAGGCCCAGGCGCAGAAAGCCGGCGCGATGACAGCACCGGGAGGCACAGCCACAACGAATGGCTCGCCTCAGACCGGCAGTGTCGGTCCTGCCGAGCAGGCACAGCCGCCACGCGATCCGATTGCCGATGCGGAAAAGGCGCTGGCCTTCAAATCTCGATTCGCCTCGAACCTCGTGAGTCCGGTTAATGCGGCATCGCCAGCCGCGACAGATACCAGCGCGCAGTCAAGCCCATCCCGCGTGAATCGCGCTCAGGGTTCACCGAAGCAGGCTTCTGCTCAAAACTCGATCGATGCTGCCCCCAAACACGCGCCCGAGGTCAACATCGATGCGGCGCACGGCCGCCCCTATGTGATCTTCGAGGGCACGACCATCGACACCGTCCTGACCAACCGCCTCGACGGCGAGTTCGCGGGGCCGGTCAAGGTGATGGCGACCAATCCCATTTACAGCCGCGACGGGCAGCATGTGCTGATTCCAGCGGGGACGTTCCTCCTGGGCGACGTTCAGAAAGTCTCGAATTTCGCACAAAAGCGGCTGGCCGTCACCTTCCACCGCATGATTATGCCCGATGGCTACTCGGTCGATCTCGACCAGTTCCGCGGGCTCGACCAGATCGGCGACACCGGCCTCAAAGATAAGGTCAACCACCATTATGTGCAGATCTTCGGAGCGTCGATTGCGCTCGGTGTGATTGCAGGCGCTGCCGAAGCCACAACCTACGGTAACGGTTATACCTTCAGCGGTCCCTCCATGTACGAGCAGGGTGTGGCGTCGAGCCTGTCGCAATCGAGTGCGGACGTTCTGGACCGCTTCGTCAACATCCCGCCCACGATCACCATCCGGGAAGGCCACCGGATCAAGGTCTACATCACCCAGGACATGCTCCTGCCAGCCTATGACGACCATGACATGCCTGGGGTGATGTGATGCGCGTGGCTATGCTTGCTTTTCTTGTGCTGGTGGCTGGCTGCGCCTCCCCCGCGCCACCGAAGAAGCCCTCTCCCTATCGCTACACAACCAACGCGCCGTTACCTTCGCGCGGCGCTCATGGAAAGGAACCCCGATGAAACCCATGAAGTTGTTTGCTCCGATTTTCGCTCTCACCCTTGCGCTCGCGCCCGTGACGCACGCCCAGTTCGGCTCGGGCATCGTCTTCGACCCCACGCAGAGCGCCCACGCCATCGAGCAGATCGCGCAGGGATCCCAACAGATTCAGACCGCGGAACAAATCTACACAACCGCCTTCCGGACGATGAACCAGGTTATCGCGGCCTACAACCTCGCCTATCAGATGTCGCGGATGCCGCAGAATCTTGCCGCGCGGTATCAGGCCGATTTCTCGATGTGGACGAATTTCTCATCGGCCTCCGTGCCCGACACCTACGGCAACACCTCCGCGTGGATCACGGCGCTCGACCTCGGCAACCCCACCCGTGCGGTTTCGGCCTACAACAACGCCGTCATTCCGCTCGAAAGCTATCCCGGAGGCAGCCTGTCGCAGCAGGATGCCAATACCCAGGCTGCGATCAAAAATCAGTATGCGTCCTCCGAGATTGGGCAGGCCGATGTCACCAATCTGCTCTCGACGCTGGGCACGATTCGGTCGAACTCGGAGACTTTTCAGCAGAAGCTCGCCAACCTCGAATCGGACACCTACTCGGACGATCCTGACCAGCAGACCTCGAACGCGCTGCTCGGCAAAATCAACACGGCCACCATGCTTCAAATCCACTCACAGCAGGACACCAATCAAATCCTCTCGGCCGTCGCCGCCGAGCAGGCGCTCGACGAAAAGGAACAGCTCGACGAACGCAACCGAGTCATCAACGAATCCATTTACTTCGATCAGAACTTCCCCAACGTCATGCAGCAGACGACCGGGGGCATCTCCAGCGCGATCCAGTCCATCTCGCTCAGCCCCGATGGAAGGTAGAGCATGTCCCAGAATTATCTCAGCTTTCTGTCGCAGGCCATCAGCCAGTTACTCGGGTCCAACAGCCCCGCGTTCCAGGCCGCGGGGCTCAACATCTTCCGTGGCCTGGCCGTGATCCTCATCGTCTGGTTCGGCGTCAAATCCGCCCTGTCCGGCTCGCAGGGGCACGGCGGCGGGTTCCACTTCGCCCAGTTCGCCGACCTGATCCTGATGATCTCTTTTGGGTTCGGGATGCTTACCTACTACTCGACGCCGCTGCCCGGCGTAGGCTTGAGCTTCTCGGACCTCATCGCCCAGGAGGCGATCCAGCTCTCGGCTCAGATTCAGTCCGAGAACACGCAGCAAATCGTCGATTCGATCACCGCCGCCGAGCAGCAACTCGGCGCCCCGCCCGGAGTCTTCAGTCCCCATGAGGAACTGACATGGATGATCGCCTGGCTGGCGCTGGCGATCATGCAGGCGTTCGTCTTCGCTGTCATCGCCTATGGCTACGTCGCCACGGCGGTCTGTGTGCTGATCGGCCCGGTCTTCATCCCCTGGTTCATCGTGCCCAAGCTCGACTGGCTCTTCTGGGGATGGCTCAAGGCATTCATCGGCTTCAGCTTCTATCAGGTCGTCGCCAGCGCCTTCATCTTCATTTTCTCGAAGGTCGTCGTCGGCATGTTCAAGGTGATCGGCACGCTCAGCTTCACGAATATCGTGACGCTTCTGCCCGCGCTGCTTACGCTCGCCTTCGTCTGCGTCTACGGCTTGCACAAAATCCCGGAACTGACCGCCTCGATTCTCGGCGGGCGCAGCGGAACCTGGGTCAACCCCACAGGGAAATAACGTTATGGCAAAAACATCCTTCACCGCCACCGAAGCCGGACACAGTTTCCTTGAACTCTATGCCGAGCCGGTTGTTACCAACACCTACCTGAAGATCGCACTCCTGGTATTGTCCGTGGTCGCGCTCGCCCTGCTGGCGCTCCTGTACCGGGCGCAATCGGCAGCCGCGCGGTTGAAGCCACTCGTGATTTCGATCTCCGACATCGGGCGCGGCCAGGTGATGAATTACGACGATTTCTCGAAAATCCCCGTTGACCGCGTGAGCAAGTACTATCTCGCGCGCTGGTGCGAGTTGTACTACGGGCGCAACCATGCCACCCTGCAGCGGGATTTCTCGCAGTCGCTCGACTTTTTCTCGAACGCATTGCAATCGGCCACGTTGCAGCGCGTGAATCAGCAAAAGACCTTGCAGACCTTCGTCCTCGATCCGAGCGCACCCGATGTGGACATCGAGATCGACGCCGTGAACCTTATCGACCTACGGCAGCCTCCTTACAGCGCGCAGATCCAGTTCGAGAAGGTCTTCCGTTCCCCCGGAGACGGCCAGGAGCAGCGGCGCGAACGCTGGACAGCGAGTGTCATTTACAGCTTCCGCGATGAGGTGCCCAACCAGATGCTCTTGACCAACCCGCTCGGCCTTGTCATCAGCTACGTCCACGAAGATCAGGCATTCGGGAACTAGCCATGCGGCCGAAGAAGTCCATCCTGCTCTACTGCGCCGACCGGGAACTGCTCTCGGCTACCGCCTTCGCGCTCCGCCTGCATCCCTACCAAGTCACCGCGGTCGAAGACAGTGCCCAGGCAGCCCAGATTGCGCACGACCGCTGTGCAGCGTTCTCCTGCGCCGTTCTCATCCACGCGCAACAGGGCGATCTCGCCGGACGGCTGGTACGCCGCATTCTCGACGCCACGCTTTTCATGCCTCTGCTGGTGGTCGATCGTGCCGGGGATCTGGCGCCAGTCTGCTACGCAGACATGGTGCTTTATGGGCGCAACACTTCCATGCAGCACATCCTTTCGGCCCTCGAAATACTCTGCCGCCGCAAAAGAGGGCCACGGCCCGCCACCGATGCTATGCCTCGCGACTGCGACACGAGGAGGCGCTCATGAGGCGAGTCCCCTCTTGGAAGGTGCAGCGGCGAATTTCTCAGACGCGCGGCGGCGGCAAACTTTCTGCCCTCGCCGGCGCGGTACCGTTGCTGTGCAGTTCGCCCCGTACCCTGTCGCCTCTGACTCTGGCTTTCGCGCGGCGGGGAGCGAAAGACCATGCGGACGGTAAAGGGCTGCGGTCCACCCACGCGGTGCCTGTTGCCGATGGAGACCAGCCCCGGAACCACGCATGCTGCCAGGTAGCATGGGCTCGTCTTTCATCCCGCGCCCTTCAGACAGCGCGTTTTGATAGAGCGCCATCTCTCCCGGATTGTCCCTGCTCACCCTCGGTCACTCGCTCGGTGCTTTTCCCGCGCCCGGCGGCACTCGGCGTTCTGCTTCGTTCGCCGCGGCGAACGCCCTTCGGGTCTGGGTTTCCAGCAACAAATTTCCCGCGCTTCAGTGCGCGCGGCCCTGGCCCACACTGCGGGCGAAATTTCTTGCCAGAGCCTCCACAGAAAGACACGCCTTCAGCCTTGGGAGCGGGGCACACTTCGCGTCGCTTCGCGCAAGAGTGTCCCGAGGGCAATCCGGGGCAAATCCAGACAGGAGAAAAGATCATGGCACTCTACACCAACACCGTCACACTGAAGGGCTACATCGGCAAGGACGCCCAAAGCTTTGCAAGCCGGCACGAGAACACCTTCGTGGTTCTGTCGCTCGCCACCAAATCCGGCTACAAGGACCGGCAGACGAACGAGTGGGTGAACCACACCGAATGGCATCGTATCGTCGTATTCGGCAAGCCCGCCGATAACGCGAAGTCTCTCAAGAAGGGCGACTACGTCCAAGTCGAGGGCGAGTTGCACAGCTCCGAGTTCGACGTAGAAGCCGGTGAGGGCAAAAAGAAAATCACGGTGAAACGCCGCGGCTGGGAAGTTCGCGCCAGCATCGTGAAAAAGCTGGCCCCGCCCGCTCACAGCGAGGCTCCGGATGCCGGGGTCTCCACGGACAGGTCTTCGTCCGTGGGGTGCGATGCCGAGCCGGCTACGGAGGACAGCGCCGCATAGGCGGCCGCCGGGGAGAGGTTGCCCGCCGCCGGCAGCCTCTCTCGTTCGCTCCGGCGGCTCAAGAGGACATCATGCTTGCCAACGCCGTCTTCGTCGCCACACTGATTTTCCTCGCACTGGGCTTTGGCCTCATGCACGAGCTGCGCTTTCTTGCGCCCTGGCGCAGCCTGATTCTGCACCATTACCTCAAAAGCATCGCACTCTACTGCGCTCTGCTCTTTGCCAATCTGCTCGGCCTCACCATCTGGATCGAGCGCAAGTTCTTCCTCCGCGACACAGGCCGCAAACTCAGACACTTCGATCAGGAGATACACAGTGGACATTCGGAACTCTCAGAGGAGATCGCCGCGCAGTTCGGCGAAGAGTAAGCAGGATTCCAGCGAAATGCCAACGCAGCGGCCACTTTCGGAAGCCGAAGAAAAGCAGTTCATGGACTTTTCCGGCGATCATGTGGCCCGCGTCCGCGCCGCCAAGGCAGCCGCACAAAGGGAGATGGAATCCTTCGGCGATCCTTCCGAATACGATGTCGTCATTCTTCAGGGACAACTGAAAAAGGAGCCGTCAGGCGCGCCCTCACAGGGTTCTCTCGATTTTCAAAATACGGCACCGGACGGGCCGGGAGAGTCTGCCTGATGCGCCTCGACATTCCTCATGACCTGCCTCGCCCCCGCGAGCCCGAGGCTCCGCGCTCCGATACTCCGCTTGACCCGTCGCCTGTCGAACTGCGGCGCGAGGCGCTTTCCGCGCGCGCCGCCGACCGTCGCCCGATGCCCCATGCGCCGCAGAGCCATTCTCGTCACCCCTCGATTGAGCCGGAACCTCATAAGCGCACAGTTCCTCTGGACCGACCTGTGGACCGGCGACCTCGCCGGCAGACCATCGCGCCGCAGTCCATCGGCCTTTCCCTGCGCGACGAAGAGCGCAAGGTGCTCGCCGCGGTGGGCCGCTTCCGCGTTGTCACCACCCGCGATCTTGCCGACACGGTCTATGACAACCGGCAATCACGGATGGAGCGGGACCTGGCCTTTCTGCGCGAAAAAGGACTGATTCAGGTCGATACGGTGAATGCCCGCCGCGATGGCCGCGGCGGCAGAGTTGAGCGCATCGAGGTGGTAACGCTCACGAAGGGTGGCCAGTCTCTGGTCCGCATGAGTAATGATCTACCGCGCGACCAGAAACTCTACGCCGGTCTGGTCAAGCCGCGCGAGGTGGAACACGACGCCCAGATCTACCGCGCTTATCTCAAAGAGGCGGACCAGATTGAGCAGAAGGGCGGCACGAACCTGCGCGTCCAGCTCGATTTCGAGTTGAAGTCGCAGATTCAGAAAGCCATCCACGCCGAGCGCAAGGCAAATCCCGAACGCGACATCGCGCAGATCAAAGAGCAGGTCGCCCAGCAGTTCGATCTTCCCTTCGTCGATGGCGGCATCCAGATTCCCGATGCCCGCATTGAATACAACCTGCCTCGTGAAACGGACCGGGACACGGATCAGGGTTCGCGCACCAGCCACGATGACATCGAGGTTTTGACCGCTGCCTATCGGCCCGGCCACCTTCGCAACAAAGCGCAGGCCGGCTTCCACGTCTACGCATCGTCCTCCGACCGCGCCACTCTGACCGCGAAGATCGAAGACGACCATCACCTCATGGAACGCATTCTGGAGCTGTAGTCGTGACCGTCGATCCGATCCCCGCGCTTGAATCCTTCGGCTATACCGACCGAGAGGCTGCGTTCCTGTATCTGGCCGGTACCCACTCCGGCTATTTCCTGCGGCGTCAATTCGATTACTTCATCGACCGCAACAAGGGCTCGATCTCCATGCGGTTTCTCGAAAAGGCCCATCTCGCCGGCCACATCGAATCGCTCGACTATAAACAGGGCTGGCGCGTTTACCATATTCGCTCGCGGGCGATCTACCGTCTGCTCGACGATCCCGAGTCACAGCTCCGGCGCAGAAAGGGCGACGCTCAGGTGCGTGCCCGCTTGATGGCGCTCGATTACGTCCTCGAAAACGAGAACGACCGTTACCTCGCGTCGAGCCAGGAGCGGTTGCATTTTTTCGCCGATGTGCGCGGCATCTCGCCGGAGCTTTTCACCGATGACGATGGAAGGCTGCATCCATTGCTCGGATCATTTCCTCTCTCGCTCGCGGACCGCACGCGGCCTGCGCACTCGCCGGTGCGCTTCGCTTTCATCGACGAAGGGCTGGTCACCGTCGAAAAGTTCCGCCGGTTCCTCGCCGTCACCGACCCGTTGCTCCGCGCCGTCGGCGCCTTCGAGGTGGTCTACGTGTCTGTTGCCGCTTCCCACTTCGAGGAAGCCAAAGCAGCGTTCTGGAATCGATTCGCCGGTGATTTGCGTCGTCGTCCCAGTCTCTTCGATGAAGAGGTACGCACGGTTGCGATGCAACCTCGCATCCCTCTCCAGTCGCGGTTCACCACGCTGCTGCTCGGCTACAGCTACCCCATTCTTCAACGAAGTGAGGTCAGGGGTTCCGCGAGGGTTCGCATTTGAAGGCGAAAGGAGGTGATAAGCGATGCCATTACAAGCAGATAGCGGAACAGCTACAACGATTCCGGGTAGCACATGGGCGGGAGCGACCCCGGCTTGCAGCCTGCCGCGCCGGCATCCGCCGCGCTGGTCGCTCCCGCCCACGTAAACCGAAGAATCCGGCGTCAGTACCAGCGTGGAACTGACGGGGGACCGGGACCGGCCGCGTTCGCGGCCTGAAGGAGGATCGAGATGGGCAAACTGAAGATCGAGAAAGGCGCAAGCAAGGTGCGGCGTGAGCCGCTAAAGGTGACGATCGACGGAAGCGTCGCGGACGACCTGAAACTCATGTGCGACTGGTCGGAGAACGACCTGAGTTACGTCGTTAACCTCCTGCTCGACTTCGCCATTACCCAGAGCGAAGACTTTCAGAAGTACAAAACAGAACGCGGGGCAGCACCTGCGACAGCTAGGAATGAGCCTCGGCCGGGCTCCGATCCGGTGCGCAGGCCCGCGCCGGCGCAGCCGGAGAAAGGGGCCATTGCGTGAGCGTCGGCACCTGTCTTCGCAACCTCTGCCGTCCGGCCGTTGAGAATAGGTTTCTGCTCTCCTGTGGACTAAGCGCGGCCTGCGGCATCGTGTTGCGTAGCCTTTATCCGATCCATGACGCCAATCCGATGCTGCGAATCATCGCATTGGAGCAGCCCGCGATCTCTCACGGCCTGGTCTGGAGCTACAACCTGTTCCTGTTCAGCACCCCGTTTCTCCTGTTCTCCATCCTGTTCTCGCTGGCATACGTGCATCTCTACACGCCGGAACAAAGACAGCTCTCCGGCCCCTTACCTCCGTATCCCGATCCGCTCGCCCGCGAAGACCTGTTCCTGGTCCTTGGCGAGCTTCATCACCCGACGAAGCCGGCTCCTTCCCCAACTCCGCAATGGCTCTCGATTCCAGAGCGCGGCCTCTACACCGGAATCTGCATCGTCGGAGCAACGGGCAGCGGAAAGACCCGAGCCATCCTCCTGCCGGCCATGCGGCAGCTCTTCGCGTACAGGGCCGGCGATCCCGGACGGCGGCTCTCCGGCGTGGTCCTGGAAGTGAAGGGCGATCTCTGTCGGCACGTCCAAAAGACATTGAAGGACTGTGAACGGGAACAGGACTATGTCGAAGTCTCGCTCACCGGCAACCTCCGCTACAACCCGCTCAACAACGATGCCGATCCCTACGCGCAGGCATTCAATATCGCCTCGGTCATCACCGCCATCTGGGGCAAGGGCAAGGAACCGTTCTGGCAGCAGTCCTATACCGATCTGGTCCGCTACGTCATCATGCTTCACCGCGTCCGCGACGAGTACGTCACGATGGTGGACATCTTCCGCACCGTGATCAGCGCTGGAACACTCGAAACCATGCTGACCAAAACTGGGCGGCGCTTTACCGCTGTCTCGTTCATCGGAGTCGGCAAGGCAGACTTCGAGCAGTACGAATCTCTGCTGGCTCCTTTCGGGTTTGCGTGGAACGACAAAGCCGACCAGTACATTGCCCGCCGCACTGACGAACTAGAGGCCGCCATCCTCCGGAAAACTTCTCTTGCCGCATCCTTATATATACGGCGGCAGGGCGACGAAGACGCCGGAGCCAGTTGGGAGAGCGTTCACTACTTCGGCCGGGATTGGCGGATGAGTTCGAGTAGCCGACTACCCAGCTTCGTCAGGTCGTTTCGCGGACAGGTTGCAATGCTCCTCGGTGCGATCACCAGCGTGCTCGCCACAACGGCGCTCTTCCCACACCTTCAAGAGCGCCTTGTGCTCGCCTGCTGCTACGGGGCCGCGCTCGCCTGGTTCAGCGCATGGTGGAAAAACTATCGACGTATGCGTCTTTGAGGCTGATTCGGCCCGCCCATTCCATTCTTGACGCCCACCAAAATGCTGTTTGTGAAGCGAGTTAATCCGCTGCCTTACTTGAGCGCGGGGCATTCCCCGCCCTTCATCGAAACGTCCGTCTCTGCCGAAACGGCGCTGATTCGCGCGGCAAATCGACGCACAGTTCTGTGTTCGTAGCGCCCTTGACTTGCGCTTACATATCCGTAACGGATATAGTGTATCTGTAGCTATGGAGGTCATGTGAGATTTCGCAGCGTTCTTTGTCTCTTCGGTGTTTTGGTGATGGCCGCTTCCACTCTGCTAGGACAAGCGTCTGACAGTTCAGAGACGCCTTCGGTTAGTCAGGCCGCACAAGCCAGCACGGCCGCCCCAATTGTCTCCGGCACATGGCAGATGTCCTGGACGGATTTGAACAGTGTTCAACACCATGCCACCATGCAAATCACGCAGAAGGGGACAAAACTAAAGGGGAAGTTTCATGGCGAACGGAGAGCAGTTGCCCTGAAGGGTGCCCTCGCTGCTAATCAGGTGTCCATCACTTTTAGAGTACGAAGAAGGCATGTCACCTTCGTAGGGATCGTGGATGGCGACAAGATGAGTGGCACAACCGCGAATGGGATTTCCTGGTCCGGCACTCGCCAGCAGCAGTAAATCTGGTGTTGCTTTTACCATTCAGGAGGGCACAATGACTGACCTGGGTTCGGCAGAAACAAGTAGTTCTGGGTGCGGAGGCCGCCCGAACCCGTCCATCTGACCCAGCCGACGATCACAAGTAGCTCACTAACGGAAGGTAAAGTCGGCAGGTGCCACATGAGGATACGGGTAACGTGCCCTCGCTACCAACATTGAAGTGCTGTCCAATCCAAATGCAAATGCAGTTAAACAAGAAGGCGGATTCACCCGTACAAGCCGCAGGAATATCAGGAGAGCCGAATGCGTCGCCCCAACGTGAAGCTCGACAATCTCATCTCGTTTATCACAGTCGCGGACAAGAACAATATCGACGACGCGGCGGATGAGCTTGGCCTGTCTGCTTCCGGAGTCCGCAAGCAGCTCGATGCCATCGAGAATGCCCTTGGCATTCGTCTGTTTGAGAAAATCGGGGGCCGCCTGGTTCTGACCGAAGATGGTGAATTCTTTTACAAAGACGCGGCGAAGGCCGTCGAGCAGGCCCGGCTTGCGGAAGAGCAGGTGTATGCACGCCAGGCGATCAGGAATCGCCATCTGCTGGTGGGGCACTCCACTAACCTTCCGCCCGGACTGATGGCGGCTATCACGCAGCTCCGCATCGAGGCCGATCACCTGGTTCAGATCGAACATCGCAGCGGCCTGACATCGACCACGGTGCGAGGAGTGCTCGACGCATCGCTTCACGCTGGTTTCGGCATTCTGCCCATTCGAGCACCCGAACTGCTCATCCGCCTTATCTATGAAGAGCCGCTGGTGGCCTGCATGCCCACGGGGCACAGGTTGGCGACGAAGCATGCGATTTCTCCCCATGACCTCGATGGCGAGCCATTCATTGCCGTATCGAGGGAACCGTGGCCGGAGCGCCATCGGGAAGTCGAGGAACACCTCGGAGATTTCGGCGTTGTGCTCAGTGTCGTGGCGGATGCGTATTTGGCAACCGAGGCGCTGGCATATGTGGAGCAGAAAGCCGGCGTCTGTCTGTTGCCAAACTCGTCGGTTGCAGGCCGACCGGGAATCATCACAAAACCTCTTTCAACCCATGTATTGATGAGGCGGTGCGGCATATTCATCCGTGAAGATAATCGTTCCCCCTTACTGCAAAGGCTGGTCGAGCTATCGCTTCGGCTGGCGGACAACACTCGCTGGAAGCGAGGGCCAGTCTCGGTTGCATTGCCAGCCATCAACAGGGAGGATTCCCGGAAAGCGGAGGGGGCATCTTAATCGTCGCCAAGAAAATAGCCGATCGACTTGCCGTAGAGCTTTGCGATCCGCTGCAATTCGATGACATCCAGCCGGCGTTCACCAAGTTCACACTTCGAGATGAAGGAATGCGGTTTGCCAAGACGCCTCGCTACCTCCTCCTGGAGATAACCGGCGTCGTGCCGTGCCTTTATCAGGCGCTTCAGAAACGCCTGATAAGCTCGCTGATAGGCCGCGTCCCCTTTGTTCACAAATCGAGCTTGCGGGACTGCACTTCTATTCCCCAAAATCGGGAATGGCCCCCGGCGGACCCAGTCCCGTCGTGCCGGGAGAGGAATCTAATAGGAACAGAGGAGTCTATGAACCATTGCTGTTTGGATTTTCCCGAGACTGCGGGCAAGACGATTGATCGAATTCGTTACATTTACGATCCGTCGGGCGCACCGGAGGTGGACATCCGGTTTACGGACGGAGTATCGCTTTCGATCAAGCTCCAGGTCGGTATGAAGGCGGAGGGTGAGCTTTACCGGACGAACGAGGGGGATGTACAGGTTCTGCAGCGGTATCCCGTGGTTTAGTGAATGAGTGATTCATGACTGTCAGCTTGGCTCCGGCAATTTCCGGAGCGAAGCTGTGACGACAGACAAGCGAGATCGGGCACCGCGCGGCATCAGGATTGGGCGGCCAGTGGTTGCCTGGAGAAGGAGGGTTCGGATGCGTCAATGGACACTTCTGATCGTTGCCAGTTTGATCGTGTTCTCGGGTTGTAACAGCGCAAGAAAGCCGAACGAGGCAAAGCTAAGAAGCGCCATCGATCAGTATTTGCTGACGCAGACCAGAACCTGCATAGCCGTGGACGGGAAGTTCCCGCTTGACGTGCCAGCAGCAGACAAATCAGGTGAAGGCGCAACCATGGCAGCCTTGGAGCAGGCAGGTCTGGTGCAATCCCAGAACACGACCGCAGTGGTCGAGAGCATGGCGAACGCGCTGTCGCTGGGTCCGAAGAAAGCGGAACCCGTGAAACGCTATACGGTCAGCTCCGAGGGCCAGCGGTATTTCCAGAAGGTCCAAAGCACGTCGGGTGTGTCGGACGGGTTCTGCTACGGCCATGAAAGGGTGGATTCCATCGTGAACTGGACACAGCCGCAGACACAGGGCGACTATTCCGAAACCACGGTGACCTATACCTACAAGATCCCCGACCTCGCGGCCTGGGCGAAGTTACCGGATGTTGATCGGGCGTTTCCGTCCATCGGTATGACACTCGACGGCACTGGAAAGAATCAGAGCATCCCACTTCATCTCACGGACAAGGGGTGGGTCGTCAACGGTTCCTGAGTTGAGGATCAAGCTCCAGGATTTCCTGGACCTGCCGCCGCGTTCCATTGCGGTCGATATGGACAATGCGGTGGATGGATGAATGGATCTCGGCATCGGCCTCCGCCGGCCGCAGCGAGGACGTGCCGCGCAGGAGCAGCGTCCGCAACCTGAGCAGCGCGCCTTTGGCGCTGCTGGCATGGATGGTTGTCAGTGTACCCCGGTGCCCGGTGTTCATGGCGTCCAGCAGGGTGCGGGCTTCGATTCCGCGGATTTCGCCAAGGATGATCCGGTCGGGCCGATGGCGCAATGCCGCTCGCAGCAGATCATCGAAAGTGACTGGTTTCCGGTGGGTATCGGTCTGGGCTTCTTCGGCGACGACGTGAGGCTTGCGCAGGTACAGCTCGGCGGTGTCTTCAATAATCAGGATGCGTTCCTCTTCCGGGATCGCATCGGCCAGGACATTGAGCAGCGTCGTTTTTCCGGTTCCCGTTCCGCCGGAGATGAGGATATTTTCACCGCGGCGGACGGCATCGGAAAGCGTCCCGGCCTGCGATCCTGTAAGCATTTCGCGGTCGATCAGGTCGTTCATCGTGAAGTTCCGTGACGTGAATTTGCGGATGGTCACGAGCGGCTCTGGGTGGACGATGGGAGGGATGGTTGCGGCCAGGCGGCTGCCGTCGGGAAGACGCAGGTTCATGATGGGCGAGTCGTCATCGAGCTTCTTCCCGAAACGATTGGCGATCACTTCAAGGCCGGTCAGCAGCGCGCCTTCGTCAAATCGAATCTCAGGCAGGGGCTGAATGCGCCCGTCCTTCTCAATCCAGACCGTGCTGTCCGGGTTCACCATGATCTCAGAGATGGTCCTCGATTCGAGCAGATGCTCGATTGGCTTCAGGAACGGGATGATGATCTCAAAACTCACGGACGTATCCTTTCCGGCTCAAAACCGATCCGCTCCTGATCGAACCAGCTCATGGTGACGGGCAGGAAATCGGGCTTCAGATAGCAATAGGTCGGCGGCAACGGACGGACGCCATTGAAGGCGACGACAATGGCCTGGGCGTTGCCAAGGTCGTAGAAGGAGTTCTCGTCGAACAACGGTTCGCGTCGCTTTTGGTATTGCTTCGATGCCGAGACCGAGCCGCGGCTGGCCGAGGTGCGGCCACTGAGCCAGCCGACATTGGCGTTGTTGCTCGATTCCGAGACGGTGTAGCTGATGTGCGTGCGATCGGTTCTGCCGCACAGCTCCGAGGCATAACGGGCCGTATCCGGGTCCGAAGTGGTGAGAAACACCTTGGTCCGAAACGCCTGCAGCAGGGTCTTCACGCCCTCATTCGGCAGTGCTTCCTTGAGGCTTGAAATGCTCTGCGTGGCGACCAGTGGGATGCACTTCGGCTGCCGGGAGAGGGACAGAAAACGCTCGTCGCCAGTCGGATTGTCGCCACCAACCGTTGCGAAGTTCTGGTACTCATCGCAGAGAAAGACCGTAGGCCGAAAGTGTCGTTCCGGGTGCTCCTCCATCGGATCGTGGTCTGTCCCCAGAATGTTCGCATGAACTCGGACCGCAGGCTGATGGCCATATCCTTGGCGATCAAACACCAGAGCGCAGCAGTGGAGGGCAGGTCCTGTTCAAGATCCTGGAAGTTCTGCAACAATTCTTGGCGATGCCGCCGCAGGTATGTACGCGGATAAATCTCCAAGAGCCGCCCGTAGATGCTGAGCGAGCGAGACCCGCCGCGCTGTCTCTGTTGTGACATGACCCTATGTCGCTTCCAAATGACAGCGAGCCATAGCAGCAACCACCGAAAGCCGCTCACTCTCCGCCCGCAAGGCCGTCTGTCCTTGCGCGGTAAGCTTATAGTAGATCCTACGCGGATCCTGTTTATTGCTTTCGATGACGAGGCCGGCCGCGATCATTCGATCGAGTGAGCCGTACAGCGTTCCGGGGCCCATCTTCACCTGGCCGCGTGAGTCTTCCTTGACCTGGAGCATGATGTCGTAGCCGTGGCGCTCCCGTCGATAAAGGGCCAAAAGGATGTGGAATACAGCCGGCGTCAGCGGCCCGGCAGGTTTCGTCTTGCTCATTGAACCATTATATATCTGTGGCGGATGCAATGAAACCCTCCGGTATACCCGAAAGCAATCTCGACGTCGCGGAGCCCTGGCCTACGCGGCCTGCCTGGCCGACAACTCCAGAGTGTCGCGGCCTTTGGCTACTTCCAGCCGGACAGAAAATGACCGGTCAATTGCTCTGACTCTGAGAAATCAGCCGTATTTGCTGCGCAAGGTGATAGGCGGTCGGGAGATCGCTGTCTTTGTATACGAGGACGCGACCGATGACGAGTACTGAATTGTTCTGCGAGGATATTTGCTTCATGCCGCTCGGCACCTGTCCTTTCCAGTCAGGACCTGTAATGAGATAGTCGCCCGCCTGCGTACCAGTGACACGCGTACCGACGTAGGCGAAGTCGACGTTAAACGGGTCAGTGAACTGCACGCTGTAGTACCGCCCGGAGAAGTCTGGCACATGGATGACGAGCGGCCCTTTAGACAGGTCGAGGCAGCCAACCGTCAGCAGGGTGTCGTGGTTGACGCCAACACTCATCAGGTCCGAACTTCCAGGAGGTAGCGAGGTGTGAAGAGGGTCTGCAAAGAGCGCTTCAGGCTCCGTGTAGAGCGTATTGATGGGGATGGGGCCGGTGCTTCCCCCATGATTGAGAATCGCCTTTTTGAAGTGATTGTAGACGAGGTGCGGCCAAAAATAGATGAAGAGGAACGTGCCGAGTGCCCATGCTACAACCACAGCTGACCCAAATGTGATGAGGTGCTTATGTTTCTTTGGCGATATCATTGTGTCTCCACTACCGGCGGCACCTTGTACTTGCCGCCCATAATAGCTGCGCCTGGCAGATATACGCGCAGCCGGAGTATGAACTTGTCTGTGGGCGCGGGCAGCCAGTTGGATTCGCGCCCCGTCGGAGCAGAGTGCTGGATGTAAATGTCAACGGAGCCATCGGCATTCGCCACGAGCCCGGAACGATCCCTCACGCTGTACCGATTGACAGGATTCGACACGAACTGATTTTTCAAGTTGCCCATGGTGAGCGACCAGAATGCATGGTTCGGAGGGAGTTGTCCTGCCGGAAAATGCATGACGTAATTGTGCTGGCCGGAGAGCATTCGGCCCGCATCATCGTTGTCCGTGTGCCAGTACATAGCCTCTTGCGGCACGTTGATTGGGCCGGGGAATATGGCGGCACACGCGCCGCGCATGAGGATGCCATTGCCAGGTTCGCCGCACCCGTACATGGTGGTCCAGCCGTTGACCTTCGTGACATAGGCGTGCGCGATGATCTGGAACGTGATGAAACCCAGCACGCCGCCAACGATGATGCCTTGCATTATGTCTGAGAGAATGTTCCTCTTGAAAAGCAGCGCACGTAGCCGAAAGCCGCACGTAGACATCTGCGAATGGTAGTGCTGCACTGGGTGTGGATCCATTACGCGTACCTTACGGAGTCAGGATTCCCGTTCTCTGACGATCCTTAACTCCGAATGTCCATTATATCCCTTACGGATATAACGTGCAAACACAGCTCTAAGTTGCCGTCGATGGAATCGACTCCAGGACTGGACATGCGGCGTTTCTGCGAGCAGATCTCAACCATTCTTTGCGACCTTATCCTTTGCTTTCATGTCTTTCGCCAGCCGCTTCAGAATCTTGTCTGCGAGCTGCTTTGCATCGGCCGAGAGTGTTTGTTGGGTGTCCCGGGCTACGTGGACCGCGAGGCCAACCGGGCCGAGCGGTGGGAAAAGCATTGCACCTTTGACCCGAATGTCGAAGGTGTCGACAGGAGTCCAGCCGTCCTTCACACGAGAAAATGCAACCACATGGACGTTGAGATGACTTGATCCCAGGCCCATGCCCAGGAGTCTTTCTGCAGAGTTGCCTGCATTCGCCCTTGTAATGCACCCGCTGATCACAGTCGCGCCCAGAGGAATCGCTTGTGGATCGGGATTAACCAGGACGGTCATTGTCTTCGACAATTTGTTCCGCATTTCAACGGTGATTTTGTCGAGAATCGCCGGGTCTACTTTGATAGGCTTCTGCGAGGTGCCTGTACTGCTCGCATTAGAAGAAGGCGCCGCTGTGGGAACCTGTGGGCAAGCCTGTGCTGAAAGCGCTGGCGTATCCGACAACGACTGCGATTGGACTGCGAAGCGGAGAACAACAATCGTCCGCCGTAGCGCGCCATGTGAGGATGACGAATAGGAGGCAGCATTCGATTGGGTTGAGGCCATACTCTGCGCGCCTGCTTGTGTTGCCGCCTGACGCTCGCGCCCTTCGGCATGAGCGGACGAAGTGTTGCCTGCGAGTGCAGTTAAAAGGGAGAACGCCAGAACCATGTTTGACCCAACCTTCATTCAAACCTCCAGACAGATCTCCGACCCGCCCATACACCAGCTAGGTGTCGCGCTATGTTTCCCACTTTCCGAATCCGACTACTACGGCGACTGGCAACTAACATCCTCACTATCAGGCTGTCGTGTGCTCCTGATCTCGCCCTGAGTCCCCGGAACAAGCGAGCCATACCTGAAGCGTCGAGACATATTCCTTCACACATGCCCCGCAGGTCTCTTCGAGGTACCGAAATGCGCGGGTTCGTGCCTCACATATATCGCGATGGGAACAGCGCAACAAGATGGAGCACTCGTGATCTGTATATTGTTCGAGGGCGGACATCACGAATACAAAACGTTGTAGATTGTGGAGTGCAATGACGTTACCGAAGGCAGCCGGAACGCCTGCAGGTGAAGCACCATTTCCGAAAACACTATCGATGTGCGAGGAATCGGGATTCTTGCCTATGTCTGTGAGCCGAATTGCGTTTGTGACTATGCTGCGCCTTGCCCACGACGCAGCAAACGTGATGAGGACGCCACTGGCAGTGATGCACTCTTCAAGAGCGGACCGACCACATCGTTCAGTCATGTCTTCAACCACCATTAAGAGCTGCGACAATCGATGCAAACTGCAGTTATCCTGATCAAATATCCGGTGGAAGTCCTCTGCCGTGGCATATTGACTTAACGTGTTTCTTTCAATCGAATGCTTCTCCATGTGGTTGCCCTGTTCTCCTCGTTGGACACGTCCGTGCGCTGCGATCTCACAATCCATCAGAGTGATCGCCAAAAGAGAAGGCCAGCAGCGAATTAGTCGAGACCATTCACAGGTTCCTCCCTCCTGCGCAGGACCACGCTTATGTGTGCCTCGGAGTGGTGCCTGTTATCGAATTCAGGTTTCCATTCACTTTGCGCCATCCTTACTTGTCACTATATCCGTTACGGATGTAGTATGCAAGTATGGGTCACGCAAAAAGGACACCAAACCACCGTCTTCAGACGCAATTTACTGCGCAATCGGGGGGGTAAATGAAAATTCAGCGAAGAGCCTTCTTGGCAACCGGATTGACAGGGCTTGCATGGACGGCAATGTACGGTCTGACGGCTGAGACCAAAGTTGCGACCAGGTTTGTCTTCCATGTTTCCGGTTCCGCAGGCGGTGCAATAGACCGCGCTTACGAACCAATCGTTGGCGAATTGGAGAATCGGGGATTCCCATCGATGTTCGTACACAGCTCTGTACGGGGCTCCAACACGCCCAATGAAGATCGCGCTTCTGCCGTTGTTAAAGCACTTCAAAGTGTCGCTGATAGAGTTGTGATTGTCGGGACATCGAACGAGGGCAATTTCCTGCCTCTGGTCGCGGCGGCGCGTCCCGTCAGACGGCTCGTGTATGTCAACGCCGCCATTCCGCTTCCTGGCAAGGCATTCATCGAAATCTGCCAAACCGAGCAGGTCGCCGTTCCCGGGAGCCTTCTCGACCAACTTCTGAAGGCATCTCAAAGCATCACGAACGATTTTCTAAGACTCGTCCACGATCCCAATACGACGAAGGCGCAGTTCAAAGCAATGCAGGAACGCATCGACGCCTCGCCCTCTGCTCATGCGATGGTTGGTTTTTATGAAGTCTGCCCCTTGAAGTCGCTCCCGAACGTCGAGAACGTTGATGTATCGGGTTCGGCTGACGATCAGGTCCGGCCTGAGTGGGAGCAGTCGGCGGCGCGTCGGATCCTGGGTGCCGAGCCGGTCGTCATCGATGGTGCCGGTCATGCCAATATTTACACCGCACCCTATGTACACCGCCTTGCAGACGCTTTTGTCGGGGGCCTGTGAGGGCTATGAATCCGTCTTCAAACAAAATTGTAGAGTTCGTACATCAGATACGGGTAGGCGTGATGGTCAAGCTGAATTGTCGGAAATTATCGTGCTGGGAAAGTTGATAAGCATTTTCGGTGCGCGCTGCTGTTTTATACAAACGAAATCGTCGTTAGACGATGACAATGTGCGTGTCAATGGAGAGCATGGATGCAAAGCTGTAATCAATCGAGGCAGGCCGTTACGGCTTCCGAGCACGGAGACGGACAGAAAAGGTTTGTGTTTGCGGTTGAAGCTCATCGGTTGCAGATCTTCAGATACCTCCTCGCGTCTTCACGCGACGTGGACACGGCCGAGACACTCACTCAGGAATGTTTCCTTAAGGCGCAACGAAACTGGCCAAGCTTCCGTGGCGAATCGTGTGTGGCAACATGGCTGATGCGTATAGCGATCAACCTCCAGCGGGACCATTGGCGCAGCCGCCGTATGCAATTCTGGCGGCGGACTCGGAAGAATGCGGTCGATCTAGATGCTGCTTGCGAATGGTTGCCAAGCCAGACAAGCTCACCCGAAGAACAATTATTGGCTCGTGAACAACTCGTTCTGGTCTGGAGGGCCGTCGAACGCCTTACAGAGAAGCAGCGCACTATATTTCTTTTGCGCTTTGTCGAGGATCTTCGGTGTAGCGAGATAGCTCACACGACCGGCATGTCCGAAGGCACTGTTAAGGCGCACCTTTCGCGGGCGCTCGCGAGAGTGCGACTGGAATTGGGAGCACGCCGCGTCTTGAGGGACTCGCTTGCATCATGAGGGCTGGGCAAATCCAGACCGCTCGTACGAAACACTTCTTCCATTCCTGATGCATCGGCCACAACCGTGGCGAAGAAGAGTTTCCAAACCAGATGCGCGGAAGGCAGGACCGCGTCCCGGAAGAGAAAGGCGGTCGATTTCACGACGGTGCGCCGGATGCCTGCACTCTCCGTCGTCGAGTGTAGCCGATTCCACTCCCGCCGCGTGCCTGCGCTTACCACCTCGGCGGCACGCTTTTTGACAGCGTAAGAAATGCAGCCCAGCAGCATCGCGCGACAGTCAGGATTGGCGCCGCCCACGATGCAACATGCATCTCCGCAGTCTAAGTGCCTGAGTGAGTTCTGCAAGGTCACGCGATGCGGGGCACGGCCCCATGAAAGCAGCGTGAAGGCAGAAAGAATCAACTGTTCTCTCCGCTGGTCCACGCCGCTTCTGGCGAACAAGTATGAGGCCGCGGCGCCGGTGTAGTTGAAGAACGCACCGGCGTATGCCCATTCCTCTTAAGCCCGGGAAAACGCGGCACAAGCAGCACGAGCGTGCTAGGAATCTGCCATACTCCGGGAATAATGAGCAGATACAGCGGACACAGGCTTGCCAAAAGGGGATGTGGTTCGGCCCCAACGCATTTCTATGCCAGGTCTCTGAAGACCAAGAGAAACGATGACCCTCGCGCGTGATTCCTTTCCGATTGAATCATCCTAGGATGCCCCTCAGTGATGCGCTTGCAGATGCTCAAACCCAACCCGTAGCCGCCTGTGTCCTTAAAGCGGGAGGGATCGACGCGATAGAACGCCTCAAAGACGCTCGACAAGCTAATCTGCTATTCGTGCTTCATCATTGGCACACTTCACGGAATTTTCAGGAGTTTTGGAGAAATCTTTTCCAGGCCGGCCCCCACATTAAGGTGCACATTCATGAAGCATTAGTGCTCGCGAGCCGGAGGACCGACGCCGTGTGGTACAGCCCATCGCTGCAACAACTTCTCTATCTTGAAGCCGTGCTCGAAGAAGGGAACGTTGTCCGAGCCGCCGATCGTCTGCACACCACTCATTCCACAATCTCCAGGAGCCTGAAAGCGTTAAGCAATGGGTTGGGAATCGACCTTTTCGACAAGACGCCACGCGGTCTGAAACCGAGTAATGTTGGGCGGGTTTACGGCGTCCAGATTCGCAGTAGTCTGGAACAGGCAAAGCTTGCCTTCGACCTTGCGCGGTACGAAACCAACCTGCACCAGCGACCCTTCTGTGTCGGCCACTCCCCGTACATTCATGGCAGCCTTCTACCGCTGCTCGAACAGCTCACCCTGCCGGGAAGCGAAGCACCGTCCATCCTGCTCAGAAGCGCGCCGACGACGCGGTTGGTGTGGCGCGTGCTGCGTGGGGAGCTTCAAGCGGGCTTTGGCGTGCTGCCGATTGTTGATAAGGCCCTTTGGATCGAGCGGATCGCTTATGAGCCATTCAGTGTCTGCCTTGCTGAACATCACCGGCTCGCCATAAAGTCCCGCTTGGCCGCTCGGGAATTATCCAACGAAACTCTGGTCTGGATTCCGCGAAGCATCCACCGCCTGTTTTACGATGAGATAGTGAACTATCTGCTGACCCTGAAATTTGATCCCCGGCGTTTTCTGGAAGCCCATACGATCACGCAAGCCCTCGATTTTGCAGCACATGGCGCCGCGGTCGCGCTGGTCCCGCGATCCGCGTCTCGTTTCCAACGCTCCGGCGTGCTGTTCAAGCCGCTGACGGATGAATTGATCCGCATCGAAACCGCGCTGTTTGTGCGCAGAGATCAGATGCGCGCGGCAATCAAAGAATTCGTCGCGGTCGCACTGCCCGCCATAGCGGCGCTGAAACTCAACCCTCTCGCGAGGTGATCGGATTCCCGAGCCGGAGAATGCTACCCTACGGGGTGACTGCGCAAGACAACAACGCCTCGACTTGCCGGGGGGACTTGACGTGGAAAACCAAGAAGCGCGGCAAATTTCGCAAAGGCTAAAAGAACAACTTTCGGAACCGCCCATCCTCGATCTTACGAAGCGCCTAATCGGGATTCCATCCGAAAATCCACCTGGAAATCAATACGAGGAATGCGCGTGCGTGTTGCATGACGAATTGGTACGCCTTTCATTCGATGGCGTTCGGCGCGAGGGTGCGTGCGTACTTGCATCGGTCGGAGCCGGGCCACGGGCTCTCTATTTCAGTGGTCATTATGATGTTGTCCCGGCACAGAGCCGCGATCAATTTGATCCGCGCGTTGAGAATCAGAATCTCTTCGGTCGCGGATCATCGGATATGAAGAGCGGCCTAGCGGCGATGATCTATGCTGCGGCTGCTGCGCGCGATCTGGGGCTTCTTGAATCCGGACGCATCGGAATCGTGCTGGTGCCTGATGAAGAAACAGCTGGTCCGCGCGGGTCTCGGGATCTGGCAATGCGCGGAATCCTGGGAAAAGACGGCATTGGTATGCTTACCCCCGAGCCTACCGGCGGCGTAGTTTGGAATGCCAATCGTGGCGCGATTACACTGCGCGCCACGATGCTCGGGAAGCCGGCACATGTCGGTAGGCAGTTCGAAGGTGTAAATGCGTTCGAACGTGCCTTGCCGGCGATCACCAAGCTTGCCGAAATCAAGAAGGAAGTAGAACTTCGCGAAACGCAACACACCATTACTCCCGCCGCGGCGCGCAGATCCATCCTGCTTTTGGGTGGCAGGAGCGAAGGGGGCACGAATTTCAATGTGACGCCCGAGCGCTTCTCCTTCACCATTGACCGCCGGATCAACCCGGAGGAAGACCTCGAGGAAGAAACGCAGCGGGTGCATGACGCGCTTCATGACTTTGAGATCGAGACTCTTCAACACGAGCCCGCGGCGGCAACTTCGGCAGGAGATCTGCTCGGAAGAATATTGTCGGGTTGCATTCTGAGTGTCACGGGGAGAGAAGCTGCTTTCGAAATGTGTCCCGGACTACTCGAAACACGCTGGTATGCGGCTCGTGGCATCCCGGCATTCGCGTATGGCCCAGGACTGCTGACCGTATCACATGGCCCCAACGAGTTCGTCCCAATCCGCAATATCACTCAGTGTGCGCTGGTCTACGCCCTTACGGCAGCAGAGATGTTCTCGCAATAGCTGCCCAGTAGCTATTTTCAGGAATATACTTAGCGCGCCTTCCAATCGCTAAACTGTCTTGAGCTTTATCAGGTGGATTACCTGAACAGTCTAAATCGGGTGAAGACCATGAGAGACCGCAACCTGGTATCGAATCTCGGCATTTATGTTTACGGTGGAGCCGGTATTTTCCTTGGCCTCGTGGGACTTCTGTCGGGCAACTTCGCTGTTACCTGGCAGCACGTGGGGCCGAACGCGCCTTTCCGCGAACCGCTCGCTTATTTCACAGCGCTTGTTGAGCTAGCGGCGGGCATCGCGGTTATCGTGCCTCGCACCGCGCGCATCGGCGCGGTTACACTGACAATCGTCTACTCCGTCTTCACGCTTCTTTGGGTGCCCAAGGCCTTTGTGGATGTGTTCGCGCTCCACTACGACGCCATGGGAAATATCTTTGAAGAGTTCTCGATGGTTGTCGGCGGACTCGTCCTGTGCGCGGTCTTGATGTCTGCCGGATCGGCCTGGTCGCGAAGCGAGGCCTTATTTGCGCGACTTTTCGGTATTTGTTCCATCTCGTTCGGCATCGTGCAAATCTTGGACACAATGCCAGGCCTGACCCGCTGGATTCCGAAGTGGCTGCCACCGAACCAGTTATTCTGGGTCTACGCTACCACCGTCAGCTTTTTCCTGGCTGCGGCCGCCATCCTCACCGGCATCATGGCCCCTCTGGCTGCGCGCCTCCTGACTGCGGAGATTGTCGGCTTCCAGATATTGGTCTGGATTCCGAAGGTGGTTGCCGGGCCGCGCGAGCATTTCAATTGGGCCGGCAATAGCATCAACCTGGCGATCGCAGCAGCCGCCTGGGTCGTATCGGATTCCATCAGCCGGTTGGCGAAGAGGAAGCCGGCGCCGGTTCCGGCTGAGGCCGCCAGCGGGGCGTGAGACAAACCTATTCGCATGCTCCAAGCTCAAGAGTTCAGCATCGGAGCACGAGCGGTAAATTCGTGTACATACCGTCCACACAAAGCGCTGTTCACTTCCATTGGTTCGTGAACATTTCAGTGCAACCCGATGCCTTCATGTTGTTGGAATTAATGGTTTAAGCTGCGCTTTCACGGCTCCGCGCAGATTTCCTTAAGCCAAATATATTCAGGAATATAGCTAGCCCGCCGTCCAATCGCCGTGTACATAGCGTGTACAAAACCGAGATGGCTCCCTGCGCATCAATAGAAAACGCCAAAACACACCGCGACAGTAAAATCCTCGCCCGCCGGGCAAAGCGCTCCAGATACACATTTGGCTATCGCCGACAGGCTGCGATGCTTACTGGGTGATTCGGCGGCGCTCACCGAGTCCCGTCATGGTTTGGGAATAGCATCGAACGGGCTTGCACTCTCTCCTAATCGCCGGACGCTGCGCTGCGGCCGGGCTTCATGTCCGATCCTAAGTTCCGTAGGTTAGCAGGTCAGGTGCCCAATCCTTTGGATGTCGTGGTTCAAACTGGCTTAGTTTAGTTAGTTCCTCCCGTGCGGCACTTCGAGCAGTATCCGCCAATCTCCAGCCGGGCGACGGCAATGCTGTGGCCACACTCTTCGTCGATCTGCCCCTTAGTTAGACTTGACCTTGAAACAGCGGCGAGACATTTCGATGTGCGCGTCTCCTTGTTATACAGAGATAAGAAGCCCGCGGCTCGGCCGCGATTCTTGCCGACATCACGGATCAGGTTCGCGTAGTTCGTGCATTGCGGCTCAAGTCCGAGACCGATGCGCTCACTGGACTGCGCTCTGTGGTCAGCGCCGCCAACACTGTCAAGGTGCGCCAGTGGCCCGCAGGAACAACCTCCCGCACCCGTCCTGAACGCGGGAATGTCAGTTCGCTCTCTATAGTCAATAGTCAAGCCGTTTGCAGTGTGACCGCGAAGCAGCAGCCATGGTCTGAGGGTTCAAACGAAAGATCGCCACCGAAGTTTGTGAGCAGTGCACGTGAAACATAGAGCCCCAAGCCCGTTGCTGAGGCATCGCGCTGAAAGGCGCGGAAAAGCATTTGAGGGTCAGATATACCTGGTCCAGTGTCTTCAAAGCGAATGGTGACAGACCTGTGATTGCATTCCGAGCTGATCCTGATTCGCTTTTCTGAAACCGATTCGAGCGCACGGCGGCTGTTCTTTGTCAAATTGAGGAAAACCTGAATCAGGCCATAGCGGTCTCCCCATACGGAGGAAGGGGTGTCCGTCACCACCCACTCCATCTGAATTCCTGCATTGCGGCATATCGTTTCAATCAGTACCCGTATTTCGTCCAGCACGGGAGCCAGTTCCACGATCCGCCTTTCCTGATCCGGGGCGGTGGATAATTCGAGCGCGGACAGTTTTTCGAGACCATGGATCAATGTCCCGAGCGCTTCAAAATCCTCATTACTCTCAAGGGCCGACACGCGAGTGAGGTTCTCATGCAAGACCAAAGCTGCCCCAGCAAGATTTCTGATCTCGTGAGAGACGGCGCTCATCAGAATCCGTGCATTTTTGAGAAGGTAGTCAAGGCTCAGATCCTCCCGGCTGCACAGTTCTTCGGAGATGTCCACGATAATGGCGGCGAGCCTGCTGCCGGATTCTGTCCGATAAGTGGAGAACCATGTTCCGGCAAGAAACGCCTCTCCGTTGGCTCGTTGCGCTCGGCACTGAATCGCTGTGCGGTACAAGTGCGACTGTCCGGACCGGAGAGCGGAAGAGAGGGCCGGGATGTAATCGGCGATCTGTTGACCTCTAAGATCCGTTCCGTCGTAAGCCAGCAGTTCCTGTGCCGCACCGTTGGAAAGCAAAATCTCACCGGAAGAACCCACCGTGAGAATAGCAGCGGGGCTACTGTCAACCAGTACTTGTAACTGTTCCTCCGCCTCTCTTCGCTGCTGAATCTGGTGACGAACCTCATCGAGATGAGCGAGTACCATACGCCGATTCCGCAACACTTCGGACACAAAAAGCCCAGTACCCGCGAAGCCGATATACGAGAAGGCAAGCCGAGCAATCGCGCTGTCCAGAGGTAGGTTGCTGAAAAGTTCCTGCAGAATGGCAAAGCCAGCAGCGGTTAGGAGGACCTGCCATCGCCTGAATATGCCGCAGATCAGCAAGATGGGGAAAAGGTACAGAAATCCAATGGAGAGATATGGCCGTGTGTACCAGTCCACGACAGCAATGAGGGAGGCGGAAACCGTCGCCGTGGCGAGCAGAATCTTGCGGTTGGTCTGCGAATAGATTGCAAGAACGTCCATCCATTGCACCCGCGTCTGGCAAAAGAGCGATCCGTTCAAATTTTACTCGCTCGCCTGCGCCTGCCCCGACTCGCTACTACAACCCCAATCCACGCGTTCGCTACCGCAACGGCGGCAGCGTCCCGGTCGATAGCGCTAAGATGACACTAGAGTTTGACGATGAACTTGGCGGCCGTCTTTGGTCAGGCAAAGTGAAACCACGTTTCTGGGGATCACAATATGTTTCTGACAACGTGGTGAACCAGGTTGCGCAGCGCATCTCCAGATTCCTACAGCCAGAGAAGAATGAGCAACGAAATCCACCTACTTGTGATCGACGACCACAGCTTGTTCCGCGAGGGGCTGATTCGCCTGCTCGCGGCGGAGAACGATTTCCGAATCGTTGGGAACTGCGCCCACCTCCGGGAGGCGAAAGAAATACTCGACAATCAGCAAGTGGACGTAGTTTTGCTCGACTTCGATTTGGAAACCGAGCAAGGCTCCCGCTTACTCGCAGAGATCAGCCATCGAGAAACGCGGCCACGGGTGCTCATGGTGACGGCGGGAATGAGCAGCAACGGAATGCGTAGCGTGCTCGAACAGGGCGCCTCGGGAATCTTCCTCAAACATAGCTCACCGTCTCAATTGGCCGAAGCGATTCGCAGGGTGATGGATGGCGAGATGTGGCTCGATCCCCGCACCGTCAAACCGGTCGTGGAGAGCACGTTCTCGAACCCGCGGGAGGATTCATCGCGCTCTTCGCTGAGCAGCCGTGAAAAGGCTGTTCTCAAGAATATCCTGGAAGGGGCGAGCAACAAGAAGATTGCCGATACGCTGCACCTGTCCGAGAGTTCTGTTAAAGCTATCTTGCAGCAGCTCTTCGCCAAAACCGGTGTGCGCAGCCGGAGTCAGTTGGTTCGACTGGCAATTGAACGACATTCCCACGACTGGCTGGACGACGAGCTCGACTAGCAAGCTCAGGCAGTTCTCGAAGGCCGCAAACAACTCACTTCTCCGATTCTTGGGATTCCGTTGCGGGAAGGATGTCTGTGTCCCGAGCAATCCATACATAGAGCGTCGGCAACAGGAAGATGCTCATTGCGAGATTGGCGATCAACCCGCCAACGATCACGATAGCGAAAGGGCGCTGGGAATCCGATCCGATGCCGTGCGACAGAGCGGCTGGAAGCAGTCCGAGTGTTGCTACCAGCATGGTCATCATGATGGGCCGCAGCCGAAGTACGGCGCCCTCCACAGCCGCATCCTCTACCGAATCGCCGCGCGCGCGACGCTGGTTAATGTATTCGAGCATGATGACGCCGGTTTGTACCGACACGCCGAAAAGCGCGAGAAACCCGACCTCAGAGGAGACGCTGAAGTTGGTATGAGTGATCAGAAGCACCAGCAGCCCTCCGATGCTGGCCATCGCAACTGTCGCCAAAATCAGGATTGCCCACTTCAGCGATTTGTACATCGAATACAGGATGATGAAGATCAGGAGTACGGTGAGCGGGACGATGATGGCCATGCGTTTCTCTGCCCGCACCTCGCTCTGGTATTCCCCCTCCCAGCCAATGTGATAGCCGCGCGGAAGCTTTACCTGTGCATCCACGTCGTGAATCGCCTGGCGCACGGCGTCACCGAGGGCTCGGTCCCGTACACTATACTTGATCGCCACATAGCGCTGGTTGTTTTCGCGGTAGATCTCCGAGCCTTCGTCGGCTTCGCGAATATTGCAAAGCTGCGCCAGCGAGACCCGTTCGCCTGTGGGTGACAGTAGGCGGATATCTGCAATTGCTTCCCGCGTATCCCTGTACCGAGGCAGATAACGGAGGGTAAGGTTATAGACCTCTTCTCCGCGCAGCACCTGTGTGAGCGCACTGCCGCCGACCGCAGTCTGAATCGCGTCCTGTACGTCGGACACATTGATTCCCCAGCGAGCGGCCTTTGCGCGGTCCACGGTCACATCCAGGTCGGGCTGACCCGTAACCTGCAGGACGCCGAGGTCCTTAATGCCCGGAACTCGGCTCATCACCCCAGCCACCTGATCGGCCAAGTCTTCGAGCGTGTGCAGGTCGTCGCCGTAGACTTTGGTGGCGAGTTCGCCCTTGACGCCGCTGACCGCCTCCTCCATGTTGTCCTCAATGGGCTGCGAAAAGCCCCAGATGACACCGGGGAACTTTTGCTGCAACTCAAGGTTCATTGAAGCGATCAGGTCGTCTTTGTTGTCATGAAAGATGGGGCGCCACTCTTCTTTCGGTTTCAGCCCCACGAAGAACTCTGTGTTGAAAAAGCCGGTATGGTCCGTGCCGTCATCAGGACGGCCAGTCTGGCTGGTGCACTCGGTGGTCTCGGGAAAGGAACAAAGCAGGCGGCGTGCCTCGTTCGCCAACGCGATGCTCTGAGCTGGGCCAACGCTCTGTTCGAGTTCGCCGCGCACCCAGAGAGAGCCTTCGTCGAGATGGGGAAGGAATTCGGATCCGATAAGGCCGCTGGTGGCGAGAAACACGCCAAGGATGAGGCTGACAACACCTAGGCCGATGGTTAGTCCGTGGTGATGAATGGCCCAACGGACGCCGTTCCGGTAATGCTTGCGCAGGAACTCCATGAAAGGGTTCTTCCACTCCTTCGCGCCCTTACTGAAGAAGAAGCTGGAAAGAACGGGGGCCAGGATGACAGAAAACAACAATGCGCCCAACAGCGCGAACGCCACGGTCCAAGCCATTGGGCGGAAGAGGCGGCCCTCGACGGCTTGAAGCGTAAATATGGGAAGATAGGCGGTGATGATGATGGCGATGGCGTAGAAGACGGGCCGTTGCACTTCGTGGGCGGCCTCGCTGATGCGCAACAACATCGGACGTCCGTTTTCTTCTTCACGCGCGAGATGGCGAACGATGTTCTCGACCATAACCACCGCCCCGTCAACCACCATGCCGAAGTCCAATGCCCCCAAAGAGAGCAGATTTGCGGGGATTTGTTTCAGATCGAGACAGATGGCGGCAAAGAGAAGTGAGAACGGAATGGTGACAGCCACAATCAGCGCACCGCGCGCGTTGCCAAGGAAAAGGAAAAGAATGATAACAACCAGGAAGATGCCTTCGCCCAGGTTGTGCAGCACCGTATGCGTGGTGAAGTGGAGAAGGTCGCTGCGGTCGATGAACGGAACGAGCGTAACTCCCTTGGGGAGAATCTGGCCGTTCAGTTGCTTCACCATGTTTTGGACACCGTTGAGCGTAGGCTGGGCGTTTGCTCCCTTCTGAAGCGCAACTATGCCGGAGACGACATCGTCATTGTCGAGGAGATGCCCGTCCTTGTCGTGGTACGTGTCGCCGAACTGCCCCAGGCGGATCATTGGCCCCTGCTCGACGACACCCAAATCTCTCACTCGAACCGGTGTGCCACCCTTCACCGTGACGACCGTGTTGCCAATATCCTGAATGTCACGGACCAGGCCCACCTCGCGCACATTGACCTGCTGTTCACCCTGCTGGATAAAGCTGCCGCCCCCGTTAGTGTTGTTGCCGCTCAGGGCCTGCTCCACCTGCCCGAGGCTGAGCCCGTAGTCGATGAGTTTGTCGGGATCGAGGCGAACCTGGTACTCGCGGGTAGGCCCACCGAACGGGTTAATGTCCACGACACCGGGAACGGACTTGAGATGCTTTTCCACCACCCAGGTTTCGAGCGACTTCAGGTTCATTACGTCGTACTCAGGGTTTGTGCTGCGCAGGGTGTAGAAATAGATCTGGCCGACAGGACTCCAGTCTGTTCCCATCTGCGGCACCACGCCGGCCGGTAGGCTGACCTGCGAAAGCCGTTCGAGAACACGTTCGCGGTTCTCAAAATCCGACGTGTCCTCTCCGAAGACCATCTCCACCGTGGAAAGTCCGAAGATCGACCAGGAGCGGACATGGGCTACGCCGGGAATGCCGTTCATCACGGTTTCAATGGGAATGGTGACCTGCTGCTCCACCTGCTCGGCTGAGATGCCCGGCCACTGCGCGATCACGTCCACGTAGTTGTTCGCCACGTCGGGATAAGCTTCCACAGGCAGGCGCTCGAACGACACGATGCCCCAGGCGAAGAGCAGAATTCCCACCGCCAGCACCAGAAATTTGTTCTGGAGTGCGAAGTCGACGAGTCTACGGATCATTGCGCCTCCGCCGTAGCCTCAAGTTCGAGAACGCGAGCAACCACCTGCTGCCCTGGCTGGATGCCCGAAAGAATCTCCTGCATGTTTCCGGGCAGCACGTCGCCCGTGGTCACTTCGACCCGCTTGAACTGGTTACTACCGGCAGGCTCGAAAACCCAGTCGCGATCATGCAGGTGCAAGACGGCGGTAGCCGGTACAGCGGCGTGTTCAGCCTTGGTGCGGCTAAGCAGCGTGGCCGTGACATACATACCCAGCCGGAAGTTGCCCGGATTTGGGACCTCGATGCGAACTTTCGCGGTGCGGATGGTCGGATCGAGCACGGGACCGATATCGCTCACGCGGCCCGTAAACACCCGGCCTGGATACGCACTGAGCTCAATCTGCGCGTCCTGTCCGAGACTGACCTTGGGAAGGTCGTTCTCATACACGTCGCAAATCACCCAGACCATCGACAAGTCAGCGATGGTGAAGGCCGTCGATGAACCGGAGTAGGTCACGCCAGCTGCGGCGGCATTAGTCACATTCTGTGTGACGATAACGCCGGAGATCGGCGCGTAGACGTTCACAACGCTGCTGGGGTGGTTCTTGTCCACACCAAGAGTCTTTAACTGCTGCTCCGCGGCCGTCAGGTCGGCCATTGCGTCGTCCTCCGCGTCCTGGGCCTGCTCCAGCATCGCCTGCGAAATGGCGCCGTGGGCGAAGAGATCCTTCGCGCGCACATACGCCTTGTTGGCCGCTAGCTCGTCGTTCACAGCCTTCAGGTAGGTATCAAATGCGTTGGTGACATCCGGGCTTTGCACTTTGAGAAGTAATTGGCCCTTATGTACGTTGTCGTCGAGGCGCGCGCGAATATCGACTACACGCCCACTGGCCAACGAGATGACCGGAACTTCGCGGTTGATGTCGGGAAAGACCGAGCCGGTGACGTCGAGCTTGTTAGGCGTTTCAACGTGCCCCGCCGTCACGAGGGGATACTGGTCAGGTTTTTGAACGCTGACGATTGCTCCGTTGCCGGCTTCCATCGTCGGCGATGGTTGCACCTCGCCGCTCGCAGGATCGAACTTCTTTCCGCAACCCACGAATGCCAGGCATCCGAGAAGACAGCAGACACTTTTCAAAAGAGAGGCGTTCATTAGGGGATCACCTCGCGGCCCACAGCTAGATTCAGTTGCGCAGCAGCCGTCAGATAAGAGCCAATCAGTTGCACGTAGGCCAATTGCACCTGGCGGTAGTCGCTTTGTGCATTGAGAAAGTCCAACAACGAAGCACCGCCGCGTTCGTAGGAGTAGGTGATGGTGTCGCGCACGTGCAAGGCTTGGGCGTTATATTGCGTCTTGTATGGCTTGAGCAACGCGATGTTGCTTTCGACCTCCGCATAGGCCGTATCTACGTCGGAAAACACTTGGGCGCGTACCGTCTCGCTGGCCTGGAGGCTGCGGTCGATGTCGATCTGGGTACGCTGCTTCTCGCCCTGGTTGCGGTCGAAGATGCGCAACGGAATGCTTACGCTGCCGCCGAGAGTTTGCAATCCGATGGGATTCGAATTATTAACCGCTGAATTCCACGTGTACCACACGCCAAAGGTCGGATCGGTCGATCCGTTGGCCACCGCTAGCTTGTGATTCGTTTTCGATTGCTGAATCGTCTCTAGCGCAGCTTCGAGGTCGGGCCGGTTGGCGAGCGCAATCTGGCGGAAATCGGCGAGCGGTTGCAGTGTCTCGGAGAAATCGAAGGAGCCGGAGACGTCGAACTGCGCCACCGGCGTCTGGTCATTCAACAATTGCAACAGTTGAATCTTCGCCGTGCGCAGGTTGACGATGGCCGTTTGCAGCTCGGATTCGTACTGCACGCGCAGAAGCTCGATGCGGTCGAGATCGATCTGGGCCAGATCGCCGGCCTTGAAGCGGTCCTGACTGATGGCGATGATTTTGTCGTAGTAGGCAAGATCGTCTTGCGCGAGCTTGACAACGGTCTTGGCCTCAAGAGTCTGAACGAACGCAGCGCGCAGCGTAAATTCAAGGGTGCGTTTCAGATCCTCATGCTCATCGGAAGCGATGTGCGTGCCTTGCTGTGCGCTCTGGAGCCGCAGCTCGCGCTTGTGGTCGCGCTCGTGCAGATAGCTAATGCCGGGTTCAACAAATGTCCCCTGCAACGGCTGCCAGTGGCCGCCGTTGGGAGCGATTTCCGTACCATCCACGGTTGTATTGAACTGTGGATTGGGCCGCAAGTGCGCCGTTATTTCCTCGGCGCGCGCCTCGTCCACAATGTCGGCATCGGCCTTCAACGCGGGACTGTTTGCTTCAAACTTGGCCTTGATCTGATCCCAGGTATAGCTTGTTTGCGCGTAGGCACATGGGAGATCGAAGCCTGCGAGCAAGACACAAAAACACAACCCGACCAGAAACTGGCGCGCAGTACGGAGTTCAAGAATCATCCTGATATGAACTTTCGAATGTGTGCGGGAACGTCAGCGAGCCGTCAGAAATGCCCGAACATCATCGCCAGTCCCGCGGATCGAAGCAGTTTCAAATTACTCAAGAAAATCGCCGAATCGTCACCCGAAAAGAGCGTGCGATTCCTCACACAGACTATTGCCCACAGCCGGTTTGAGCGACTTATCTTACGGACATTTCTCTTTATCTTTCGATATGGCCTTCTGCGTCAGGGTTGAAAAATGAATATCTTTTGTATAAACCTGAATACCGCGTCAGCAATGGGGCTCTGAGTGGCTTGATAGTGGTTGCTATGCGACCACGCAGTGCACCGAGATCTGGCATGAATAATCGTCGTCGCGCCAGCTCCCGCGGCATTCGCACAGCCATCGAGCGTCTTACCCTGGGCTTTGTGATCCTTTTGTTGGTTTGGACGTTCGTGATGCTCGTTCTCTATGAGTGGCCAACGATACACTCACACGCGAGATTATGGTGAACCATGAAGGCGATGCGCGCTACATCTTCCTTCCGCTGAGTACTGTCCCAGCTTGTGCCGCGTTATCCGAGGAATACCCTTCCCGGAGATTGGTCGGCTCTATGCTTCTGCGACTGGCGACCACGAAGTCGCCGTAGTAGAAATGGCCACCCTGAAAACCATCGCAACAGCCGGTCCGGTCAACTATCCTGATGGCCTCGCGTACTCCCCGGCTGCGAAAAGAGTGTTTGTTTCTGACGAGCATGGTGGAGTGGACGCGGTCATCGACGCCACGACAAATAAACTGATCGCGAAGATTCCGCTTGGGGCGGCACCGGCAATACAGTCTACGACGCCGGTTCAGGCGACATCCTCGTGGCAGTTCACGAAATCAATGAGCTCGGCTCGATCGATCCGTCTGCAATGAAGATCATCGGCCGGTACAAGCTTCCTGGAATTGAGAACCCCCACGGTATCGCGCTCGACGAAGCAGATCGACTGGCTTTCATTGCTGGGGAGGAAAACCATGCCTTGGGGGTGTTCGACCTCAGGACCATGAAACTTCTTTCTGTTGATCAGGTGGGCGATGATCCGGACGTTCTCGCCTTCGACCCAAGTCTGAGGTATCTGTGCGTCTCCGCTGAATCGGGGACCGTCACCGTATTTCAAGAAGCAGGGCGCAACCTGACCTTGTTTAGCCAATTCGATATGCCGCACGCCCATACGGTCTCCGTCGATCCAAAAACTCACCTGGTCTACTTTCCACTCGAGAACGTGCAGGGCCGTCCGCTACTCAGAATCATGCGGCCTTTCGTTCAGGCCCGATGAAAACCCGAAAAACGCTTGCTCTCGCACCACGAACAGATGATACAAACAAAGCGAAGATGCGTGTACAACCCGTGTACACAAACCCGCGTTCTTTGCGTTTCTTTCGTGTACGCTACAGTGCAACCCGATACCTTCATGTTGTTGAAGTTGCTGATTTAAGCGGCGCTTTCACGGCGATAACACGGGTTCAAATCCCGTCGGGGACGCCAAATAGAATCTGAGACTTCCAGCAGATGCCACCATCTGGCGTGGGCACAGATGGGCACAAAAATGCTCCGCAACTTACGCCGCGGAGCGAGCCAAACACTGTGTTTAGGCATTAACTCGCACGAAGTTCGTGGGCACAAATGGGCACAAAACGCTGCGGACGAATGCTATTTCTTTCGTGTCTCCCTGCTGACCAAGAGCCGCACGACCTTCGTTTGAGCCCTTCGCTTCTTGTCGGTGATCGCCTGAGTGTACGTGTCCAGGGTCACCCTCGCGGAAGCATGGCGAAGAAGTTCCTGCATAACCTTGATATCAGCACCCGTGGCGCGTAGCAAGGTCGAATACGTGTGGCGGAACGTATGCCATCCTAATCGGCCACTGATCCCGAGATTGATCGCGACGGGCCGGATGCCCTTCCGCATGATCGGTTGTCCCCAATATGGCAGGCGTCCTCGCGACTTCACACTGGCGAAGATCCAGTCGCGCCCTGTCCGGTACCGGGATTGGGCACGCCATATTTCTAGGGAACCTCTGAAGAACTCCCCAATCCGCAACTGTTGCGGGTAATGTGAAGTGAGGGAGAAGATCGCACGTGCGGCAGATGACATTGGCCCATCAGGCAGAGTTCCAGCGGTATGCGAAGAAGACACGTCGGGAGCAGTTTCTGGAAGAGATGAACGCGGTGATGCCTTGGGCCGAGTTACTGGCGCTGATCGAGCCGCACTATCCCAAGGGCGAGATGGGCCGCAAGCCGGTGGGACTGGACATCATGCTGCGGGTCTATTTTCTGCAGCAGTGGTTCGCCTTGTCTGACCCGGGCGTGGAGGATGCGCTGTATGAATCGCCCGTGCTGCGCCGCTTTGCGGGCATTGATCTGGGCCGGGCGCCGGTGCCGGACGAGACCACGATCTTGAACTTCCGCCATTTGCTGGAAGCGCGCGAGCTGTGCGGCCAGATGCTGAACACCGTGAACGGCTATCTGGACAGCAATGGGATCTGCATCACCACCGGCACGATCGTCGACGCGACCATCATCCACGCACCCTCATCGACCAAGAACCAGAGCCAGGAGCGCGATCCCGAGATGCACCAGACCAAGAAAGGCAACCAGTGGTATTTCGGCATGAAGGCGCACATCGGGGTGGATTCGAAAGAGGGCGTGGTGCACTCGGTCTGCTCGACGGCGGCGTCGGTATCCGATGTGCATATGCTGCCCGAGTTACTGCACGGCGGTGAAACGAAAGTCTGGGGTGACGGAGGCTATCAGGGGCAGACGGAGGCGATCCATGCGGTCGCGCCCGGGTCACAGGACATGACCTCACGACGGGTGAAGACGAAGGCGGGAGTGGACGAAGCCGAAAGGTGCAAGAACCGCACCAAGGCTCGCGTGCGCGCCAAGGTGGAGTGGTCGTTTCGAATCCTCAAGCGCGTGTTCGGCTTCACCAAGGTGCGCTACCGCGGCTTGAAGAAGAATCACGAGTGGCTGTGCGCCGCCTTCGCCCTGGTGAACATCTACCAGCACCGCAGACGGCTCGCCAAGATCAACCTTCGAACGGCCCCTGCGAGGGCGTAGTGTGTCCGCCGGGGCCAATCGTGCCTCCGGCGGATAAAACAGAACCAGCAATGGCCTCGAAACCGCCCATCCAGAGCCGACAAGACCCGAACTCACGCTGCCGGTGTTCGTAACTGCCTGTTCTTCAGAGGTTCCCTAGAGCCTCGGCTAGACAGTCGTCCATCGGAATGGGCCTTTGCGACGCCTCCGTCTTGCACGGTCCCACGACTTGCATCACGATGGAGCGGGTCACGCTGATCTCGTGTCGATCGAAGTGAACGTCGCTCCACTTCAGGCCAAACAGTTCACTCATCCGAAGGCCCGTACCCGCGGCCAACAGCACGAGTGTCCTCTCTCTTAGGGGCAGCGCCTCAATCAACCTTCGTACTTCGTCGGAAGTCAGGACAACCGGAATCTTCTTACGTTTTGCGCCTTGCCGCACGAGTCGAATTGGATTCGTGTCGCAGATTCCGTGGCGGACCCCATGGTTGAACAGCATGCTCATCAGGTTCCGAAGCTTGGCACAGCTCGCCCTCGCAAGAGGAAGAGACCGCAGCCAAAGCTCAACCTCTCCTGCCTTAAGCGTTTTGGTCAGGTGTTCATTCCAGCGTGGAACGATCCATTTCCGCAGGTTGCATTCGTAGCCGTTTCGAGTGGAGAAGGTGCGCCAGCCGAAATCAGTTCTGAGTTCGCGTTGCCGGAAATGCTGCACGAGATCTCCGATCGTAATTTCTGGCTGGGTTGATTTCAGGTCCGGATTGATTTCGATGCGGAGGGCAGCAACGGCTTGCCGTGCTGCGGACTCGTCGGCGATCTGGTCGGTTGAACCAACGACAATACGACGGTGGCGCCGTGTACCAGTTGGTCCCGGCTCGCGCCATCTGAACTCCCAGACTCCGGATTGATTATGACGCGCTCTGCGTACCAAACTTCCTTTTTGCATGATTGCTCCTTTCCCGAACCGTCAATTCCTGACGGCCCTGAAAGGAGCATTTTCGGCGCATATCCGGCGTGAGCGCGGCAGGTTATCGCTTTCCTGCGGAGGTGCCCTAAGGACATTCAGCATGCGCTGAGTCTTAAACTGGCGACTTGGGTAAAGGGGGCGGGGATCGGGGGCTCGTCTCCGCTCGAACCCTAACGAGTTTCTGCTGATCGCTGGTATGTTGCCGTTCTCTAGGGAATACTCTCAGGAACGTGTATGGGCCGTTGGCGGTGAATCATTGGACCCGACCTTTCTGAAAGTAATAGACCTTCGGCGAATATGTCGGCGAGAGAAGTGAGATCTGATGTTCACTGAGGCGGAGCCAAATTCGACCCAAACTGGCAGGCCGCTTACGTCTTTAGAGGTAGAAGAAGGCCTTCCTGGGTTAGCAGTTCCAGGATTCTTCTCTTGATTTCTTCCCTTGTCTTTCGAACGGTTTCGATTCCTTGACCTTTGGGGTCGGCCAATGGCCAGTCGTCCCGACGGAGACCGGGTACATAAGGGCACTCGTCCCCGCATCCCATCGTTATCAATGTGTCTGCACCCTGAGCTAGATCCGCTGTCAACTTCTGGGGCTTCGCGGAACTCAGATCGATTCCAATTTCGTGCATCGCATCCAGAACGACGGGATGGACGTGCTCGGCGGGCTGGGTTCCAGCCGAGATGGCACGGGCCTTTGCCGGATCTGCATAGCGATTGAAAAGGGCTGCCGACATCTGCGAGCGGCCGGCGTTGTGGATACAAGCAAAGATAAAAGTCCGCATTGAATACGTCCTCAAATGGTCCTGCAAATTGTTTAGCAATTATTGGCGGCCGATGTCATCAAGGTTGCGTTGCAATGCCATCTGATCGAGAGACGTGATCGGTAGGCAGAGGAAGAGGCTGATTCTGCGATCGAGAATGGAAAAAGCCATTTTGAACGCTCGATCTATCTCTTCCGGCGAACCTTGAACGGCCGCCGGATCTGGCACACCCCAGTGCGCCGTCATGGGCTGGCCTGGCCAGATCGGGCAGACTTCGTTGGCGGCGTTGTCACAAACGGTAAACACAAAATCGAGGTGGGGCGCATCCGGACCGGCAAATTCATCCCAGGATTTGCTGCGTGCTCCGGCGGAGCTCAGCCCCGCCTGCTCGATCTGCCGAAGAGCTTCCGGGCGAACTTTTCCGGAAGGATGGCTACCAGCACTGTAGGCACGGAATTTCGGGAGTCCTTTGCGATTCATGATGGCCTCGGCCATGATGGACCGCGCCGAATTTCCCGTACACAGAAAGAGTACGTTGTAACTGTCTTTCATCTTCATTCTCTCGTGAACTGCATCACCATTTCGAGTGATCGCAATCACGCTCGGCGAGCCAAGTATATGCTAATATCAGTGTATGCGTCTAGGCGTATTATCTGGACCTTAGTGGTTCGGAATCAAGGGAGCTTTCAGATGGCGAGAATGCAGGTATTTGATCCAGCGATGTGCTGTTCGACTGGTGTATGCGGACCGACGGTCGATCCTACGTTACCCCGATTCGCTGCCGATCTGGATTGGCTGAAGAGCAAGGGAGTGGAAGTCGAACGTTTCAATTTGGCGCAGCAGCTGGCCGCGTTTTCGGGCAATCCCAAGGTAAAGCAGGCATTGAACAGCCATGGCACCAAGAGCCTGCCCATGATCCTGGTGGACGGCGAAGTGAAGTCGAGCGGTGGATATCCGAGTCGAGCGGATCTGGCACGGTTTGCCGGAGTTGGATTTGAAAGGGCTCCTGAACCCGTTGCAGCGCCTCAGGAACTGGTCGGAATTTCGATCAAGGGGAAATAGCGTTGATTGCATCCGCATCAGCTACGCGGAACCTCCTCTTCACCGGCAAGGGTGGCGTCGGCAAGACTTCCATAGCCTGTGCAACGGCAGTTTCCCTGGCCGATGCGGGCAAGCGCATCCTGCTAGTAAGCACCGATCCCGCTTCCAATCTCGACGAAGTGCTCGCAACTGAGATCGGAATCCATCCGACTGCTATTGAAGGTCTTTCGGGCCTCAAGGCTATCAATATTGATCCGGTGATGGCCGCTCATGAGTACAAGGAGCGGGTTGTCGGCCCGTATCGGGAACTGTTGCCGGAATCAGCCATTATGAGTATCGAGGAACAACTCTCCGGCGCGTGCACCGTCGAAATAGCCGCATTCGATGAATTCGCCAAGCTTCTTGGCGATCCGGAGGTCACGGCAGACTTCGACCACGTCATATTCGACACCGCTCCGACTGGCCATACATTGCGTCTGCTGCAGTTGCCGACAGCGTGGAGTGATTTCATAGCAACCAATAACTCGGGGACATCATGTCTCGGGCCCCTAGCTGGACTGACGGCACAGCGGGAACTCTACGAGCGAACCGTTGCGGCACTCTGTGATTCGGGTACTACGGCCGTATTCCTCGTGAGCCGCCCTGAAATGACCTCGCTTGCGGAAGCCGATCGCACAAGCGAGGAACTGAGGGCGCTCGGAATCAAGAATGAGCACCTGATTGTGAACGGGGTATTTCGGGCGAGCGCCCCAGAAGACCGAATTGCCGCAGCCCTCGAGCAGCGGGGAGTAGATGCTCTGGCGGCGCTGCCGACAGGGCTGAGCGCGCTACCACGCACGGATATCCCCCTTGTGGAACACTCGTTGATTGGAATTCCCGAGTTGCGCCGATTTGCGAGCGGAACAAACGGAACCTCCAGCAACGTTTCCGCGCAAAAGGTTGAATTGCCGCCCGCTGTGAGTGCCTTGCTACCTGAGATCGCAAACCCCGGCAAGGGCGTCATCATGACGATGGGAAAGGGTGGCGTTGGAAAGACCGCTATTGCCGCGGAAATTGCAGTGGCGCTCGCAGCGATGGGACATCGCGTACACCTCACCACCACCGATCCCGCGGCCCACATTCTCCAAGCGGTTTCTGAACCGATTCGGAACCTGCGCATCAGCAGAATCGATCCAGTTGCAGAAGTTGAGGCATATAAGTCCGAGGTGATGGAGGAAAGCGGCAAGGGCCTGGACGCCAATGGTCGCGCGCTTCTGGAGGAAGACCTGCGCTCTCCCTGTACCGAAGAGATCGCGGTCTTCCGTGCATTCGCGCGGGCTATCCACGAAGGAGACGACGGATATGTGGTGATCGATACAGCTCCGACCGGCCACACACTGCTCCTCCTCGATGCAGCCAATTCCTACCATCGGGATGTAGAACGAAATCTGACCTACATTCCGGAATCAGTCAGAAAGCTGCTACCGCGATTGCGCGATGAAGTCTACACCAAGATTCTCATTGTCACGCTTGCTGAGGCGACGCCGGTCCACGAAGCCGCTCAGCTTCAAGGAGATCTGGAACGAGCCGGCATTCGGCCATTTGCGTGGATTATTAACCAGAGCTTGTTGGCTACGGGTACGCGAGATCCAATCCTGGCAGAACGTGCTGTTCTTGAGATTCGTTACATTGAGGAAGTCCGAACCAAATATGCGAAGCGGATTGCACTGATCCCTTGGAAGCTCGACTGTACACCGGGAACCATTGGGGCAGTTGAACTGGCACAGACAGGAGTGAACTTGTGACTGAACTTGAGAAGTACTGTAAGGGGCTCGCCGATATCAATCGGCTACGGATTCTGAACCTGCTGATCCGCGGTGAATTGTGCGGATGCGACATCCAATACGTGCTTGAGTCGTCGCAACCAAACGTCTCGCGCCATCTGCAGTATCTGAAGAATTCCGGCTTGGTTCTGGATCGTCGCGACGGGTACCGGGTGTATTACCGTCTCGCGGAACCGCGTTTGGGATTGCGGAAGCCTCTCTTTGAGTTCCTCCAGCTCGCATTCAAGGGCGACGAACCCTTCAGGAGCGATGCGAAGAGGCTGAAGGAAGCAATCAACCAGGGCGCCTGCACGCTGAGTGAGATGAGCAGTTCGACGGCGCTCGTCTCTCCCAAATCTGCAGACTCCGCGCGGGCCTAATCAAGGATCGATAAGAAAACGAGGGATAGCATGGCGGCTGCTCCAAAGCGATTGAACCTGTTCGAACGATATCTGACTGTCTGGGTCGGGCTCTGCATGGTCGCAGGCCTGTTGTTAGGCGAGTTCGTCCCATCGTTGATCAGCCAGCTCCGCACCATGGAGTTCGGGAAAGGCAGCCAGGTCAATGTGCCAATTGCCGTCCTGATCTGGCTCATGATCATTCCGATGATGATGAAGGTCGATTTCGGTGCGATCCAGAATGTCGGCCAGAAGCCCCGAGGACTCTTCGTTACCTTATTTGTGAACTGGCTGGTGAAGCCGTTTTCCATGGCCCTGGTCGCCTGGTTGTTCTTCCGCCACTTCTTCGCGGCTTGGATCGGTCCCGCGGATGCGGACCAGTACATCGCCGGATGCATCATCCTTGCCGCCGCGCCGTGCACTGCCATGGTCTTTGTGTGGAGCTACCTCACAGATGGTGACCCGGCCTACACGCTCGTGCAGGTCTCGGTGAATGACTTAATCATGCTGTTTTTGTTTGCGCCGATCGTGCGGTTTCTTGTGAGAGGAGCTTCGTCGCTCGATGTTCCCTTCATCGTGCTACTGTACTCGGTGATCGCGTTCATTGTGATCCCGTTGACCGTTGGGGTCGCACTCCGGCTCTGGCTCACTCACACCCGGGGCAGGCAATGGTTCAACGAGGTCTTCCTGCCGAAGTTCAGCCCGGTTACGATCCTGGCTTTGCTCGCCACCTTGGTTCTGATCTTCGGCTTTCAGTCTGAAAACATCCGCGGTCGCTACCTCCACGTACTCCTGATTGCCATCCCGATTCTGATTCAGGTGTACTTCAACTCATCGCTCACCTATGGCCTCATGCGCTGGCTGAAGGTCGAGCACTCGGTCGCCGCGCCCGGCGCGCTGATTGGCGCGAGCAATTTCTTCGAGCTCGCCGTCGCGACGGCAATCGCCCTATTTGGCCCTGGTTCGGGTGCAGCACTGGCTACCGTGGTCGGTGTGCTCGTCGAAGTCCCAGTGATGCTCTCGGTCTGCAAAGCCTGCAACAACACAAGACACTGGTTCCCCGCAACTCAGCCGGCGGTCCGCCACGAAACTGCGTCACAATAGGAGCTTCCCATGGAATGCTACCAGTGCTTACAGGATGGAATTCAGCGGGATGCAGTGGGCCTATGCCATCACTGTTCCGCAGCCCTGTGTTCCGATCACATCTTTGCAGTCGAAGAGCCACTCATGCTCAAACATCTGATGGTTCCGTCCACAATCTTTCCCAAGAAAGCGCGTCTGATGCTGTGTAGTACATGCAAAGCAGCTTTGGACCAGCTGCAGCCTGAACCAGCTACGTTGGCTGATATCAGCCGATAGTCCGATGATGGCCCCATTGGCCCCGCAGCGGGAAGACTTCGGACGGCACGATGAATCATGCGAGGCGCTTGCGGAAGAGAGTGCCGGCCACGGTCATACAGACCAGCCCAATCGTGAGCAGTGGCCAGTATTGTGGCCAGAAGAGCGAAGGGCCTCCACCTTCCAGAAAACTACCTCGAAGAACGATCAAAAAATAGCGCAATGGATCGAGCAGTGTAATGTATTGCACTGCCCGGGGCATGTTTGCAATGGGAGTGGCAAATCCGGAGAGCACGATTGCCGGCACCATGAATAGAAAGACCCCAAGCAGGCCTTGCTGCTGCGTAACCGCCAAAGACGAAATCATCAATCCGATGCCAACCGTGGCGAAAAGAAAGCAGAGCAGGCCGATGTAGAGGCCAATCAAGCTTCCCGTGAAGGGGACATGGAACCAGAACACGGCCATGAAGACAATCAGCGATCCTTCCGCCGTGCCAACCAGAAATCCCGGTAGCGCCTTTCCCAGCAGAATCTCCGCCGGCGGCATTGGGGTTACGAGGAGTTGATCGAACGTCCCCATTTCGCGCTCACGCGCTACGGAGAGTCCCGTCGTTAGCATACTCACCAGCAGCGTGAGGATGCCGCATATCCCTGGGACGATGAACCACCGGGAATCGAGATTGGGATTGAACCAGGCCCGGTCCAGAAGGACGGTTGAAGGCGCTTTCCTTCCGTTCTGCTCTAGTTGTGCCTGATTGAACTCAGTCACGATGGATTGCACGTAGCCCATGGCAATGGCGGCGGTGTTAGAGTCTCTCCCATCCAGAACAATTTGAACGTGTGCCGGTAGCCCGCGCTCCAGGTCCGCGCTGAAGTTCGGACCAATATCCATGGCCATCAACGCCGACTTGTTATTGATCGCCTGCTCTACCGTTTTCTGGTTATAGACGAATTGCACCAGATCGAAACTGGGCGCGCCGGCGAAACGCGCGACAAGTTCTCGCGAGACTTGCCCTTGGTCTTGGTTGTAAACGACAAATGGAACGTGCTTCAGTTCGAAGGTCGCGGCATAGCCAAACACAATCAGTTGAATGATTGGCGGACCGATGAGAACGGCGCGGCTGGCGGGGTCACGCAGAAGGGCCAGGAGTTCCTTAAGGACAAGCGCCAGGACGCGCAGAACCCTTGCTCTCATCAGTCCAACCTCTTGCGGAATCGCAGTACGGATAACCCGAGAAAGACGATGCAGAGTACGCCCAAGCCAAATAGGTTGGGCAGAATGACGGACCAGAGGTCCCCGGCAAGAAACGACGTTTGCAGCGCGGCCACAAAGTAGCGTGCAGCTACGATGTGCGTCAGGATCTGTATTGGCTCCGGCATGGAGCGTATGTCGAACAGGAATCCGGACAGGATGAATGCAGGCAGAAACGTAGTGACAATGGCAACCATCGCGGCGACAAACTGGCTGCGTGCCAAGACGGAGATCGCCCATCCCATGCCAAGAGCGGTGAGCAGAAAGAGCGCAGCCGTCCCAAAGAGAATCGCCAACGATCCGCGCAGTGGAACGTGGAACAGGAAGACCGCCATTGCAGTCGAGAGCATCATGCCGCCCATGCCCATCACGAAATACGGAACCAGCTTGCCTAGCAGAACTTCGGTCTTTGCCACTGGGGTGACCATGATGCCTTCCATGGTGCCGCGCTCCCATTCACAAGCTACGACCAGCGCCGTCAGTAGAGCGCCAATGAGTGTCATGATGATGGCAATGAGCCCCGGAATCAGATATTCCCGGCTGGTGAGCGCTGGATTAAACCATATGCGCACGTCCGCGACGACGGGAACGGCGAGCGGCTGGCCCTGAAGCATCGCCTGCTGTTGCAACCAGGTCTGCCACGTTCCATTCACGTAGTTTTGAATGATGCGCGCCTGATTGGCATCGACACCGTTGACGGTGAGGCGAATCGGGGACTCGCCCGAACTCAGAGCCTTCCGTGAGAAGTCGCTGCGTAACCAGAGAATGGCCTGAACGCGGCCCTGCATCATGGCTTGCTCCGCGGATGCCTGATCGGGGTAGCGTGCCGGATGGAACCAGGGTGAATGGTCAAGTTCTCCGAGAAAGGACGCGGTCAGGTAGGTCGGCTGCTCCACCACCTCGGCAACAGGAACGTTTCGCGCATCGAGTGAAACACCATATCCAAAAATCAGCAGCAGAACCAAAGGCAGTACGAAGGCAATGGCGATGCTCGAAGGATCGCGAACGATCTCATACACCTCCTTGCGCATGAGGCCCTTGACGCGCATCCGGTTCATGATGCCCTCCGGCTGACGCGCTCGTGTTCTTCAATGAGTGAGATGAAGGCATCTTCCATGCTTGGGTTGGGCTGATCCGCGCGCCGAACCCTGCCCTTAATCTCCGTGGGGGTACCTTCCGCGAGCACCTCTCCCAGTGACATCAGGACCAGCCGGTCGCAGTACTCTGCCTCCTCCATAAAGTGCGTGGTCACCAGGCAGGTGGTGCCGCCTTGGGCAAGCGCATTTACGCGGGCCCAGAACTCCCGTCGCGCCAGCGGATCAACGCCCGAGGTCGGCTCATCGAGAAAGAGGATGCTCGGCTCGTGCATCAGAGCGCAGGCCAAGGCGAGGCGCTGCTTGTAACCAAGAGGCAGATCGGCGGCGTTCATGGCGATGTAGTCTGTGAGTTCGAGTTCTTCGAGCGCCCACCTGATTCGGTCTCGCTTGCGGCGGTTCTGGAGGCCATAAACGGTGGCGAAGAAGGACAGGTTCTGCTGGACGCTCAGAGCGCCGTAGAGAGAGAACTTTTGCGAGACGTAGCCGATGCGCGCTCGCGCTGATGCTTCGCCCGTGCGGAGGTCGGCGCCGGCGACTCGCAGGGTTCCCGAAGAGGCTGGCAGCAATCCGCACAGCATGCGGAAGGTTGTGGACTTTCCAGCGCCGTTCGCTCCGAGCAGTCCGAAGATCTCTCCTCTGTGCACAGAGAAGCTAACGTCCTTCACTGCTGCAAAAGAGCCGAAGTAGCGGTAAAGGCTCTTCACCTCAACAACCGCGGCATCATTGCCTGCTGTCTCAGTGGCCGGAGGCAGGGGAATGGAATGATGCGGATTTCGATTGAAAAGCAGGCTGACAAATGCATCTTCGAGCCGGGCCGGGACAGGCTTCGATGGCCCCTGGACTGCCAGGCCCGCCGGCAAAGGCGGCGGTTCAACCTTCTTCGTGACGATGCGCAGTCCATCTCCCTGGATCACTGTATCCACCACGTCCGGCAGCCGAGCGATCTGAGACTGAAGCGCACGCGGAGCGATCGGAACTTCTCCGAGAAGGAAGGAATGACCCTGCATGGGCGCGATGAGGTCCGAAGGGCTTCCTTGCGCAAGAATCTCTCCTTCGTGCAGGAGAAGGACATGGTCGCATCGCTCGGCTTCATCCATGTAGGCCGTGCTCAAAAGGACGGTTACCTTTTCATGGATCACCTGTTGCCGGATGATGCTCCACAACTCCCTGCGCGAGATTGGGTCCACGCCGACGCTGGCCTCATCGAGAAGCAGAACCTTCGGCGGATGAATCAGGGTACAAGCCAGTCCGAGCTTCTGCTTCATTCCACCGGAGAGCTTCCCGGCCCGGCGCGCGCGAAAGGGACCGAGTGCCGTCATGGTGAGCAGATCATCGAAGCGCACCTTTCGGCTGTCTTTTGGGATATTGTGCAGATCGGCAAAGAGCGTCAGATTCTTTTCGACGGTGAGATTCTCATACAGGCCAAAGCGCTGCGGCATGTAGCCTATCTTGGCCTGGAGTTGCAGCGCTTCATCTGGTAGCGCATGACCGAGCACGTGAATCGTCCCGGCATCCGGTTGAAGGATGCCGGCAAGAAGACGAAGAAGTGTTGTCTTGCCCGCTCCGTCCGGACCGATGAGCGCAGTCATGCTGCCTTCGGCGACCTGGAAAGAGACGTCCTTCAGCGCATCCTTGCGGCTTGGTCCTTTACCGAAGGATTTGCTGAGATTTTTGACAACAATCACGCCCATCTCATTTTCCCTCGCACGGATGAGCATCGATTCCATGAGCAGGATTGTTGCTCAAAGGGATGATGACCGTGGCCGGCATTCCCAGGCGCAGACGATGATCGGGATTGCAGGCATATATGCGCACTCGATAGACAAGCTGGGAGCGCAATTCAGTGGTTTCTACATTCTTTGGCGTGAACTCCGATACCGGCGAGATGAATCCGACCCAACCAGTGAAGCGTTGCCCGGGAAAGCTATCCACTTCAATCCATGCGCGCATGCCCAGAGCGACCCTGCCCATCTGCGTTTCGGGCAGATAGGCTCTTACCCAGAGGGGATTGTCGAGAGCCAGAGTGAAGACCGGTGTCTGCGGGGTAGCCATATCGCCGGGTTCCAGAATCCTGTTCTGGATCACTCCCTCGGCAGGTGCATAAAGCTGAGTATCTGCCAGCTGCTTTTCGGCGAGCGACAGCGCCGCTCGGTCAGCCTGAAGAGTAGCCTCCGCCGCGGCGATGTCCTCTTTGCGAGGGCCGATCACGGCGAGTTGCAGGGATTGCTGTTTGGCGGCAAGGATCTGCTCGGTGGCGGCGAGGTCAGCCTTCTGCGCCAAGTAGGAGCGCTCTGCATCGTCCCGAATCTGTAACGAAACGTACTGCTGCTTCGCCAGGGTTTGCTGGCGGTGGAAAAGTAATTCTGCATTTTTCACATTGGCCTGTGCGGCGGCAACATTGGCTTCGGCCGCGGCCACGTCTGCACGCGCCTCAGCAATCTCCTCAGGCCGGCTCCCAGCGTGCAGCCTCGCCACAACCTGCTGCTGGGCCGCGACAAGAGATCGGTCCCGTGCGGCGGCATCTGAAAAGCGCTGCTGCACCAACTGGCCGATAAGCTGCCCAGCGTGCACAACGCTGCCTTCATCTACAAGCAGCTTGTCAATTCGCTCATTGTCATTAAAAGCGATTTGCACCTGACGGATGTCGACGTTTCCATAAATTATGACGCTGTCCGTCGGGGCGTCCTTCTGGTGAAGCCTTCGCCAGATGAAGAATCCCGCGGCAGCGAGGATCACAAGTGCCAGGATGGAAATGCGCTTTCTGACCGAAATCATACGAACTCCTTCAACTCTCGCTGTTCAATGGGAGGTGCTGCCATCGAGCAGAGAATTGATGTTTTCAATATCCAGAGGCGTCAGGACTCCGGCTGCCGCCTTGAGCTGGGTTCTGGCTACCAATTGCGTATAGAGAGCCAAGTAATAGCTGCGTTGCGCCGCCGCGTAATTCGTCGTCGAAGTCAGCAGATCGATAATTGATCGGCTCCCGATCTCGTATCCTTTGCGGGTGCCGTCGAGGGATACCTTCGCGGAGGTGACCGACTGCTTGGCGGCACGGTAATGAGCTACGCTGTTTACGAGATCGAGAAACGCCGTTTGCGTATCCAGCTTGATCTGGTCCTGCGTGTTCGCGACATTCTCTCGGCTCACTCGCGCCAGTGCCTGGGCCTGGTGAATGCTTGCGCGCGTGCGTCCACCTTCAAAGATCGGAATCGAAAGATTTAGGGATGCACCCACCTGGTCGATGGCAACGGGCGGTATCAATGTGCCTGCGGCGTGCTGTCCGATTCCGGTCAATGTCAGCGTTGGCCATCGCGCCCGCTCGGCATACTGAACCTGTTGTTCGGAAACCTGAAGTGCCGCCCGCGCCTGCTGCAGCAGAGGCTGGTTCTTAAGGGCGGCAGCGACCCACGCGTCCACTGTATCGGGCTGGGGACCGATTGCCTCGAGAGTTGTTATGTCCCGCAAAGTCCCGACTGACTGGTGAGTCAGACGTTCCAACTGGTTCTTTGCTACCGCAACCGCATTCTTCGCCGCGATCACGTCGGCATTCGCGGCATCCAGCTGTGCCTGTGTCTCCTGGACTGTGATGATGTCCCCGGTGCCAACCCTCAGGCTGGTGTTCGTCTGGTCGAAAATGCTCTCGAGCAACTCGACCTGCTGCTGCGTGACCCGCTCGTTTGCCTGCGCCTGCAATGCGCCGAAATACGCCTGTGTGACCTCCAGCGCGACAAACTGTTGCGCATATGCCAGGGCGGCCTCACTTGCCTGAATCCGGCTGTCCGCCTGCCTCATCGCAATCAAGCTCTGGCCATCGAAGAGAGACTCCGTGAGACTGGCGCTAAAGATATCGGAGTGATACCCAGTGGAGATCGTCTCAGCACCGAAACCTGTTACGCGTCCCGTGTTCATGCCCCCGCTGGTAAACGCGTTGATATGAGGAAGCAGCGCCGAACGCGCCAGCGGCTTACCAGCCAGATCGGCATCCAGCTGTGCGCGGGCCTGTGCAATCAGCGGAGAGGAACTAGCCGCCTGCTGATAGGCGGTTGCCAGGTCCTCCACGGCCGTCTGCGCTACGGCCTGCGTCGCGCTCCACGGGACCGCGAGGAGGGCCGATGAGAGTGCCCAGAGAAAACGTCTAAGCTGAATGGAATTCCTCCCTCCGGGCGAGTTGCAGAAAATGCTTCTGATCGAAAACACTGTCATTTCACTCCACCTGGGTGCGCCATCGTTCCGTTCCAGATCCGCAGTGCGACCTTACTAGACACCTTGAAGCACCTCGAAAATTGACTCCGCATCACCGATGACCTTGGTTGCCAAAGCAAGCCTGACGATGCGCACCGTCTCCATGACTTTCTCGGCCGCGATGCCCTGTACTTTCGCTTTGTTTGCCATCGCCTGGATGCAAGCCCTGCTGCTGCCTGCAAGAGCAGCTGCTAGATAGATCAGTGTGCGAGCTTCTTCGTCGAGCCCACCTTCAGCAGGCATCGCGTAAGCCCGTGAACGAAGATGCTCATAGAGCAGACCTTCGTCGACCGCAGCCGCTTTCTCAATGGCCGGCGGGACTGATCCCATGGCTTTGCGCATCATTCCGAAAACCTGTTCTACAGTTGGCATCTGATCTGAATTCATGAACTTCTCCTCTCAATCGAACAAAAATCATCTTTGCCGCTCGACGCTACGGGTGGGAGGCCACACTCGTCGGCGCTTCCGACGGGAACGCGATGGCGGCCTGCGGTAGGGCTAAGAAACTGGAATCCATTTCGCAAATTCGTCTGCCAAGCACTGTGTGCGCCGCGTCGAATGCGGCCTCTTCAATGTGCTTGCGATCTGCTTGAATACCAAGCTCCCGCAGCGTCACCAGAAACTCGCGATGACTGCGGCCGTGGCGATAATCCGGCTCACGGGGCGGATGTTTCAGGACCTGATCGGCTAGATCAAAGTCGAAATCAACAAGGAGTGTGCCGTGCACAAGCTGCGCCTTCCAGCGTCTGGCCAGGGCATTTCCTGAAATCTTGCGGTCGCCAACCGCCACGTCTGATGTGCCCCGCCGAACACCGGCAATACCGAGATTGGCGAGAATTGAGCCGACCAAGTTCGTGCCTTCTTGAAAGGAGGCGGCCACGTCGAGGTGGGGCGGCGCCGGGGTGATCAGCGTGTAGTTGAAGACTTCGCTCTTCTCCAGGACAGCGCCCCCTCCGCTGCATCTCTTCAGAATCGGGACTCCTTGTGCAGCACAAGCATTTGTGTCCGCCACATCCCCGGCGCGCTGGCTTGAACCCATTACGATGGCAGGGGAATCGCCCCACCAGAAACGGAGCAGGCGATTTCCCGTTGCGTAGGCAGACTTCGCCCGCGCCTCGTCAAACGCGAGGTTTTCTTCGATGCTCGGAGCCGACCAACAGAGAAGTTCCATCATTCTCCCCGGCTGGCGCCGCCCCTGAAGCTCCGGTAGGCATGAAGCAACGCGGCCCGGTACTCTGCCTCTTGTTCGCTCTCAATGTGGTGGTAGAGCTTCACTGCCGCGAGCAGTGCGGCTCCATTTGCTTCGGTGGCCCCGATGCCGCGTTCAGCACACTGTTCGAAGATCAGCGGCAGGCCGGCAATCCTCAGAGTTTTTCCGTCAATCGTGATGGTGCCGCCAGGCATGGGGCTTGCGCAGGAACACTGCGGTGCGTTTACGGATTCCACTTTGTCAGCGCTCGCGGAGACCTCGCTAAGAACGGAATCCACCTCGGCTGCAATTCGCTCGGCAACGGCCCAAACGGCCTCCTTGTCAAATTCGTCCATCTCTCGACAGGATCGGTGACACGATGGACCTGCCGTTCCCAGGATTTCCGAAACAGTCAGAGCTCTGCTCACTGGGCCGCTGTGCTGCTCTGTGCCCCACTTGGCACACTGTTTTGCGCAGCCGTCGATGGTGATGGTCGGATGGGTCCGTGCAAAGTTCCGCTCTCCTTCGTTACCCGCAAGGAACAACGGGAGACAGAGTGTTACGGTCATATCCGGTCGCAGCAGTTCCAGCACTCGCCTCGTCGCCAGGCGCGAAATCGTCCCTTCGGTGATTGCCTCACCACTGCACGAAATGATGCCAACCTTCGCCACTGTCTCGCTCATCGCGCTGCCTCCCCATTCGTGTTCAGAACCGCCGCTTCGCACACCGCCGCCTCTGCAATGTGCCGGGTAATCGTCCACCCCTCATCGGTAAGAGCGGTGGCACTCCCCGGCTTCGCTCCGCGGAAGTCTCTGAAAGCTTCGGCGACCTGGATGGCCTTCGTCACTCTTCCGCCAGCCATTTCGACGTTCTTCTGCGCGCAGGCCTTAGCGCATCCATCAATCGTGATGCAGGCATGGCTCCGCACAGCCTCGACGGCTTCGGCATCGCCTTTCACCAGCAGCGCCAGACAAAGAGTCGTGGTCGTCCCCGGAGCCAACTCGTCAGTAACCAGGTAAGTGGCTTCGCGTCCGATCAGTCCGTGAACTTTCCCGATCCCGCTGCACGGAATCACCAATACATCGCCTTCTCTTGGTTCACTTCTCATTCCACGCACCCTTTCAAGCCTCTTCTGCCTTGCGTTTGACGATCTCTGCATAGGTGGCACCGTCGTGGAGCAGGCCCAAATCGTCCGACCAATGAGTCAGCTTCAATTCGACGAGCCATCCGCTTCCGTAAGGGTCTTCGTTGATCAATCCGGGATTGGCAATTACTGCTGGATTAACAGCGGTCACAGTACCGCTCGCAGGCGCGACAATTTCGAACACTGCCTTGGCCGACTCCACGCTGCCCAATTCTCCGAACTGCTCTACCGCGTCCTCGGCTTTGGGTGGATCGAAGAAATTGATGTCGGTCAGGCTCTGCTGCATGTAATCGGAAATGCCGATTCGCGCCACTCCATCGAGCACGCGCACCCAGACGTCGTTCTCATTGAAGAAGTAGTCCACCGCTGGAATCCGGAACTCAAACTTGTCGTGTGCGACTATGAGGTATTCCGTTGGCGGCTCGAAAGAAGTATCAGGCTCCCGGGTTGCTTCAGGTGCGTTCAGGTTCCGCAGTAGGTCATCCGCGATCGATTGCGCCAGCGCAATACTTTCAGGTCCCAAGCTGAGCGAAGATTCCAATGGCCGTCCCAAGGCCTTTACGGCGTCCGTGACAAGATCTTTTCGCTCCACTCTTGCTTCCAGTCCGGCAGCGAGCCGGCTGGCGCAGCGCGTCGAGCAGCCATCCACGACAATCAGCGCACTTTCCGTGAGCGACTTCTTGTACCGCGCCGGCGCCCGGTTCAGCAATACGGGGCAGATGATTTCGCTTCCCGTGGCGGCTGCAAAACGAATCGCCACCTCCCGAGCCACCGAACCTTCCGGCTTGTCCATACCGTTGCAAGAGAGAATCGCGCGTTTCATTGGCCGCTCCCCGGAGTGTGCAGCTGCTTGATGAGCGCGATGATCTCCGGCTTGTTCGGAAACGAGAGGGCCTCCGGCCCGCAGGTCTTAGAACAGGCTCGGCAAAAGACGACACAGTTGTTCGGATTGGCGACGACCAGTTTGCGGTCCCCTTCGCGTTGCTCAAATACCCGATGAGGACAGAAAGTGTCGCACTCCATACAGAAGTTGCACTTCTGGTAATCAATGGTCGGGAACCATGGAATCTTGTCCCGCGGAACGCCCATAAATGTTGCCTCAGACATCTTCCTTTACCCCCATCTCGCGCAGTGCGGCCGCAACTTTCTCAACGGCCTGCTCGGTTGACATATCGCGGATATCGAGCGGAGTCATATCCCGCTTTACGTCCATCCCCTTTTGAGCGAAGGCGTCCCGGAACATCTTGTACTGCATATTCGGCGCGCAGGCGGCGATGACCAGAGGGCGTTTTGCCTCAAGAAAATCGCCGAGAAAGCGATCGCCGTCCTGCTCACAGAGCTGCGGATGAATCACGCCGAACTCAACCGGCAATTCCACCCGAGCTCGGTTAATAAAGTCCCAAATGTCCATCTTGGAAAAACCAGGACATTTGCCGGTGCATACACACATCACCAGTCCAGGGCGTTGGTCAGCCATTGGATTGTCCTCCCGCTTCGCGCAGCATCTCCTGAATCTCTTCCGGAGACGGGATGCGCCCGGCGCTCTTCACCTTGCCGTCGATCGCGAGGCCGGGAGTCATCAGGATTTCGAACTTCAGGATGTCCCGGATGTCCGTCACCTTTTCGATTTCGGCACTCAGGCCAAGTGACCGAACCGCTTGCTCGGCATGCGCCGTCAGAGTCTTGCAGCGGGTGCAGCCGGTACCCAGTATCTGAATCTTCATCGCTACCTACGACCTTTCGACCCACCGCGCGGATTACCCTTCACTCGGGTCTTAATATTTCCTTATTGGCCAATTTGCCATGTTTTGGAGGAGCTCTACCGTGACAGCGGTCACAACGCTGGCTCTTACAGACCTCGGTCAGGCGCATAGCCTGTTTTCAGTGGGTTAGCGCAACCTATCCAATTGCGCACTTCTTGCCGGCTTTCCGTCCCCGGCACTGGCGCGGGCCTCAGAAAGATGGCGATTTCAAATCTAGGCTGGTCCAGCAAAGGTAGAGTCCCAGCGCAATAAATACGGTTCCAGTGATTCTCCGGGCCCAGACCTCGAGAAGTGCAAGGCTCTCAAATGCACGAGCCGCTTTGCCGGTACCGGCCGATGTAAGTAGCGCGAACCCAAGCACCGGAATGGATGTACCGAGTCCATATACGACCGGCAAGGCCGCCGAGGAACCTGAAACAGTCGCAAGCGGGATCAGGGTCCCAAAGAACAACGCTGCAGAGATAGGACAAAAAGACAGAGCAAAGAGGATGCCTAAGGCAAATGCTCCGCCAAATCGCACGCCAGTCACGCCCTCGCGGAGGCGCGCCGTGACGGGCAAGGCAAATGATGGAAAGCGAAGCAGTTTGACTAGAAACATGCCAGCCAGCACCAAAATCGGCCCCAGAAACTGATTCACGTTACTCATCAACAATGTCGTCACGCGAGGCACCGAAAGAATGCTACTCACGATCACGATCCCGATTGCGGCATAAGCAACGGCTCGGCCGATCGCGTAAAGAAGTCCGCTGACTAGAACATCCCGCAGATTTCCCGCCCTTCTCGAAATGTAGGAGACGGCCGCGATATTTGTTGCGAGCGGGCACGGGCTGATCGCGGTCAGAATTCCCAGCCACGCAGCTGAGGACACTGCGGCCCAATGGCTAAGCATGTCCATCGGCTCCGAGGTAGGCTCGTACTTCCTCCACCACGTAGTCTCTTAGCGCGTTATCGTCATGCTGGATTTGCCAAACCTGCTCAAGGGCCTTGAATTCCACTTGCTTTCCATCCCTGAACTTCACGAGCACAAGCGCATTCCAATAGACCTGATAATCAGTCGCATAATGCCGATTCGCGGGGTCTTCGATATCCACCGAACTCCACAAAAGGACGTTCTTTTGGAGCGAATCCGGAAACCCTACATGAACAGCATCCTGCGCAACTACTTCGACCCTTCGACAAGCAGGACAGCGGCGGTGTCCGTGAAAGTAGTACGCGACAACCTTGGTCTGGGGGAGTATTGGGACGGAATCGCTGGTGGAGGAACTTGGCGAATTTGCCGTCGCCTCCACGCTTTGCTTTCCAGCGGACGGACCGGACGCGGTGAACTTCCGGATCGTGAAAACCGAAATGCAAGCGAGGATGAATAAAAGGAGTGCCGATCGAACTAGCGTCTTCAAATTCATTACTGCTCCAGGTGCGAATGCAACCGTAGACGCAGTACTACTGCCTGCTGCCCTTCGACCACATCACCGAGGTCTCTCTTTCAGGACCTGCGTTGCGCAGGTGAAGAAGTTACAGACGCAGGGTGTGAGCAACCGGTAATACACCGAGGTTCCCTCGCGCCGGTCCTCAACAATCCCGTGCGCGCGCAGCAGAGCCAGATGTTTAGAAACTGTCGAAAGGTCCCCGCCGACAAGATCTCTCAAATCGCCTACCGAGCACTCGCCCCTGCTCAGCCTGTCCACGATCATCAGCCGGGATTCGTGGGCGAGCGCTTTGAGCATTCTCGCTTGCTTCGTGAATGGATTGCGTTTTTCCATAATTCAATCGGATTGCATTCTTGGCCATATTGTCAAGAATCCACGCCGACCAACAGTGATCGATGTCACACCACCTCAAGCTTGCCTTACGCAACCCACGCGACAGCAGGACTTTCATTCATCTGTCAACCGTGAAACCATCCTCTTCATGTAGATCGGGTAGCCGGAGCACATCGATCCCTCAAATTCGGGCGTCGATCGCGCGCTCTCAGGAACCTGATCTGAACCGATCGAGGAATAACCGCGTCTCAGCACCCACGGGCCGACCGTTTTAGTCCGGAGAAGGATCGTGCGATCTCCGGCGTGCGCTTCGGCAAGGTCCATCAGATCCCGGGCAATTCCTCGACCCTGTGCCGCGCGGGCGGTTGCGAGGGAACGCAAGACCAAAGCGCCCTCTGCTTCTTCAAGCGCAATATGCGAGATGATCTGTCCACTCTCTTCGGCAACCCACCCCCGCGTGCGCTCGATGCCATTGAATGGAAGTCCGCTTGCCTCAAGAAGTGCGCGAACTGCGTCCAGGTCCCCGACTCGTCTTTCTCGGATATTCATCGCTTCACCGAACTATCCTTTCGAGCCACAGCAGGTTGGCCCGCAGCAGGATGTCAGAGCGGGCTTGAGCGCATACACCTTCACGCTCGCAGCCGTCTGGTTCAGGTCATACTTTGAGAGCAAGGAACTGACGTCCTCTTGCACGCTTGTCGTGGTTGACCCACAGCATGACTGCGAATCGACTGTGACAACTTCGGCAGGATCATTCTTTGGAGCAGAACAGCAACCGGATTGAGTGTCGGCTTTCGAGTAGGCATTCAGGTCGGTACCGCTATCGACAACTTCAACGTACTGGAAGCCCGCCTTCAGCAATCCGGCGCGATAATCCTCGATTTTGATCGCTCCGGCAATACAACCGGTATAGGCAGCGATACTCGTTGCGACTTCCTTTGGCAGTTCACCCTTCAGAGCGATGTCGCTTACGGCAACCCGTCCGCCGGGCTTCAGGATGCGGAAGATCTCCCGGAACACGGCCGTTTTGTCCGGGGCCAGATTGATCACGCAGTTGCTGATCACGCAGTCCACCGAAGAATCCGGTAGCGGGATCTTGTCAATAGTGGAGTGATAGAACTCGACGTTCGTGTAGCCCGCGGACGACGCATTCGTCTGTGCCCGCGCAATCATCTCCGGCGTCATATCGATGCCGATCGCACGACCGTTTGGGCCAACCTTCAGTGCAGCCAAGAACACATCCAACCCTCCGCCCGAGCCGAGATCGACAACCACTTCACCTGGCTTCAAGTGAGCGGTCGCCGTGGGGTTCCCGCAGGAGAGCCCCATGTTCGCCTCGGCTGGAATCGAGGTCAACTCCTCCGCCGTGTAACCGAACGCCTCCGCTACAGCGCGCACCCCGGCGTTATCGCTCGAAAGTTCACTCTCGGCAATCGCCCCGTATCTTGCTTTCACTGAATCCAGTAACTGCTCAGACATTCTTATTCCCTCCGCAGAACACATCCGCTGCGACGAATATATGCTTGACTGTCACATCTGTCAATGCGAATATATCTCTGTGGCTAAGAGTCGCCAGTTCGATTTGGGGCAGTTTTTCCAGGCTTTGGGCGACAATACACGGCTCAGGATCCTGAATTTGATGGGAGAGCAGGAAATTTGCGTCTGCTACTTCGTCGAGATCCTCGGCGGCCCTCAGCCAAAAATCTCCCGCCATCTTGCCTATCTCAGGAGTGCCGGAATTGTATCGGCTCGCCGCGATGGCAAATGGATCCATTACAGGATTTCCATGCCGCCCCACGCCGGAGCGGCACTGATCCTCTACCAGACTCTCGCGGTTCTCAAGGAAGAGAAAGCAATGCAAGCCGACTTGGCGCGACTGGCGAAGGCCTGCTGTTCTCCAAAGCCGATTCCTGCTCTCGAAGGTGCACCCCTGCCAACTCTCGTCCAGATCACAACTTAGGTCGTCGAGATTTGGCCCCCTGTAGGGATCTTTCGAGCGGCAAGAAGACCGGCCGTCGGCGCGGGCGTGTTCAGGGTTGCGTGCGGAAGCTGACCCGGTCACTCCGATGAGTAAGATGAGTGCGCCAGTGAGCGGTGAGTCTGAGAATCCGGCCGCGGGACAATTGCGGAGCACTTTGTCTGTTCGTTAATGTTGTTACGATTTGTTCCGATGCGTTCTGGTTCTCAGCAGTGCGTTAATGTTGTTCTAGGGCCCCGGACTTTCACGGCGCAAACGCGGGTTCAAATCCCGCCGGGGACGCCATATAAATCAATAACTTAGATGCTAATTTGAGTGGCTGCAGTGCCGCTGCGGTGCGAAAAAGAACCTAGGATGTTAATTCGACGTCCTGCGTCCTCAGCGATAGCCGCGTGCGAGGAGGTATTTTGCGCCCGCGCCGAAGGCATCGGGGCTCGGCACGTGAAACCCGAAAGCGTCGGCCAATCGACTGATCACATTGAACGAGAAACAGACCGCAAGTGCATCCTCGATTTGCTGGTGCGAAGCGCCGGCAGCAAGGACGGCTCGTATGTCGTCCGCATTTACTGTATGTTCACGCGTCAGTTTGCCAAGCATGTGCAGCG
>DASYZA010000147.1:0-2291 GCA_035946775.1 Candidatus Sulfotelmatobacter sp. | reverse complement strand
GGAACGAGCATGGCTTCCCATCATGATCAGCAGGCCTCCGAAGATTGAAATCCAGCACAGCATGACAAGAGATGAATCCTTCTAACATGCTTTCGCTAAATCTCACCCGCCAATCTCAGTGACTTTTTCAACACCCACGGGCGATCTCAATCGACTTGCCGACGATTGCCGGGTCCTCAGCATAACGTGTCTTCCAAAGCGAATAACTCAGGACCACGCTGGGAGTGGCTGGATTCGTCTCTTCTTCAGACAGAAAGAAGCGCCCCAGCATCGGCTTGATGCCGAGCACGTCGAAATAGTTCGCCGACACGTTCGCAATATAGACACGCTCGGGCTGTGCGCCCCCAGTCAGCGTGATCCAATCGTGATGATATGCAAGTATCCCGGTGAAGGTGTGGTTCTGCTCGCGCAGATCGCGATAGTCGAGATATGAGAAGGGTGGAACCGGAGAGAAGTTCCGTTCCCCCCGCTGCAGGCTGACAAGATTGCCTGTGTCCCGCGCGCCAGGAATCGGGCGCAACATTGTGCCGTCGATCCAACTGAATACCGTGCTGTTGGCGCAGATAGCTACGGCCAGCATCGCCGTCGCGGTGATCGTGAAGGCGGGGCTTTTGCGCAGTTGCCGCAAGGCATAACGAAGATCCCGGCCTAGTTGTTCAAACCAGCCTCCGCCCCACATCTGGCGCGTCACATCCTGCACTAGAAGAATGTTTCCAAACTCCCGGGCTGCCGCGTGTCGCGCCGACTCTTCCGTCTCGCCTCGCGCCACTCGATCTGCGATTGCCATTTGCAGGTGAGCCTCGATCTCTTCCTGCAATTCGCGATTGCGCCGCTGAACCCCGAAGCTGGGAAGCCACTTCATGACGCACTCTCCTCCGGCTTGAGGTACATGACCGCCCCAATTGCTTCCACAATCTGCTCCCATCGGTCCAGATCCGAGGCCAACTGTTTTTTCCCCTTGGCGGTGATTCGGTAATACCGGGCTTTTTGCTTGCTCTCGGACTGCTTCCATTCGGACTGCACCCAGCCCTGACGCTCTAATCGATGGAGAGCTGGATACAGTGATCCGGTCTCGACGTGAAGCACATCTCCGGATCGCAAACGTAGAGCCTGGACAATGCCATATCCATGCTGCGGTCCCCATTGCAGCGTCTGAAGAACGAGCATGTCGAGTGTTCCCTGCAGCAGCTCGATCCGGTTTTTGTACTGACCTTTCTCGTTCATAGATGTAGACAATCTACTCCCAATGGAAGTAGATCGTCTACTTCGTTTTGTATAGCCCAGCGAGCAGCCTTGCCCACTCAGCAGATTTGAAAGTAACGTCAGTTCTCAGGAGGAAAATTGGTGACTCTGCATTGGCGAAGAATCGCCAAACCACTCACCGAGCCCGGATTGGTATTTGAAGAAGTCGGCTCCGGTGGATCGATCGAAGAAACTCCTGGATAGCGGGCAATCCAGAAGCTAGCTTCCCAATCGCCGACTATACGGACAAGTGAGCTCCCGGCTGCCGGGGTCGATCAGTGTACTGGCGACTGCTCGCGACAGAGATTGACCATAAGAGTAGCTTCGCTCCCTTTGCGGTGCGTCGCATCAAGACAATACCGATCCAAATCAGCGGACGCGAACACCGGTCCAGGAAAGTACTTCTTCACACCACTTACATACGCGGCTTCATCGTCTTTGTTCCGGGGGCGGTAGTGGTAGAGCAGCACCGACCCGACGTGTGCTTTCGAGGCAAGCTGCCCGATCGAAGCCGCATCGAGATGCTCCCGTTGCATGTGCGCGCCGAAAGCTTTCGTGCGCGCGGGCGACCAGTGATTCTGTGTTGCCGTAAGGCTTACGAACCGGTCCAGATCCTCCGGGTCGCGGCTTGATGCCTCCGCGACGAAAACATCGGCGCCATTTGCCAGGGAGGCCACGACGTCGCTAGGACCAGTATCGCCAGTAAAGACAATCACGCCGTGCGCGGTCTCGAAGCGGTACGAGTACGATCTCATCTGCTTGCGAGATGCAGCCGACATCAGGGCGTAATGGGTATTTTCGGCTGCGATGACTCGGAGCTTGTCATCTCGGAAGATCGTCCCCTCCCGCTCCACATCGTGTGCGACAAACGGGCTGGCGAGATGTCCATCGTTGGTCTGGTAGGCGGATGGATTTTCCGCCGCAAATGGTCGAACCGAGATGGCGATGAAGTGGAATGCGGTATCGACAAGTTCTTTTGTCTGCGGTGGACCAAAAATCTGGATCATGTGTCTGGCGTTCCCCGTGTTCATGCGGAAAAAATCATTTGC
>DASYZA010000146.1:0-7994 GCA_035946775.1 Candidatus Sulfotelmatobacter sp. | reverse complement strand
GTACGAGCCCTCGACAGAAGTGGCGCTAGTGGCGTGAGCTGCGGAGATCACCCTAGATCCGGTGCGGCTCGCTTCCGCAACTACCACGGTGGCCTCGTAACGGAGGCCACTGTGCTTCGAGCCGAAACTGGGGAGCCCGTCCAGCTGGCTCGATCCGAAGACGACGACTCAGTGCACCAAAAGAGAGTTTCGCCGACTTAACCCTGTTTCTATTCCAAGGAGAAATCAGATGCTTGAGGTCAAATCCAAGGTAGTGGAGAACGAAATCTCGCGTGATCAGCTCGCAGAATTGTTGAATGAAGATCTGGCTCGTGAATATCAGGCGATTATCGGTTACGTGGTCTATTCACAAGTGCTCAAAGGTGCCGAGTATATGGACATTGCCAGCCAGCTCGAAATTCATGCCAAACAGGAACTCGAGCACGCCCTCACGATCTCGCGACAGATCGATTATCTCGGAAAAATGCCGGCAGTGGCGCCGAGGCCGGTACGCACGTCCAAAGAGGCGAAGGAAATGCTTCGCTTCGATCTTGAGAATGAAAACGAAACCATTCGCAATTATCGGGACCGCATCCGGCAATGCGAAGCTCTTGGAGAATTCGCATTGGCCGAGCAGATTCGCCAGATTCTTGTGCAGGAGCAAGACCATCAAATCGATCTGGCGACTGCAGTCGGCGAGGATGTTCCGGATGTCAACGGTGGTCCCCAGGGACGTGCCTTGAGCGAGCGCCGCTAGAGACGCACGGGCGCAAATCTGCACCACTCCAGAACAGAGCGGTGCTTTGTCATGCATGCGGAAGTGAACCGCGATGTTTCGCCTCAAGGACTGACCCGCCGGGAGGCCGAGGCCCGCTTGCGCCAGTACGGCCCCAATGCTGTACGGGAAGTAAAACCTCGTCTTTTTCTCGCAATCGCCAAAAAGTTTTGGGCACCCGTGCCTTGGATGCTTGAGGCCACAGTCATATTAGAACTGATTCTGGGCAAGCGTCCCGAGGCTATCATCATTGGTTTTCTACTCGTCTTTAACGCTGGCCTCGGTTTTGTGCAGGAGAAAAAAGCTCGGGATGCACTTGCTCTGCTGCGTAAACGGCTGCCGGTGAACGCTCGGGCGCTGCGAGACGGGCGTTGGGAAACGATTCCGGCGGAAGACTTGGTCCCCGGGGACTTCGTTCATGTCCGTCTGGGCGACATCATGCCTGCGGACGTGCGGCTTGCCGAGGGACACATTCAGCTCGACCAATCTACGCTCACGGGCGAATCGCTGCCTCTAGAAGCGGGATCGGGTCAAGCCGCTTTTGCTGGATCAGTGGTGATTCGTGGGGAAGCAAGCGGGGAAGTCACCGCGACCGGGGCCCGCACCTACTTCGGCAAGACGGCCGAGTTGGTGCGAACGGCCACAACGGTCAGCCATCTACAGGCGATCATCTTCACCATCGTCAAATACCTGGTCATGCTGGATGGCGCTCTTGTACTCATCCTTCTTCTCTATTCCCGGCTCGTGCACTTGCCAGTAATGGAAATGCTGCCCTTCGCGCTCATGTTGCTGGTGGCATCAGTTCCTGTCGCACTGCCGGCGACTTTCACTGTAGCAACGGCGCTTGGATCGATCGAACTTGCTGGCAACGGAGTACTGGTGACGAGGCTGTCGGCGATCGAGGAAGCTGCGGCCATGGAAGTGCTGTGCAGCGATAAGACCGGCACCATCACGCAGAACCGTCTCGCAGTCACCGGAGTTCAGCCTTACGCACCGTATGCAGAACGTGATCTTCTCCGTTTCGCCATGCTCGTAAGTGACGCGGCGAGTCAGGATCCCATTGATCTGGCCATCCTGGCCGCAGGCAACAGTCACCAAGTAGACGCTGGTGGTTGGAAGAGACTCGAATTGATTCCATTTGAACCCGCAACGAAGCTGTCCGAAGCGGTCATCAGTCTGGAGGGCGAGCGGTGGCGAGCGATCAAGGGCGCGCCGGACGCGGTGGCCCATCGGGTAAAAATTGCGCCTGATTACTCCTCGGATGAGGATCGCTTTGCCGCGCAAGGATACCGTGTACTCGCCGTGGCCGCGGGATCAGAGAATGATTTGCGGTTTGTGGGTTTGGTGGCTCTCGAAGATCCGCCCAGAAGCGATTCGAAAGAACTCATTCAGAATTTGCACGATCTCGGAGTACGCGTCGTGATGATTACCGGCGATGCTTTGCCCACCGCCCGCGCCGTTGCGAGCCGGGTCGGCATCGGAAACCGTGCCGTTCAGCCAAAAGACCTTGAAGAACAGTCTGCAGGCGAAGTGCTCAAAAACGACGTTTTCGCAGGCGTATTTCCAGAAGACAAGTTTCACATCGTCCAGGCTTTGCAAGGAGCAGGTGTAGTCACGGGAATGACCGGCGATGGGGTGAACGATGCCCCCGCCTTGAAGCAAGCGGAAGTTGGAATCGCGGTAGCGAATGCCACAGACGTAGCAAAAGCCGCGGCCAGTCTCGTGCTCACCAATCCCGGCCTAAGCGACATCCTCGCTGCAGTGAAAACGAGCCGCCGCATCTATCAGCGAATGCTCACCTACACACTGAACAAAATCATCAAGACCATTGAAATCGCATTCTTGTTAAGTGTGGGTCTTATGCTTACCAGAAGTTTCATCATTACACCTCTGCTGATTGTCCTGCTGTTGTTCACCAACGATTTTGTGACGATGTCGATCGCCACCGACAATGTCTCTTATTCGCAGCAGCCCGATCGCTGGCACATCCGCGGGTTGGTTCTGGTTGGACTGGCCCTGGGCAGTTTGATTCTGGTGTTTTCGTTCGGAATCTTTTTTGTCGGACGTTATTGGTTGCAACTACCTTTGCCACAACTCCAGACGTTGGTTTTCATCACCTTGGTTTTTACCGGGCAGGGTACTGTTTATCTTGTCCGAGAGCGCCGGCACTTCTGGAATTCAAGGCCCGGGAAGTGGCTGGTTCTGAGCTCGGCAGTCGATATTCTGGTCGTGAGCTTTCTTGCATGGCGCGGCATTCTGATGGAGGCAACTTCTCTACAAATAGTCTTCGGTGGGCTGATCGCCTGCGGCTGCTATCTCGCGGCTGTTGACTTTTTGAAAACAGGCCTACTTGGAAAACTGCCGCAGGGACTGTGACACAAAATTTGTCATATTGCGAATTCGCCCCAACTCTCGCAAGCAGGCCTCGCGAGTATCATGTCAGGGCAGCTAATGGTGGCTCTTGGATTAACGAGTGACGCGAGCGAATCCAGCAACGACGCCCTCCGCAAACGACCAGAAGGTCTCCGTAGGTGATCCCATTCCCCCGAAGTGTTCGGTGATTGAGGTACACGTCGGCGAACTGAAACAGCTATTCAACTCCATCGATCCCTCGCCTTTTCGCAGTAAGGATCTGGACCCCGACGCTGAGGAGTTCATCGTCGGCTGGGCGAAGGATCTGCCGCGCGATGTGCCGATTGCTCTGGTCGTCGATCTTGATCGCGACGCTGGTTTACCGGATGAGGCTGCCGTTCTGCGCGATGCTGTGCACGAATTCTTTCGACAGCGTGCAGCAACTTACCGGCGGCGTCTACGCGAATTACTTCGCCGCGGCAGAACGAGCCTCCTGATTGGCCTGACTGTATTGGCTGGCGCTATTGCGATAGGCGATGTTCTAGCCGGTCTCATGAAAACGAGCCGTATCGGAGAGATCCTCCGCGAGAGCCTCACCATTGGAGGCTGGGTATCGATGTGGAGGCCGCTTGAGATTTTCTTGTATGACTGGTGGCCCATTCGCACGGAAGCTCTGTTGTCGGATCGGTTGGCGGCGATGCCGGTCCGCATCAGATACCTGAATGCAAAATCTCCTGATGCCTGGAAAGCGGATTGGCCGGTAGTGACTCCAACGCACGAGCTTTCCAAGGCCGAACGGCCGGTAGACGCGCCTTGATTGAGCCATCAGTCCCAAGCCCAAGAATTTGACGACAGTATTGATCGACAAACTCTTTACGCCGCGTGAGTTGTCTCGTGTGTCGTCCGGAGCTTGCCTGCCATCCTTACCAGTTCGGCAAGAGAATTGGCCTTCATCTTTTGCATGACCTGCCCTCGATGGGCCTTAACTGTAATCTCGCTGATGCCAAGTTCGCCGCCGACTTGTTTATTCAGCAGCCCAGCGACAACCAAGGCCATAACCTGCTGTTCTCGAGGAGTAAGTGCGGCATAGCGGTCCCGAAGTTCCCGCATTTCGGCATCTTGAGAAATCATTAGATGGCTTCGTTGGAGGGCGTTTCGGATCGCGCTTATCAGGGCATCGTTATCGATAGGCTTGGTCAGGAACTCGAGAGCGCCGGCTTTCATCGCTTGTACCGACTTGGGGATGTCGCCATGACCCGTGATGAAAATGATCGGCATGTCGATGTGTTGAACGGCAAGCTCTTTCTGAAGTTCCAGACCATTCAGACCTGGCAGGGAAAGGTCAAGAATAAGGCAACTCGGGACCAGTCTTCTTGGGTGGCTCAGAAACTCCTGTGCGGACGAGAATGCCTCTGGCCTCCAATTTTCATTGCGGATCAACAATTCCAGGGATTCGCGGACGGAAACATCGTCGTCGACAATGAACACGGTGGCAACGGTAGTTGACATCACTAAATTCCCCCGTGCAAACGCAGATGTCCTCGCTAAGCTCATTGTATTCCCCCAAGAAATTGACCGTGGAACCCTCATACTCCCTGCAGTGCAGTTCTGATGGCTGCGAGCAGATCTATGTCATTAAATGGTTTGAAGAGAAAACCGGCGACGCGCTGCTTTAGCACTCGAGCCCGAATCGTTTCATCTCTTTGACCGGTGATGAATATGATCGGGATTTCTCGACCGCGAAGCCTCAGCTCCTCGCGGAGTTCCAGGCCGCCCATTCCCGGCATAGCGATGTCGAGTATTAAGCAGCTAGTCACGTCAACGGAGCCGGATGAGAGAAACTCCTCGGCTGAGGAAAAAGATCGAGCCGCGAAGCCGAACTCCTTAATCAGGTCAGGCAGGGACTCGCGCACAGACTCATCATCATCGACGACGCAAAGAAGCGGATGCTGGTTCCCGCTCGTGCCCTCAAGCGACCGCATGACAAGAGAATGCGGCATTCTTAACATGAATGTCTATTGCACCTTAGTATTGTTCGCCCCCATCAGGGCCGCGGACCATCGGCGATCAAGCGGCGTCAACTGATGAATCACGACGAACGAGCCTCGCGGGGTCACCGATATCTTCGGGCGTACAAGGGATCGCAAACGAAAATGTACATCCCGGCCCATCATTTGGGGTTGCCCAGAGGCGTCCTTGATGAGCTTCAATAATGGAGCGGCTGACGGAAAGCCCGATTCCCATACCGTCGGTTTTGGTCGTGTAAAAAGCTTCGAATATCCTATCCGCCGCCTGAGGTGCAATACCGACTCCCGAATCTCTTACGCTTAGGCGGACCCGGTTCCCATCCTCCCGTTCCGTTCTAATGAGCAACTCTCTTGGGCGATCGTCAACTTCACCCATTGCGTCCGCCGCGTTTCGAATCAAGTTCGAGATAACCTGTTGAAGCTGAATGCGATCGCCGAGTGCAGGCGGAAGGTCACCAGCAAATTCGTGTCGTAGAGTTACTCCGTTTCTCTGGATCTCAGTCGCCGACAATGCCGTCACCTCTCGAGCCGCTTCGTTCAGGTCCATCGGTTCGACAGCCGGCACTTTCTTGCTATAAAGCGTTCTCAGTCGAGTGACCACATCCGAGGCCCGATGTCCATCTCGAATCGTGCGCCGTGCGGTTTCGCGTGCGCCTTCCAAATTCGGAGGATTGCCATCCAGCATCCGCAGGCATGTACTGGCATTGGTGATGATGCCGGAGAGCGGCTGATTCACCTCATGTGCAATCGACGCGGTCAATTGTCCCATCGTCATTACCCGCATTACTCTTGCCAGTTCCGACTGGGCGTTACGCAACTCTTCTTCTGCTCGCTTCCGGTCGTCCATATCCGTAAGCAGTACATACCAACGGAGAATGCGGCCTTCCCGGTCACGCAGTGGAAGACCGCGTGCGTGAAACCAGCGATAGACGCCGTCAACTCGGCGCAGACGGTGATCAACATCGTACGGGGATCCCGTCTCAACCGAACGGATCCAGGCGGCGATCACGCGAGCAAGATCATCCGGGTGAACAGCGTTGCTGGTCGACCATCCTTTCATTTCTGCAACGGATCTGCCGAAATAGTCCACGACCTGGCGGTTAACGGCTTCGACTTCACCCGTCGCACTCATGATCGCTACTAATCCCGCGATACCATCGAGGATCAAACGCAGACTCTGCTCTCTGTCGCGAAGCACTTCCTCTCCCCGCTTGCGATCCTCGATATCTGTACAGATTCCGTACCACTTGAGGATATTGCCAGCATCATCCGTCAGCGGATTGGCGCGAATCAGGAACCATCGATAGGTATTATCGAATCGGCGAATGCGAGCTTCCGCATCGATCGGGATGCCTGCAGCCAGACACGATTGCCACTCCTCCACGAGTCTCTCTCGATCGTCTGGATGGATCGCCTCCGCCCACCCCCAGCCCTTCGCCTTCTCTGCGGCCATGCCGGCGTAATCGAGCCAGCCCTGATTGAGGAAGTCGCAGTAGCCGTCGCCGCGAGTCGTCCATGCTGTCGTCGGGATGGTATTGATAATGCTGGCGAGGTTCCGCTCGCTGGCTCTCTGGGCCTCCTCGGCCCGCTTGCGATCTTCGATATCCGTGCTGGTGCCGTACCACCGGATGATTTTTCCCGCCGCGTCGCGCAAGGCTTGACAGCGAATGAGAAACCAGCGATATGCCCCGTCATGGCGGCGAAGCCGCGCCTCGATTTCGTCTGATTCTCCTGAAGCCAACATCTTTCCCCATTTCTCCATTAATGGCGGCAAGTCGTCCGGATGGAAGGCCGCCTGCCAACCCCAACCGTGCGACTCTTCGGGGGAAAGACCCGTGTATTCGTGCCAGCCCTTACTGAGAAATTCATTAGGTCCGTCGGGGAGATTGCACCAGGCAAGTGTGGGGATCGCATCGATTACCTGACGGAGTTTGGCTTCCGACCCCTGTACTTCGTCAAGCGCTCTCTGCAGAGACGCTCGAGCCTGATGTAATTCTTCATTTGCAGCGGCAAGTTCGGCGGTTCGTTGCACGACCCGCTGATCGAGTTCTTCGGCAAGGCGCTTTTGTTGGCTCCGGAAGCGTGCCTCCTGTAGCCCGATGGTAGCTTGATTTGCCGCTACGCTTAGAAGAAGGTTTTCAGTTTTCTGAGGAAAGACCACCCGGTCCGAACCTACCACGAGCACGCCGATTTCACCTTGAATTCCTAACGGCACGGGAAAGATCGATGTTTCCCCGTTTCCTAATCGGCTCCGTATTCGCGGAAGTGTATGAGCATCAGCCGAAAAAAAACTGCCGAGAATATTACGGAGTTCTTCTGGCGACAGGTTGTGTTTGCAGCCCTCGGCGATTCGGAGGATCTCCAATGGCATTGCGCCGAATGCTTCGTTCAAGCGCCCATATGCGAAGTCAAGGCTGAGCATCCGGAGGAGTACATCGAGTAAGGTTTCAACTATTTGTGTCGGCTCACTGCCCCGCCAGACCGGAGAGAGAGAAAGCACGCTGACTAGATCATTAACACAGCGCTGAAGGTGCCTCGCCTCCTGCGCCGGATCTTCCAGTTGCTCTTGCATGTGTCAGGCCGCCGCTGGCGGGCTGTTTCGACGTGACCGACGTTGGCGAAATTCACTCAGGAATTCGTCTGGCGGAATAAAGAAGGGATTTTCTTGCAGGATGCCGCCGATGATAACCATCGGGTGCGTTCGCATGATATCGATCACTTCGTCACCACGGAATTGTCCGAGATGATAAGTGCAAATGACCGCGTCTTCGTGGCGACGCCAGACGTCATTTACCCGCGCCTCGAACTCAATTACGTCGTCGACGTGCGATTGATCTTGGACCGTCCAGTCCATGCGACAA
>DASYZA010000145.1:0-12887 GCA_035946775.1 Candidatus Sulfotelmatobacter sp. | reverse complement strand
CCACCACAGTGCGGAGCCACGGAGGAGACGCGTCGGTTCTGGAAGTGCAAGCGATCGACAATCTTCCGCACGATGTGCTGAAAGAGCGGTTTATCGAGGCCAGGCAGCGCGAATACCGGGAGCTCCTGCACGAAATTAAGAAAGCGTCCACTACGGCAAAGAACACAACATCCGCCCACGTGGCTAAGCTAAATCAGCACCTCCAGGAAATCATTTCGAGAGATTTTTTCGGGGCTTCACTTCGAAACGAAGTTGAAGAGGAATTGGACCGGCTCCGCGAGCCGAAGCCTGCGGCAACCCAGCCGATCTCCGCAAATGCGTCGCGGCGGATTTACAGGAATCGAGTGTGGGTTACGCGGCCGCGGCCGGGTGTCGATCGCGTGACCTCAGCGTGGTTGATTCGCAAGTTCATTGACCCGCGTGCGCGGTTTGCGTTCAGCCCTGAGGAGAAGCGTCCTGCTGATGCGATTCCCTTCGACATGTATCAGGGCGGGTTCGGCCATCGCGGAGAAGATTGCACATTCGAAACGCTCGTCCGCTCGTTTCACATCCGGGACAAACGCGTGGCCCGTATGGCGGAGATGGTTCACGACGCTGACCTCTTTGACGAGAAATTCGGGCGCCATGAAGGATTTGGGATTGATGCCGTCATGAAGGGATGGGCGCGCGAGGGTCTGGGCGACCAGGAACTTCTCGTACGCGGCATGCAGCTAGCTGACGGGCTCTATCGCTCGGTGTCTTGAGAACTCGCGAGCGGTTTGACTCCGCGCACAGCTCGTGAACCAGTGGCACCACGATTCGGGCGGAGAAAGGGTCGAGAACATTGACTCCGGAAAAGCACCGCTGCTTGCGCACGACGATTACCATTCTGCTGGCCTTCTTTTTCAGTTGTGATTATCTGGCGGCGCAAACGCAGACTGCTCTCAAAGTGCTGACGCTAGAAAGCGCCGTGAATTACGCACTGAAGAACTATCCGCGTGTGCGTGTCGCACTGGAGCAGGCTTTGGCGGCTCAGGGCGGCGTAAGCCTGGCGAAGATGGCCTACCTGCCCCGCGCCGACATGTTATGGCAGGGCAACCGCGCCACCCGAAACAATATCTTTGGACTGCTTCTGCCGCAAACCGTCATTTCGCCCGTGTCAGGGCCTGTCCTGCCAACGGCGTCGAATGATTCAGTTTGGGGAAGCGCCGCCGGCGTGTTGGTTTCGTGGGAACCTTTCGATTTCGGGCGTCGCCGGGCCGATGTGGGTGTGGCTCGATCCGCAGAGAACCTTGCCCAATCCGATTTATCTGTGACCCGGCTCGATGTTGCCGCCGCTGTCGCGAGTGCCTTTCTCACTGCGTGCGCGGCGCAGCAAAAAGCGGCTGCCGCGCAGGCGGATGTGGAACGGAGGCAAGTGTTTGCAAACGCTGTTCACGTCCTGGTGAAGAATGATCTGCGTCCCGGCGCGGACGCGTCGCGTGCCGACGCAGAGCTGGCGCGCGCGCAAGTCCTTCTGATCGAGGCTCAACAGGCAGAGGCGGTCAGCCGCGCGACGCTGGCTCAAGTACTTGGAATCGCCGGAACCACGGTGCAGATCGAGCCCGGGATCTTGGACTCCAATCCGCCGGAGTCCAATCCTCCCGCGCCTCAACTGACGGCTCATCCCCTCGCAACCGCGGAACAAGCACGGGTGGATGAGATCAAGGCGCAGGAGCGCCTTCTCGATCGTTCCTATTTCCCGCGCTTCAACCTGCAATCCACGATTTACGCACGCGGAAGCGGTGCGAACACAGATGGAACGATTCAAACCGGCACCGGCGGGCTGGGCCTGGACCGCTCCGACTGGGCCGCAGGTTTAACCGTGACCTTTCCCGCACTCGAGATTTTTTCCATTCGTTCGCGCAAACAGATCGCCGTAGCAAACGAGCGCGCAGAGCGAGCGCAGTACGATCAAACGCTCAATGACCTGACTGGCCAAGTACAGCAGGCCCAGGCCACGCTGGAGGGCGCGCGGCTCGTTGCGAGGAAGACGCCGATTGAATTGCAGGCGGCGCGCGAAACGGAAATGCAGTCCCGCGCCCGTTACGAGGCTGGGTTGGCGAATATCATCGAAGTCGCAGATGCTCAAGGTCTGTTGGCCCAGGCTGAAACGGATGACGCCCTGGCTCGGCTCGCGGTCTGGAATGACCTGGCCGTGCTCGCAGCAGCTCAAGGCGATCTGCAGCCGTTCTTCCAGATGGTTCACGAGAAGACACAAGGAGGACCGTAGCCGTGTGGCTGATTCATGCAGCGCTTCGCCGGCCGATCACGATCGTCGTAGTCGTGATTGGAATCGCGCTTTGTGCCATTTTAGCGATCAGCCGGATGCCGGTTGATATTTTCCCCAACCTCAACCTGCCTGTGATCTACGTAGCCCAGCCGTACGGAGGCATGAGCCCTGCACAGATGGAGGGCTATCTTACGTACTACTACGAGTATCACTTCCTTTATATCAACGGAATCCAGAGTGTGGAATCGAAGTCGATTCAAGGCGCGAGTTTGCTGAAACTTACCTTCCACCCGGGCACGAATATGAGCCAGGCCGAATCGGAGACCATCGCGTACGTGAATCGTGCTCGTGCCTTCATGCCCCCCGGTACGGTACCGCCATTTATCATTCGCTTCGACGCCGGAAGCGTGCCGGTGGGCTATTTAGTGTTTTCCAGCCAGACAAGGACCCTCGGCGAAATTCAAGACTTGGCGCTCAATCGTGTGCGGCCGCTGTTCGCAACCCTGCCAGGTGTGTCGGCTCCGCCTCCCTTCGGTGGGAACCAGCGCACGATTGTGATCACAGTGGACCCGGATCGTCTGCGTGCCTACCAGATGTCCCCGGAACAGGTTGTCGCCGCTGTCAGTTCGGGAAACACGATCGTCCCCGCTGGAAACGTAAGCACAGGGGACTTGTGGCGCATTACGCCGAGCAACGCAGTTGTATCAAATATCAAAGATCTTCTGACTCTTCCCCTTCGAACCGGCGCGGGACCCACGGTTTACCTGCGAGATGTCGGAACCGTCCAGGATTCAACTGACATTCTGGCCGGCTATGCGCTGGTCAACGGAAAACGCGCTGTCTACATACCGGTCACAAAGCGTGCCGACGCATCTACGCTGACTGTCATCAACGAGGTCAAGAGAAGCCTTGCGCGTTTCCAGTCCGTGGTGCCTGAAGACATACGCATCAGCCTGGAGTTTGACCAGTCCTCGTATGTACGCAACGCGCTCAACTCAGTGGTACGCGAAGGGGCGCTTGGGGCGCTGCTGACCGGGTTTGTTGTGCTCCTGTTCCTCAGGGATTGGCGCAGTGCACTCGTCGTCGTCACGACGATTCCGTTTGCGCTGCTTACGGCTGTGGTCGCTTTGTGGGGCTCGGGGCAGACCATCAACATCATGACGCTCGGCGGACTCGCCTTAGCTGTTGGCATTCTCGTCGATGAGGCCACTGTCGTGATTGAGAACATCCACACTCATTTAGTTGAGGGGCAAGGGCGAGCGCGAGCTGTACTGGAAGCGAGCAAGGGCGTAGTCATTCCGAGGCTCCTCGCAATGCTTTGTGTGCTGGCGGTATTTGTCCCCTCATTTTTCATGACTGGGGTACCGCACTCTCTATTTGTTCCTTTGTCCCTTGCGGTCGGTTTTGCGATGGCGGCGTCCTATTTCCTTTCGAGCTCTCTGGTACCGGTGATGTCGACATGGGTCTTGCGGCATCGCGGGGCAGAAACTCAGCCGGCACACACGGGTTTTCTGGAGAGAATGCGCGGAAAACTTGCCGCAGGGTTGCATGGCTATGCGCCTCGGCGCCAACTGATCCTTGTCGCCTATGCCGGGATTGCGGCGGCAATAATCCTTTTGATTGGTCCGTTTCTGGGGAGAGAAATCTTCCCGCAGGTCACTGGCGGCCAGTTCCAGCTCCGTTTTCGCGCGCCCACCGGGACGCGAGTGGATGTGACGGAGCAGATGGCGTTGCGAATCCTTGACCAGGTTAAGCAGGCCGTGGGGCCCGAAAACGTACAAATCAGCTTAGGGTACGTGGGAACGATCCCATCAACGTACCCCATCAACACGGTTTTCCTTTGGACGAGCGGCCCGCAAGAAGGGATTTTGCGTGTGGCTCTCCGTCCGAACTCAAAGATCTCTCTGAACGAGTTGAAGGAACGCTTGCGAAGAACTTTCGCAAAGCAGTTTCCGAATGGCGAGTTCTCTTTTGAATCGGGCGACATCGTCAGCCAAATAATGAATTTTGGCGCGCCTACGCCGATCGAAGTCGCCATCTCCGGACCAAACCTGGCCACCGACCGAGCGTATGCCGAAAAAACCCGAACGCAACTTGCCAGGATATCCGATTTACGGGATTTGCATTTCGAAGAGCCGCTCGATTATCCGAGTCTGAACATTACCATCAACCGTGAGCTTGCCGGCCAGCTCGGCATCACCGTGAAACAGGCGGGACTGGCGTTGGCCGACGCCACTTCTTCCAGTCGTTTTGTCGCTCCTGTATTCTGGGCAGATCCGAATTCCGGCGTCGCATACCAAGTGCAGGTCGAGTTCCCGCAACCCAGCATGACCACCCTCAACGCGCTGCAGAACGTCCCCGTCATGGCCGACGGCAGTCTCCACCCTTTGCTTGGGGACATCGCGAGCGTGAGCAACGGAACGATCGTCGGGGAATACGACCGGTACAACGGGCAGAGGATGCTCTCGCTTACCGCGAACGTTAGCGGCGAAGACTTAGGACGCGCCGCGAAGCAAGTGGATCAAGCCATCCGCGACGCCGGTCCCGCACCGCGCGGCGTTTCGGTCACTGTGCGGGGCCAAATCGCGCCCATGAAGGAAACTCTGTCGGATCTCGGAATTGGTTTGCTGATAGCGATCGTAGTGGTCTTCCTGCTGCTGGCGGCAAATTTTCAGTCGATGCGGCTTTCGTTTGTGGTGCTCTCGACGGTTCCCACGGTCATAGCCGGCGTCGTAGTCGCTCTCGTCATAACGGGAACGACCCTGAATATTCAGTCCTTCATGGGAGCGATCATGGCGATCGGAGTTTCCGTGGCGAATGCGATTCTGCTGGTCGTCTTTGCGGAGGAGTATAGAAGGAAGGGCGAGTCCTCTATGGATGCAGCGATTCATGCGGCGGAATCGCGCATGCGGCCCATTCTGATGACGAGCATGGCCATGATTGCGGGCATGATTCCGATGGCGCTGGCCCTCGGTTCAGGAGCTGAAGAAACAGCCCCTCTCGGGCGGGCCGTGATCGGTGGACTGCTTGCCTCGACGGTGTCCACACTAATCATTCTCCCGTTTGTATTTTCGGTCGTGCAGGCACATGCGCGAACGGGCTCAGTCTCGCTTGATCCCGACGACCCACTGAGCCGCTATGCCGGCGAAACTGCCTCCGGTTTCACGAATCCTGGCGAGGAACCCGCATGAACAAGTCTTCTCGGTTGCTGCTTTCCTGTTCGTTACCAGCTCTTCTATTCGTTTGGGTCTCTTGCAACGCCAGCGGTAATCGCCCAAGTGCACCCGCTGATAACGCTGATCCACAGGTCCCGGTCGTTGACGTCGTGAAAGTCGTTTCGCACACGCTGAAGACAACGGTCCACTTGCCCAGCGAGCTTGTGCCTTACGAAACCGTCGACGTCTATCCCAGGGTGACCGGGTACGTAAAGTGGATCAAGGTAGACCGCGGCTCGCGAGTTAAAGCGGGCGAATTGATGGCACAACTGGAGGCGCCCGAACTTGTTTCACAACAGGCGGAAGCCGAGGCCAAACTCCAGAGCACGCAATCCCAGTTCGCTGCAGCACAGGCCAAGTTCGCCGCAGATCAGAGCACGTACGAAAAACTTGCAGCCGCAGCGGGCACGCCAGGGGTAGTCGCCAAGAACGACCTGATTGTCGCAGAGAAGGCTACAGAAGCTGACGCGGCCCAGGAGAAAGCCGCAGAAGGCAACGTCACCGCCGCTAGAGAATCTTTGAGATCGGTCACACAGATCAGGCAGTACCTGCAAGTCTCGGCTCCTTTCGATGGCGTTGTAACCGAGCGAAACGTGCACCCGGGCGCGCTGGTTGGGCCTGCTGGAGGCCCCGGCGCATCCCTGCCAATGGTCTCTGTGGAGACGCTGAGGCGGTTGCGATTGGTCGTGCCGGTGCCTGAAAACTATGCTGCGGGCATCCGCAGGGGTAGTGAAGTCAACTTCACCGTTCCTGCATTCCCGGGCCAAACGTTTGCGGGACGAATCGCCCGGATTTCCCATGCTGTGAACGAAAAAACACGCACGATGCCGGTTGAACTCGACGTCCCAAATCCCGGTGGACGACTTGCCCCGGGAAGCTTTACGGATGTGCTTTGGCCTGTTGAACGACCGCAACCGACTCTGTTCGTTCCCTCGTCGGCCGTGGTGTCGACGCTGGAACGGATCTTCGTCGTGCGAGTCACGAACGGAGTGGCAGAGTGGGTGGATGTCAAAGGGGGCGTGACAGTCGGGAACCTTACCGAGGTGTTTGGGAAACTGCGGGCCGGTGACGCAGTGCTCGTCCGTGGGACAGATGAAATTCGTGCCGGGAGCCGTTTGAAGGCACACTTGGTCTCGATCGAACAGGGAGGATCGCAGTGACTTGGGTTTCAAAACGGATGAATCTCCATCTGTGAACACTTGATGAGTGTCCGCAGCGCGATCGAGACGTAGTTGCGATGATCCCAGTTTTGACGAGGATGGTGGCATCTCCCTGGGGTACGGTTGAGGTTTTATTGTCATGATCTGGACAAGTCTTCTGATATTTTGGCTTGCTCTGCAGAGTGTTCCGGGACATCGCGCGCACCTGAGGAAACTTGGGACAATCGAGCTACCAGGGCCTCGCGGCCAACACTTTGACCATTTGACGATCGATTACGAGGACCACTACCTTCTTTCCACCCACGTCGGGCCAGGCGTTTTGTACGTGATTGACACGCGCACGAACAGAGTGGTCAAGGCGATCCACGGTTTGCCGGGAATCACGGCGGCAGTGTACGTTCCGGGGCTCAGGAAGGTTTACGCTTGCGACTGGGGCGAGAACAAAATTGGGGTGGTCAGTCTGCGAACGATGCGCGTGATCAAGAAGCTCGCGACGAGTGAAAAACCGAATGGTGGCACCTATGCTGAACCTTTTGGGAAGGTGTACATCTCCGATACGCTAGGTAAAGAAGTTGCGGTTGTGGATGTCCACACAGATGAAGTTGTGAAGGAGTTGAAATTTGATAGCGAGACGGGAATGGTGCAATTCGATCCTGTAGGCCGGAAGGTCTATGTGAATCTCCGCAGCACGGATAAAGTCGCGGAGATCGACCCGGCGTCCGACTCGGTCGTCGGACAGTATTCAGCGGGACGTTGCGACTTCAATCATGCGATGGGAATCGATGCCGCGAGCCGCCGTGCATTTCTCCTTTGCGGGGGAAACGATGTCTTGGCAATTTTCAATCTCAATACGCATCGGTCTATCGAATACATTCCCATTCCTCCCGATGGTGACGACGTGCAGTTCGATTCAGGGTTGCGGAGGATTTACGTCGCCTGCGAAAGCGGAAAAATCTCCGTGATTCAAGAAATTGACGCAAACCATTTCACGAAACTTGAAGATTTTCCGGTCGAACCTGGGGTTCACACCCTTGCCGTGGACTCGGAGACGCATCGAGTGTATGCGCCGGAGCAGGAAGAGAACGGGCGATCCGTGGCACGCATGCTTGTGTTTGAAGCGGTGCAAGACGGAACAGAGCACTAGGGTAGCCAAAGGAGCAGCGATGAGCCGAAGAATTTGCGTTTTCATTTGTGTGCTGGCGTTTGTTGCTCCAATCGCGTGCGCGCAGCAAAATGCGCCTCTTCGCCTGGTCGATACCATTCCATTGCCGGGTGTGCACGGACGGATCGACCATTTCGATGTAGACGTTGGCGGCCGGCGCTTGTTCATGAGCGCCTTGGGCAACAATACGCTCGAAATCTTCGATCTTCGTTCCAACAAAGTCGTTCATGAAATCCGCGGCTTGCATGAACCCCAAGGGGTGACGTACGTTCCGAAGTCCAATCGTATTTTCGTCGCGAATGGTGACGACGGAATGGTGCGAGTGTTCGATGGGAGCACGTACCAACTGCTCAAAACCGTTCAGCTTTCGAGCGACGCCGACGATACGCGGTACGACTCAGTGACGAATCAGGTTTTCGCCGGCTATGGAGATGGAGCCAAGGCCGGAATCGCTATCCTGGACGGCACGACCGGAAGCTTGGTTGGAACCATCCGTCTCCCTGACCACCCGGAATCGTTTCAACTGGAACAAAACGGGCAGAAGATCTATGTAAATATTCCGTCCGCCAACAATATTGTTGACGTCGTCGACCGGAGCGCGCGAAAGATCGTCGCGACCTGGACGCTCGGCGGCGCGCAAGATAACTTCCCGATGGCGCTGGATGAGGCGAATCATCGCCTGTTCATTGTCTGCCGCACGCCGGCGGAGGTGCTGATTCTGGATACGAGATCGGGGAAGATCATCGCGCGAATCCCGAGTGTGACTCACGCGGACGATGCGTGGTACGACGCCGGAAAGAAGCGAGCCTACGTTTCAGGCGGAGGGGGCTTCGTCACAGTTATTGAGGGACAAGAGGCGGACCATTACCGCAGAGTCGCACAGGTTAAAACTGCCGAAGGGGCGCGCACCTCTTGTCTAGTGCCCGAGTTAAAGCGACTCTACCTCGGCGTCTGGGGACAGGCCGGCCAGGCGGAGGAGCTCAGGGTTTACGAGATTCAATAAGCGATGGAGCGCTCATGGCAATCCGAGAAAAGTTTCAATTCTTCGGAACCGAAGGAGTGAATTATAGCTTCTGCTTCATCAGCAAACCCGATTATCCTTGAGCCGCCGAACAGGACAGGCAGGAACAGTGTTTCAGCATTGCAAGAGCCCAACGGAACTCTCCTACTTTTGCGAAGATGTGCCGGGGAGTTCTGAAAGGAAACGGCGCACTCTATAGGCGTTTTGGTTTCCGGGTGGGCACGAAAGCGCTGTGCGCTGTTCGTTCGCGGCCGCCAAATCATCCCGACTTAGCGAGGTTATGACTCATATGGATCCAGCGATGTTTACTCGGGTGCGAACAGTTCTACTGATGACGCTACTCACAGCTCTGTGCTGGAGCGTCGCAGCGTTTGGCGACGATCTAAACATGAAGGTGACCGACAGCGGGTATCTGAGCGCTCGGGGCGTCAGCGTCCTGCTCGACACCGACACCTACAGTCCCGTCTTCTTCGACCAGAAGGACGCAGGCATGCAGATCATTCTGCACGGCAATCGCATCGCCACGAACGGCAGCGTGCGTCTGATGCCCACGCCCGAACAATGGGACCGCATCCCACACTTCGTATCGCGCCAGGCTGACAAGGAGCACGACCGGCTGACCGCCAATCTTTCTTACCCCGAATTTCACCTGGACTACCAAGTAGTGGTCGCTGCCGAGCCAGGCGGCATGCGGGTAAGCGTTAACCTCGATCAGCCGTTGCCCGCGACGCTAGCGGGCCGGGCCGGCTTCAATCTGGAGTTCTTGCCGTTCATCTATATGGACAAGGCCTACGAAATCGACAACAAAGTATTCGGCGTGCTGCCACGCTATCCGGAAGATCGGATGACTACGGCGCCGCCCAAACCGGACGACCCGAAGCAGGTCTGGTACGTGGAGCAGTGGCATCAGGCGGAGGGCTACACTGAGCCGCTGCCTTTCGCCACCGGCAAGAGTATGACCTTGGCCGCAGGAGACCCGCTTGACCGCATCACGATCACGTCAGAGACCGGGCCGCTGCTCCTTTTCGACGGGCGAGACAAAGCGCAGAATGGCTGGTTCGTGCTCCGCACGTTGATTCCCACCGGGAAGACGACAGATGCCGTGGTATGGCACATCCGGCCCAGCTACATTCCGGACTGGACCCGACCGCCCATGATCGCACACAGCCAGGTTGGCTACGCCGCAGATTCTCCGAAAGCCGCCATCATCGAGCTCGATCCGAACTTCAACGCTCCTGGAACGGCAAGAGTTCTTCGGCTTTCGGACGACGGCTCGTACAGTCAGGTTTTCGAAGCGCCGGTTTCCAAGCCGATGCCATGGCTGCGCTACACATATGCGAAATTCGATTTTTCCTCGGTGAAGGAGCCGGGCCTGTACGCGATCGAATACGCGGGCCAGCGCACTGATGTGTTCCCGATCGCCAAAAACGTGTATAGCGGAACGTGGCAAACCACTCTGGACTGCTTCCTTGCTCAGCAGATGGACCACGTTTCCGTGCGGGATGCCTACCACATCTGGCATGGCATTGCTCACTTGGATGACGCTTTGCAGGCGCCGCCGAACACATCCCATTTCGACGGCTACAGCATGGGCCCGGACACCTATTCGCCTTACAAAGCCGGTGAGCGTATCCCTGGTCTAAACGTCGGAGGATGGTTCGACGCAGGCGATTTCGATAACGACGACTACGGCCAATACGCAACGATTCAGAATCTGTCGCTCGCGTACAGCACGTTCCACATGAAGTGGGACGAGCTTTCAGTGAACGAGAAGGCCCGGACAGTCGAAATGCATCGTCCGGACGGCATCCCGGATGTTGTCGAGCAGGTGGAGCACGGGGTCCTGCAAACGCTCGCGCAGATCCACGCGGTCGGACACCCATTTGTAGGCATTCAGGAGCCCTACCTGCGGGGATACACGTTTGTGGGTGATGCCGCCTCCCAGACGGATGGCCGGATCTATGACCCGAAGCTCGGACACGACGAAGTGAAGGGCGGCGCATCCGGAAAGCCCGATGATCGTTGGGCATGGACGAACTATAGTGAGTTCAACGAATACGGTGCGACGGCATCGCTGGCCGCCGCTTCGCGCGTGCTCAAAGATTGGAACGACCCGCTGGCGAAGGAGTGCCTCGACGCAGCCGTTCGGCTCTGGAATGAGCAAAAAGCTCACCCGGCGCCCAGCCGTTTCCGTCGGTCGTCGCGCTTCGGCGCGCCGGACTGGATGGCAGCGCTGGAGCTAATGATTGCAACGAACGGCGGGGCTCCCTACAAACAACGTGTGGAAGAGCTATTTCCAACGATGCTGGAACACATGGGCTTCCAAGGGTGGACGGCGGTGCGAGCCCTACCTTACTTGCCTGTCGATGACAGAGACCGCTTCAAAGCGGCACTGCAGGCCTGGATTCCACAACTGAATCGCGAACTCGCCGCAACGCCTTTCGGCGTGCCGCCCACATTAGGCTCCTGGGGCGGATCAGAGCGGGTGGCTGATTTTGGCGTTGAGATGTACTTCCTCCACGAAGCGTTCCCGGATATCGTGGGTCCGGAATATACGCTCCGCGCCGCCAACTACCTGCTTGGCACGCACCCGGTTTCGAGCGTGTCGTACATCGCATCGATTGGCACGGCCTCAAAACTGAAGACGTACTCCAACAACCGCTGGGACAATAGCTTCATTCCCGGCGGGATGATTCCAGGCTACGTCGTCATCAAACCGGATTTTCCCGAGTGCATCACCGATTTTGGGATGCTGTGGTTCGAGGACGAAACCACCGTCTCGGCTGCGAGCAGTTGGGTTCTGGAAGCCAGTGCCGCGGACGCTATCGTCAGCCAGGAGACGGCTGCGAGCAGGGCTCCGCAGAAATGATGTGAACCCGGGGTACGTTTGCGTACGACGAATCAATGCGGCGGTCGTTGAGAGCGCGGAAAGAGTCGGCCAAGATTGGCCAAAGTTAAAGTAGGCGACATGCGTCGCGAGCACCGCCGACGCGAACCGCGACCGCTCTCTCGACGAGACTGGATGCGGGCCGTCGCTTCGGCGACCGCCGGGTTCGTTGCTCTGGGCCCGCTGAAGGCGTGGGATCGCCTGCTCGAGCCGCCTTCGCTGCGGGTAGAAAATCAACAAGAACACACGCCCGCGAAAATCCGATTTTCGCTCCAGACGCTCCCCTTTCGACTCGATTCCGATGAGACCTTGCAGTTCCCACACGCACCCGCGACGATGGCCGGCGGCTGCGCCGTTTTTGACTACAACCAGGACGGACGGCCCGATATTTTCTTCACCAACGGCGCGAATATCGAGACGCTAAAGAAGGATTCGCCGCGATTTTCCAACCGCCTGTTCCGGAACGACGGAAACGGGGCGTTTACGGACGTGACGAACGAGGCAGGCCTCGCGGGCAAGGGGTACGACATTGCTACGGCGGTTGGAGATTATGACAACGACGGCTACCCCGATCTGTTCGTCGGCGGCGTGCATGGCAGGACTCTGTATCACAACAATCGCGACGGAACCTTCTCGGACGTGACGGCGAAGGCCGGCCTCGACCGCTTCATCGACCCTGAGTATGGGCCACTATGGACGGCAGCAGCAGCGTGGGTGGACGTGAACAACGACGGGCTACTCGATCTGGTGGTAATCAACTATTTGCAGTGGGATTTAAAGACGGAGAAGCTCTGTCCGTTTCTGGGGGCGAACGACTACTGCAGCCCGCGACTATATCGAGGGCAGCCGAACCAATTGTTTCTGAACCGCGGCGATGGGACGTTCGAAGACGTGTCGGAACGCTGGGGACTTCGCGCTCACGTGGGGAAGGGAATGGGCGTGGGCGTGGCCGATTACGACCTTGACGGACGTCCAGACCTGTTTGTGACGAACGACACGTCGTACAACTTCCTGTTCCACAATACAGGACAGAAATTCGAGGAAGTCGGCTTTCAGCAAGGTGTGGCGCTCGGCGAAACGGGCGACTTCATTTCGGGGATGGGATTGGATTTCCGCGACTGCAACAACGACGGCTACCCTGACATCATTTTTGTCGCGTTGAACAACCAGACGTTTCCCCTGTTCCTGAAC
>DASYZA010000144.1:0-102318 GCA_035946775.1 Candidatus Sulfotelmatobacter sp. | reverse complement strand
ACAGACTCCGTTCCGCCCAAAACGCGCCACAAAACGGCGCTGGGCTCCACTCCGTCTGCGGCCAAGGAGGCATCTTTCTAGACTTTAGGGGTGGGGAATTTTCGACCGGCGAAATGAGGAATTTTTAATCGGCTTTGACAGATCCTTCCGCACTCGCGCCTCCGGCGACAAATAACTGAAGATATGATTCTGCTGCTGATCGTCTCCACGCATGCTTTTTCGTATCACATAAGACTGTGCATCGGGAGTAGTTTTGTCGCGGTAGGGACGCCGGTTACCCGGCGCCCCCCGCACAGATCCGTACGTGCAGGATTACTGCATACGGCTCCTACCTCGGATACTTAGCGTCAAAGCGCACGTTCGGATGCGGGTGCAGGATCTTAGCACTCGGGATCCAACGATCGACCAACCGCCAGAACCGATCCCACGTCATCCGGTGTCGCTGGCTCCGCCGCCGAAGCGCGCGGTACCAGCGCCAGATCACTTGGGCCCGAAAGCTGTTCAGACTGTCCATATTGCCGGGCACAGCGTGGTAGTTGAAGTAGCCTCGCACGACTGAAGCCAACCACCTCCCGACCTCGGCAACCGGCTGATGCCAACGTCGCCGAAGCTCCTCCTTTAGCTCTCTGAGCTTGGCAGAGAGTCGCTTACGGATCGTCTTGCGCTTGACGATGAACCCGCCGCCTTTCCTGGTCTTGCCGCACATGTGCGTGAAGCCCAGAAAGTCAAACACTTCCGGCTTGCCCTCGCCTCGCCGCTTCCGGTTTTCGGCCGCGTGACGCCCGAATTCAATCAGGCGTGACTTGTCCGGGTGCAACTCCAGCCCGAACTTGTGCAAGCGCTCTTTCCATTCTTCGAGAAAGCGCCCGGCGTCGGTGCGATTTTCGAATCCCGCGACGATATCATCAGCGTAGCGGAGAACGATCATGTCCCCCGTGGCGTGATGCTCTCGCCAATGCTGGACCCAAAGATCGAAAACATAATGCAGGTAAATGTTGGCCAGGAGCGGTGAAGCTACCGCGCCTTGTGGAGTTCCCACTTCTGTTTTCGACCACTTCCCTTCCTCTGATACTCCCGCCCTCAGCCATTTCTGGATCAGGCGCAGTATCCTTCGGTCGGCGATGCGATGCTCGATGAACTTGACCATCCATTCGTGCGACAAGTTATCGAAAAAGCCACGAATGTCAGCATCGAGTATCCAGTTCACCTTCTTCCGCATGATCCCGACCCACAGTGCATCCAGCGTGTCATGCTGGCTGCGCCCAGGGCGGAACCCATAGGAGAACCCCAGAAAGTCCTCTTCGTAGATCTGATTGAGGACCGTCACCACTGCCTGTTGTACGATCTTGTCCTCGAGGGCAGCGATGCCCAGGGGACGTTGTCGGCCATCGGCTTTCGGTATGTAGGCTCTCTTGGAAGGCTGCGCCCGATACGTTCCGCGATGGATTTGGCCATGGAGGTCTGCCAGCTTCTCATCCAGATCCGTTTCGTACTTTTTCCATGTCACGCCGTCTACTCCGGGCGCAGCATCCCGCTCCAAGGTGTGGTAGCTGTCCCGCAGCAGATTAATCGTCATGTGGTGAAGTAGCGCGGTGAACCGTGTCCGCTTGTCTCTACGTGCCACCCTACGCACACCGAGCAAGTCGCTCAACTCGCTGCTCCGGCTCTGAGTCCGGGGCGGGGTCGCCTGCCCGATGTTCTCCTTGGTCGGTCGCCTTCCCTCAGAGTCCTCCGCCGGCGGTTGCCCGCCCTTGTTCGGATCCCTCGTTGGTAATATGCGACCGTCCGACTCCCCACCGAGTTGTGTGTCGGACTTATGGCTCATGCTTTCTCCGACCGGCCTGCCGCGGGATTCCGCGACCGGCCTCGATGGGGTCTCCCGGTTCTCGCGCGTGGAGTTTCCATGCATGCCTGGGGTCTCAGACTGCGCAGAGTCCGCCGAGTGCTTGCGATAGCGCACCCGTCGGTGTTGCCTTCCGCCATGCTGAACGACGTCGGCACTCCGTTCGCGATTATTTCGCAGCTCAATACCCTGCCTGCATGTACCCCTGTCAACGCTTCGCTGGCTGCCTCACGGCAGGCCATGCATGACTCGGGGCCAGGGTGGTTCGCTACTCCTTCCCTGTATGACTCTTTCATTCACGACTCCACGCCGGTTTATCCCGGCGCACTCAGCAGCCTGCTAAGTGTCCACTTCGGAGAATCGCGCTCTTTTAGGTGATTGTCGAGACGCTCTCAACCGGACGCTTACACCTTTCGCGTATTCTTGCGTGTACGAAAAGCAGGTGCAGGTTCACTTTGACTCACAAAACAAAAATTACCCACCGCCGTTTCCGGCCGCGGGTCGATATTTAACTGGAGAGCGCTACGATTTCAATGGGTTGACTTATTTCGCAAGCTGAGCACCTGAACTAGTTCGTAACGGCCTCTGACAGGAAGGGGGCACGGGCGCATGGAGAGGCGCGGGGGCGGATTGGTCCAGAGGCAGAGTAGCCATCGCCGCATTCGACCACGTCTTGCCAAGTGTCCCGTTTTGATTGACCGCGCGTGCCGCGTACTTGTAGGTTGCGCCCCGTTCGACAGCAGTATCCAAACAGGTGGTAGCGCCGACCGAGGTAGCCGTCAGCAACTCGAACTGCTTGAGTTCCTGTTGCTCTACGACGTTCTTTTGCGACTTCTTTTCTTTCTCGGACAACTTGCGGCGGTATACGCAGTAACCTACAGCGATTGCGGGGGCGTCCGGCGACGGCACGGTTGGGTTCCATGAAAGGACAACCCGGTGGCTGCTCGGATCCTTTGGCACCTGTGCTATCGTGACTGCAACGTGACCTGAATTTGCCCTGTCTGAATCAGCTGAAGGACAGGGAAGTTGCGGATCAGTTGTAACCACCGAATATTGATTTCTTCCGACCTGCTCAACCGGTCGATTCGCAGTCGGACTGGTGGCCACCTGGCCGACGACGTTGCTAATTGTGAATGGCCACACGATCGCCGCCAAACACAATTGTAAGAGTGTGGGCGGCTTAATCAGAGTCCCAATTGTTCGAACCACATGAATCTCATCGTCGCGGAAACGCAAAGCCATATAGGTCACCGGAGCGCGATGCGCCAATGTCACAACTGTACGAGCAGTTCGCCGTTGCCGATGCGCCGGATCCAACGATGCACCGGAATAAGCTAACCTTTTCCTTTATTGTATCGTCCACTTATAAGTAACCGTCCCGCTCAAGTCACCAGCAGGATCCTGTGCTCTTAATGAGAAAGTGTGTTTAGTCCTGGCAAGAGGTCCGGCGTAAACAGTTGGGCTTGTACACACTGTGAATGCTGAGTTATCAAGTTGGCACAAGAACGTAACGCCCGCCTGAGAGTCAATAAATCCAAAGGTCGCGCTGGTCTGCCTTGTCGTGCTGGGTGGTCCCGAGGTAATTAAGGGTTTAGGGGGAGGGGTAGTATCGACGGTCCAGGTGAAACTCGCTGAGACGCTCTGATTGGCGGCAGCATCCTGCGCCTTAACCCCAAAGGTGTGCGTTTTTTGGCTAAGACCCGAATAGCTTTTCGGGCTCGTACACGAAGTGAATGCGCCACCATCGAGCTGACAAACGAAGCTAACACCAGCCTCGGTATCACTGAACCCAAGACTGGCCGTAGTCTGGTTGGACGGATTGGTTGGCGTCGAATTAATCACGGGCTGCGGGGGTGGGGTGGTCTCAACGGTCCACGAGAAACTGGCCGAAGCGCTCTGATTGCCGGCAGCATCCTGAGCTTTTGCGGCGAAACTGTGAGTGCCTTGAGGCAGACCGGAATAGGTTATCGGGCTTGTGCAGGAACTGAACGTGCCATTGTCCAGTTGACAGAACAAGCTGGCAGCCGTTTCTGTGTCGGTGAACTGGAAGGTAGCGCTTGTCTGGCTGGTGACATTCGGAGGCGTGGACGTAAGCACCGGGGTTGGCGGTGCTATCGTGTCTATATTCCACGTGAAGCTCGTAGCTGTGCTCCGATTATTGCTAGAATCTTGCGCCTCCACCGAGAAGGTGTGACTACCCTGGGTTAGAGACGAGTAGTTTGACGGACTAGAACAGGCCGTAAACGCGCCAGTATCAAGCTGGCATAGGAACGTAACCCCCGCCTCAGTTTCGGTGAAGGTAAAGTTGGCGCTGGTCTGGGTAGTGGGATTCGTCGGATTCGAAGTGATTCCTGGAACTGGCGGCGCCGTAGTGTCGACCACCCAGTTGAATGTTGCAGACCCGCTCTGATTGCCGCTGTTGTCTTGCGCCTTCACTGAAAAAGTGTGACTTCCCTCGCCGAATCCTGTAAAGGTCGCAGGACTGACGCAACTGCTAAAGGTACCTGCGTCAAGCGCACAGACAAAAGCACCCGAGGTCGGCGTATCGGTGAAACCAAAGCTAGCGCTAGTCTGGTTTGTTGGATTTGCAGGCATTGAGTTTATTACTGGTGGCGGAGGCCCGGGAATGCGCGGTTTCACGCCGAGAGTCGCAGTTTGCCATCCGATCGCTGAGTCGTATTGGAAATTGCCGGTATACGAACCAGCGCTGAACGGAGTCTCCGATTCAGCCCACAAAAAGCTAACTGACTGCGAATCCAACGTGTACCCATTGGTGGCAGTAGCCGTAGCGGCGGTCTCATTCTTAACCCAGCTCAGTAACAAGCTATTGATGGGCACTGTTATAGATGTCGATGCGACAGATGCTGACGCTCCGCCCGCACCTGGATCGGTGATTGGTGAGAAGATGGGTGCACCTGTTACGTCCGATTGAGAGACAGCAAACACTTGCAAGACAAGCGGTGCCGGGTTGGTTAGCTGTGCCGTCACAGTGTGAGTGAGACTAGTGGCGGGGCTGTTCACATAGTAGATCGCGGACATTAGCGTGAAGGAACTGCCGGAAAACTGGGTTGGACCAGTCAATAGAGTCCATGTATTACCTATGTTGTCCGTGACGCCAGCGAGACTGACCGGCAGACCGTTCCACAAAGGATGGCTGGAAACAAACGCTACCAACATAGAGGCCCCGATGGTATTGAACGTCTGTGAGGTGTGCGCGGTCAGTGGTGTCGGATTGATATATCCCACTGTGCTGTTTACGATAGGCGCTAACCCGTGAACAGTGATGCTAATCGTCCCAACGTTGCTGTTGCTCGTGCCATCATTAGCCAGGAACGTGAACGAGTCAGAGCCGGTATAGCCCGCGTTTGGACTATACGTCAAATCGGGCGCGGCCCCGGACAATGTACCCTGACTGGGCTGGGTTAAGACCGTATATGTCAGTGGATAGCCCTGGGGCGAGGTGGCAGTGAGAATGATGTTCACAGGCGTGTCTTGTTGAGTCAAGACCGTCTGATTTGAAGCCACCGGTCCCAGCGATGGCTTCAGTCCAACGATAGCGGTTTGCCAGCCTGTCGCCGAATCGTACTGGAATGCATCGGTGTAAGAACCACCGCTTGTAGCCGTTTGCGACTCTGCCCACAAGAAGCTGGTCGATTGACCATCCAAACTATAAGCGTTCAGAGCCGTTGCGTTCGCACCTGTCTCATTCTTGACCCAGCTGATCAGTAAACTATTGTTCGGTGTGGTGATCGGAGAGCTCACGACACTGGCTGACGTCTGACCTGTACCGGGATCCGTAATGGCAGTGGAGATCGGAGGTCCCGTAACATCCGATCCAGACACAGCAAACACGTGGAACACTAAAGGTGCAGGGTTGCTCAGCTGTACGGTAATCGTTTCGTTAGAGCTCGTAGCAGGAGCATTCACATAGTAAACCGAGCCAAGGAGTGTTGGTAGATACGAAAGCTACCAGAGTGGAGGCAGCAGTCGACTTAAACCCGCTGGACGTGTGGGATGTCAGCGGTGCACCGTTGATGTAACCAATAGTCCCAACGACGGTGGGCGGCGTGGTCTGCGCAACCGACGCGGCCGCAACTAACAGAGCGAATCCCAGCACTGCCGCTGGCCGGAGTGCATTGTGAATAGATGTCCCAGACTGCTTCATCGGGCCCTCTCTCCTGACGGGAAAATCACCATTAGATACGACTTACCCACTGGTCTTATACTCATTCCCTAACCTGGATTATTCACGAAATCTCTAGCCAAAAAAGAAAGGATGCTCTAAAAGGTTCATGAACACTGGGTTTTGCGCACCCAGCATTCCCTTTCGGAGCATCCATCGCTTGATACAAAGTGTTTTACCACAGCTGAGCTTCTCCTTCTACCGTCATCAATCCATCCGCGCCGATTTTTCCGGGGGCCAGATCACCAGCGATGCCGGTCTGCTGCCCCTGCGCGCCTTCGATCAGCGCCATCATCTGACCCACGAACTGGCCGCGCAACTCCACGATCCCCGTCAGGAAGACCGAGTGCAGCACGATTCGCCGGCCCTGTTGCGGCAACGCATCTATCAGATCGTGGCCGGCTACGAGGACGCCAACGACGCCGACCGTCTGCGCCACGATCCCATGTTGCAGATCGTCGCCGATCAGAAACTGGGGGCTGCGCTCGGCTCCCAGCCCACGCTCAGCCGCTGGGAGAACGCGCCTTCCGCCCGTGAGTTGGTGCACTGCAACGACCGGCTCGGCGAGCAGTTCGTACGCCTCTGCGGCAATCAAGTCCGCCAACGCGGTGAGATCCTGCTCGATCTCGACTCCACCGACGATCCGACCCACGGCCAACAGCAACTCAGCTTCTTCAACGGCGCTTATGGCCAGCACATGTATCATCCCATGCTGATCTTCGAGCGCCACACTGGATGTCTGCTGGCGGCGCGACTGCGTCCGGGAAACGCCTCCAGTCATGCCCGCATCGTGCCCATGCTGCTGCGCCTGGTGCCGCGTCTGCAGGCCGCTTTTCCCGGCGTGAAGATCAAAGTGCGTGGCGACGCCGGTTTCGCTTTTCCTCTTCTCTACCAGTTCTGCGAGTTTTTCGACATCGAGTACGCCATCGGCATTCCCGCCAACTGCGTCTTCCAACGGCGTGCGGAACCGCGGCAGAAGCAGTTAAAGCGGCGCTATCGCCGCACCCAAGTACCGCAGCGCAGCTTCTCCAGTTTCCGCCATCGCGCCCGCAGTTGGCCGCGCCAGCGCCGCATCTGTTACAAGGCCGAGCACACCGCCGCCGGAACCAACCAGCGCTTCGTAGTTACTAACTGCACTGGGCCTGCCGCCGAGGTCTTCGCTTTCTACAACGATCGCGGCGAGTGCGAGAACCGCATCGAGGAGTTCAAGAACGGCTTTCGCGCCGACCGCTTGAGCTGTCACCGCTTTCTGGCCAACGTCTTCCGCCTGCTCCTGCACGCCGCCGCCTACAACCTGGTCAACTTCTTTCGTCTGCAGTTGCCCCAGCCTTGGCGCTCCGCCCAGATCGAAACTCTCCGCGCCCAACTCTTCAAAATCGGCGCTCGCGTCCGCCACACCGCCCGCTGCATCCGCTTCCATCTCGCCAGCGGCTGGCCCTTTCAGAACCTGTTCCGATCCGCCACGCTCGCCGTCAACAGCAGTTGATCCGATCCCTGACCTACGAACTCGACTGTCCACACGCTCTCCCTGCGGGAGCCTTGCGCAAAATCGCCCCTTCTCTGCCCACGATCCCGTTTCGTTCTTCATCCATCTCTTCATCCGCTCGACTCTGCTATCCATCGACACCCTGATCACATCTCTCCCAGCTCTGATGAATTAAGCAGGCTAACCTCGGCGCTGCGGGTCAGGAGCAAGGCGTTAAGTATTGCGAAAAGCGTCTCCCCAGCGTCACCGGGGGATGCTCCAGAAACTGGCTCGTAAGCGGAGCGAGCAGCTTCTGGGTGGTGCGATCGAGGTGCTGGAAAGCGCGAAGTCGATTACCTTCAGCTCGTCTCTAAAATTCCTGCACGTCAGCTTGGAGGCTAGTGGGAACTTGGTCGCGGTTCCACAGGGTAACGCCGACGGATAAATCGACAGATATGGCCTGACTCGTCCGCTGGAGAAATTGACTCGACCCGGGGGGCATACTATTGTCACGCTTTCGGGAGAGATTATAGAGGCAATCAGGTGGCAGGTTGCAACAATGGCTCTCCGGCCTCCGCCTTATCCGTGCGGCCAATTGTCGGCGGTCCCTCCCCATTGGAAAATCGCCATTCAATATGACTTAGCCAATGGTCTAATGCTGATTTCCGTGACCTCGGCGCTGCGGGGTAGGAGCAATGCGTTGAGTACTACCGACGCTATATCTTCGGGCTGCACCAGGAGCTCTGGTTTGTAATCGGAACCTTGCTTTGCATAGAGCTTCTCTTGCCGTGGAGTTGCCACGCGCCCCGGATATACGCTCAACACCCGAATGCCATCGGGATTGATCTCCGCACGCAGCGCATCTGTAAGCGCTCGCAAAGCGTGCTGGCTGGCAGAAAACTGAGCGACATTTGGGCGCGCTGACAGTCCGACACTGGAATTAATAAAGACGATCTGCCCTGGCCTCTTGCGGAGCAGGGGAAGCAAGTTCTGAATCAGCCGATAATTGGCACGCACGTTGGTGCGATAGAGTTTGTCGAAATCTGCAACGGGCGCCGATTCTACCGGCCCATGCGCAATCTCGCCGGCACACATTACCAGCACATCCACTTGTCCGAAGCGCTGCTCCAATTCAGCTTTAAGCGAATCAATCTGATTGTCGACACTTAAATCGGTGTGAAGTATTACGGGGCGAGGTCCGTGATTGTTGAATGTCGCCGCTGTAGTATCCAATTTTGCTTTGGTGCGCCCTACCAGGCCCACGGTCGCACCCTGCCTGCCCACAGCCTGTGCGATCGCTTGGCCGATGCCACTGCCCGCACCTGTAACGACTGCAAACTGACCCGCTAAATCTGCCATGAAGGTCCTGCCTTGTGTAGGTAGAGTCCGCGTCGTTTCACTGCACTCCTACTAAGGACGCTTGCGAGACTCTCTTGTTCGATAAGAGCTTAAGCACTGATTCTACAATAGAGTCCACGTCCAACCCGTGCAGTCGCTGCATGTAATCCTGTGTGCCGAGATATGGCGAGAAGTTTGGCGGTAGCCCAATCCGGTGAAATAAGACGTGCGACGAATCGTTTTCCGCGAGCACCTCGGCGACCGCGCTGCCCAGACCACCCGTTATGCTGTGTTCTTCGAGCGTCAGCAAAGCTCCCGTTTCCGTTGCGGCAGCTAGAACTGCGTCAGTGTCGAGAGGCTTCAAGGTGTGCATGCTGAGGACACGTGCCGAGATCCCCAGACGCGCAAGGGCATCGGCAACTTTCGCCGCAGTTTGTAGCAGGCCGCCCGTGGAGATCAGGGTAAGGTCCAGCCCGTCTCGGAACAACACGGCTTTGCCAATCTCGAAATCGATATTTCCCTTATGTACCTCCGGCTCTCCTGCCTTTCCGAGGCGAAGATAACAGGGTCCCACATACTCGACCACGGCGCGAGTGGCACATCGCGCTTCCTTGGGATCACCGGGAGCAATCACAGTAATTCCCGGAAGCATTCTCATGACGCCGAGATCTTCCGTCGCATGGTGCGTAGCTCCCATCGAACCATAAGCGAAGCCGCCTCCTACGGAAACGATCTTCACGTTGGCTTGGTGGTAACAGACATCATTGCGAATGTGCTCCAGGCAACGTAGTGTAGGGAAATTCGCGATCGAGTAGGTGAATACAATCTTCCCACTCATCGCCATTCCTGCCGCCATTCCCGTCATGTTTTGCTCCGCGACGCCGGCGTTCAGAAATTGCCTCGGCAGCTCTTGCATAAAATTCTCCACCACCGAGAAGCCTAGATCACCCGTCACGAAAACGATTCGTGGATCCTGCTTCGCCAGTTCGAACAACTCGTTGAGGAATGCAGTTCTCATCGGGATCTCTCCAATTCCGCTATGGCGAGATCGAAATCCTGTCCGCGCGGCGCCCGATAGTGCCAAAGCAGTTTGTTTTCCATGTAGCTGACGCCTTTTCCCTTTACCGTATGCGCCACGATGCAGCTGGGGCGGCCGGGCTCGAACGGTATTTCGGTAAGCGCCTTTTCAATTCCGTCCAAATCGTGTCCATGAATTTCGCGTGTACCCCATCCAAAGGCACGCCATTTCTCAGCGAGTGGTTCGAGATTGATAACTTCTTCCACGCGGCCGAGACTCTGGATCTTGTTGTAGTCCACGAGAACGACAAGGTTGTCAAGCTTATGATGAGGCGCAAACAAGGCGGCCTCCCATACGGAGCCTTCGTCGCACTCGCCATCGCTCAGGAGACAGAAGACTCGATGCTTTTCACCGTCTCGCTTGGCAGCTAATGCTATGCCGGTGGCGACGGGTAAGCCGTGTCCGAGCGAACCTGAAGAGAGCTCGACACCAGGAACGTTATGCATAGTGTGTCCGCCATACGGCGAACCGTTCTGACAAAAAGTTTCGAGGTCGGAAATGGGGAAGAACCCGCACTCCGCCAACACGGAATAAAGTGCAGCACAGCCATGTCCCTTGCTCAGCAAAAAGCGATCGCGATCGCGCCAGTTAGGAATTTTGGGATCGAATCGAAGCACTTTTGCGTACAGCACAGCCAGAAGGTCCGCCATCGAAAGCGAAGAGCCAATGTGTGATGCATTGGCTCGACTAGTCATTTCCACGCAGTGGCGCCGAATTCGATAAGCAAGTTCGCTGGCGCGAATACTCAATCTCTGTTCCATCGGAATTGACTTCCCTTCTCAGACTAGTCCATTCAAATACTGCACATCGGTCATGCGTTGCGCGATTGCCTGCAGCAATTGCGCAGCCGGAACACCATCAGCCACGCGATGATCAAAAGTTAAGCTCAATACACAAGTTGGAGCGGCGATGATTTGCCCGGCTCGGGCGATCACCCGCTCCACAATCCTGCCTACACCGAGCACCAATGATTCCGGAAAGTTCAGGATCGGAGTAAAGGCGTCAATCCCGGCAGCCCCGAGGTTCGAGAGAGTCGCGGTTCCGCCAGCAACATCATCGGGGCGAAGCGCTCCCGTCAGAGCGCGCTTACGCAGCTCGATCGTGCGCGTTGTGATTTCGGGCAGCGATCTGGACGCAACGTTATGCAGAACGGGCACAAGCAACCCTCCGGGCACGGGCACCGCAAATCCTATGTTGATTTCCTCGAGCAAGAGAATCACGTCTTCCTCGACGACTGCATTCAGTTGGGGATGTTCACGCAGCGAGTCCCCCAACAATTTCGCGAACAACGCGTCGTAAGGCAGATCCGATCGCATCGCGATCTGCATACGTTGTCGCGCCGCCACCAGCATCTCGGCCTGCACCTCTCGCGTGATGGTGAGCGAAGCCGCCGTCGATAAGCTGTGCCGCATTCGCCGCGCAATCGTTCCTCGCATTCCGGTTAGAGGCAGGCGGGAATGAATTTTGCGTGCGGGGCTCTGGATGCCTGCGGAATTTTCCCTCAGATGCATCTTGGCAGCCATTACGTCGGCTTCGATAATCCTTCCATCAGGTCCGCTGCCCACAACCGTCATCAAGTCGATGCCGTGCTCGCGAGCGAGTCGCTTGGCGAGCGGACTGGCACGCAGTTCCTGTATCGGTTTCTCTGACCCTGCAGATGTGCGTGCCGCTGGTTCCATCGGAAGAAGAGGTGCCTCGCTTGCTTCGCGTTCAGGCGGGAATTCCCCGTCCTGGAGCACAAACCCGATAACCGTCTCCAGCGGCAAGTCAACGCCCGGCTCCGCTACGGGATGCAAAATGCCACTCGCTGACGCCTCTACTTCGTACGTCACTTTTTCAGTTTCAATCTCAGCCACTGCCTCCCCGGCATTCACTTTCGATCCGGCGGGCTTCAACCAGCTGATCAGTTTGCCCTCCGCTGCGTAACTTCCCTGGCTCGACATCAAAATTGGCTGTGCCATGTTGCTCTTAGCTCATTAGCTCCCGCGCGGCGCTGATCACTCGTGCGCACGTTGGCACATAGAGTTTCTCGAGGACCGCCGCAAAAGGAACCGGGGTTTCTGGTGCGGTCACACATTTCACTGGAGCGTCAAGCCAATCGAAAGCCTTCTCGACCACTCTGGCAGCTATGTCTCGAGCCATCGAAGCCGTCGCGGTGTCTTCATCGACGACAACTAAACGATGGGTACGCCGAACGGAATCCAAGATGGTGAATTCGTCTAGCGGAGCCAGCGTCACAACATCAATCACTTCGGCGCTGATTCCGTCAGATGCCAGTCCGGCGGCAACCTCGAGGCAAACGTGAGTCATGCGACCGATGCCACATAAGGTGATATCGTCGCCGCTGCGAAGGACCTCTGCTTTTCCAATCGGCGTCGTGTAAGATCCCTCGGGTACATCTCCCTTAGCTGCCGAGCCCAAGAACTTATGCTCCATTACGACAACCGGACCCCCATCACGAATTGCAGAGATCATCAATCCCTTTGCTTGATAAGCACTGCTCGGTACGACGACTTTGAGACCGGGAATGTGCGCGAGGAGTGAATAAAGAGTTTGAGAATGCTGTGCGCCAGCTCCGCCACCATAGTTCTGAAGCGCGGAACCTCGAGTACCGTAGGGCAGGCGTATTACCATCGGAATCGCCACTTGCCCACCTGTCATGTAGTGCATCTTGGAAGCTTGATTGAGTAACTGATCGAAGCAGCAGCCGATCAGGTCGACGAACATGATCTCGACGATCGGCCTTAAGCCGGTCATGGCTGCACCAACGGCGGCCCCCATAAAGCCCATCTCGGATATTGGTGTGTCCAGTACACGTTGCGGCCCGAATTCTGTAATCAGTCCACGGGTCGCGCGGAGAGTTCCGCCCCAAGCGTCTACAAAGCCCAAATGTGCACGCCCAGCGGCGCCGGCAATATCCTCTCCCATGACGATCACAGTTGGGTCACGGCGCATCTCCAGGCGAATCGCTTCGTTAATCGCCTGGCTAAAGGATAATTCTCGAACTGCGCTTGACGTCTGTGGTGTCATGAATTCGCCGTTACATAAACATCGGTGTACAGTTCAGATGGCTCCGGTACGGGACTCTCAGTCGCGAATTTAACCGCGTCGTCCAACACCTGGCGGCAGTACAAAACCATGGCATCCAATTCTTCAGCTCCAAAAATCTGTTGCGCGAGTACTTGTTCACGGAAGCGCTTGATGCAGTCAAGTTGTTTTGCCGATTCCTCTTCCCGAGCAGTGCGATAACGCAACGGATCATCGCTTTGGTGATGACCGTAGTAGCGATAGGTCTTGCACTCGAGAAGACTTGGGCCGTCTCCAGCACGTGCCCGGTCGACCGCAGCTCTTGCAGCAAAATAGACGCTGATCACATCCTGACCGTCCACGACCACGCCGGGCATGTTGTAGGCAGCAGCGCGATCGGCAATATTCTTGGCCGACACTGCGTATTCGACTGGAGTGGCGTCGGCGTATCGATTGTTCTCGCACACGAATATGACTGGTAGTGACCAGATGGCGGCCAGATTCATGGCCTCATGCACGGCGCCTTGGCTGGACGCTCCGTCACCGAAAAATGCGGCGGCTACTTGTAAGGTGCCTCTCACGTTGGCCGAGAGTGCTGCGCCGACCGCGTGCGTCACTCCGATTCCGACCACTGGATTGACGCCCAGCATTCCGGTACCAGTGTCGGTGATATGCATCGAGCCGCCCTTCCCGTGATTGGTTCCGGTGCTCTTGCCATACAGTTCTGCCGTCATCCGGAGCACGTCGGCTCCTTTGGCGATCGCGTGCCCATGTCCGCGATGGGTAGACGCGATCCAATCCGTGGCTTCTAGCGCAGCACAAACACCGACGGCGACCGCTTCCTGTCCGACGTAATAGTGAACCGGGCCCGTTGGAACGCCCCTACTGACCAGTTGACGCAGGGTTTCCTCAAACTCGCGGATCAGGACCATCCGCCCGTACATCCAGAGGAGCCGATCCCGCGGGATAGTCCCGCACCTAGAGCTGCTTGTCATTGTTGTTGTTTGGCCTGTACGGCAGTAAGGAGTTTCAAAAAATCGAAACCGTTAAAGGGGGAGACTCTACGAAACGAATGCTACGATCTCATGTCTCATAAAGTCTGTGATTCCAATCACAAGCCTCACACTTTATTGCTAGGGGATGAAGGAGGGTAGAGCGTCAAATTAGCAGCTGGCTTCCTCTTCTAAGTGCTTTACCATCGACGCAAAACAGTTTTTTTCATATACTCCGGCTAAAGCCTTTTCGGAAGCTTCCAATCAGTTTGTGTGTTGAGTCGCCTCCCGTCAAAGCGAATGACGAGCGAAAATAAACAGGCAGACGCGACTCAGGCGAACCAGGGCGCGGACGTCGCGCGCAGATCAGTCCCGTGACGTGGAGCAATCGTTCAGTGGCAATTCTGGATATCGCTGCTAGCACTGGCGGAGACGGCTCCGCAAGTCTCAGCACATCGCACCTGCAACTGGAACCGAGCCATCCCGGACTGAATCCGCCTTTCAAGCCTGACCAACTCACCGGCAGATTACTTTGCGCGAAACGCAACCATTTGCATGATCCACGCTCCAGATGGACTGACAGGCGCCGTTGCGCTGTAGCTTCCCAGTGCGGCAACCCATTCGTCTTCCGCAATATCGGCGTCCGGGGCCGTGATCATTCGACTGGTGAACCCGCTACCCGGACCAGTCGTTCCAGTTTGGACTAAATTAGCTCCAAACAACAGGTCGGTCGCATTGGTCGTACTCACCGCTGGGCTGCTTGTGGTCGTGCTATTGCCACTGGTGGCGGCGGTGACATCAATCGGATTCACGGGATCGGCCCCGCCGTACTCCAGAACGCGGATGTCAGGGAACGCAGCTGCAGTCGAGAATGTCACCGTAACGGTGTTTGCTCCCCCGGCCGCAGCAGCAATATTCTTCGCGTAGTAGATGGACTGGGATTCGACTCCGTTGATGACGGTCGGTCCTACCGCAAGTGTATAGGCGTTACCCGCTGTGTCGGTCACGCTCTTCACCGTCGCGGTGCTGTCATTCCAGCCGACGACAACCACGTTGAGGTCACCCGCTACCTGCGCAGCCGTATACGCGACACCCACCGTGGTCTGAGGCGCCTGGGGGTCAGCGTAATTGCTTTGCACGTAGTTGATTAAGTGATTGGTAATGGCAAGTGTCACGGCCGTGGTTTGCTGAATTCCCGCACCATTCGCGACCACAGTGATCGGGTAATTTCCCACGGCAGTACCCGATGCCGCAGTCATCGTCATGATCGAGCTACCTGAACCCGGAGCAGGAATAGTGCCCGGATTGAAGCTCACTGTAACACCCGAAGGCACACCGGTAGCGGACAAAGTGATCGAGTTACTAAATCCGTTCGCGGGCGTGGTGGTAATGGTGGTCGTCGCTTGACCACCCGGCACAGCAGAGGCAGTAGCTGGCGAAGCCGACACTGAGAAGTTGGGCGATCCGGCTGCCTGCGTCGCGGCACTGATCACATTCGAGTATGGGCTAAAGTTGCCGGCCGCATCGGCGGCGCGGACTCTGTACACATACGTGGTACCGGACGCTAATCCAGTGTCATTGTAGGTCGTGCCTGTCGCGACCGCGATGCGGAAGAACAGGTTACAGCCGGCTCCTTGGCAACGCTCGATGTAGTACCCTGCCACACCGACGTTGTCGGTTGAAGCTGTCCAACTCAGGCTGATCTGGCTGGAGCTGGCGGCAGACGCCGTCAGGTTACTCGGAGCCGTCGGCGCTTGTGAATCCGGAGTTGCCGCCGTAGCAGTAGCAACATTGGAATACGGGCCGAGGTTCGACGCTGCATCCGAGGATCGCACTCGATAGCTGTACGTATTTCCGTTCGTTACGCCAGTGTCCTTGTAGGTAGTGGTTGCGGAGGTGCCGACTTGTGCAAAGTTGGAACATGGGGCCCCGAGGCAGCGTTCCACTAGGTAATTCCCGATCATGCCCCCCGTCTCTGTGGAGGGCATCCATGAGGCATCGATCTCCGTACTTGAGGGCGATGCCGCCGTCAGATTGCCAGGTAAGGAGGGTGTTGCAGCAGGCGTCGTGACATTCGCTACAGACGAATAAGCGCCTGTGATACCGCTCGTGTCCTGAGCCCGGACGCGATAGCTGTAGCTCGTCGAGGCTGAAAGTCCGCTGTCGTTGTACGACGTGGTTGTCGTGGTGCCAATCTGGACAAAGTTGCTGCAGCTACTGCCTTGGCATCGCTCGACCATATAGTTGCTGATTGTGCCGCCCGCCTCGGTCGAGGCAGTCCACGAGAGGCTCGTTTGGTCTGGATTGTTTGCTACCGCCACAACTGCAGCCTGCCAAGTCTGCGGCGAGTCGATTGTGAATGTTGCTGAATACGTTCCCGGAGTTGCTGCCGGGCCGCTCTCGGCATCGAGGAAATTAGACGATGCTGCAGCCTGTTGTGTGAAGCCGCTTCCGGCCGTGAAATTGGCGCCTGCGGAGACTTTCGTGAAGCCGATCAGCAAATCGTTGGCGCTAGAAATCGTCACGCTGGGGCTGACAACGCTCGTGCTCTGACTTCCGTTGTCGCTCCCGATCAGTGAGATCGCGTCGATCGGTGATGAAGTATTGGAACCCTTCACCACAAAGACGGACATGACGAGAGACATGCTCTGGGAGAGATTCATGGTAACCGTATGGCCCGGACCAACTATCGGATTCGGGGCATACCAGATTTGCGTGCGAAGATCGTAACCGGTTGCGGTGCTGGTTGGACCACCGAGAGGAATCCACGTATTCCCAAAACTGTCGCTGGGAGTGAAGACCTCGCTGAAGTGCGAGGACGCGCACAATACCAAGAGATCGCCACCAGTACTGTCGAAAGTCCCGGTTGTGTGGGTCGTTTGGAAGTTGGAATTAATGTAGCCTTGATCTGCCGTGACGACTGGGCCCGCACCTGCGCCAGCAGTCAAACCTCCCGGAGCGCTGGGCACGTTTGCAGTGTAGGTAAATCCGCTCGTCAGACTTCCCGTCTGTCCGCTCACCGTGACTGCTACCGTCACAGGACCCGCGGTTCCCGTCGGCGTCATGGCCGTAATCGTCGTGCTATTCACCACCGTCACACCCGTGGCCGCTGTACCTCCGAACGTCACCGTCGCTCCCGTGGCGAAGTTCGTCCCTGTGATCGTCACCGCTGTCCCGCCTGCCGTCGCTCCGCTGCTCGGATTCACACCCGTCACCGTCGGCGGCGCTACGTAGCTGTACCCATTCGTCAGACTTCCCGTCTGAGCGTTCACTGTGACTGCCACGGTCACTGCTCCCGCCGCATGGGCTGGAGTCGTCGCTGTGATCGTCGTGCTGTTCACCACCGTTACACCCGTGGCCGCCGTGCCCCCGAACGTCACCGTCGCGCCCGCGGCGAAGTTCGTCCCCGTGATCGTCACCGCTGTCCCGCCTGCCGTTGTCCCATTGTTCGGGCTCACACTGATCACCGTCGGCACCAGCACGTAGGTGTAGCCATTGCTCAGACTTCCTGCCAATGCTCCCGGATTGGTCACCGTCACGGTCACCGCACCTGCGGTTCCCGCCGGAGTCGTCGCCGTAATCGTCGTGCTATTCACCACCGTCACACCCGTGGCCACCGTCCCGCCGAATGTCACCGTCGCACCCGTGGCGAAGTTCGTTCCCGTGATCGTCACCGCCGTCCCGCCCGCCGTCGAACCGCTGCTCGGGCTCACACTAGTCACCGTCGGCGGCGCTACGTAGCTGTACCCATTCGTCAGACTTCCCGTCTGTCCGTTCACCGTGACCGCTACCGTCACCGCTCCCGCGGTTCCTGCCGGCGTTGTCGCTGTGATCGTCGTGCTGTTCACCACCGTCACACCCGTGGCCGCCGTGCCCCCGAACGTCACCGTCGCCCCCGTGGCGAAGTTCGTTCCCGTGATCGTCACCGCCGTCCCGCCTGCCGTCCCGCCGTTATTCGGAGACACACTCGTCACCGTCGGCACCACCACATACGTAAATCCGCTCGTCAGACTTCCACTCTGCCCGCTGACCGTGACCGCTATCGTCACCGCTCCCGCGGTTCCCGTAGGCGTCGTGGCTGTGATCGTCGTGCTGTTCACCACCGTCACACCCGTGGCCGCCGTGCCCCCGAACGTCACCGTCGCTCCCGCGGCGAAGTTCGTGCCCGTGATCGTCACCGCCGTCCCGCCCGCCGTCGAACCGTTATTCGGACTCACACTCGTCACTGTTGGCGGCGCTACATACGTGAATCCGTTGGCCAGATTCCCACTCAGTCCGTTGGCATTGGTCACCACCACCGTCACTGCGCCCGCGGTTCCTCCCGGAGTCGTCGCCGTAATCGTCGTGCTGTTGCTCACCACTACGTTTGTCGCTGCCGTGCTCCCGAACGTCACCGTCGCGCCCGTGGCGAAGTTCGTTCCCGTGATCGTCACAGCTGTCCCGCCCGCCGTCGCTCCGCTATTCGGGCTTACACTCGTCACTGTCGGCGGCGCTACGTACGTATAAGCACTGGCCAGGCTTCCACTCTGCCCCCCAGGATTAGTCACCGCTACCGTTACCGCTCCTGCACTGCCCGCCGGACTCGTCGCCGTGATCGTCGTGCTGTTCACTACCGTCACAGCCGTGGCCGCCGCCGATCCGAACGTCACCGTCGCCCCGCTCACAAAGTTCGTTCCTGTGACCGTCACCGCCGTCCCACCCGCCGTCGTCCCGCTATTCGGACTCACACCCGTCACCGTCGGTATCGGTCCCGATACCGCCGAGAATGTGACCATCTGCATCACCCACGGCCCCGCGGAACTCAATGTCGCCGTCGCAGTGTTACTCCCTGCCGTCGTCACCATCTTGTCTTCCGCCAGATCGCTGTCCGGCGTCGTTATAATCCGCGAGGTGAACCCGCTCCCCGCCGCCGCATTCCCCGTCGCTACCGTATTGGCTCCGAAAATCAACTCGTTAGCTACGGTCGTGGTCGCCGGGCCACTACTGGCCGCGGTTGCCGTCCCGCTCGCTCCCGCCGTCACATCCAGCGTCGTCACTCCCCGGTACTCCAGGATCCTTATATCCGGATATGCCGCCGCCTGATTGAACGTCACCGTCACCGTGTTCGAACCACCTACGATATTGGCTGCATAGTAAATCGACTGCCGCAATCCCGTCCCGCTCGTCGGTCCAATCGCCACACTGTAAGTGTTCCCCGCACTGTCTTTGACCGACTGCACCGTCGATGTCGTATCGTTCCATCCCACAACCACCACGTTCAGGTTTCCTGCCGTCTGTGCCGCTGGGTAGGTCACAGAAACCGTTGCCGTAGGTGCTTGTGGTGTCGCCGCCGCCACCTGCGCGAAGCTGATGGCCACAGTTCCGTTATAAGTGAAGCCGTTGGCCAGACTTCCTGTCTGCCCATTCACCGTAACGGCCACTGCCACCGCTCCCGCCGCATGGGCCGGTGTCGTCGCTGTGATCGTCGTGCTGTTCACCACCGTCACACCCGTGGCCGCCGTGCCCCCGAACGTCACCGTCGCGCCCGCGGCGAAGTTCGTCCCCGTGATCGTCACCGCCGTTCCGCCCGCCGTCGTACCGCTGTTGGGACTTACACTAGTCACCGTCGGCACCACCACATAGGTAAATCCGCTCGTCAAACTTCCAGCCAGAGCTCCCGGATTCGTAACCGTTACCGTCACCGCGCCTGCGGTTCCCGCCGGAGTCGTGGCCGTGATCGTCGTGCTGTTGCTCACCACCACGTTGGTCGCCGCTACCCCACCAAAGGTCACCGTTGCGCCCGTGGCGAAGTTCGTTCCTGTGATCGTCACCGCCGTCCCGCCCGCCGTCGAACCGCTGCTCGGACTCACACTAGTCACCGTCGGCGGTGCGATGTAGCTGTACCCACTGGTCAGACTTCCCGTCTGACCGTTCACCGTGACCGCCACCGTCACTGCTCCCGCCGCATGGGCTGGAGTCGTCGCTGTGATCGTCGTGCTGTTCACCACCGTCACACCCGTGGCCGCCGTGCCCCCGAACGTCACCGTCGCGCCCGCGGCGAAGTTCGTCCCCGTGATCGTCACCGCTGTCCCGCCTGCCATGCTTCCGGAATTTGGCGAAATACTGGACACCGTAGGCGCCCCATTGGAAGCAGCCGCGGTTTTGAAAGCTGCCGCTTGCATTATCCAAGCTCCGCTGGGGCTCAATGTTGCGGCGGCGGTAGACGTACCTGGAGACGACACGAGTCGATCCTCTGCGATATCGCCATCAGGATTTGTGATCATCCGGCTGGTAAAACCGGTGCCTGCGGCGGTTGTGGTCGTTTGAACCAGATTGCCGCCCACAATCAAATCAACTGCATTGGTTGTCGTGATAGAAACGGTGCTGCTGCTGCTGCTGCCGACTGCACCACCTGAACCATCAGCAGGACTACTCGGATCGATTCCTCCGTACTCCAGAATTCGAATGTCGGGATGTGTTGCGGCACTGGTGAACTGCACGGTCACAGAGTTCGTTCCGCCGCCGACTATATTTTTCGCGTAGTAGATGGCCTGCGTCGCGGTTCCACTTTGTACCGTTGGGCCTGCTGCAAGGGCGTAGACATTTCCGTCTGTATCGGTAACACCTCCCGCAGCGACCGCGGCAGTGCTATCGTTCCAGCCAACGATCACAACGTTCAGGTCGCCTTGAATCTGAGCATTCGGATAAGCAACAGCTAGCGAGGACAGTGATGCCTGAGGATCAGAGTAGTTGCCTTGAACAAAAACGTAGCCCGGCCCTCCTATTTCATACGTCGCGCTTGTAACAGGACTGGCGCTGTAACCGGACGCCGCCACAATCGCTCGCAGAACCGTGTTAGCACTGATGGACAACGGCCCGTTGTAAACAGAGGAGGCAGTGGTAGGCATACTGCCGTCCACCGTGTAGTAAATCGTCGAGGAGCCAGAAGAGAGCGTATCGCTGATGGTCACCAACTGTGCCGTAGCGTATGTGCCCCCCGGGGGACTGAAACTGGGAGCGGGTGCCTGGGGGAGAGAGCTGATCAATCCGTAGGCCGCAACAGAGTTTTGGGTGCCAACATAGACCTTACCGTTGGCGACTGTCGGTACGGCGAACTTCACATAAGGCCCGACCGCATCACCGCTAGCTTGCGTAGTGTTATAAAGCTCGCCGAGAGTAATGGCGTCGTAAGCATGCAACACCGCAGTCCCAGCTCGATCTGATCCCTGAGTGCCAGCATTCTCAACAGCCCAGAGAATTCCGTTTGTCGAACCGTTGGCCGAAATAACCGGAGTTGCGCCTGGGAATGCATACGTAGCAGCCGTTTGTGACGCTGCAGAAGTCGACATCTGGCCGTTGTTGAAGGTGAACCTCTTCACCGCATCGGTGATGCCAACGAAGTATATGTTGCCCTGCCAGTATGACCCCGTCGAAAAGCAGTTTTCGATGTACGAAGAACCATCCCACTGGGTGCCTCCGATAAGTACAGGGAGTTCCTGAATGACCTGACTGTCACTTGTGGAATTGAAATGTCCAAGATTGTCCCGGTCGAGAACGTAGACGGTGCCGTTCTTGCCGCAAGCAATAGCAATGTGCGGATGCTGGGCGGTTCCAGCGCTATCAGGAAGCAACGTAACGCCGCCTGACGCAAGATCGAGATCAACCGAATCGAAGGTCTGCTGATTGAATGGCGTGAAATAATCAAATACGCTCAGTCCCGGAGTTGCCAGCTTCAGCAATGAATCTCCGTAATTGCTCGTGCCATTAAATGCGCCGTTGCCGGTAGTTAGGTACAAATAGCCATTCGCGTCCACACCCGGAGCTGAGCCATGCATCCAAATTCCGCCCTGTCCCTGCGTACCCGTCGGAGTAGTATTAAGAATAGACACTTGCCCCAGTGAGGTTTTGTCATACCCAAAGACCCATCCATACCATGACTGGTCATCTCCCCAGGAGCCGAATGCTATGAAAATAGTGTTTCCCGCTAACGCTAACCCAGGTCGCTGCAAGCTGAAAAGCGGGCTGAAAGTCACGCCCGAAACGCTGCCTGAAATCGCCACCGGGGAGCCTGTGCGTTCGAGACCGGTGGTCACGTCCAAAACATGAAGTCGATAGGTATAGTTGGTTGTACCCCCCTTCACTTCTTTACTCTTGGCAACTGCGTAGATGGTCCCTGTGGAGGAATCAATAACTGGTGTGCTCGTGATACTAATCTCCGGAAGCAGATCCGTTGTGTTCCCGTTTGCACTGGCGGGAACGGATGTACACGTGAAACCGGTGGGACATCCCAAACCGACGAGGCTCACTCGCCAAATCGGCTGCGATTGCAAGCCATCTGCATCGTAGGCATAAAGGCTGCCATGCTCCGTTGCAACAAAAACCAAATTATGGGTGCCACCACCATTAGGGATAGTCACGCCGGGCATGTACAGGGGTTGAGCGTACACATAGCCGTCAACCGGCAAGTTAAACATCTTTCCGAAATTGCCCACGGTGACGGAACTCGCAGTCAGTGTTGTTTCATTCGCGTTCAGTCCATCGCGCGCGTTGTCATAGCCCTGAGTAAGGACAGACACTTGGCCAAAGGCGACACTGGAGACCAATAGCCAGCAAAGAGCGGCTAACGTAATACCCGCTTGCTTCACGATCTGACGCATGTTGTTTTCCTTCACCACAGAGGGTCAATTAGTACTGAAATTGAGCGAAAAGGCACGAGAGCAACCGCTGTCGGGATTTCCTGGGAGGGGGAGGGACTTTACAGAATTCGTCCTCGCGATTATCCACGGGACGTCTAGAACCGCGCTTCAATTAGCTTTCGATCGCATACCTATCGGTGAAATGTACCGAGCAGCGAGTTGCCAATCACCATGGTTAACAACCCAAAGGTCCACGATGAAATACTCGCCACTCCGATCCTGACCATCGAACAGAGCGCGCTGACTTTGCACATAACTCACAATTGCCTCGGTCGCAAACGCCCGGATTGCGAATGTATGTAGATCATAGGATCGAAGGCTCCAACTTTTTACCTGTCGAATCCAGTCTACTCGTAAAATCGGGTTCTCAGGATTTGCGCCGCTGCGTACTACAAACTCGGGAGCTAAAACTCGATCCAATTCCGATGCATTCTTCTCTTGAACCGCTAATGTGACCCCGTTCTCCAGTTTAGTGAACAATTCCATAAAGCTGCGCGCATCGGATGCCGTTCGGGTCTCTTCCGGAGTACGCGATTCTCTTTTGTGAACTTTTTGCGCACAAAGGGGCAAGCACGCCCATACAGTCAAGAACAGAATGGCCTCTTTCCTCATAATTCATCCCACTCGAACGCGGCTATTCTCTTGGAACTCCACTTACCTGGGCACAATCGCTGACCAAGAGCCACCGGATTACCTGGTGGAGATCGCGCTTTCGACGCGCTCGGTCGTCGACCTGTAAAGTGGGTACTCGCTTTCCGTCCCGTCTAAATATAAAGCAATTGCTTCCTGCGGAAGGTGGGAAAGATCGCTTGCTCTCAGGTAATCGGCCAGTGTGGTTCCACTGCAAGCCGAATCTATATTCGGCGCGCCGCGGCGACCTAGCACATCATCCAAATGCACAGTCCGGAAATCGATGCTGTAACGGGTCAGGCCCGAAGTATTTGGGACCGTGGAGTGCATTTGAGCCGCCGAAAATTGGTACGCTCCGCCAATGTCGCAAACCAAGCGAACCTGTGGGTCCAGTTCCATCGGTTCCTCGGGTCGAGGTTGCACGCGTGTATCTTCTTTCACGTGCTTCACCGCATTCTGTCGACTCTCTAAATTCCACTTGTAGTAATTGTAACTTGCGGAGCCGTTTCGGACGGGGTGATCCCAGTAGAACGGATGGATGGCCATGCAGTTTTCGGAGTTGATCTCGTAGATAGGCATCCACCAGTTGATTTGGCAAAATGGGGCGGAATACCACGTATCCCGATGAGGATGAAAAGCGTACGCTATGCCGGCCTTCAGATAGTCACTGGGAAACGCGGTGCGCATTCGAGGGACGTCGAAATATGTCTTCTCGAGATCACAACCCAGCTCGCTTAACATCCCGCGTAGATATTCCTTTGCCTGAGGATGATGAATGAAATGAGGTTTCAAGCGACCAAGAATCTCAGCGCACTTCTCAGCCGGCAAGGAGTCCTGTATTTTAAGAGGATTTTGTACCGGAAAAGCGTCTTCAATTAACTCCTGCGCCAATCGACAGAGTTTCAAAGCACTGGGAGTCGGGGCATGAGCCACGAGGGATCCCTGATATAGCTTCTGCCTGCGGTCATCATCACTCATCTTCGAATCGATGTAGATATTCATGTGGGGACCTCTATTGGCTTTCCTTCAAGTGTGGACGAGCACGGACGAGCACCGTCAACCGTTGTCGCTACGTCTTTAACCAGGAACGTATGTACGGCTATTGGGCAGTAACTCCAACGGGCCATATCCTTTCGCCTTAATACCCGCTCCTATCACAGCAATTGAAATTATGGCAAGCACATTACAAGACCAGCTTTCGACAATAGAAAGCTTCTGCGTAGCCGCTTGGTGCATTGCACTCCATCCCGCGTAACCGCATCAACGAACGAAACGTTTCTGGCTGAAACCACCGCTTATTGCTCTGAGAACGAAATGTCGCCATCAATTGATATATCTTCTTCTGGCAGATTTCCTCCGCCAGTGGCACAAATACGCTCGGCCGTCCCATGTCACCGTCGTACTTAGGAATCTCGTACTCCAGGATGAAATGGTTTCTGAACGTATTCCACGTTAGCTCTGAAATCAAGCGGTGATCCTGGTGTGCATCTTTGCCGTTGTGAGTGAAAATCACATCGGGATTGATCTTTTTTAGCTCTTGTTCGAAGACGGCCTTCACATCGGCCCCCACGTATGGCATAAGCCCATCCTCGAACGTCTTTACCAAGAACGTCTTTACATGAGCGCCGGCGAAGACTTCAGCTCCATGTCGAGCTTCTTCTTCGCGCTTTCCAATTGCGTTGAAAACGACCCAATGAAACATGCAATTCGGATATTGCGCGGTCAACCGAAGAATCGAGCCTCCGCACCCGATTTCTATGTCATCGGAATGACAACCCAAACACAGGACTTCAAGGCTCTTTTTTGAGTCCACATCGAAGTTCAATTTCATCATGCGCCAGGTGCGACCATTTCCAAATGCTTCGATGTCTGATGACCGCCACCATTCCAGACTTTCCATGGGGCAGTAGCGAGGTTCAATTCCTCCAGCCTTTGTTTGTCTTTGAAGGTGTCCATGCATTGCCAGAACCCGGTGTACTTGTAAGACAAGAGGGCCTGTTTACTAATAAGGCGCTGGAACGGTTCGCGAACGAGTTCCTCGCCTGGCAGAATATGGTCAAAAATCTCACGGCGCATGACGAAGAATCCGCCGTTGATCCAAATGTTCGTCTGTGTCAATGGACAAACCTCCTCGACGAATCCTCCGGGGCCCGCCTGCACGAGATCGAAACTCGCAGTGGGCTGCACCAGAAGCAAAGAAGCGACGGCCGAACTCCTGTGAAAGATATCGAGCATGTCCGGAAGCGGGACGTCGCTCAATCCGTCGCCGTAGTTTGCGAGAAAAACGTCTTCGCCGTGCAAGTAAGGTTCAACTGCCTTGAGACGTTGACCGATATTGGAATTGGCACCGGTCTCTACGAAGGTGATTGTCCAATCGTCGATATCCCGATTGAGAAACTGGATGTTCTTCCCACCCTGCGACCAGACGAAATTGTTCGAAACAGATTCGTCGTAATGCAGGAAATAATCCTTGATGCAGTTACCCTTGTGCCCGAGACAGAGGATGAAGTCCTTGTGGCCAAAATGAGCGTAGTACTTCATCAGATGCCACAGGATCGGACGCGTTCCGATTTGCACCATCGGTTTAGGGACATCATCAGCGTAGCCCCGGAGCCGCATGCCGGCCCCTCCACAGAAAAGGACAACCTTCATCGCATACCTCCTGCCTAATAGATCGCTACTTTGGGAATGGGCACAACGAAGCGCCCGCCCCACTCCCGTACGTACCGCAATTGCTCCATGATTTCGTCCTTCAGATTCCATGGCAGGATCACCACATAATCTGGCCGAGCTTCACGGATGCGATCCGGGTGAGAGATTGGAATGTGATTGCCTGGCAAGAACCGCCCCTGTTTGTAAGGACTGCGGTCGACCGTGTATTCGATCAAGTCGTTTCCAATTCCGCAGTAGTGCAACAACGTGGCACTTTTCCCAGGCGCCCCGTACCCGGCGACAGACTTCCCCGATTTCGCAGCCTCCAACAGGAATTCAACCAACGCAAATTTGGTGTCTCTGACCTGACGTGCGAAGGTCTCGTATCCTTTCGGCGAGGTCAGGCCGGCTTGCGCTTCATCGGCGAGTACCTTTGCCACACTCGGCTGCAAAGCGTGGAGCGTGCACTCGGTGCGGCAGGCGTATACACGCAACGAGCCGCCATGCGATTTCAATTCTTCGACGTCGAAAACTCTGAGCCCGTGCGCCTCCATAATGCGTATCGTCGTCACCATGGAGAAGTAAGAAAAGTGCTCATGATAAATCGTGTCGAATTCGTTGAGCTCGATCAGCTTCAGCAAGTGCGGAAATTCCAGGGTCAGAACCCCTTCCGGCTTCAGCGTGATTTTCAGTCCCTCAACAAAATCGTTCAAATCCGGAACCTGCGCCAGAACATTGTTGCCGAGGACCAAATCCGCGCAACGACCTTCTGCCGCCAACTCTTTGGCTAGCTCTGTACCAAAGAAACGCACCAGGCTGGGAACCCCTCTTTCGACAGCGACTTTGGCGACGTTGGCAGCCGGCTCTATGCCCAACACCGGGACGCCCTCCCGTACAAAATACTGCAGGAGATATCCGTCATTGCTAGCGACCTCAACAACGAAGCTGTTCTCATTCAAACCCAGACGGCTTGTCATCTTGTTGCAGTAGTGCTCGCAATGCTTGAGCCAGGAGTCGGAATAAGAAGAGAAATACGCGTAGTCGCTAAAAATACTTTCTGCGCTCTCGTACTCCTCTAACTGCACCAGAAAGCAGTTATCACACACGTAAACATGCAGCGGATAATAGACTTCACCGCGAGAGAAGTCGGCAGCTGCGGGATACGTCTCGCAGAGAGGAGATAACCCGAGATCCACAAACGTTCGTTGCAGGCCCGCCCCGCAAAAACGGCAGTGAGCGGTTGCTAGTTTCTCTTCTAACTTCGAAGGAAGTGCTACTGTAGCCATCGGTGTTGTGTCCTTTTAGGAGGCAGTTCGGATTTAGGCACTCACGGCTTCTACGGGCTGCTTCACGCAACGGAGGGCAGCATCCAATCGCCCCTCTTTTTGCGAACGTTGAATGTGGCTGATACGAACATAGCGTCCGCCTTCGACATCTTCCGCCGTCAATCCCACCTTGCGGTACGCGTCATAGAGTTCCTGGGCGCCTTTTCGAGCCGTCCATTGCAAATGGAAGCCAGGCAACACGCGCTGAATTTTGTCGCAATTTACGCGGTAGCAACGCTTGTCGGGTCCGCCGTCGGGAGCATACTCCACACGGCATCCCGGAACGACCTCCGCAACAATGTCAGCCAGTTCGCGGATGCGGTAATTTTCTTTCGTGTCACCTACATTGAACGTCTGGTTGTGCACTGCTTCCCGGGGGGTATCGAGGACAGCGATCATCGCGGAAATGATGTCACGAATATGTACGATGGGACGCCAAGGGGTGCCATCACTCTTGATGTAAACGCGGCCCGTGGTAAATGCCGAGGCAACAAAATCATTCAAGACGATATCCAGCCGCAAGCGCGGAGATACTCCATAAGCAGTTGCATTGCGCATGTACGTTGGAGTGAAATGCTCATCCGCCAAGGGCGCGATGTCTCGTTCGACCAGAACCTTGGACTCGCCATACGGTGTCACCGGATTTAGAGCTGCTGTTTCGTCACGAAAGCTGTCGCCGCCCGCTCCGTACGTACTGCACGATGACGAGAAGACAAAACGGCTCACTCCGGCAGCTTTTGCGAGTTCCGCCAAACGAACGGATGCCTTGTGATTAATGTCATACGTCAGGTCCCCGCTAAGATTCCCTAGGGGATCATTGGATAGTGCAGCGAGATGCACAACCGCATCAAAACCTTCAAGATCTTTCTTTGAAAGGTCACGAATGTCTTTACGGATCTCGGCGAATTCGGGCGCTGGTGGCCCAAAGTCGCAGCCCGAAAACAGGTCGGAGTCCAACCCCACCACTTCATGGCCAGCCGCCCGAAGAAGCGGGCCAGCCACTGCGCCGATATACCCCTTATGACCGGTCAAAAGTACTCTCATACCACTCCAATCTATTTTTACGTCGGTAAAAGGAAAGCGAGACGATTGCGAAGCGTTAAATGGGGGAACAAAACTCTGTCGACGCGGTAGCTGTTGTCAATGCAATTCTTACACGATGCCCAAACGGCCGGAATGGCCCGTTCGTGTCATGGGACCGAAGTAATCGCGGGGCGGTTACCCGTAATCACTCGACGTTGACCACGAGCGCGGCCCTCGTCGGGAACCAGTTCTAATAGACCGCCGTCCCGCAGAGCGTCTGCAGCGTTGCTAATCATCGAAAATGGCAATTTGGAGCGTTCGGCGATCTCAAGCAGCGAATGGTCACCATCTGAAAGATTGAGCACCCACAAACGCGCATTAATCTCCGGGCCGATGTCCGCGCCACCCATGGGACGATAGAGATTACGCTTGCCCAACTGGGGTTCACAATAAGGACTCAGGTTCCGGTATCGCCGGTTGTTCTCCAATGAATCGACGACCGCAACGCAAACACGAAGAGATTCGGCGAGACGTTTGGGCGTGATAAATGTCAGATTGTCTGCCGAGGTGTGATATTCCGGAAAAGTTCCCCACACGCTCCGCATCAAGCAGCCGACGGGTAGATTGAATCCCGGAGAACAATACTGTCGTTCGTCATAGCCGTAGGGCGAGAAATCCAGAATTTCATAAGATTCCACTTCGTGTTGCAGCACATGCGCGACACAATGATCGATCTCAGCGAATCCTAAACGGCTCTTCTTGTAATGGAAGCTGCTCTCATTGCCGATACCCGTCAACACTAGTCCATGGCGAATGCGCGCCGTGTCTGCCCGATTTCGGGCCAGCCAAGTGATGGCTCCAATCGTCCCTGGAATAAATAGGAATCGATACGAATACCGCAGTTCCTGGTTGGATAGCAGTTCCGCTAGCGCTGTAGCTACGCCCAATCCAGACAGATTATCGTTGGCTAAAGACGGATGGCAGATGTGGCACGAGATCAAAACCTCATCGGTCAGTTCCCCAGGCAAATAGAACTCGCCATACGTTAAGTGGCCGTCAGCCAAAGTCGAATCGATACACACCTCATATTCGCCATCTTCCATTTGCCGCAGCTGGTTATGGCTCAGGCAGAATCCCCAGGTTTCGTTGTAGTAAGAAGTACGATACGGAATCCAGTCGGGATGTTCTGGGATCGTGAACAAATGCGAACGCAGATCGGTAAGCGGCATCCTCTTGGTAAGAGGAACGCTGTAATTGACCACATGCAAGTTGTTCTTTTGAAAATCGACAACCCGCCGCCCGTGAATATCCTTTATATACGCATCTCGTATGTTCCATTCCTTGGGAACGTTCCAGTCGAAGACAGCGGTTCCAGATGGCACCTCAGAAATTTGAAGGGGCACTCGCTTCCGCAATGCACACAATGTCTGCCGGACACCATTTCCTGTAATGCTTCGGCAGATGGGGTAAAGATCGGACGCGAAGCGATGCAATTCTCGCCCTATCTTTGTCAGGTCCCTCTGATCGAACTGTTTCAGTAAGCACATCGCACGGGCTCAAAATCGGGGTATGTTCGGTCACGCTCGGAGATTACCTGGACGCTACTCGGCCACATGATCTGGAAGGCGGGATCGTCCCAGCGTACTCCACGGGCGGCGTCTGGTGAGTAGAACTCTGACATCTGATAAAAGACTTCCGAATTGTCTGCGAGTGTTAGAAACCCGTGCGCACAGCCTCCAGGGACATACATCATGTTGTGCGCATCTGGAGTTAAGACGGCTGCGATCCAGTTCTTAAACGTGGGTGACTCTGGGCGCAGATCAATGACCACGTCGTAAATCGACCCTGAAGTGCAGCGAACCAACTTTGCCTCAGCCTTGGGAGCAGCCTGATAATGCATGCCGCGCAAGGTTCCGCTTCGAATGTTGAACGAGATATTGCACTGCGCTACTCTGATGTCCAGCGCTTGATCTTCAAACTCCTTCTGACACCAGCTGCGTGCGAAAAACCCTCGGCTATCGTTTGAAGGCTCAAGGTTTATCTCAAAAACGCCAGGCAGTCTGGTTTCTCGAAAAATCATATGGAACCAAAAAGGCGCAGAGCTACTGAACCGTGGCGGTTCTCCCCGCCATTTGATAGACCAACTGTCCGTCTACATTCTTAGCATAGGCTAAAGTCGCTTGTTCCGCTCCTTCTCCTGTAATTCGCCATGATTTTCCATGTCTTTCCACGCGCAACTGGCTGCGAGTGCGCCACCAGCTGTCAATCTCACTGGAAAGCGCGAACCAGAGGTTAGCTCTTGAGCGTAATTCCCTCAGGTATTTCAAGAGCTCTTCGTAGACGGACCTGCTCTCCTGCTCGAGGATGTAATCCGGGTGGATGATGAAGCTGGCCAAGCCATTCTTCTTCAGAATCAATTGAATTTGTGTTTTCCACAATTCGATCGAAGGCTGATTTAGGACATGTAGCAGCGTGTAGTCCTGGGTCGTGGTGACAGGAATTTCCAGAATGTTTCCGATGAAATATGGCATAACGGTGCAGCAGCCGCCACGTTGGGGATCGAGAGGAGCGACGTTTGGCATGGACATATCGTATGAAGCCTCGAGGCTCTCAAGCCACTCCGGTCTTCTGTATAGCACAGCGGCGCGAAATCCCCTGGCGTTGTACTCCCGTAAGTAGCCGTTAATAAGGGCTGCTCGGCGGAGAAACTCCTCTCGATTGTCGAACAAACGGCCATCATGATTTAAGTCTTGTATGCCGACCTCGAATCCTCGGTCACGCATTGTCGCAATCAGGCTCAGGTCCGGGGACACATGATAGCGCTCCTCGGGCACGATCTGAAACGACGCTTTCATTCCATAAGAATCATCCAGGGCCAACAATTCATCGCATGAGTCGAGCCCGGTTTGACACTCTACATCGTGGGTCATACTCACGCAGGCTTCAGCGCCAGCCGGCCAGAACCAAACGAAAGGAACTGCAGCGATATTCTTCGCCTGCATCGAGAGCAGTAACAAGGTTTCACAAGTGTTCTCGACAGTAGTGTCTACTGGCCATTGAGGGAAATTGAAGCTTCGCCAGTTTCGTGCGTGAAATCGCTGAATTCTCTTCCGCATCGAGAGTGTTGTCAGCGGGCGGACGAGATAATATGCAGTTCGCAGGAGTTTACTGCTGCGACGATCCGCGACATATTTTTCCAATCGAAGATTGTCAATAATTTCGTCGGGATCGAAGGGAAGGCATATCTTGCCGTCAGGAGTCAAAAGCTCGCGAAAGTCACCGTGCCACAAATCGTGGGTAGAAGAGTCTCCATCGCCTCTTCGCGATCGGCCGTAATAGGTCAGATTGTGATGGAACCGAAAGAAACTGCTCTCTGGAGACAACCCCTGAGCCACGCTGAAATCCAAAAAGCCATCAGGACAACGGAAGTGCTCAACAATTCGCTGTGTGCGACCGCTTCCAGAAAACCCCATCTGATTCACAATGCGAACCGACCCTATCCCCACCCCAAGCGTAGAATTCATGCTTGCGATCATCTTACAATAGAGGCAATGGCATCTGCGGAATCGGAGGTGATCAACCGATGTGCCGATAGATCAGTCTACCTGCCATTGAAGAAATTGAGTCCGGAAGAACCGAAAATACGTGGCGAAATCTAAGCCCCTGCAGGTCAAGGGACTTCGACGATTCTTCTTGCGGGCACCGATAATAATCCAATTGCGTTCTTGTTCCACCGAACTTGTCTTTGAACGCGACAAGACCTCCCTGGTTCAAGTCTGAACGGCCAAAGTCAATCCTTGTGGCTCCGGCAGCTTTGCTTTCCTCGATAAGTTTCCAGAACAAGAATGGCATAGCACCGAATTGATGAAGTCTCGCGTCCGAGCACCCGTACTTGTAAATAACAGATGTTTTATGCCGTAATGTCAGGATGCCGGCGATGGCAACATCATCTTTTCGTGCCAATCGAATTTCAACATTAGCGTCCATGCAACGAACAAGGTTCTGGAACCAAATTCGAGGTTGTGGCAGTAACTGATGACGTTTCCGTGTCATTAACAATAGCCGATAGAAGTCTTTCACAATCTTTTCGGAGCGTCCGGTTTCACAGACCAGGCCTTCTCGATCCGCACGCTGGATTCTTCGCCGGAGAGAATCCTTGTGCATTCCACGAGAAATATCATCCAGGCTAGGAGATAAGCTCAGTTCATGGAAACAGTACGAATGGCTGGGTGCCCATCCGGGTGCCTGAATATGCGAGAGTGGACGTATCTCAATGTAGCGCCACTGCTGCCGCGATCTCTCAATCTCGAGCCAGTATAAGAAGTCAGCAAGCATCCTTGGTTCCTCAACCAACGGCTCACAATGATCTGCAAAGGGGAGAGATACGAGGCGACTTCCGGTGATCCAGCTGCTGACCCGGCAAAAAACAAGACCCTCGCGCATGGGTTCGCCCGGCGGGCTGGACGTCAATGCTAGAGGCTGATACCCATACGTTCGATGCAGCGCTTGAAGCCAGCCGCGTTGATGGAATGCCGATGCTCTGTCATGTCGAGAAACTAGTTCATCCCACCGTGAATCCGAAAGAGGATCAGTGAAATACATATCTGTCTACAGTGTGTCGTCAAATGCCGCCACATTCAGCTGGTCACTAAGAATCCTCATCCACCAACACTTCTTCCGCTTTTGGTTTTCGACTCTTGGGGGCATGCTTGCTGACGGCCCAATTCCAATCTGAAAGACTGATTCATACCGCACAATCCAGTCGCTGCGCTCGTCGGGGTCTATTATCTTAAAAAGAGCTCAGCGGTTTCCGAGAAAGGCTTAAGGTTCACGCCTTCAATTTGGCCTGCAGCACATCGGCAATCCTCTCGGCGGTGAGACCATCCCAGAAGGGCGGGATCGTACCTTTTTTTCCCTTCCCGTCCAGGATCTTTGAGATTTCGAAACGCAGTTTCGTACTGTCCTGCCCAACCAGCACATTGGTACCAAGCGTGATTGTAATTGGCCGTTCGGTATTTTCACGTACCGTCAGACATGGCACGTTCAGGAAGGTAGTTTCCTCCTGAATCCCACCGGAATCTGTAATCACAGCAATTGCTCTGCTTTGGAGAGCAAGGAATTCAACGTACGGAATCGGATCAGTTAAATGAAGGCATCTCGTGTCGAGACCGAAATCAGCTATACGCTGGCGTGTCCGAGGATGGACAGGAAAAACCACAGACAGTTCTTTATTGACCTGAAGCAGCGACTCCAAGATCTTCCTTAAATTCTCATTCTTGTCTACATTTGAGGGTCGATGCAATGTAACCAGAACATAGCGCTCCGGGAACCCATTCCTGGGGTACTTTTTGGCTGCTGGTAGCAGTTGCAGGAGCGAGTCAATCATGATGTTCCCGACTCGATAGACTTTGTCGGAGAAGATCCCCTCGCGCTGAAGATTGTCATCCGCATCCACGGACGGCGTAAACAATAGATCAGACAGCTGGTCGGTAACGAGGCGATTGATTTCTTCCGGCATCGTTCTGTCAAACGATCGCAGACCCGCTTCCACGTGCGCCACTGGAAGACTTATCTTTGAGCAGACAAGGGCGGCAGCCGCTGTAGAGTTTACGTCACCATAAACGACTACAACATCGGGCTTCTGCGCGAGTACAACGGGTTCGAAACGAGTCATGACGTCAGCTGTCTGACACGCGTGAGTTCCCGAGCCGACTTCGAGATTTACATCTGGTGATGGGATGGCAAGTTGCTGAAAGAAAACATCAGACATATTTGCGCTGTAATGCTGCCCCGTGTGGACAAGCACCTGTTCCACTCCGCGCGAACGAAGCACTCGGAACAACGGTGCTGCCTTCATAAAATTCGGCCTTGCTCCTACGACGTGAAGTACTCGCATGTAGTTAGCTCGTAAATCTATCCGGGGGCGACTCGGGATTGCACATTTCGCTACACGTTTATTTGCCGAACCAGCGGAGACGGTGGACTGTTGTGCTTTCTGTCCAGGCACTCTAATGTACGGACGGGCACGCGCCTAGTTGAAAAGCAGAGCGTTTTTCCGAGGCTCGACTACTGCAATCGACCTACCGCAGGTATGGGCGTTACATATTTTTGCTTTTGAGAGGGAATCCTCGTAAATGACGATCTGCTGCGGCACGATGTCCACGGTCTGGTAGAACGTGGTGAGCGTTTCCTTGAGCAGGTCGTGGCGGTTGCACGAAGTTATAAGCATCGAGATGTTGGTGTTAGGATTCATGGCAAGAGCAGGTAGAGTCCTGACTTAATCTCCAGAATGGTTTGGTAGTTATTGCTCAACTTGGCGAAGTCACGGCGAGTCAATGCTTCGTCCTTCCACCACCACGGATGGAACTCCACGAAGACCACAGGCTTGAACTCATGGAACAGCTTCCAGTCTTGGAAGACTTCTTCTTCCATGCCTTCGATGTCCATCTTGACGAATACCGGACGGTTCACGGTCTGGAACAGCGTGCGAAGCGTAATTCCCTTCGCCTTGAAGCTAAGATTGGGATCGGCTGCGCCGATGTGGTTCCCCGCATCCTGATTCTTGCGCGTGGTGGATGCGCCAAGCGCCGCAGAGCCAAGCTCTACTTCGTCGGCGTTGCTGACCGCGTATGGCAGCACCGAGACTTCCGGTCGGGGATTCAGCAGACCAAGGTTCCTGACCAAGATGTCATGTGCTGCGGGATCAGGTTCCAAAGCGATGACCTTCTTGGCGGTAAGACTGGCGTACATGCTGTGCGAACCAATCCACGCGCCTAAGTCGATAAACGTATGTTCTGGCTTGAGGTACTTGTCATAGACAGACCACTCATGGTCGTAAGAACCGTTGGCTACCCAAGTCCAGTAAGGATCATCTGGATTCACGACTTCAAACGGCTTGTGGTTAATGGTTATCATGTCCGTGTTCCTTGTCGTAAATCCAGAAATCGGCTAGAACCGCACGTTCCAGAGCCATCTGGATAGCGTGCTCTTGGCAGAACCAAACGGCGGAATCGCCGTACGGAGCGCAGTAAATCGCTGGACGCTTGCAAAGCTGCGGATTGGAAAACGAGTTAGCGGGATCGCCCCAACCATTCCAATCCTGCGGAAACTCAGGCTTCTCCGTGCGAGTGTCGCCAGGAACGCGAACCCAGACGTGACAAAGGTGCTCGCTCATTGGATTTGTCTCTCCATCAAAGCCCAGAAGGTCAAAAGCCTGAGGGCACATGCCCTTCAAACTAAAACATTAGTCAAAGATTAGGAGATGTCAGATGTTGAGGACTTTCAGAAGCGCGTTATTATGGAAAAACCTTACCACAATTTACGAACTGTATTCCTATTAGTCGTTAGCCGCGGACGATCGCCAGAGGCTCACGCGAGAGAGCATCAATTCGGGCCGGAACTACCGGGAATCCCTCCCCCGTCATCTTCGACGAAGTCACTTGCACTTTCCTAGACACCGTCACTGGACAATCGCGGTTAGACCCGTGGGGGGCTGCACTGTTTGGCTTCCAGCTGGTTGGAACTCTATCGAAATCGAGGTCCATTCTTGAACGCCAGCCGGGGCATTTGTGCAGCGGCCGGAGGTCTGCGTGCCGGTATAGATGAATGTCGTCAGCAGGTTGTCTGCCGCCCGGAGGATCGAATATCCATTGTCCCCGGCGAGCGTCGAAGCTGGGGTGCCAAAGCTGCACAATGGCCCCACGTTGTCTGCCGCACTATCTACGGCGCTTAGAAGACTCGGGGTATGGCCGTTACCATCAGTCGCAAGTCCCATCTGCGTGTGATAGTCCACTGCCATGTTGTTGACGATGAAATCTCCGACATTGATAGGTGTGATTGTGTCGGTAGACGTGTTCGCCGCGGTGTTCTGAAACCCTGCGTTGCCCGACTGGCACATACCACCAGGGCAGTAAGTGGACGTGTGACTGGGGGAACATTGAACAAATGGCGAGGATGCTGCACCTGTGAAGGACAGATACTCCGGGTTGATTCCCCTGCTGGCTGCGGACAGCGTCAATGATACGGATGTGGTCGGGCTGAGCGCAGCTCCGTATGCATACGGAATCTGTACCAACTCGGCGTTGTTGTTGGTATTGTAAATTGGTCCACAGCCCAGGCTCGTCGTTGGACTTCCAGCGTTCGAAAGCGAAAACGAAGTGACGCCGTGATTGGATGCCGCATTGAACAGAGGAACGAACAGATTCCCACTGCTCGGGAACTCGGATGTGAACGTAGCGGATGCGCTGCTGGCTTGGTCTGCCTGCTCATGGTCAATATACATTCCCGAAGGAGTTGTACCTGCCGATCCTTGGTTGATGACCAATGCAACCATTGCGATTTTGTGGCTTCCCCCGAAGGTAATCGGAACCGACGTACTCGTGGTGCTGGAGTTCAATTCCGCCGCCTTGCCGTAGCAGGGCGAATCGCTTATCGGCGTCCAGCCCGCGCTGAACGCGATGGTGTTTCCTGTGCAACTAGACGATGTACCTCCGAACTCCGTGTCTAATGCAAATGCTGCCACGGTGTCGCCGCTCGTGGGTGCGGCAGAGAGTGTCAAGTCGTTCGCCGAGCCATTTGCGGTGAATGCCAGGAACCCGGAGCCGCCCACACCGGTACAGCCGTTGCGGAACTCCTCGACCCAAGCCCCGCCATATGCCATGATCGAACTGCTGGTGTTACCAATGAGAGGAATGGTGACTTTTATGACACCAGCAGGGACACCGAACACTACCCAGGTTTTCAAAAGGACACTGTTTTGGGTCCCGGTCGCATTGGTCACTACCGTATAGGTATCGCCGCCCACGTTGTCCGAGGGAGTCCCAAAGCTAAAAAGGGTGCCATTGGCATGGGCTACCACGACGAGGCAATCGTTCGCGCCGCCGAAAGTTCCTCCCGGCTGGTTCAGATATACATAGAGATTGGGATTAGAGACCGCCCCACCTGATGAAGAATATGTCAGATTGTCGATGCCGGTTTGATTGCTCAAAGTCAAGGTTGGCGACGATTGAGCAAAAACAGGCCGAGCAAGAAGAATCAACGCAAACAGAATTTGCCAGTGAAATCGCATCAGAGTATCCGTTGCGGCCTCCCCCAAAGTGCGCGTGAGGCCACTACGGTCAGTGTATCGAACGGTATCGCAGAATATACAGGTCTCGAAAGGGCAGATTCCAGACCTGTTCGAAAGCACACCTAAGGTGGTCCTTTGGCTTCACGCATGTATGCGCCAGCAGCCGACAAGGGAGATGCACAGTCCATGTGCAGACGATGCGTAAGAGACTCCGCAGGAGCCTGAAAGAGATCGCTCAATTGTGGCAGGAGCAAAGTGATGAACCTGTGGACCAGTGGCAGAAAATCAACGCCAAACTCCACGGCCGCAACCAGTATTCACAACCAGTATTAAGGACGGCTAGTGAATTGTCGGGGATCCTGAAGTTCTATCCTGGTCTTGAAGCTCTTTTACGAGCAGCAGCCGGTGTAAGAGCGCCTGTTATCTATCCGACGGTTTGGTGCAAGAAAGACAAGACATTTTGAAACGAATCAAACCTAGCGGGGTCCGCGTCCTCGATGCTAATCCCGAATTCCTCCTCAATAACAGCGATTAGAGTCACTGTTGTAACCGAGTCCCAGTTCTGCACGGTCGTGGCGCTTGCGTCCTTGACTTCTTCCGGTTTGACATCCGGTAGCACGGACGAGAAGCATGCCGCGAGGCGTTTTTCCATCTCATCCATTCGCAATCTCCTGTGGCTCTTGAGCCATTTTGTATCGGCTTTCAAATAGCTGACGTGGAATGACGCAACCCGGCTCAGGCGCCGCTCCGAGTGTTTCTTCCAGGAATTCTCGCAACGGACCATTGCGGTCCGTCTTCAAAAAGTCGAGCCTAATTGTATCAGCTGCAAACTTCGTGAATAGCTCCTGTAAGCACGTATGTTCAACGCGCCGCGAAAAAGCCCTGCAACTCATTACCCAGGTGTCTACCGTCAATTCGTTCTCGTTTCGATGTCCCGCAATAACTGCGATTTTGCCCAGTGGCCCAAATTTGTCGGTGTAGGAGGCGATCGCGAGGAAAGTTTCCGGCTGTTGCAGATAGTTTTGCCACGCCGCTTCCGTGAACCGCTTGCCATTGAGATTGAATTGGTTCGTCTTATTCACGAGCTGCAGAGCGCGCGCATCCAAGGGAGACTTGCTGAAGTTGATGCTGATTTCCGCTTGCACTTGCGCGAGAAAATTTCCAGAACCCGACGCGGTCTCGTAAGCTTCCAAAGTGGCATGAGAACGGCGAATGCTTTGCGCCCGAATTGCATCTTCTTCCACTATCATGCTCTTCCCGAAAAGATCGCGGAGCCTGCACGCGAAATCATAAACGCCGGAGCTGTCCTTGGTCGGGAATTGAATGCACTCGACCCCAGGATGCGACGCCTTCACCTCCGCAAGTTCTAACGGGCTATCGTCGACAAAGACAACCGAGTCGGCCCCTATATTCCAAGTCCTCAGAATGCGGGCTACTGCCTCCGATTTTCGTCCCCAGCTAACTTCCAGGGGAAAAAAAACATCTGGCGATACGGCTAAACCTTTCCTGCCGAGAGCGATCTCGACAAGAGCACGCTCGTTCTTGCTGGCGACGCCAAGCAACACACCCTCGGCGCCCAATGCACCCAACACGCGCTGATAAAATGCATGCATCTGCGTGTGATGGTCGAGATCCCAGGAAATTCCCTCGACCCCAACTTCGCCAAGAATCCCTCTCCACAGCGTGTCGTCTAAATCGGTTATTAATCCTTTTTTGGGAACTGGCTTGCGCGCGAGCTGGGCCAGCAGATTCGCAAGCGCTGATGCATGGGGCAGGCGATATGGGAACCCAACAAGCAGTTCGGATTCGACGTCAAATCGTTCGCGAAGTGGCGAGACCATATCCAGTCTCTGCGAGCTAAGAACCCGCACTTGTGGCAACTGCGAGATACGTGATCTCAAGTGGTGCGTGATTGCGTTGAGCTCGATTTCGAGTGAACCTGCTTGCCACCCCGGCACGAATGAGGCTGGTGGAAGCGGCAATGTAGGAAAACTGACTATCACCGGCATTTTTGCGGACGCGGTCTCAATGGCCTGTTGAAAGTGCCAGACGCGGGATTCCAACGTCCCTATAACATCCGCGCAAACCGCAGGCGACCATGCGGAAGAACTTCGAACGCCGAGGCGCGCGTCCAAGTCTGCCCATTCAAGCAATACAATGCCCGTCTCGGCATCTGCTTTCGCCAACCGATTCACGTTGCCCAGCAGGTCTCCGTACAGCCCATGCTGCAGCCCCACGTTTCGGTCGGGGAACAACAGACTGAGTTCCGCAGCAAGGAATGTGCTGAGGTGAAGAGGATTCAATCCCGTGGCAAGGAAGCAAGTAAACGGCTCGCCTTGCAGCTGCTTCGTTTTCTTGATGATGTTCAGCGCTTCAACGAGTTTCACTGTATTGAGAACCGCGATTCTAGTCTTGCGCCATTAACGAACCGATCTACTGAGCGGTCGCGAGTACGGTTTCCTCGACGGGCGCCCGACGAGTGAACTGTTGAAGCAGACCAATATAGTAGGATTTTTGGTCCATGACATAGAGGATCGTAACCAGGTATGTAGCCGACAGGGTGAGGCCGCCAATCATAAGCCTGGCTACATGGTGTCCATCGTGACCGTATCCCAAACAGGCGCCATAGGCGACCCCTCCGGCGAGGAGGCTCGCAATTAGCGGGCGGCTTGCGGTGCTCACGACATCTTTAAAGGAAACCGCCGTGCGGTGGACGGACCAAAGAGTAACGGGTACGAGCCAAAGCAGCATCACGGTAGAGTACGCAAGCGCGACGCCTTTCGGCCCATAGGGCAGCGCGACGAAATAGCTGGCGATCATCACCGGCGCGATCACCAGCGACATCTTGAAACCTCTCACCACCAAACCAATGGACATGACCAGCCACGACACAGGATTGGCAATCGCGAAGACAAGAATCGTAGGAGTCAGATAACGGAATATAGGAGCAGCCTCTTTCCATTTGGGGCCTAATAGAACGCTGATCAATTCGGGCGCGAGAACGGCACACGCGATCGTTGCGGGGAGCGTGAGTGCGAGCACGAGTGAATAGCCCTTCAGAAAGTAGCTTCTGAGGCGGGGCGGATCATTTTGCAGACGAGACAAAGCCGAAAACGCGACTTCCCCAACCGACCCTGTTAGAGTGTCCGTAGGAATTCGAATCAACTGGTAAGCCCGCCCATATATGCCGATGGCGTCGGCGCCCCAGTACCGGCCTAGAAGCACTTTTTCAAAATTCGAGGCGACGTAAACAACGATGCCGTTGATTGTCAGAGTGCCGCCAAACCGGATCATCGAGCCAACTCCGGCCCGGAGCTTCGGCAGGCGCGGAATCCAGGCTGTGATGACCCACAGCGCGATTGCTGAGCTAAACGGAGTAGCGACCGTCATTGCGACCAGAGCCCAATAACCCCACCCGGCCATAGCTCCCGCGATACCGAGCGCCGCGCCTAAAAGCAGCGACCCCGTGTCGATGGCGGATAGCGTGGTGAAGCGCAATTCGCGTTGCAGGTGCGCCGAGTGTTGGTTGCCTGCAGAGTTGAAAATGAATGTCGTCGCCATGGCGAGACTCACCCAGTAAAGGCGCGGCTCGTGATAGAAGTCGGCGATGATGTGGGCACAGGCCGCCGTAATACCAGCAAGCAATATCCCAACCGCCATATTGATCCAAAATAACGCTGTCGATTGATCCTCAGTTAGTTCGAGATGTTGAACACTCGCCGCAGAAAGACCAAAATCCCGAAATAAGTTCAAAATGCCGGTGAGGGCGGCCACCATGCCAACAAGGCCGAAATCACTCGGATTGAGTAAGCGCGCAAGAATCGCCAAAACTCCAACCCGGAGACCAAGATTTGCGGATTGAGTCAATACTCGGGCCGCGGTTCCGCGAATCGTTCTCTCTTTTAAATCTTTCATGACTCTCTTTCGGAAGAGGGTGATGTCACGTCAAGGCGGTCCGAGTTGCGCGCACCGCCTTAAGCCCTAAACTAGGGTTAGCTTCCGCTGACGTACCGACGGCCCTCCGCTCGAAAACGCGTTCACTGGCGAAGGCTTGCATTACTTATCGGCTCGAACAGATGAAGAAATACTCGACTGCAAATATGCGGCTAAAGAAGGGGATATTGAAATCGATCTTCATCTGAATCGTTTTCATCCACTTAGCATCCGGCTCCCGGTGTTGCCAGCGCTGAGAGGTGGGAAAGAATCTTTCGATCGAAAAGAACTGCTGAAGGTTAGTATGAAAGTCGCCGAATGATTGGATGTTATTGTAGGGCGCGTATTTATGCCAGTCTCGGTGATTAAAATTCACATATGACACAAGAAATTTGCCGTCTCGGTTCAGGAGATCCGCTATTTCCCGAAACTTCTCAGCCTGCGCAGTACCCATATACTCAAACACGCCTTGAGCCACGATCAGATCAAAACGCCTGCCGCCAAACGCGATGGGGTTCTCAGCAAAGTCGGATTGGAGCAAATTCGGCGCAGGGTTGTGGATCGCAATGTCGATTCCGAAATAATGTATGTTTCTGTCTAGAAGCTTGGCCATCGTTGCCGGTCCACAGCCAACATCCAGAAGGTCGCACTCTCTCCCTCGCGCAAGTTGATTCACTATTCGCGCCGCTTTGGTGAGGCGAAAATGCGGCTCAACGTAATTCAGGTTCTCTTTAGCCCAAAAGTCGCGTTTGTAGTACTTGGCGGTAGCTGTATTCAAAGCGCATTCCCTCCGATCAGTTCCAGGCGTCTATATTTAGATTCCCTGTGATCTTTCCTCTCATGTAGTGAGAGGGGCTGGGGGTGAGCGTAGCCGGCGCGGATCGGGTGAACGGCACGCTGGCCAGACTGAGGATTCGTGCCCATTATCACGACTCCACCCTGGTCGTCGCTTTGTGCGCCTCCGCGGCCCAGAGCTGCTCGCCATCCGGCCATATCACCTGCAGAATAGATCTATATTGTTCATCCAAAGCATTGCGGCACTCTTCCACCTTCTCCGCCAGGCTTGCCTTGAGGCTGGGAGCGTTCTTCTCGAGCTGGCAGAATTGCTCAATCAAATGATCCACCATGAGGGTATTCATATCCTTGCAGTAATCGGTCAGTCCCATCTGGCTCATCAGGGAAGAACACTTATGATGGAAGGAAATGGCGATGGTCGGCTTATTGAGAAAGAGGGATAAGAGTACATTGTGGAACCGAGTTGCAACCACAAAATCCGTTTCGGCGATTTGTGACAAGAGCTCCTCAACGGATTCGATCGGCTCCTCGATAATTCGCTCCCTGTCCTGCGTTACAGCGCGCTTCGCCAGCAATGATTTGAACTCTCGCGTGACAGCCTCGTCCACAAAATCCCCGATCAATAATCGGACATCATAATCTTGTGCCAGCAGCCATCTTACGAATTCCACGAGAGTTCGAAGGTACGCAGCATGAACGGCGCTCATAGGCCTCTCGGCGGTTAACTTCCCGGCGTATTCCATCAACCCCAGGCCAACGACCAACCTGTGGCCCTTCCTTTCGTGGGAGCGCCGCAACACCGTCGGAGGCAAACTGAAAGCCAAATCCGGGTAGAGGGGATCGTTATCGCTGCGAAAACCGATTCGTTTAAGCCATTGGCTGGAAGGTTCCTCCCGGTAAGAGCGAAAGTCTGCAAGGGAAAGCGCTGTTTTGACAAAGAATCTGCCAGAACGGCTGTAAAAGGGACCAGCTCCTACGCTGACAAAGAGCAGCTTGCAGCGGGCCAGCTTCGCCACCACGGACCAGCGGAACATGTCATACGGGCCCCAGTTGAAAAGGGTGTAGGCGTCGGTCAGCAATCCCGTTCCTGGTACGATAAGCGCCGCCGTGCCGCTGAGCATTTTGATGCCTTGCACCCAGCGCCAAAACTCGCTAGGGATGCCGACCAAAATCTTCCGCGCCCATGTCGCCAGCGGGTTCAGAGTCTTCCACGGTCTTACTACGTAGTCCCGGATGGGCACGGCGGTGATCTTATAGTCCGTCGCAACACCTTCAGGCCCTGTGCACAGACAGATGAACTCCGACTCGGGCACGAGGCGACGGAGGTTCGAGAGCATGGCCTGGAGGGTCGCCTCATTACCGAAATTCCTTCGGCCGAAAGAGCCGAAAAAGGCGATCTTGGCCCGGCGGTGCTTACCTACTTCCACCATTGGCTGCGGGTCGCGATGTTCGTCTTCCAACCGGCTCGAGACCGGGCGCTCACTGGGACCTCGGAGCGGAGAAAAGATTCTCATAATTCTTGCGGATGCTTCGCTTCCCTGGCCGGCGATGCTACGCAGGGCGTTTGCCAATATCCGGCAAGGGTCTACTTGCAAATGATCAACTACGGTTCTCACGGTTTTCCGGGATAGGTCCTCAGTCCTGTAACCGCGCAGGCCAGCGTAAGAAGCCGCCGGGCGCCGACGCCCGCACTCCCCGACCGCAGGAGGAGATATTTGGCCCAAGATTTTACCCAGTATGGGCGAAGTTTAAGACTCGCGGAATACGACTGAATTGCCTTCGTCCGATCGCCTCTCCAAAATGCCGCGTCCCCTATCGCAACCGAAAGACGCGCCCGCAGATCCTTCTCGTCTTTGGCTTCTCTGGTTTTCTGTTGCAAAAGGGCCTCCACGTCAGATTCGCTCAGGCCGGGCGTGGCGTACCCCGCCGCACTTGACTTCATCTCCTGAACGGCGTGGCTCGCAATCGAAGCGTTGCACGCTCTGCGCAACGCGGGTAGACCGGCCATCTCGGCTTGGCGGGCAATACTGCAGAGAACGTTAATCTCGTCCGCGATGCACCGATGGTCGTTTCCCCGATTGAACGCTGCTGTGAGGCTTTCGCCATGAACGCGGCAGCAAACCATCGGTTCCGACAAATAAGCGACATCGTAACGCAGCGCCAAGGAAGACCACAGATACCAATCGTTGCCGTATGGCATATCGAGAGAAAACATGCCGACCTTCTCGTAGCATTCCTTGCGCGCCATGACGGAAGACATGATGATGCAATTATTCCGAATCAGCCGCTTTAGGAATGTACGCCTTTTCCAGATCCGGTCCTTCTTCCCGGCGTAAGCCCAAGACGGTACCTCGCGGGTATGATTGGCGTCCTGCGCTGTGGTGGCGCAGGAAAAGACGTATCCTACTTGTGGATTCCGTTCCATCACGTCCACATACCGACCAAGCGCATGAGGGCTGATGAGAAAGTCATCGGCAGACACGAGCCAGACATATTTGCCGCGAGCCATCGCGATTCCTTTGTTAAAGTTCCGTACGTGGCCGATGTTCGTCTGGTTGCGAACGTGGTTCAATCTCGAGTCGTGAAATGACCGCACAACACCAGGCGTGTCGTCCGGCGAACAATTGTCCATCACCAGGACCTCGAAAGCCGGATACGTTTGAACCAGGATTGAGTTGAGGCATTCGGGCAACAGATGTGCCAATTTGTAGCATGGGACAACAAACGTAACTAACGGGTCCACTCGGATCTCCTTAGAGTACGACGCATGCTGGGCTGCATCGCGTCACGCCACTGATGGATACACTCTACTAGCCCGCCGGCTATTTCCCAAACTTGGACCTTGTAATAAAACCTCCGACGTGGATTGACAGCTAGCATCCACGCGAGCGCTTTGGCTGGAAGCCACGCGATCATTCGCGCTACCCGAAAGTAGCGGCGCGGGATGCCCCAAACGGGCTGGGTGCTCGCAATCCGGGCCCCACTGCGACCGGCATCGAACCAGAATGTGAGGAAGTATTTCTGTGAGAGCTGGTATTCCTCGACAGGATGATAAACAACAGCCGAAGGTTCGTACCGCAGACGTTCTCCCGCAGCGCGTACTCGCCGCGCGAACTCCACCTCTTCGCCTGCGAGCAGGACGTCGCCGCAACGGCCCAAATCAGTTCGGAAGTTCCCGTACTTCTGAAACACTTCTTTTCGATAAGCCATATTCGCGCCGGCAGCAAAATCGTCGAGTTGTCCCGGCGCCGTACCCTTGTCAAAAGTGAAGATAGGGAAAGACATCCTTTCGTATGGCTCCTGAACCGACAGCCACTTTGGCGCTGGGCACGTCCATCTACGAAGGATTCGCCCGCCCGCGCCTGCCCACTTTCCGGTGTTCAGTTCTGAAGTCAAGTTTTGCAGCCACCCTGGTTCGAATGTCACATCATCATCTGTGAATACAAGAATGTCGCCGCGAGCCGCATTGACACCCGCGTTGCGCGCCTGGGACAAGCCTTGTCGCGGTTCAAACAGATACCGGAAGCGGCCGGGGTAGCGGCGGGAAAAATCCTCGACTACCTCGGCTGTCTCGTCATTCGAATTATTGTTTACGACTAACACTTCCCATTCGACTGGGTCTTTGAAGCTTTGGCCCGCAATGCTATCTAACGTTACTGGCAAACTCTTGCAGCGGTTATACGTGCATACTATGACTGTGATCTTCATCTTTCTGGACTCCGCAGGTTCAGACTTGCACCGGCGTCTCGACCCGCGCACCGATATCAACTTGCTTAGCAAGGCGTGCAGGGTTACCCACGATGACGGAATAAGGCGGGAAACTCCGAGTGACAAGCGCGTTCGCTGCAACAACACAATTTCGACCGAGCACGAGCTCGCCCTGATTGCAAACGATGGCAGCACCATGGCCGATCCAACAGCCCTGCTCGATTCGAATAATGCCACCAGGCGTGGGGCCTTGCCCGTGGATGGGCCGTGTAACGTTTTCGTACGAATGGTTGTGATCCATAATCAGCGAACACGCTGAAATCATGACCTTACGTTCTATATGAATGCTGTTCTTCGCCGAGATAACACACTGAGCGTTAACTACACAGTCGTCCTCAATCGTGATGTTTACATCACCATTGGCTTCAGGTAGGACGTTAAACCAAGCATGATTTCTAATAATTACGGAGTTGCCGATACTTATTCTGGGAGAAATTCGTCGGCTCAACAAGCATGTTGGATGGATCGACGGCTTTTCTCCAATCAACGCGAACGGATATGTCGCCGTCACCCAGAGACTAAATAGTTTTATGATGGCCCTTGAAAACAAGTTCAACGGGTCTTCGTAAGGGCAATTGTTAAGTTCAGGCATGGCTTAGTGGTTTCTTATCTTCGTAACCCATCGACACGTCGATGTTCAGTTATGATTCTTGGCAAAAATCGCGTGGATTGATTCCCCCTCACCTGCGAGTGGCGCCATTGCCAACAGGAGGCGCAATACTGTCATACGTACGAATTTACGTGCAGCTCTCCACGCAAGGCCCGGCTCGTGTCTGTAGGCCGCGGGCGTTCGCTCGAAGCCACCTGCCCTGAATACATCATCCCATACGTATCTAAGGCTTGTACCCACAGCTGGATTCCTTCGTGTTTCAAGCGACACCTGACTTAGTCCAGCCGATTCAGCGAGGAAGGTAAGGGATTGCGGCGAATAATGGAACAGGTGTCGTGGCAGTTCGAGGCCATGCCAATATCTTCCAAAAATTCGAGCCTCAGCCGCATTAATATTTGGAACTAGGATGTAGAAGATTCCACCAGGCTTTAACCACTCAGCCACCTTCGCCATCACACGCCTTGGCTCGTATAGATGTTCCAGCACGTCGAAGCACGTGATCACATCAAAAGACTCGCTGTGGAACGGCGCATCTAGGACACTGCCCACAAACACCTGTGCTCCACTCCGTTCTTCGGCTTTTTGCGCTGCCGCCTCCGACATCTCAATTCCGTAAAGCTTCCATGACTCCCTGCGAAAAAATGTCAGGAATGAACCGGAACTGCAACCCAGATCGAGCAAAGTACCGGACGTCTTCAGTTTTGCCAGAGCCTCTTTGCGAAATCCCCATCGATGGTATGAATCTGCGCCGGCCGTCGAAATGAGCCTGTCATATGCTTCCGTGTAATGCAGGTGCATTTCCGAAGGCTCTGGTGGATCGCTCAGCCACACGAGTGAACAAGCCGTGCAGCGGACCAAGGTGTATGGAATGTGCCTGCCGTGGAAGCGATCGGGTGCCGTGAGCCATTCTCTCGCTCCAATGTGACCGCAAACGGGGCAGGGTCCCAGAGCATCATTGCTGGTATTCATTTTTTGTTCGCCCAGCTCAGTCCTCGACTCTGTAGTGGAGAGTGACATCATGTCTATAATCGAATGGCTTCTTTCTCATTAACACGCTTGGGGATGGCCCCCGCTGTTTTTGACACCCTAGAGCCGTGATGTGGCGTAGAGAGCTGCTTGGTCTTCAATCCTCTGTCCAGACGTTGCCTCGCGGTGCGCGTCGATCGTCTCGCGGTAGACATCCAGCAGAATTCGCCCAGCAGCAGTCCACGTCACCCCAGGAGCAGCTTTCAGCCCTGCGGAGCGGAGCTTCTCCAGTAGTTGGCGATCCTCATGTAGCATCGTAATGTGCTTGGTTAACGCATCAACATCGCCCACGCGATGCACCAGTCCGGTCTCCATGTGACTGCAGATCTCGGTGCAGGCATCTGAGGCCAGCGGGACGCAACCGCTGCTCATAGCCTCGGTAATCACGAGACCAAATCCTTCCTCAATGCTCGGGAGCACAAGGATGTCGCTTTTGCGCACCAGCTCGGCTACGTCGTTTCGGTGACCGAGTACCTTTACACTCGGATGTGCGAGCATCGGAGCCAGCTTTTCCTGATACTCAGGAAGGAAGCCCCCAGCAATGAGAAATGTACCGTCTTTTGACGCGGGGGAACGAAGCCATGCCTCGAGCGCGAAATGCAAGCCCTTCCTTACGGCGCACACGCCGACAGATATCATGGTCAAACCGCGCTTGGACTCTCGCGGTTCGTCGCTCGGGTAGTACACCTTTTCGTCATATCCGTAGATGTGCCGCGATAATGTTTCCCGCGGATATCCTTTATCAACAAAGGTTTTCACCACAAACTCTGAAGGACACAAAAGGCGGGTGGCAAGCCTATATTCCTCTTCCTCTCTTTGCAGTTTTTCGGCGTTATATGCATGCTCGTGATCGGGCGGAAGCGGGACTCCCAAGCGCTCGCATTCTTTCTGGACAACCTCCATGGCAAAGCCGGTATGGGCGTTGCACCTCTCGAGCACCGTTGGAATTCCAAGCCTTTTGGCCGTTTCAAGTGTTGCCAGTGCTCCCAGAGGCCAGGTATGAATGATGTCGATCTTACCGACGAGTTTCCGGAGCCGGCGAGCCACAATACGATCGTGCAAACTGGCGGCACGCATTCCTCCCACGACCCGATAGGGTAGGCGCAACTTTCCTTTTTCCAGCGTGGGCACTACTTTCACGTTCGAGAGTAGTGCGCGGGCGATCGACGCGGGAAATACCAGGACCTCGGCACCAGCTTCGGCCAGACCCTTTACTTGGTACCAAGCCGTAGTACAGATCCGCTCTGCCCCTAATCTGAGCGGGAAACTGAAAAGGACTCGTACGCGCCCGTTGCTGCTGTTCATCTCACCTCGTACCATTGTCGACGTCAGAGCTCTCAAACCAGATCACGTTCGTTTGCCCTTTCTCTGTCCGGTCGCGAAGCACGGCTTGGCAAGCCCATCCAAATTCCCCTTAGCGGGTCGAATTGCGTCGCAATCCTGGCTGGATTTCCCACAAGCACAGAGTAGGGAGGACACGACTTCGTTACCAGCGCGTTCGCTGCCACGACGCTATTTCGCCCCAATACCAGTTCTCCCTGGTTGCAAACGAGAGCTGCTCCACGGCCAATCCAGCAACCTTGCTCGATTCGAATGGTGCCTCCCGCTGTGATGCCTTGCTCCATAATGGGTACCGTCACATCTTCAAACGCGTGATTATGATCCATGATTAAGACCGAACTGGATACGATTACTTGCCGCTCGATGTGAATGCGGTTCCTCGCCGAGATTTGGACCGAGTTCATAATCACGCAACCGTCATCAATCACCAGCATCGGCTCGCCCTTTTCTTCGTTAGGGCAGTAAACTCCAAAGTGAACGTCCTTTCTGATAGATACTGAATTGCCCAGTTTGACGCGATGAGCTAGGTATTTTCGAAAATCCCACGTGTAATGAATCTCCACGTCATGGCCGACGGAGGCAAAAGGATAAGTCGCGCATACCCACATGCTGTAGAGTCTTATGGGAATTCGTGTTAGCAGCCTGACCGGGTCCTCACGCCAAACCGCGCTGCCAAAAAATCGTGCCATTTCTTGGTTTCAAACCCACGCTTCAACTGCATCCAAAACTGGAGGGATGTAAGTTTTTTCCAACGCCTTGCCTGGTACCTCCTGGGCTCGCTTGACCTCCAATATTGCTGCGGAGATCGTGGCCAAGAGTATCGAAAGTGTCATCTCCATCTTAGCCATATAGCTGCACCCGAACCAGCCCACAACGTGGGCGAAGAGCGTGCAACCTAAACACCAGCAGAACCACTCTTGCTTTCGGTTACCTGTGGCCGCCGAGCGCTTTCGCGCAGTGCCTAACATGCCAAAGCTGCGAGATAGAAGGGCGATGAAGATGACAAACGTGATCAACCCTCCTGTCAAACAGACCGCCACATACTGGTCGGAGAGATCCCACATGTCCCAGCCCCAGTTCCCAAAATCTTTGTAGCCCAAAAGCCACCAGTCACTGAAGTGGCGAATGCAGTTGTCGACGAGATAATAACGGTGGTAGCCAGACGAGGATCCAGTAAGGTCGACGCGAGCGATCAGCGACCATACAGGTGCGTTCATGACCAGGTGCAGCGCCAGCAGGGTGAGCGCTAAGCCCCAGCGAAATATGCGCATTCGAGACCGGAAACGCCAAAGGCACAACGCGAAGGCCCCCCCGGCAAAGGCCAAAATCGGTGTACTTGAGTTACACGTGAGCATCATCGTGACCGCTCCCATTAGTCCCAGGAACGCCGCGAACCTGGATTTCCTGTCTGACCAAAGCCAAACCAACATAGGGACGAGTGCGGCACCAAAAACGCCGGCGTCAATGTACACATCGAAGGCGCCCTCGGATCGGAGTTTCCCATCCCTTATCTGCGGAATGGCTGAGTCCCCATTGAGCATGCCAAATACATTCCAATGCGTGATCTGCTCATTGATCATGCACAGGCCCATCACAACGGCGACCGCAGCCAAAGCCTTGGTGGCTAGCTTCACATCCTGCAGGTCTCGAATCAGAAATCTCACCACATAGTATCCCCCCAGGAGATCAAGAAAATCGCCCAGGTTCTTGATGAAGGCCTGCGCCTCCATCAGTTGAATCGAGACTATGACCAAGGATGAAAAAGCCCAGAGCGTGACCAAACGGTCGATCGCAGTGAAACCACCCGGAAACCTGGGTTGCTTGGACACCAGCATTCGTACCAATCCGGACAGAATCAAAATGCGGAGTACAGTGAAGTGGATGCCCGCCACAACCACGACTTGCCCTACGGAAATCGTGAACACTGCCAGAATGAACGGCACGATTGCATATTTGCGACGGAGGCACAGAATCAGGGTTATGGCAATCAGCGCCTGAACCGCGACAAGTGGGTGCAGGACGGTACCTGCGGCGCCACCCCCAAATCGAAGGTGTTGTGGCTCCATCTATTTGGTCTTCTTCAACTGAGATTCGGGTCGGGAAACTTCGATACGAACAGATCCCTCGCGTCAGCCAACTGTTTCAATCAGGCTAAAGTTGACGCGAGAGTAAAGAACACAACACCTCGAGCGGCACTGCATTCGCCGCCCCTATAGGTTTACTGCACAAGCGCCGAAAGGCCCGTTGGAGGATTCGGCCCCGAGTTCTGGGTGTTATAGCTGTACGCTCCCGAGTCCCACACAGTAGTCGTTGGCCTTGCGACCGCCGTCTGTGCCGGGCAGACCATCGCGTGGGTGCTGGTGTTGTAAGCGCAGCCATCTGTGGTGCCGTACCTGCAGGCGTTTGCCGCATCTGTGCTAATGGCAGGCTCGGAGGTATAACCTGCCAGCTTCGTACAGTAGTCTTGGTGACTTGCACCAGTTCCTACGGTAGCATTCGTGCTCGAAGTTGGGGCGCACGGCGTGGCATCATTCGCGCAAGTGGTAGCATCCGCTGTCCCCCCGCCAGTTATCGTGTAGCCCTGCGCTGTGGAAGAAGCCCACGTCTGCGCAATATTAGTAGCATCGTTTACTCCAATGCAGGGAGTAGTGTGGCCGGAACTGGAACCGTCAAGAGGAGTGTTGATAAGGTGTTCGTTCGCGACGGTTAAGAATCCTCCTTGATTGTTCGAACTTCCGCTTTCATAGCACGGCTGTATCGTTCCAGACAGAGTGTTATTGAACATCTTTTGAGTGCCAGTACCAGTGCAACCACCATATTGCAGGGTTCCAGCAATGGCCCACATATTGCCGTCACCGCGGCCACCCGTATCGTATTGCAAATTGTTGTACCAGTAGTCGGTGATCGCGTTTGGACAGAACCACCAGCCGACTTGTCCCGCTGGGGCAAACGCCGGATCAAGATGGCGCATGATGTTGTTATAGAAAACGTTCGGAGTGTTTGCAGGTTGCCCAGCCGCGGTTCCGTCTGACTCGGAGTTGCATTCTAGAACGTTTCCGTGAGTCGGCACATCCGGGTTAAAGATATGCTCGAAAATGTTGTCGTGAATGTCATGGCACCACTGTCCGACCCCTTGAGTTATGTAGCGGACCATCGAATCCCGGAAGTGGTAGAAACTAGGAAATACCCCCCACCCACACGCCCCCGGTTTTGAGTCGGAACCGTCGATCACAATGTGGTCGATGGTTTGAAGGGAGTTGTAGCCTGCCCCTCCGAACACGGTGCAAGCAATCGTATTGTTTCCAGTACCCGCGCCAGAGGTGCTCGTCCACCCGTGAAGATAGAGATTCTCAAGAAACGCCATTCCTGTGCCAGCGGTCCCGGAGTTGGCGATATAGATGAAGTCATCCATGCCCGCATTGGTATCACCGGAAGTGCGTTGCGTGCAGAGCCCAGTCAGTTCAAAATTATCGAAGATCACGTAACTGGTTGGCATTTCGAACAGTATATTGTCGGTTCCCGTTTGGAATGTGCAACTAGCAACATACGATGTACTGGTAGAGTTGTCTCCGGTAAGGATTGGACGGGCCCAAGATGCGCCCGAGAACCACGTTGGATCGACTCCGTAGTAAATGCACCCCGTCTGCGTGCCTTCATACATGCAAGTCGCTGCCGAGTTCCCCCACCAGTTATGAACATCCCATGTGCCTCCGGTGTACGGAGTCAGACCGGAGTTCCCGAAATGCCAGGTATCACCGCCGCGAAAAATGAATTTATCTCCTGCTAGAGGAGTATAAGAAGCGCAAGTTCCGGTGCAGTTCGGCATCCCCGGTGCGTGCAACCACGGGGTCGTAGTGCTCGTGCCATTGTTCGAGTCGGAACCGTTCGCGGCGATGTAGTGGGTAGTGGCTGCGGGCGCGCTTTTCGAACCGAAGCAAATCATCATCAGCAGAAAGAGAACGGGAAGCGCTGAAGAAAACCTGACCCACGTTCTTGCTTTGAGCAACACCATTCGCGATCCTCCGATTGCGGGATGCAAAAATTTGCAGCCTGCTCGTGACCGAGGGGGAGGCTACGGCTCTCAGTGTAACGAGGAGCAAGGGCGAATGAATAGTATCGAAAGGTCCGATACCGGGTCTGTGCGAAAGGACAGCTGCCCTGTTGCCTGCCGAAAGCGTGTTTGGTGCTTTACAATCCATAAAGAACTGATTCAATAAGCTTTACGCTCACGGACGCGAAATCTCTGAATCGCGTGCTTCAGCCGATTGCAGACTTCAACGTTGTGGATCGGTGATGCTCGTCGCCTCTTTCCTTCCGGTCATTGCCAAAGGCGCTTTTTGGAACAGGTGTTCCGGTTCGGCGGCTGGGTGCGTTGCCCAACATATGATTGTGTGACCGAGAATCGTGAATTTTCTGCCTGAGCTTAGGCGACGAAAAGGGGTCATGCCGAAAGAGGCCAACGATGCTTTGTTCCACTCTGCTGCTTCTCCAAACGCACGCGAACAACCGTCGACAGCCACTTGATGAAGGATGTAAGTCATCAGACACCAATCCAAGGCTCGACCACGGTATTTCGGAAAGACGTGGAAATCCAGAAACTGCACATCGCTTTTCGTCAATGGGAAATAATGCGGTTCCACCGTTCGGCCCTGCAGCGTCCATCCGTAGCCCGCGAGACTATCGTTATATTTAATCAGCCACAACGAAGCACCGAGCGCAAACCTCTCCATCATGTTGCGTTGCGCGAGCTTCGGATTCCAGAAGGTAACCATTTGTTCAAAATCCGCTTGGCTGAGGTCGGCGCGCTTCCTGACTCGCACCACTTTCACGGAACTCGGCAACTCTGAATTGGCAGACCGTTGCTCGGCCAGATCGCAATAAAAGAGAACCATTCGGCTGGAAAAGAAGGCTCGCTGTGCGGCCAGACTGATACGGCGGAGAGTCGCACCAAGTCCGTTGCGTTTGTAATAGTTCGCAAATCGCGATATTGAAGTCGAAACGCCCATTGGGCTTCGATCGTTACGCTTTATGTGGAACCGCTTCGAATATCAACCCTTTCAAGCAGGCGCCGCTCACCTGTTTCCGCACGTCCGACTGATTGCGTTTCCCAGGGTCGGTCAGTCCTGAGAGTACCGCAATACTGTAACGGAGAACATGATGGAAAAACGTGATGCTCCGGATTCCCCACACGCCGAAGATGCTGTGGTGTTTGGACCAGTAGTATAGAATCGACCGCTGTTGAGCAACGGCGAAGCGAACCGGGTACGGCGCTGTGGTCTTCCCACGATCATGAATCGCCCTAGCGCCCGGATAGAAAACAACCTGCCAGCCGGCTTCCCAGCAGCGCCGGCACCAGTCCACGTCATCTCCATACATGAAGAGGTTTTCGTCCAGAAGTCCCACCTCATCGAAGGTTTGGCGGCGGATGAAAGAAAAACATCCGACCAGGACGTCGACGGGAAGGGTCCGATCATGCGGAAAATAGAACATATGCTCGCCAGCGAAGAACCGGGAATTCTTGAATTTCGTAGCAAGGCTGGTTGCCGAACAAAAATTGTTCCAGAGCGTGGGGAAACGTCGACAGCTGCTTTGCAAAGTCATGTCTGGATTCAAAACGCGGGGACCGGCATTTCCCACTTTGGGATTCTGATCCATAAAATCAGCTAAGGCATCCATGCAGCCAGGAAATACGACGACATCCGGATTCACGAGGGCAATGTATTGCCCTCGAGCCTGCCGGATACCAACATTATTTCCTTTGGAAAAACCAAGATTTTCTTCGCTGCGGATCAAGGTCACTTGCGGAAATTTTTCTTTTACCATCTCCGCAGTGCCATCTGCGGACGCATTATCAACCACAATGATTTCCATGCTTCGCCGCGGCGGCGCCGCGATCAAACTGTCCAGACACATTTCCAGATAACGTTTGGCGTTCCAAGCAACGATGACGACTGAGATGTCCATAAGAGAAGGACCGCGTTCCACGGGACGACGCTAGAGTTGCGACTTTGGGCTGCGTTCGAGAAATTCGATCAAGAGGCGATTTCTTGTGCAGACCCAGGCTATCCTACGTCCGTAAAAAGCAACCGCAGGCGTCGGAGGAGCTACTATCGTCATAGCCGCCGCTCTTGCTTCTTCCAAAGTTGCTTCGAGTTCATCGACCTCATAACACACGTGGTGCAAGCCGCCTTGCTTCTTAAGAAAGTTGCTTACTGGCGAAGTTTCGCTGGCCGGTTCAACCAACTCGAAGACTGGATTTCGTGTATCCGCAGGATACAAAAAAGTGACCCTCACGCGCTGAATGGGGTCATGAGTGACCTCACCATCCCAGTCGGCCGACATTGAAGCGGCAAATGCTTCCGCAACGGATGCAATGGACCCAACGACAAAGCCTACGTGATGCAGAGTTGCTTTTCCGCGACGCAAAGGCCCGTCAGCGCAGTCGAGCTGCGGAGACCTCGAAAAGCCCTTTCCATTGGAGTTGTTCAGGATTGACATAATTAAAGGAATGGTTGGCTCTACTAGCTAGCGGAATGCCGTTTTGAGGCGAAAGTCGCGAATGGTTCGATCCAACGCCAAGCCAGCCTTAACAACTGCGGAAGAGAGAGTGTTGGTGCAAGATGTAAACGGAGTTAACTGACGGATATCTGTTCCGGACAATCCCCTCTTGAAATGGTAAACACCGGGATTTTTGTCAGGATCGATGCCGCCGAGATCGTACCATCTCACTCCCTTTTCTTTGAGCCATTGAATCAAGGTCCACTGAAGCAAATAGGAACCCTTTGCAGTTAACCCGTCATCGCTGGTGGCTCCGAGCAGATAAATGGCCGAATCGCCCATGGGTGAGGCGACAATCCCCGCTACCGGCACATCGTTCTGCCGACATATCAAGACTTGCATCCTTTGCGCTTCTGGAAGATTCGCCTGAATCTCGGCAAACTCCTCAATGTTGACCGATGTTTCGAACGGCTTGCGATCTCGCATCTGCCGGTACATTTCACAGAACGTGCGGTACTCATCCGTTCCAGTCCCCATAACAATCTTCAAGCCATTCTTTTCGGCACGAGCGAGTTGGTTTCTCCATTTCTTATCCAGCTTTCGGCGCAACTGTTCGATGGAGGGCTCCAGATCCAGAACAAAAGTGCGATAGGTATTTTCAGGAGTGAAAGGCTCCTGCATGAACTTAGAGAATGCCCTTTGAAAAAACTCGGCCCGGTCTGAGCCCTCAAATGCGTTAGGCAAAATCTTCAGCAGAAGTTTCCGTTTGCTTACATATTCTTCCTGCAATGCCCGCATCAAATGCTCGGCCACCTCAAGATCGCCCGACATTCCGTGTCGCCGGCACAGTGGACCCCAGCGCAGATACGCCATCCCAAAGTTCAGATTCGCCGGACGGACGATACGGAGTTGAGCGATTGCCACCACTTCGTCTTTGCGTTTCAGCACGAGATGACTAAGGTTTTTTCGCCCCCAGCGGACGGCTCCGTACGACCAGGTCTGGTAAATGTTGCCGTCATCGAATAGGCCCAAGAGCTGAGACCAAACATCGGAGTTCATGCGGTCCACTTCAACGCGCCAAATAGGCTCTGAAGTAGATTTCAGCGCTCCATCTTGCTCTACGACTTCTTGGGTGCCAAACATCGCGTTACAGAACGGAATGTACAGATGTACTCTCGGCAGCAGAGGAGACGATTACCCCTTCTGATCTACCGATATGATGCGACCGCGGCACGTAAGTGTCTGGCACGTCATAACACCACAAATCGTGGCCTTTAGAATTCTGCTCGATGTGTCCGAATCCAAGGCTGGCATAGTGCCCGGAAACGAGTGCGTTTTTCTTAGACGGGATATAAATTCCTGTGACTTTCCGAATGCCACGTGCCTGGCACTGTTCGACCAGGGTATCGAACATTGAGAGCTCCATCTCGCGCTTCAATACCCGACAGCTCATGAGCCAGACATCCAGTTGAACCGTATCACTCAGCACATGTCCAATTAGCACCGAAACCAATCCGCTGTCTCCGAACCGATCGGACAGCCTCCCGTAAAGAGCGATGTACTCCGGGTTCTGTGCAATCGCTTCAACCTCGGCGCTCGTATAACGCTTGGTTGTGAGGTTGAATTGATTGGTTTTGTTGATCAGCTGCGTGATGCGCTCCAGGTAGACCGGCTGGAACGGCCCGATCTCTGCCCTCATCTCCAGAGACTCCAGGAAGGCACCATAATCTTTGAAAGTCGACTCCGCCGATGCTCGTTGTGCGTTAGAACTATAGAACTCCGCGCGATTCAGATCGTCTTGAACGATCTTGTGTACTTCAAAATAACCTTCCCGTTCCAGGATCTCCGCGTATGCGGATACGTCTGCCCCTACCTCCGGCACGGCAACCTCGGGCAACTCTCTCGACACCAACTCCCTTTCCACCGGGTTGTCGTCAACGAACACCAAGCTGTCGAGGCCAATGTTGAGTTCCGCCGCGATCTCGCGGATATTCTGGGGTTTAGGATCCCAATTCGCTTTGAAGGCGCTGAAATCGTCCAGTTTCAATAGACTATCCCGATGGGAGAAGCCTTCCTTCGCATTCTCTAGATCATTCTTTGAACACACCGCGAGAATGATGCCCCGGCGTTGAAGTTGCTTCACATAGCGCTGAAAATCCAGGAACGCTTCTCCGATTGGGTGGTCTCGCCCGAGCAGGATATTCTGCAGACCATCATCGCCGATCACACCACCCCAGAGAGTGTTGTCGAGGTCCAGTACCAAACATTTCTTGGTCTTCCCGTAGATGGATTTGATGATTCCGGTGAGATTGCGAGCCAAAGCAATCGTCGCGACCGGGCTGAGCGCCATATGGAAGTTGTACCAGTAGCTATTGCCGAGCCACTCTGCTAGACCCACCTGTGCGGATAAGTAGTGAATGTCATTAAGTAAGAAACGCGAGTGCTCGCGGGAGTACCTTCCGAATTCTGTGTTCAGTCTCATCAAGAAGTTGAGCCGGCCATAACCTTGTGAAGCTTCCAGGTTCCCAAGGGGCCTGAGGCGCGGCAGATCGAAGTTGTTCTGGATAATCAGTGCACCAAGTTGCGTATGAATCTTCTGCCAAAGAGACTCGAATCGAATCATTTCCTGCCGCACACGATGCTCAACTTGGCTTTCATCTTCGAGCAATTCCGGGAATTGCGAAATGTTTTGCCAGGTGGTGTGAATGAACACAATGTCCGGCTTGAAATTCCAGAGATCAGGATTCTCGAACAACACGTCTTCCGAATACCGGTTGTAGCCTGACTCATAAAAAGTCGGCTGAATTCCTGCCTGTAAGAGAAAGATCTCCAAAATACTTTTGACTTCGGTAGTCGTCGACCCGCCGAGAATTGCAACCCGAATCGAAAGCAGATTCGATTGTTTCAGCAGTTCTTGTTTGAGCTTGCGGCGGTTTCGTAGCAGTTCTCCAACCGAGGTCGGTACTCGGGGAGTCGTCGAAGACTGCAACTTGTCAGCTTCTGGTGTCATGACAAATTTCCTATGACCTGCCCTTACTGTGGGCTGGCTTAGGCCGGGGTACTTTCGACGTTTGCCAAACGTAGAAGATCCGAAACCGTAGTACAGTTCACGATCTGCGCCGGAGAGACTGCCACTCCGCTGTTGTCGTCCGCTAAAGCGATAAACGTAATCAAGGAAGTGGAATCCCACTGCTCCAGTTCTTCCAACTTCTCGTGACCTCGGAGCGTCCCAGGTGCCAAGCCAAGAATCTCGTCCATTTCCAAAAGGAATTCACTACGCGTCATTGAATGTTGTCGCCCTCCAGATGTAAAGATTGTGTGAAACTGCGGTCAACTCTTGAACGTGGATTCGCAGCAAACTTGTTCCTGAAACTACGAAGCCGAGGCAGCACCTCAATTTCACTGAATAGCATGCTGTGCTCGCCGGTGTTGATGCTGACCCTGTTCAAATGCCAGCAATCAATCGTTTCCGAGTTGCCCCTTCCCTCTGCCATGAAAGCTGCCTGATAGCCAGCATTACGAAGATGAGCTACCAGGTCGGCGGTAAGATCGGCTGAAGATCCGTACGGTACACTGAACGCCCGCACTCTCCTTCCGGTAATCGCTTCTAAAGCAATCCGGTTCTCATCGATCTCACTTGCCAATTCTTCCTCTGAAGCCGCGCGGCAATTGATGTGCGTGAGGGTGTGATCACCGATTTCAAAGTTGAGTATCGCCAGATTCCGTAGTTCCCTGCTGGTCAGGTAAATCCTGGCTTCCAGCGCCAGCTCTAGTTCATTGATTCCACTTAATCGGACTAAAGTATTTCGAAATGCCTTTCTCGTACGGAGAGAAACGTTCGGTAGGAATCCGGCAAAAATCTCTTTCATCGAGTGAACTTCACAGGCAGCGTTCCCTAGAACTGCCTGAATCGCTTGGTTAATAATTTTGATCCCGTATACGTTGACCACGTAACAGATGAGGTTGTCCAGGGCGAGTTGCTGGTTGTCCAAGCATGACGCATTGACGAAGAACGCTCCTGGAATTCCAAGTTCAGCGCAAAGTGGCGCTGCAAATTCACTCACTGACACATAAGCGTCATCAAAAGTCACCAACACGGGTCGGGGCGGCAGTGCACGGCCGTCGAAGCTCGCCAAAACCTGCTCCAAACTAACCGGGGAGTAGTGCTTCTTTAGAAACCTCAAAGCAGTTTCGAAATTTTGGCGCGTAATGGTTCCATTCAGACCCTCGGTAAACGACGATTCTGTATCCGAAATGTCGTGGAAGAGAACGCTCCGTAGCGAATAGTTCGCGCCGAGAACGGGTGCTATTTCAAACGAATAGGGCATATGCCACAGGCATCGGCCAATCCCATTCATGGCAGTGCGGATGGCGCTGCTTGGACGTGCGACTGATCTGTATGTCCGCGTAGGATTTGGCATGTGAGGCCTAGCTAGTTCAACACCCGCTGATCAATATCCATGAACATCCGATGCCACAGCTCCAGGGTAACGAGAGAGAAGATCTCTTTCGAATAAGCACCGCTCTCGTTATTTGCACGAATCATCTTTTCAATTGCGGATTTCTGGAAGTAACCTCGCTGAAGCGTTTTGCGATCCGTGAGAACGTCGTGAATTTGCTGGCGGAATTCATTACGCAACCAGGATTCATAGGGGACTGGAAATCCAGCTTTCTTTCTTTTCAAGATGGGCTCAGGAATCCGATCGGAGAGGGTCTTCTTCCATATGTACTTGAGCGTAAATCCCTTCAGCTTGTAATTGGACGGGAGGGCAGCAGCGAATTCTAGAAGACGATGATCAAGCAATGGAACACGCAATTCCAGGGAGTTGGCCATCGTCATCTTATCTGCCTTAATCAACAGATCGTCGGGCAGCCAAGTCTTCGTATCGATGTAGAGCATCTGGTCGAGAATGCACTCATCATTTACCGCTGAGAACAGTCTCCGCACAGGTTCAATCGTGAGTTCGCGGTCAACCTGGGTCACAAAATCGCTTGAATAAAGCTCTCCAATTCCGTTTCCGGAGTAGCGATAGGGCGTTGAGGTGCGGCTGTAATAATACTGGGGGAAGGTCGCAGCCACGAGGGGAGCGTACTTCGCAACTCTTTCCGAGCGTACCCAGGAGTTCAGTTGGGAAAGCCCCCGCGACAACCTATTGTTTAGCGGGGCGCAAACCTGTTTGAGGCGTTCCATCCAAATGATGCTGCGATAATTACTGTATCCGGCAAAAGCCTCGTCTCCGCCCTCTCCTGAAAGCAGAACCTTTACGTACTTTCGCGCCAGCTTTGAGACATAGTACATCGCGATCGCAGGAGGCTCACAAACGGGCTCCTCCATGTGCCACACGTACTTTGGCAAGAATTCAGCGAAATCCGCGGCAGAGATCGTCATCTCATGGTGGCGTGTGCCGAAGGTTTCTGCTGCCAGCTTTGCGTAGGGTCTCTCATCGATAAAACCGGAGCCTGCGAAACCCACCGTGTAGCTGCTAATCTCTTTCTTTGTTCGCTGGGCAGCGCAACTCAGAACTGCTGTTGAGTCGACACCACCGCTGAGAAGAACGCCGACAGGGACATCGGCGATCATATGCAGTTCTACCGACTCGGATAACAGGTTGGAAAGTTGGTTCTCGGCGTCCTTGAGGCTCAGAGCATCTGCAGGCTTGAGAAACTTCAAATCCCAGTACTGCCGGATCTCCAGCTTGCCATCTTTAATAAGAAGATAGTGCCCTGGAGCCAGCTTATGTACATCCTTGAGCAATGTGTCTTCGCCAGGAACATACAAAAACGTAAGGAATCGGTCGATAATTTCTGGAGCGAGTTCTCGCCTGACTTCGGGATCCGCGAGAATAGCTTTGATCTCCGAGGCAAAGACAATGGCATTCTTACTCACCGAATAGTACAGCGGCTTAATTCCTACACGATCTCGTGCCAGAAGAAGAGTTCGCGTGTTCTGATCCCATAGAGCGAAGGCGAACATGCCACGCAATCTTTCGAGGCACCCCGCACCAAGTTCCTCATACAGATGAACAATGACCTCAGTGTCGGTCTGCGTTTTGAGGGTGTGACCTTTGCTTAAGAGAAATGCTCGGAGCTCTCGATAGTTGTAGATCTCGCCATTGAAGACAATCCATATGGTTCCGTCTTCATTAGAAAGTGGTTGGTGCCCATTTACCAGGTCGATGATCGAGAGCCGTACGAACCCCAGACCTACTTGAGAACCGAGATAAATTCCCTCGTCATCCGGACCACGATGCCGGATTGTATCCAGCATGTCCGTAATCAAGGCTCGACTTACAGCTCGGGCGGGTTCAAATCCGAGTTTTCCGCAAATCCCACACATACTTTATGTATTTGGTTCTCTGAACGCTTATCGCCAGATCGTTTCTAGACCCCAAAGCCGTCTGAGCTGCTGGTGTCGCAGATATTTGATTAACTGTTTATCGTTCACTCGGGGTGTTCGGGTCCAATAACCTTTCAGGTATCCGTAACAGATCGCCACTGAGCCCGTCACATATGGCTTCTTCAGCAATCGCGATACGCAACTTGCTGCAAGGAAGAGGGGATGGTACCCGGATATGTAGCAGGCGAGCCCATGCTTTATTCGATCCCGAAGTAAACCATCCGCGCTTCCCGTAACGCGATGATGAAGCACCTGGAGTTGCGGGAAGCTGAAGCTTTTCCAGCCCAGCATATTGGCCTTTACCTCGTCGATCGTGTCCCAACCCGGTGCCTTCATAAGGCCACCGATCGCCTCCCAGCAAGCTCTCTTATAAATCTTCGTCGCACCTCGGACGTGGAATTTAGGGTTCCCTTCAACTTTCTGCTCGCCCGCAATCTCGTGATAGATCTCGCCTCCACCGATACCGAGCCTTACATCAGATGCAAAATGCTCAAAGCATTTCTCAAAATAGTCGGAGGAAAAGGTCAGATCGCCGTCCAGCTTGACGATGAAGTCCCAGTCTCCTCGCCGCAGCATTTGGTAGCCGTCATAAAAAGCCTCGATAACCCCGGCGCCCGACTTGCGCATCCCTCGATTTGGCCGCCGTACCAGACGAATCCATTCACACTTCTCGGCATACTCTTCGACGATCTCAACCGTGTGGTCTGTTGAGCCGTCATCCACAATGATCCACTCCGTCGGGAGAATCGTTTGTGTAGTCACCGATCGGACGGTAGCCTCAATGTGCTTTTCCTCATCCCTTACCGGGGTAATCACGACATATTTGAGAAAAGTATTCATGATCGCGATCAGAATAAATTAGACACTGTCGGCCGCTCCGTTAACGCGTAAAGCAGCCAGCCCAGTTCGTAGGGACGACATTCAAACGAGACATTCAAAGGCTTGTTCGCCGTGCTCCGTCCTAGAAAACCATGAATGTAATCGGCGTAGGATTTCGAGCCCTCAGGCCGGATGCATCGCCAAATAACGTTTGTGGTTCTGTCTTCCAGATCCAACTGCAGCTCGTTGTGACCATTGACCCAGTTCAGTCCTTGCCGGATGTGGGACTCAAATCTCCCTTGGGACGCACCGCCCAAAGCCAGCAAAGCCATCGGCCCCATACCGTGTTGATGAACTGAATAGACCGGGTAGCATTCGACGACGCGGCCGGCATTCGCCTCGTAATGCCACCACCACTGGCCCAGCGGACCTTGCAGCTTGCAAATCATTTCCGCACAACGGAAGGCTCTGTCATATGCTTCTGCCACTCCAAAGGAGCGCGAAAAATGTGCGAGAGCGACAGTCGGATACACTTGATCGGCAAAACTGCCAATATTGCCTCGGACTATCCCTGCCGATGAATTCCATCTGGACATGTGCCCAAACAGGCCGCTGTCACCCTGATTTCCACAAATAAGTCGATATGTCTTTTCAGCGAGACCTTCAACTTCCGCTGACATCCCTGTCACATTCGCTTGGGAAAGGCCCGTCAGAAACCAGGAAAGTTCCATGGTCATTCGGCGCCGTGCATCCGGGTATTGTTCCAGCGCTTTTCCAAGTTTGAATGAGGTATAAAACCGTCTTTGGTGTTCCTCTGAAGTGGAACATAGCCAAAGCAGTATGCCCAGATCGCCGAGATTGTCTACCCAGGTAGTCTCTTTCAATAGCCGGCCGATTGTCGCTTCGATGTCGATGAAGATTTCGAGCCTTGCAGATCTGGCGCGCAGCAGCCCCAACAGAGTCATGATCGTGTAGCGGTAAGAAACGCCTTCCATCACCATGCCGGAGGAGCTTCGCTTGAGACGATGGCAAAAAAGATTGTTCCTACGGTCGTACATCGGCTCGAGTCCGGCTATGGCCATTTTGACCAGATGAGACGTCGAGACTTCCGGCATGTCAGTTGGTGCCAGGGTGTGCATGTTTCAATTCTTCGAAACTTCTTTCAGTATCGACTCGACGTGTTTGACAATAGTCTGTAGCGTGATGTTTTGAGAGAAGGGAGTCACATTGCGGTTGCGCCTACGTAGTAGCAGCTTCGTTCCTAAATCCTCCGGTCGCTCAATCATGGTCATTCGCCCTTCAGAGGCGAGATATCGATCAACCGCTCCAGTTTCTCCACGGAAGATACTGTAGACAGGAACCCCGAGTGCAGCAGCTTCGCGATTCATCGTGCCCCCACCACTAATGACCAGGTCAGAATGCCAGATCAGGTTCAATCCATCGGTCACTTGGCTGGGAATGAGAGCTTGTCCGCTGGCAAACAGCATTTCCCATTTTCCACGAATCTCGTTCGCTTGACGCTCATTGCGGGGCAACAACACTATCTTCGCGTCAGGCCTGCTCGACAAAAGCGTAAGCACTGCCGAGAAGAGTTCGTCAGTTTCCGGCCGGTGGTAATGAGCTTCTGTTGCCGGGGGCCGAATCAATACCGTGATCCCTGCCGTGCCATTCAGGCCCAAGGTTCTTAAGATGGAGGAATCGGGTTTGAACGTTGGGACGTATACGTCTTCCTTGATTCCCGGATATTTCAAGACCCGCTCACTCGGGCAATTCAACCTATCGCTTGGAATTACTTCCGGCGTGATAACCCAGCTCGGACGCACCAACATCCAGATTTTAGCGAATTCATAATCCGCTATTGTTACGGATGGAATTCTCAGCAAGTTGGCTGAAAGCAACTGCGAACGTGACCCGTGGGATATCGCGAGCTGGGGCCTATCACGCACAATCTCGGGCATCAATTGAAGTGAGCGCCAGCCCAGGCCGGTCAGCTTCCACACAGTGTGTTTTCCATAGTGTCTGCCGACGCGTCGATAGTCGAGATGCATGAGGTCGGCTAGGCCACAAACCTGAAAACAGTCGCGCGCGGTCACAAGAACCGTATGTCCTCGCTTTCGGAGCTCTTCAATGATGGGCGCGAAGAACGGAACATGCGGCGAGTTATCGAGGTCGATCCAGACTTTATTGGCTTTGACGCGCGCTTTCGTGTACACGCGCGACAGTTTTCCCCGGGCGGGCGTAACGTCCGCCACTTCAAAATTGGTTTTGCCGTAATTCATTGTGCTGGGGACATCAGAGAATGGCGTAGGTAGAGATCATTTCTGGAAGATGGAACGCTGTCCGTGAGTTTGTGAGCTGTCGCGATATTTCGGCCCACGCTGATGTATTGGAAGCCATGGTGCGACATTTGCATTGGGTCTAGCATATTTCGCCCATCCAGGATGAGAGGCCGCTCCAGGTTTGTTCGAAGGCGACCCCAGTCCAAGCTACGAAATTCATCCCACTCTGTGACAATTACAATCGCGTCCGCATCCTGGGCAGCATCGTAGGGGTTCACGCAGTAAGTTATATTCGGGACTATGGATTTCGCTTTCTTCATGGCTTCCGGGTCATAAGCTCTGATCTCGACACCTTCGTCTAACAGCGACTTTATTAGGGCAAGCGACGGTGCGAACCGCACGGCATAGCTCCATTCTTTAATTTCGAAAGCTTCTGCTGATCACTTTCCGCACAGAACACTTCGTGACCAATATGGGCAAGGCATGCTGCTGTTGTGAGTCCCACATAACCTGCACCGATAACGGAAAGCTTCATTGTTTTACCTTCTCTCTCGATAGGACGAACGCTAAATATGGCCTATACCAAGCGGCCTGTGGCCTCGAAAGATTCAGTCTCAGTGCCGGCCCGTTTGCGCTTTTGGCCAACGGTGAAATTGCGAATTTCTTCAACTACTTCAGCCTGTTGTTCTGCGGTGATCTGAGGAGACATCGGCAGAGAAACAATTTCTGGCGAGAGCTTTTCAGTTACAGGGAAATCTCCCGTCTCATATTGGAGAGCGGCGTACGCCTTTTGCAGGTGCAATGGAATTGGATAGTGAATGCCGGTTCCGATGCCCACATCCGCCAGATGTTTCATCAGCCCATCACGATCACTGGTGCGAATCACGTACAGGTGGTAGACCGCTTTCGACCAGGAGGGCTCGAACGGGGCGACAACTCCGCAATCGGCAGCTTCCAAGAGCCGACTGTATAGGGCAGCGCGTTCCCTGCGGGCACCGTTCCATTGTGCAAGATGGGGCAATTTGGCGTGCAGCAACCCAGCTTGGATCGCATCCAGTCGTCCGTTGTAACCTTCCATATCATGGAAGTACTTTTTGCATTGTCCGTGGTCCCGGAGCATTCGCATCTTTTCTGCGAGACCGGGAACATTCGTTGTAACCGCACCAGCTTCACCGCAAGCGCCCAGGTTCTTCCCGGGATAGAAGCTGAATGCCGAAGCATGCCCCATCGATCCTGCCGCCATCCAGCGATTATGCTTTTTCGAGAAATATCTCGCGCCGTGTGCCTGACAGGAGTCTTCGATCACAATGAGCCCGTAACGTTCCGCAACGTCTAGGATGCGATCCATATCGGCCATCTGTCCGTAAAGATGAACAGGAATTACAGCAGTAATCCGACGCCCGGTACGTCTGCTGATTAAGCGATCGCCAGAGAGCGAACACTGCTCGTCAATGTATTTTTGCAGAGCCGTGGGATCCATGTTGTAGGTACGCTCGTCAATGTCGACGAACTCGGGGCGCGCACCCGCCTGAGAAATAGCTTCCGTAGTGGCGATGAATGTGTTCGGAACTGTAATCACGCTATCGCCAGGCTGAACACCTGCAGCCATGAGTGCAAAGCGCACCGCATCCGTTCCGCTGTTTACTCCTACGCAATACTTCACCTCGCAAAACTGCCCGAATTCGCGCTCGAAGCTGTCTACTGCCGGACCCCCGATAAATCCCGCTGTCCTAAGTGCGCTGCGAAAAATGTTTACCAACTCTTCTTCCATCTGCAAATGAGGAGTCACTAGATCTAGAAACGGAATTTTTGTTTGCATGGTCACCCGATGGTCTCTGATGATTTTGTTTGGGGATTTTACCTGCTGTACTCAAACAGCAAAGTACCCGCTAACTCACAACTCTTCAGGCTGCTGTCGGTTCGTCTACTTTTGGAAGGAAATAGACAACTTCAGGCGAGTGCCGGAACACGCCGAATGCTGCTGGTGCCGAGATAGTCGCACAGTCCGTCATGCCAAGTGCGGAAAAGGTTCAAGCCTTCAGCTTTCAGAGCGTGATTTTCAAGAACTGAATACAGAGGCCGAGGGACTTTGGCCGGAAACTCGGTTGGTCCCGCGACTTCGAGTTTGATCTCTGTATTTGTGAGCTGAAAGATCTCCTTTGCGTACTCGAACCACGAACAGCTACCTTCAGCCGTTGCGTGATAAAGCCCATACGCTTCACTCCGGGTCAGAGCAACGATCTGTTTTGCCAGGTCGGCCGTGGAGGTCGGAGTCACGACCTCATTGTTGACGACTCGGACTCTTCCTCTCTCGCGGGCCAACTTCAGCATCAGTTCCACAAAGTTAAGCCCGCCCTTGCCACGACAGGGATGTTTTCCGTAAAGGGCTGAAGTACGCAAAACGAAGTGCTTCGGATTCAGGGTTCGCACAAAATGTTCACCCGATAATTTCGTGTTGCCATACACGTTGAGCGGAAGAGGCACGTCCGTCTCGAGGTAAGGAGCGCCTTTCGCGCCGTCGAAAACATAATCAGTACTGATGTGAACAAGAAGTGCTCTCGAATCTTGCGTCACTTCCGCCAAGTTCTTAGCACCTTGTGCATTGACAGCGAATGCGAGACTTGGATCCTGTTCGCAATGCTCTACATGATGCATCGCTGAAGTATTCACGACTACTTCTGGACTTAACGCTCCAAGTACCTGCCGGACCGAATCGATACGAGACACCTCAATATCGGAATGCGAAAGCGAGACTACTTCGTCTCCATTTACTGCAAATACTCGAACTACATCCGCACCGAGTTGTCCATCTGCTCCAACAACAGCGATCTTCATGCTAACGACTCCACCATGTCGTGAACCCGCATGCCGTTGTCAATTTTCTTGAAGCTCTGAATATTCGAGTACAAGGGATTATCTAGGTCGCGAAACTTCTCTAAGTTATCGATTAAATTGTGGACAATCGCCTTGATGTCACCGACCGGGTGGAAGCTCAACACATTTGCAGCTTTGTCTGTCGATACTTTGTAATTACGGAAGTCCTGAATATGCTTTATCTCCAGGCACACTTGAATTCCCATTCTGTCTTGGATGGTACCCCTGACGAGATCGGCTACTTCACCCACTGTGTAATTGCCGGAGGCAATATTGAAGACTCCGGAAATCTTCTGATTTGCTTCAATGGCACGAATATAGGCGGTTGCAGCGTCGTCAATGCCCAGTATTGGTCGCCAGATCGATGGGTTGTTCACCGTGATGACGTGGTCCTTCATAGCGGAACGGAACATCGTGTTTACAATGAGGTCCAGCCTCATTCGCGGACTGTAGCCTGAAATTGTTCCCTTCCGGAGTGAAATGACCGAGAAGGTGTCATCAATCAACTGCGTAACCGCCTGCTCTCCCTGCAGTTTAGAGATACCGTAGGGATACTGAGAACTCACGTGGCGGGTTTCATCATAGAGTTCATTCTCTGTATATCCATATACAGAGCAGGACGAAGCATAAATGTAGCGCTTTACCTTAGCAATTTTCGCAATGTAAGCCAGGTATGCTGGAGCTGCAGCATTAAAAACGAAATTCTTACTTGGCGAGTACTCCGCCATTGGATCATTCGATAGCCCGGCGAGAAAAACGACCTGGTCATAAGGCTCAAGGTCCTCCGCAGTAAGCTGGAAGATATCTTTAACAAGAATTCCCGTCTGGCGCGGAAGGTGATTGCCAAACCAAAAGAGGTCGACTACGTCAACCCTGTAGCCCCGCTCCAACAACTTTGGGATCAACACCGACCCCAGGTAACCTGCTCCACCCGCGATGAGTAATTTCATCATCAGCTCCTTTGCACGACTTCAGAATCCGCTTCATGTGCATAAACAAAGTTGTCGGACTCTGGCGCGTCCAACCACTCTGCTAACAAACGCGCGTTGCGGTCTTTTTCGGAAACAATCGCTTGATCGATCGGCCACTGAATACGAATTGCCGGGTCATTCCACCTTATAGCAGACTCAGCTCGACTGTTGTAGATTCCGGTGCACTTGTACTGAATCTCCGTGTCATCTTTCAATGCGCAGAAACCACGAGCAAACCCAGCCGGTGCCCATACGCATCTTCGGTTTTCAGCGGACGCCTCGATCCCCACCCACTTTCCAAGATTCGGCGATCCTTTTCGGATGTCTACAGCAACTAGAAATGCTGACCCTGCTGTCACTCGCATTAACTTACCCATCGGAGGATTCCACTGAAAGTGCAGCCCCCGCACGACGCCCTTCGCGGAACGAGAATGATTGTCTTGCACGAACACCGTCGGCAGACCAAGGTCCTGAAATTGATCGGCTCGAAACGTCTCCGAAAAAAACCCTCGGCCGTCCTGAAAAACGTCCGGCACGACGACAACGACGTCTTCTAAGTGCCTCGATTCAATTCGAACCTGCATCGAAACAGCCTCCTTAAAGTCACCCTAACTTCTGCAGGCTAGCCGCCTGCGAGCCTCCCGATCTACTAAGCTAGGGGTTTTGCCGAAGCAGACCGCTCTAACGGTGCTTCACGAATGTCTCGGAGAGGTTTTGCGGGATTTCCCGCAACTATGGTGTTGGCTGGAACATCCTTCGTGACCACAGCGCCGGCACCGACAATGGCATTTTCGCCGATGGACAAATTGGCGAGGATAGTTGCTCCAGATCCAATTGACGCGCCTTTCTTCACCACAGTGCGTTCCACTTTCCAGTCCGCCTCGGTCTGAAGCTGGCCAGAACCCGTCGCCGCACGAGGATAAATGTCGTTGATGAACGTCACCCCATGTCCGATAAATACGTTGTCTTCTATCGTCACACCCTCGCAAATGAACGTGTGGCTTGAGATCTTACAGCGCTTCCCGACAAAAGCGTTTTTCTGGACCTCGACGAACGCGCCGATCTTGGTTTCGTCCCCGATTTCACATCCGTAAAGGTTAATGAACTTGGAAAGCTTAACGTCCCGCCCAAGCTTTACCGTAGGAGCCACGCAAACGTATTCGTTCATAAGTAAACCATCGCTCCGCGTTGACTGATCGATTTGGATGCGGCTTCGAGCATCTGTACGACTCGTAATCCCGCTTTGCCGTCATTCATGGGAGTCTCGTCGTTTAGGACGCAATCGACAAAGTAGGTCAACTCGCTGTTCAGGGCCTCGCCCCGTTCAAGTCTCGGCGCCCACATGTCGCCCGAGCGGTAGTTTACAAGCAGGTTGTATACGCCCTCCGGACTGCTAACGCTCACGCCCTTGTCGTAGACCTTCACTTCCTCATCAGCCGCTTGATCATTCCAGACCAGCATTTTTTTCTCGCCGCCGATCAGAGTCGTGCGGATCTTCACCGGAGACAACCAGTTTACGTTGACGTGTGCGATGAGCTTGTCGGGAAAGTAGAGTGTCACGAACGCAACATCTTCGTGCCCGTTCAAGTGACTTTGCCCCGTAGCGACAATAGCCTCAGGCTTCTTGCCGATCAAGTGGTCCATGATCGAAAGATCATGGGGAGCGAGATCCCAGATCACGTTCACGTCGTGTTGGAAAAGGCCTAAATTTACGCGCATTGAGTCGTAGTAATAAAGCTGGCCGAGCGTGTTCTGATCCAGAAGTTCACGGATTTTTCGAACGGCAGGAGTAAACAGGAAGGTATGGTCCACCATGATCTTCAAGTTCTTCTTCTCCGCCAGTTCAATCAGTTCTTCGGCCTGCGCGGCGTTGCTTGTAAACGGCTTCTCAACGAAGACGTGCTTGCCGTTCTCCAGGGCAGCTTTTGCCAGCTCATAGTGCGTCCATACAGGCGTCACTACGGCGATGGCATCAATCTCTGGCGAAGTCAGCACTTCCGTGGGATCTGAAACGATCTCAACTTGGGGGTAGTCTTTGTGAGCGCGTTTTCTTGCCGCTACGTTGAGGTCACAGAGGGTAAGGACCTCAGCTTTGCGTAAGTGTTCCAAATTTCGAACGACTTTCGGGCCCCAATACCCGTAGCCGATCATTCCAAATCGAACGAGATCACTTCCCCGCTTCGGAGTGGCTGCTGACGTTTCAGGTGTAGCGACTGTAGTGGCCATAGTGATTCCTTCCTTCTTGAGAAACGGGGGGAAATGGGGGGGAGGAACTGACGGTGTTGTTTAGTGAGCGCCTTCGCCTAACATAACGGCGCGAGGCGTCTTCAGCAGGATTTTAATATCCATCCAGGGCGACCAGGAGCGCGCGTATCGCAAATCGAGGCGGACCATCTCGTCAAAGGTCACGCGACTGCGGCCGCTGACCTGCCACAGACCTGTAATGCCTGGTTTAGCCTCGAGAAGTCGCCGTCGGTGCCAAACATCATAGTTTTCAACTTCGTACGGAATCGGCGGGCGCGGCCCCACCAAGGACATATCGCCCTTCAGAACGTTATAGAACTGCGGCAGTTCGTCCAGGCTGGTCCTGCGTAAGAACGACCCGAGGCGTGTAATTCGCGGGTCCGCTGTCAGTTTAAAGACCCCGTCGCCATTACCGTTTGACTTGTGACGCTCCGCCTTTCCAGCGATCAGGCTTTTCACATACTCCCTGTGCTTGCTGGCGTCGTTCCCTACGTGCATCGAGCGAAACTTCAGGAAGACGAAAGGACTGCCATGCTGTCCCAGCCGTTGTTGTCGAAAGAATACGGGCCCCTTCGAGCTCGCCTTCACGGCCAAGGCGATCGCTAGGAACGCCGGAGCTAGCAATGCCAAAGCGATGAGGCTTCCGAATATGTCGATGGCCCGTTTCAGGGTTCCAGCTGTGCGCTGACGGTCCGCCTGCTTCGACAGATCGGGATAAAACACCGGGTTGCTGGGCTTCTTGGAGTCCTTGTCCCAGTCCTCAGGAAAAACATGAAAGGAGAACCTGACACCATTGAATTGCTCGACGCTGAGCTGATTCCTCAAGATCTCACTCACACGTGAAATCATGGTGCTCATGATCGTGTGTCGCTCTTGCATGCAGATTTCAATGAACAGGACTCCAACGATACGCTCAGTTTCGTACCAGCCCAGAACATCTGTCTGCCTGGTTGACGAAGCGAGCGCAGTCAAGAGCTTGCTCAAATGCCTGTGGTTGGTTTCCGAGGGTAGCTGATCACCCATGTCGAGCAGCATGAGGAGGAATGGTTTTCGCGAACGTTCCGTTCGCATCCTCTCAATCGAAATCACACGATGGAACGCCTTCTGCCTGAGAATCTCGCGATCTTCCTGAATCTCGACTTCTCGTGCAAAAGGGCCATCGCCAGAACCAGTATAAGATCGACGTAAGTTCACGACTTCTTCTCCGATCTCTCTTAAGTGACGGTATTGGGTGTTCCTGAAAGGTGGAACTTCGATTCAGTTCTGTAACAAACTGGGTTCGATTGTGCTATTTGGATGTCGGGGGAGAGTAACGCCGGTAGTAGTTGTCGTTCTCTGTATCCGTGCAGCAGTTCAGGACAACTCCCAACAAATCAGATTTCTTGATGGCCTCTAGACCGCGCTGCAGAGAGCCCTTTTGTGTTGATCCCTCGCGAGTCACGAGCAGAGTTCCATCGGTCAGTCGACTCCAAATTGTGGTATCGGCGAGCGGAAGTAAAGGAGGCGAATCCACGATGACCCAATCGAACAAGTCTGTGATCTGCCGGAAAAGCGCTGATAGGCGCCCTGACTGCATTAATTCCAGTGGGTTTGACGGCGGGTGACCAGCAGGCATGATCCAGAATCCAGGTCCACCCAAGTGATAAATGTTCGAAGGAGTTTGGATTCCATTCTGTAGCCACTCGGCCAGACCCGCCAAAGTTCCAAGACCAAAATTGTGAGTCAGGACCGGGCGCCGCAAGTCACCCTCGACGAGAAGTACTTTTTCTTTCCGACGCGCGAGCACACCGGCCAAGTTTACGGCGACCAGACTCTTGCCTTCCTCTGGGATTGTGCTGGTCACAAGCACCCTTTTCAATGGCCTGCTATTCCGCATCTGCCGTAACCGGACTCCCAGAAACCGGAACTTCTCGGTAGCTAGACTCTCGGGCTGGGAAAAGAAAACGAGTCGACTCTCGGCTGCAACAGTCACTTCCAACGACGGAAACGATGCGATAGCCCCAATAGCTTCTGAAGGGAGCACCGAATCTGGGATACTTATCTCCGGAACCGGAATCGGCATTGTAATCTCTCGAACCTGCTCCGGTGTCGGCTCGACCGCAGGCTTGGAAGCCTCTTCAGTAAGTGGAGCCTCGAAAACAGCCGCCGCAACCGACATCATGTCAGGATATTCGACTCCCGATTGCTCGGTTCCCGATCTTTGCAGAGCGTCAAATATACGGCTCATTCTTGCGAGCTCCTCCACCTAGACTTACTTTCATTTCCGGCATACTTCTCTGCGTACTCTGGAGACGTTCGTACAGATCCAGCAGAGTTCTCGCAGCTCGCGCCACTTCCGCCGAGGCGTTTTCATTTCTGTATGAATCACTCGGTGTATGCAGCACGTTGAGCCGGAAATCCGCCGCAATGTCGCTGATAACTTGAGGAGAGATAGCTAAAGTCTGGCGCGCGTATCCCTGAATCAGTGCGTTTTCACAAAGGGTGTTGATTAAACGTGGATACCCCTGGGAGTGCCTGTGCACCTCCACGATGGTTTCCATTGGAAAAATAGCAGAGGGGTTTGTGACACCGGCGATTTGCAGACGCCGGTACACATATCCGCAAGCATCATCGAGATCGAGCGCCCTCAGATGCGAGCGCAGAGCAATGCGCTGCTTAAGCTGCCGTAATTCGACTGAATCGAGCTTGTCGTCCAATTCCGGCTGCCCTATCAAGAGAATCTGTAACAGCTTAGCGTCCCTTGTTTCCAGATTTGTGAGAAGCCGGATCTCCTCAAGAACATCGGTGGAAAGGTGATGTGCTTCGTCCACCACCAGGACCGTTGTCAAACCCTTCTGAAACCGCGCTATCGCGTAGGTACTTAGAGTAAGAAGAAGATCACTCTTGGACTTTCCCGCGAAGGGAAGATGGAGGTCTCCCGCGATATATTGCAGAAAGTCCATCCCAGTCAGGCGGGGGTTAAACAAGTAAGCATACGCAACGTTGGAGTGGCGCAATAGTTCCAGCAGGCAACGAACCAGCATGGTCTTGCCTGTGCCGACTTCCCCTGTCAAAACAACAAAGCCCTTGCGCCGCTTTACACCGTAGTACAAGGATGCCAATGCTTCGTTGTGCTGTTTCGTTGCAAAAAGAAACCTTGGATCGGGACTGATCTCGAACGGGTTTCGCTGCAGATTGTAGAAGTGCTTGTACATTGAGGAGAACTTTGTAGCGGCCGACTACATTTTTCCGGCGAAGGAACGAACAAATTCTAAGGGAACCGCGGATTCAGGTTGCATCTTGAGACGTTCTACGACGCTCTCAGCCACATACTCCTGGTATGCGGGCATTAGTGCCGGGAACATCGGCAAAGCCAGACTTTCGCGCGAGGCTTTTTCAGCAACCGGAAAATCGCCCTGCGTATAGCCGAGACGTCGGTAGGCGTTCTGCAGATGGACTGGAACGGAGTAGTGAATCGCCGCAGCGATGCCTTTCTCCGTCAAGTGCTGCTGCAGATTGTAACGCTCTTTTACGCGGATCACGTAGCTGTGGTAAACCGCTCGCGACCACATTGGTTCAAAGGGACCAGCTATTTGTTCCACCCTCGAGAACAATTGATGATAGATTTCGGCATTTCGCCGACGTTTTGAGTTCCAGTTTGCGAGGTGACGCAGCTTCAATTGTAAGAAGCCTGCCTGAATTGCGTCTAAGCGACTCCCATGCTCCTGATCACGGTTTTCCTGACTGCGAGCGCGAAGAATTCAGAGCTTATTTGCGAGCTCAGAATCATTCGTTGTCACAGCTCCGGCATCACCGCACGCGCTGAGATTCTTTCCAGGATCAAAACTGAAAATCGCCGCGTGAGCCATTGACCCAGCCTTTATCCAGCGACGTAATCTTTGTGAGAAATATTCCGCGCCATGAGCCTCGGAAGCATCCTCGATCACGAGAAGATTGTAGGATTCGGCCATTTCCAGAATCAGATCCATGTTGGCGGGCTGCCCATAAAGGTGCACCGGAACGATGGCGCTTATCACGCGTCTTGAGCCACGGGAGACCAGCCTTCCTGTCTCCTGATCTGTGTCACATTGAGTGTCAGAGGCTCACTGGATCGATGCTGCAGGTGCGCTCGTCAATGTCAACCAACTCGGGAAATGCCCCGGCTTCAAGGATACTTTCAATTGGTGCAACAGGTGCGTTTGCAACCGTGATCACGCTCTCTCCCTGCTGAACGCCGACTCCTTTCAGGGTCAATCGCAATGCATCGGTACCGCTGCGCAGTGCGACGCAGTGTTTCACTTCGCAAAATTGAGCGAAGTCTTGCTCAAACACATCAACCAAAGGACCACCGATGTAGGTACCTGTTCTGAGAACGTTTCGAAGAATCTGAACGAGTTCTCCTCCAAGTTCCACTTCAGGATCAACCAAATCAATACAAGGAAGCTCCGGCTTCATTGTGACGACGTGGTCCGCTAGCGTGGAGCGATTTGTACGTCGACGAGTCATCCGCGCAGATAGCTGAATGCTGAGCCCACCAAAATCGTTCCAAACACAACGGCTGCTGTGGCCCAGCCGAGCCATACCTTCCGTTTCGCAATGCTCAAATCGGCAATGGTTTCAATAGTCGGTATTTCGCCCACCACTTCCATGGGCAACAATTTCCTGAGTTCCTTCGCTGTGTACAGACGGTCGTCGAACATTTCAAATGCGCCTGCAACAACAAGACCGAAAGCCAGACCGACTCCAATACCGATACCGCAGAACTTAAGACGATTGGGAAACTCGGGTTTCTGAGGCAGGCTAGGCGGATCCAGGACACGGAACCTCTCCCCCTGTTGCAGCAACTCCATGCTCGTCGCCATTTTCGATTCATTTTTCTTCTTTAGCAGATCATCATAATTTGCCTTGCTTTGCTCATAGCCGCGGGTTAGGTCCGCCAATTGCTGTTCCCGAATTGGTTCCTGATTCAGTCGCGCCTGATAGTCTTCGACTTTCACCTTCAGGATTGCGATTGCGTGTTCCCGATTGGCGATCTCCAGCTGATTCGATCTCAACTGGCTTTCGATCGGAGCCAGCATCGTGACCTGTGTCGTATCAGGTGTGGGACTACTGCTGCCGTCAGGGGTGCCATCGGTAGCCTTGGTCTTCATGGCTGACAAAATCTGAGTGCGCAATGTCTCGTTCTTGATGATCTCTTCTCTTAGCTTTCGCACATCTGGGTGCCGATCCGTGTACCGGGAACTGAGATCGGCAAGTTGTGCCCGCAGCTTCTGCAGTTGATCATCGATGGCGGGCAGCCCCACAGGACTTCCGTCCACGCTTTTGACGGCGCCTTGGGTCGCGCGATACTGGTCTGCCAGAGTCTGCAGATAGACGCGCTGTTGCCGAGCAGAATTCAACGCGTCGTCCTCGTTCTGCAGCTGTGTTTGCAGACCTTGGAGAATTTGGAGGTTGCTGGTTAGTTGACCAGGCATTTCTCCTATGTGCTTCGCCTTGAAATCGCGGATTCTTTCCTCTTGCGCTGCCAAATCTTTTTGTGCCGCTTCCAATTGGTTTTCGAGAAACTGCGTTGTACCTTCGGATTGCTGCTGTCGAACCTCAAGGTTTTGATTAATAAACAGGTTCGTTAATTCACCTGTGACTTGCTGAGCCACTTTCGGATCCCCTGACGTGTAATTGACGTTAAAAGCGGTAATCTGATTGCGGGTGTCACGGACAAGCTCGATGTCGATGTTCTTGCGCATACCTGCCACTTTGTCATCGGGTGTCGGGTCGCTATTCTTAGCGGCATAGAGATGAGCCTGGTCGATAATGTGCAACAGATTGGTACGGCTTAGAATCTGTTGCGTAATACTTTGCATCCGCTGCTGTAAGTCATCGCTGACGTTCGGTGTCACGTAATCTCTTGGCATGGAAGGCTGCTCGACTAGTATCAGCGTGCTCGACTGATACCGCGGTGGCAAGATCCAGCTTGCCGCCCACACCACAGACCATCCGATAAAGAACGGTATTAGGAAGTGCAGGTGGCGCCGCTTCACCACTCCCAGATGACGCCGAATATCTAATCCTTCTCCGCCCTGTTCTTCTAGTTCTTCAGCCATTGCTATTTTCCTAGAGATTTGGAGAATTGATATGAAATGGAAATTGATTCGCGATTTATGTCTGGGTTGGACGAAATGGCTTCGATATCGCTGTAGCTCTGGTGGACGCGCGTATACCCTAATTGAATGTTCACATGCTCACCGAGCGTCTGCTGCAGGAATGCTGATCCGAAAATCGAGTGACCGTTGGAGAGTCCGAGTTGCTGGCCTCCGATGATATTGTTTTGCATATAGCCTCCGCTCATGGAAGCCTGTAGCGTTTTCGTAAGCTGCTGGCTTACAGAAAGCGAGCCGCTATCTTGACTCACTGCCCCACCTAACCCTCCGCCACCCGAGATAATATGCGAATAACTGAGCGCAAAACTGGTAAGGTGCGCCTGCCAACCCAGGCTCGCGCCTCCACTTTGTGTCCAAGATTTCAAGGGCAGCAGCGGACGCGACATCATAGTGTCTACATACTGTGGTCCGCCAAACAATGAAATCGAGAACTTGGCAAAACCTGGCGCGAACGTGTAGAATAGGAGTGCTGCCTGTGTTTGCGTTTCAGTCCGTCCTATCGTTGGTGTTGATACTATCCGCTGAAACGTGTATGTCACTCCGATGTATTGTTGCGTGCCGAGCCGGTGGGAATAGAAGGCCAGCCCCGATTGAGAGCTCGAGCCAGAAAGCCCCGGCACCTGGGCTTGATCTGGATAGTAAAGAGTCGAAAATGTCCCGCTGGCCCCGACCATGTCGTTCAAGGCAAACTGATAATTGATACCCACGTTGCCGTAATTGCTAAGCTGATCTGCAGCAGGCGAAACAACCGAAAAATCTGGGATGAGGATCCCTCCGGATACAAACCCACCTGACAATGCCGGAGGCTGATTGAACGGGTTGGAACTCTTCTGAAAGTTATCGCGAGCGCTCAAAGTTACGTGGGAACTGAGCCGGTATTCAAAGTCGATCGAGCCATTATGGTCAGCTTGATTGGCTGACTGCGTTCGCTGATAGAACGTGAATCCCGGTGCATACCCTAACGCTAGGTGCATTCGCGCGGTCGTCTCGTCTAACTGGACAAACGGTGCCACTGAGTAGGTGATATCGCTGACCGGATGGGTGCTAATGCCTCCGAGAACGTTATCCATATATGCAGTTGTAAAGGATAGTCCGCTCTCGAGATAGTTCGAGCGTTCCTGCGATCCTAATGCGATAGGATACGTCTGTCCGCCTACCGGTGGAGGCACCATCATGCGCTCGCCACTCGTGTCGGGGTTATACGTTTCTGCAGGTGCAGCGCTATTATCGACACCGACCATCGCTGGAACGGGTAGCTGGGACTGTGTATTGGCGGTTGTTTGCGCGCACAGCGTTCCTGAGATCGAGATCACGCTGAATATCAAAGACAGCAGATAAGTCAGCACTGCACGAATTGCATAAGAGCGGTTCATTTCACGGAACAACGATCGTGTCACGCGGTTGAAGCCTTATGTTCTGCGACGGATTCTCGCCTTTGATCACTTCCTTGTAATTGAATGGGATACGGATTTGAGCTCCCTGGCCATTCTGCCGTAACACGTAGATAGACTTCCGCTTAGCAAAATCGCGAAACCCGCCGGCTACAGCAATTGCATCGAGCACGGTGGTTGCGCTGGCCAGCGCATAGGAACCCGGTCGCGCGACTTGTCCCATGATGTTGAATTTTTGACTGTTAATCTGCTGGACGATGACCGTTACTTCCGGCTCGGAGATGTAGTTCTTAAGCTTCTCTGCAATTTCCTGTTCCAAAATCAGAGGCGTCCGGCCAGTTGCCTGCACCTCTCCGACGAGTGGCAGCGAAATCTTCCCATCAGAGCGGACGGGAATTGAGCGGGAGATCTCTGCTTCCTTCCACACGTTGATGTTCAGAATATCGTCGTTGCCGATCACGAAACTGTTGTCGTGCGGCTTGGAGCCGGCATTCTCTATTACGCCGTTCTGAGGTTCGGTTTTGCTGGGAGCCCTACTTCCCGCGTTCGTTTGCGCACAAAGTGTCACCGACAAAAACAATGACATTAAGCTGGGCGTGCCCTTAACCCAACTGCTCCTCTTTCGGTCCATGATCATCCCCGCTCCGATTGTTCCTTGTAACTTATGATGCTGCTCGACCATTCTTCTCGTTAGCCTTCGGCGTCACACCAAAAGACAGGTCTTCTGGAAGTGGCGAAAGAAACGACTCGGAAGCCCTCATGTGATACTGATCGATTTTGTATAACAGCGTTCGATAGCTGACTTTTAGCAGCCGGGCAGCGGCCTTCCGATTCCATCTTGTCTTCTGCAATGCCAGGCCAATTGCATTCCTTTCTGCTTCTGATTTAACACTGTCAACCAACGACTTGAGTGAGATTGGACCAGATTCGTGCCCGAGGTCGTTCTCGTGTTCGGCTTCACGCTGCTGATTGTTGATCGTCTTATGGTTGGTATGGCCAGTTTGTCCATTAGTCTTGCCCGGTTCCGGCCGAATGCCATGGAACGCGAGATCTTTGTCCCCAACCACCAGATACCGTTTTACAAAACTCTCAAGTTCCTTCAAATTCCCTGGCCAAGAGTAATTTCTGCAAGAGTTGAGAATCGCAGGAGAGAAGGTCCTGGGTGGTAACCCGTACTGCTTCGACAAGCGATGCATCAGGTGCTGCATTAAGACCCCGATCTCATTCTTGCGGTGCCACAATGGCGGAACCTGCACGGTAAAAGCACTCAGCCAATAGTAGAGATCTTCCCGAAGTCTCCGCTCCGCGAGGGCGCGGTCAAGGTTGGCACTCGTAGCGGCTACGATTCGGCAATCGAAGGATGATCCTTTGGCCACAGCCGCCGTATTTTGCATGTTGTTATGCAATTGATGCATGAGTCGGCCTTGAATGCTGAGCGGCATGTCAGTGATTTCGTCGAAGAAGATTGTCCCTTTGTCTGCGCGCTCAAGTTTGCCTGTTCCCATTCGGCCATCGCCCGGAACGGCGGTACCAAACAATTCGGCATCCAGCAACTCCGCCGGCATATTGGCGCAGTTTACTTTCACGAAATTGAAACTGGATCGAATCGATAATTTGTGAATCAGCCTTGCAACCGTGTCTTTGCCGCTGCCCGCTTCTCCCAAAATCAGCACCGGGACGTCGCTGTCTGCAAGCAATTGCACCTGCGTCCGAAGCTTTTGACTGACCGGACTGGCACATACGAAATAGGAATCGGGCCCAAGTTGCTCAATGTCTCCGTTCCCGATCTCCCCATTTCCATCATCTGAGGAGACCAGGTGATGCTGGATCGCCCATTCGAGCTGAGCATCATCCAGGGGCTTGACAATTAGTTCCTCCGCGCCAAGGCGAAGGGCTTCATCGTTGCGATCAGCATCTTCCGCAAAACAGAGGACAATCACACGTAAGCTAGGATGAATCCGGCGGAGCCAACGCAGAATGTGTTGGCCGTCACCATCCCCGCGAGGAAGATCGAGCAGAAGCAGGTCAGGGACAGGCCCAGATTGCATCCGTTCAATGGCGTCCCACGCACTGGCCGCAGTCTCCATCTGCCAGGAATTCGACTCGCAGATCGACCAGAGCGGAGGAAGCAGGGTGGATTCCCGGCTTACGACGAGTAGACGCGCAGTTTCAGTTATGTTTTCTGCCACGGGTCGGTGGCTCCTAGGAAAGCAGTAGCGGATGTAAGTTCAGACGGGCTCTACCTGGTAACCTTCAACACGAACAGCGAGTGATCTTTGAATAGCATCGACCGAAATCACGAGAGTTTGCGATCCATTTCGCGAAACCAGGACGCCTTCCAGGCCATCCAGCGCTCCGCTGCGGATTCGCACCCGCTGCCCGATCTTCAGGAAAGGATGGGAAGACCAAGGCAGGGTTCCTTCGACGAGCATACGGACTGCATCAATCTGGTCCACTGGAATGGGTGTGCCTTCACCATGGCTGCCCACCAAGCCCAGAACACCGTCAACTCTGAGCACGCGCAGGCGTTCCGATCGATTCGGCACAAACTTTGCGAAGACGTAACACCCGAACAACGGCAATTGCACTTTCTTTTTGCGATCGCTCCAGCGATGCACTTCCGTGACGATCGGCAAGAAGGTCTCGACTCCGCGATCGCCGAGGCGATGGACGACCAGCTTTTCATGCCGCGGCCGAGTGTGAAGTGCATACCATTCCGATTCCGCCGGGACAACTGAAGCCGCGTTGAAAGATTGCCAGTCTTGGGTGATCGTTGCCATAGCTTCGCCCTCTGGGTCACATCTTCCGAGTGCCCTTAAAAAATCCACAATGAAAACTTGTTTCGACCATCGAGATCGAACCGCAAATCCAGTCAGCTAATAAGGGGAGGAATGCTGCTGGCTGAGACTACTCAACTAACAAGCTTCACAACAGAACTGCTCTCGATGAGCGCTTTGGGGAGGGGAGGAGTTAATGTCTAGTACGGTAATTAACATTCTATTATTGGATCTGCATTGCTGTCAATCGCGCTTTGCTCTGCAACTTCACACAAAATTGTGGCCATAGCTTCGACCTCTAGGTCCCATGTTTCAGGTGACCGCAATGAGCTGAAACAATAGGTTCCTCATAGTCTCGAAGCGAGATCTGGGACGAAACTATGGGCGAACCCAGGGGAAGATTCTTACAGGGGGAGAAGTGGCACGCTCAAAAATCTCTATCTGTGAAACACGTCCTCAAAACTGGCGTCATGTTAGTGTCACTCTGTCAGGCTGTCTGTGACCGCAAGCACAAAAGTTTGTGATCGCAATCCCCATCATATATACGCAAACCATTGCAACCTGTCAGGTGACTATCGTTTTGCCGAGAGTCTGCCTAAAGTAACGCCCTCTTTCGCCGTGGGGCCCTATCTTACCGAACGGTCAGCCTCACTGAGGAGGAAGAATTGCGCCGCACTGAAGCCTTGAGGCTGGTTGCAAAAAGATAGAGCCAGTTGCGAATCGTTGCAAGAGGTACATTTTCTTCATGCAGCATTTCCCTCAGGACTATGAGTATAACGTCGCCTGCATAGGAATTCTGTCTCTAGAGACAAGATTCTAGTGCGGACCCATTTCCATACCGCGATCTTCGTACTTCGCCAGCGGTATGTAGCACAGCTCTCCTATATCTTTGATTTTGCTGACCCTGATCATTTAAGACTGCCGTTTGGATTGTTCTGAGAGGCGAGGAAAAGTCGCCGTCCGCAGGTATGGAACGGATGTGAAATGATTTGCGACCTATGCAAAGCGTTTGCAACGAAATACGCCAGAGCGCTTGCAAGGATGCCCCCATTCGTTTACATTCAATTGCAACAGCTCCGCGCGGCTACTCTTCCCCTTCGATTCGGAGCTAGAAGTAATTCCCCGAGCAACTGGGCCCCTCAAGCAGTCATTTTGTTGCGCGGCTGTCCCTCTCCCCCTAAGAGAAGGATGATGCGGATCTTCGTAGCTGACAGTTCGCGAATCTACACTCGTCTGCTTTCTGACGCGTTGTCCCGTGACCTCGACCTAGATGTACTCCCTTTTGAATCGGCTCCTTCAGAGTTGGTCGCGACCGTCGTGGCGCAAAAGGTCGATGTTCTCGTCATCAGCACAAAGCTGGACGAGCAACCCGGAAGCGGGATCGACGTGCTCCGAGAACTGAGAACAGTACGCCCGGACATTCGGGCAGTCTTGTTGCTGGAATCTTCCAAAGACGAAGCCGTCTTGCAGGCATTTCGAGCTGGCGCTAGAGGCGTATTTTTCAAAGACCAACCCTTAGAACTGCTGAACAAGTGCGTTCGCTGTGTACACCAGGGTCAGATCTGGGCCAATAGCAATCATCTGGATTTGGTCCTTCGGGCCTTTGCGAATACCCCGAGCATTCGAGCGGCGAACGCAGAGGGACTCAGCTTGCTTTCTGAGCGCGAGTTGCAGGTGGTTCGCTGCCTGTCCGAAGGACTCACGAACAACGAAATCGCGGAACGCCTGCACTTGAGTAAACACACGGTGAAGAATTATCTCTTCCGCGTCTTCGATAAATTGGGTGTTTCCAATCGGGTCGAGCTTCTATCGATGACTCTGAGTCGGTCATCAACAGAGAAGGTTCCGACGCATAGAAAACCCGGTGAGGGATACTCTCCGGCAGAAACCGACTTCATCAAGAAGTCGGCCGAGGCCGGCCTCCCGGCAGCACAGCTCGCGCTTGCACAAATGTGCTTGGCTCGACGAAAAGATCCACAGGACGTCGTGGACGCCTACATGTGGTATCTCGTTGCGATCGAGCGCGCCGGCAACGCGAAAGAGTTCATCACGAAAATGATGACCCCAGAGCAATTGGAAGAGGCAAAACGAAAGGCCAGTGCGTGGTTGGTGGGGAAGCATCGCCGAAAGACTTCTGCCTGAAGAATTCGCTTGAACGGAGCCTGCGCGAGCCTGCTCATGCTCGCACGCGAGACAGTTTTTATTCTGGAATGGCATATACTACGGTATATGCCAAACCGGAAGGAGCAACCCATGCAGCGCAAAGCCAAGATCTTCATGAACAACCGCAGTCAAGCGGTCCGCCTGCCCAAGGAGTTTCAGTTCCGGACCCAGGAGGTGTTCATTCGGAAAGAAGGGAGCGAAGTCGTGCTGTCGCCTCGCCCTTTTGATTGGGCTTCCTATCTTACTGAGGCGCCTGTCGCATCAGCGGGCTTCATGGAAGGAGTTGAAGATCTGCCGGTGCAGGAGCGCGAAAAGTAATGCGGCGCTACATGTTGGATACCGACATTTGTTCCTATGTGATGAAACGCTCAAATGAGCTGCTTTTGAAACGCCTGCAGAAGACTCCCGTCAGCGACGTGGTATCTCCGTAATCACGAAGTCCGAATTGCTCTATGGTGTCGAACTGTCTCCGCGACGAAAGCAGGATGAACTGGTGCTGAACGCGTTTCTGAGCTACGTCGAAGTTCTGGATTTTCCGGACATAGCCTCTTCACACTATGCGCAGATTCGAGCGCCCTTAAAGAACTTGGGGACAATGATCGGCGCCAATGATTTGTTCATTGCAGCACACGTTCGCAGCCTGGGCTTAACGCTGGTCACGCACAATACACGCGAGTTTGGACGTGTCCCCAGATTAGCGATTGAAGATTGGACAATGACTCCTTGATCTGGCGTGATGCCTGTGTGCGAATTGTGTTGCCCAATTGGGGCAAGCCGGGCACAAGAACAGAAGCTCACCTTCACTTTTCCAGCTATTCCCGTCGAACGATGGGACTGTCGGCCGATCAGCCATATTCTACGCACCGGCAGCCAACAATTTGGCATACCTCATTGCAGTGCAAGCGCTAGCCCATCGCGGCGCATCGGAAATCTATTCTCAGGCGGTCCGTGAAGAGTTCCGTCTTGGCCCTGCATCAAGTGTTCAGAAGGCACTCCAATCCCTTGATGCACGAGACATTCTCGATCGATACCACGCAGAATTCTTCTTTTTGGATCCGCTTCTTCCCTGCTGGATCAGAACCCGTACCGCTTGAGTTGGTTTACGCCGTTTAGCGTTACGCCAGCGAGCGTAACGTGATTCCGCCGCCACGCTTCTCGTGCTGGCTATGCACGGATGGTGTAATTGCCTACGAAGGGGAGTGGCTGGGTGCCGAGGAGTTTGTCTCATTTGACTCGAAGGCTGTTTCTTTACTGCAAGCACAGGGCAGCCATGCCCGTTTGCTGTCGTAGCACAATAACAGGAGTGTCAGAGGTTATTCGGGATCGGTGTTCTAGTGACGGCTGGTCAATTGACCAGCCGTTTATGTTTGCGCTGAGCGCGAAGGCTAGTTCGATGGAACCTGCACGTTCGAGACTGCGTTGGAGTACGTGCACCCCTCATTTCTGGTATCCATGGAGGTCGATGCGTAACAGGAAGAGACGTAGAGGATATCCTGGATGCCTACATGTGGTACCTAGCTGCAATCGAACTCGCCAGCAAGGCGAAAGAGTTCATCACCAAAATGATGCCGCCCCGAGCAACCGGAGGAGGCGAATTCAATCGGCGCAGAGATTTCCCCGGGCGCACCAGGATTGTACTCACCGAATGAACGAATAAAAGGGGTCCATGCAGACTAATGAGCAGCCGCAAAGGGGTTCTCGACGCGCACACCCGATATGACTTGCCCGGCATTTAGATCTTCCGAAAGGATACGGCTGGCGCCACTCTTGATTGCCGAAGCCACGATCAGAGCGTCCCAGAATCCGATGTGCGCCTCATCCTCGATTCGAAATGCGCTCGAGATCTCTGCAGGAGAAGTGTCGACGCACCAAGTAGCGTACGTGCCGACGACCAGTCGAGCGGATTCCTTGGATATCGGACGCGAAATTTTTCGCGTGACGTTCACATAGAACTCTTGAAGTACCTGCATGCTGAGCATACCCGTTCGTGCACTCCAGAGCTCCTGAAGCGCTGTCTTTGCCCTTTCATGCTTTTCTTTGGCATCCATGTCGTGCGCATAAATCAGCACGTTGGTGTCGACAAATGTCTTATCGTTCATGCAGTTCGTCCCGCGTAGCTCGAATGATCCCGCCGAGGTGAAAGCCGTCGTCGAGAAGCGCCAACGCCTGCCTTTCGGCCCGTTCGTATGCCTCTTCCTCTCCCACCAGGGATTCGATTTGTTGAGCAAGCAGGCCGCTGATCGAAGTCTCCCGGCGGGCCGCGAGAATTTTGGCCTTCTTGAGCACCTGTCGGCTGAGGCTTATGGTGACGTTCTGCTTGTGTTCTTTGCTCGAAACAGCCATCGATAGAATCCTCACGTGTAATACGTGTAGCACGTGTGGCACGTGTTGTCAACGGCACCTTTGCCCAGTGCCAGATGCGGGCAGGAGCGCCCGATGAGGATATGGAGGAATTCAGAGATCCAGCAGATCGCTGAACGCCTCGTCAGCTCGACGCGCAGCGATCGCCTCTTGTAAGGCTAGCCGCCGCTATACTCGCGTGACCTCGAGATCTAGAAGGCGCGGCGCCTAGGGTTTCGGAGTGCGAATAAATACGCTGCTCGTTGTGCTGCCCGGCAGATGTTGAAGGAACCATTCAACTGCGGCAGGCGCATCCAGAACAATCATCGTCCCTCGCCTAAGATTTTCCGGATCACTCGCGCCAGCTTTCGTGAGCACATCTAGAATGTTCTGCACCTTCTTCTCCGCCGCCTTCACATCGTGAATGGTGGACACTAACGCCTCCAACTCTCGTGCCGCTCACCGAACGGTCGCTGAGCGGCACCGGAATCCACGAGTTTTCTGGAGCGCTCGGTCCAGATCGTCCAACACTACGCCTGGCAACAAGAGACTTGTCAGACTAGACGAATACTTCACCTGGTAAGGCTGTCAGAGTCCGCGAGGCTAGCGTGTTTTGAATCACTGGCCGCGAGGGCAACGTCGTTGCCGCGTCCGACTGCAGGCGTTCCATCTTGAGCTTCAGAGTACGTTCGATCTGGCGCAGTTCCAGCACCTCGGCTCCTGCCACCAAGGTCGAAGCGCGTCCTTGGAGCCCTGCTCTGCCAGTCCTGCCAACTCGATGGATAAAGGCCTCCGCCATGTTGGGCAGATCGTAGTTAATGACGTGGGCAACGTCATCCACGTGCAGACCACGCGAAGCAATATCTGTTGCCACCAGCACCTGGAAACGGCCTTCCTGAAAGCCGCTCAAGGCTCCGTTACGTTGCGACTGCGAGCGATCACCATGAATCATGGCGGCCGCAAAACCGTCGCGTACCAGTTCCTTCGTCAGTCGTTCAGTGCCTCGCTTCGTGCGCGTGAAGACTAGCGTTTGCCCCGTTTCTGCATAAAGCAGTTGGCGGAGAACGTCGAGTTTCTCTCCTGGACGCACTTCGTAGGCCCTGAGTTGCACGGTTTCGGCAGGCTTGAGCACTGAGCCAAGAGCGACCCGAACCGGATCGCGCATGTAGTCATTGATCAGACCGGCAACCGACTGCTCCATCGTGGCTGAGAAACACAGTGTCTGGCGCCGCTTAGGCAACATCGACAAGATCCGTCGGATAGCCGGCAGAAATCCCATATCCAGCATGCGATCCGCTTCGTCAATTACGAGCAGCTTGACCTGGCGCAAGTCAGCGAACTTGCGCTTGACGAGATCCTGCAATCGTCCGGGAGTGGCAATTACCAATTCCGCCCCGGCACGCAGACTTTGAATTTGCGCCTTTTCAGACACGCCACCAATGATGAGCGCGGCCTTGGGCATGGCTTTCGTGCGTAGTTGCTCGTATTGCTCGTGCACCTGCATAGCAAGTTCGCGCGTTGGCAGCAGCACGAGAGCGACGGTGCGGCGCACTGGTTCCCGATTCAGGGTTTCGATGAGGGGAACGAGAAACGCGAGTGTCTTTCCAGTGCCCGTCTCGGCAGTTCCGATGACGTCGCGGCCTTCGAGAGCTGGCGGAATCGCTCGTTCTTGGATGGGTGTGAGGTTGATGAAATGAGCTGCTGCTAGTTTCCGCTGTAGCGCAGAAGACAAGGGTAGTTCTGAAAATGTGGTCATTCGAATTTGTTTCTTTCTTAGGGAATAGGTTGTCGCGCACACTCCGAGATACGTCTAGAGTCGCGAAGCCGCCCATTGTTTGGTTTTCACGCAAATAAACGGCGGGCAGGAAAGGCGGAGATGAATCTGGTCTAAGAAATGACCACCGCGTGACGAGCAAACCGTAAAAAGTAGCGTCGACTAAGTGTACCAGAACGTGATTTGGGCGTTGATCTGGGGGCCCGGCCGCCTGCCTGGAGTGTGTGGCGAGTCCTCGGCGGTGTGTTCGTCGCGAGCGCGTGGTCCTCGGCGTGCGAGTTGTGTGCCAGACTTTAGCTCTCGAAATTAGAGGCAGAGTGATCTCGTTTTCATCGCCACGAGTTTTCTTACATCTCACTCATAGATGCAGCGTGAGGTATGCAAATTGTTGGCTGCCGCTGCGTAGAATATGGCTGATCGGCTCTCATTGCCCGCGGCGGGTGCAGTTCATCTGGATTCCCGCGCAACTCGCCTCTTGGGATCGCGTAGAAGCTATTGGGCTCCATCATATGCCCTGCAAGGCCAGCAAGAAGCGCCTGCATCCCGTTAGAGGACTACTGCACGGTACCAGAATTGCGCAGCAGGACGACATCGTCCGTGTGGTGCGAGCGCTCGACGGCCAAGGTTTTGCCGTCTGGCGACCAGTGGAAACTTCCGATGTGGTCGGATGTGAACTTCGTGATCTGATTCCCTGCTGAGCCGTCGAGCGGTTGCACCCAGATGTTGTCCACACCCTTTTCGGTAATAGCGTAAGCTACTGCTTTACCGTCGGGAGTGAGACGCAATCCTCCCGTAAAACCGATGTCTCCGCTGATTCGTGGATCCGCATCGATCAGTCGAGGAGACGTTCCCGGCGGGTCGAGCCCGAGTATGGCAATTTTGGGGACTGCGCGCTGATTTGTGTTGTCGGTGAGCTGGGCACCAAAAACGAGTTCCTTGCCATCCGGCGTGAACAGGACCTTCCCTAATGGGCCGAAGCTGTCCTTAACGTCAGTGCCAGGTAGCGGCTCCGAGTTTCCGCCATCGATCGGAACACGAAATCCCGCGGTGTTATTTGCCCAGTAATACACCCACTTACCATCCGGAGAACAGCTCGCCCAGGAGTCGAATTGACCTTTCGTAAGTTCCATCGCACCGGATCCGTCGTTGTTCAGACGCCAGAGATGCGTATCCCCCGAATTGTCGCGGAATGTCCAGGCCGCTATGATGTAGCGCGGCCCGCACGAGGTCAGATTGAGGATGTAAGCATCCGGATTGTTAAGCAAGGTCGTTGTGCTGCCGCTCGTCGGCACCTCACTGAACAGACTAGCCCCGTTGCTCACCAGCAGTTTGCCTTCGGCGCTCCAATCGAATGCCGTAAGATTCTGCGCATCCGGCAACGTGGCGGTGACGACCGAAGTCCCCGAAACCATATCTATTTCGCGAGTCAGTTTCGTCTGCACGGTGGCCACGGTCTTGCCATCGGCGGAGATAGTAAGCGTTTCATAGCTGTTGGTATCGCGGGTGATCGGTTGAGGATCCCCGCCCCGCGCCGAAATCCAGCCAATCTGCTGCCGCTGCACAGAGGATCCCTTGTGCGAGAAAACAGCTATCAATGAATGGCCGTCCGGCATCCATTGGATCTCATGAACGAAATCATTCTTAAACGTGCCCAGCCGGCTTACTTTCTTGCTGGGAAGATCGAATACATCGATATCCGACATCACGCCGGGCTCACCGAAATGGCTATAAGCAATTTGCTTCCCATCGGGAGAGGATGCCAGATTTCGTGGAACATCCTCTTTCTTTATGTCTCCGATGTACAAAATCCTCTCGCCACTTCCGTCAGGGTTGGCCATCAGCAGGCGAAACTTGCCGACATCGGGATCGTTGTCCCTTGCATATATCACCTGGCTGCCGTTCGGCGAGAACGCCGGACCACCGTCCACATCACGTCCAATGTCCTGCGGCGTACCGCCGAGCACGGGAGCACGATACATGTCCCAGCTGCTCCGCAGCGCGCTATTAGCTTTGCGGAAATAAATGTAGTTCCCGTCCGGCGAGAACGCCAGCGAACGATAATCGGTGGCCTCCGGTGGAATCACTTGCATGTCGCTGCCCGTGGGGACGTTTCGCAGCCACAGACTTGCCGATCCTTTTGCGCGCTGCACGCTCAGAACATATTTGCCATCCGGAGAGATCGCAGCCTCCTCGGCGTTTCCGGTGTTTGTGATCTGACCGATGGTGAAATTTTGAAACGGCGTCGCACCCCCACGGTTGAGGAACGAATAGATGCCGAATGCCGCCGCCGCAAGAATGACAATGCCAAGCAGCGATGCCAACGTGAGGCCGATTCTGTGCTGCCGCGCCACTTCTCTGATCGCCGAACTTGAACTTTGGGACCGCACGGCCGGTGACGACACGCTCGCAACAGCCGCCGACACGCCGGGTTGTACGGACGACAGCTGTGCGGGCGCAGCATCACCCATGTTGCTGGCGCTATCAGATGCTGCATGCCGTCCTGAACCGCTGTCGCGCAGCAGGCGTTTTAGATCGCCCCGGATTTCCGACGCGTGCTGATACCTTAACTCGCGATCCTTCTCGATCGCTTTGTTGATGATATCTTCCAGGCGTGCCGGCAAACTCGGATTCAACCGCACCGGCGCAACCGGCGTCCGATTCAAGATTCCGTCGAAAATCTCGGCCGTGCTCTCGCCTCGAAATGGCGCTTCCCCGGTCGCCATTTCGTACAGCACAACTCCGAGCGAAAACAGATCGGTGCGGGCATCTAGTTCCCTGGCGCGAGCCTGCTCCGGCGACATATAGGCCACGGTTCCCACCGCCGAGCCCGGACTGGTCAAATTTGGATCGCTCGATTTGGTGAGCGTCGCTTCTCCTGAGGGTCTCGCGGTCATCTTCGCCAGTCCGAAATCGAGGATCTTGGCGTGCCCGCGACTCGTGACAAAAATATTCGCCGGCTTGATATCCCGGTGAACGATACCCTGGCTGTGCGCCGCATCCAGTGCATCGGCAATTTGGGTTCCGAGCGAGAGAAAGGTTTCGAGTTCCATCGGGCGGTTCCCTATTGCATGCTTCAGGGTCCTGCCCTCCAGAAACTCCATTGCGATAAACGCGACACCATTTTCGTGGCCGATGTCGTAGATCGTGCAGATGTTGGGGTGATTCAGCGCAGAGGCAGCCTGTGCTTCCCGTTCAAAGCGGTTCAGTGCCTGAGGATCTTTAGCTACCTCTTCGGGCAAAAACTTGAGCGCAACAAAGCGGTGCAGCCGGGTATCTTCGGCCTTATACACCACCCCCATACCCCCACCGCCGAGTTTTTCGATGATCCGATAATGCGAAATTGTTTGGCCGATCATTCCCAGAGCTTTCGCGAATATCGCATATGTTATGAGTCAACCCTGCGTGAGTCAACGAGGAGTGAGTGTCTGTCAAAGGTAGAGAGAAATGTTTCCTTGATTTCTCGCTAATCGGCTGGGAATGGCACTCTTTCGGATTGCTGCCGGCCAGCCGCGCGGGATTGAATAGGAAATCTCCGATAAGGCCGCAGGGCGAGCAACGGGCAGACTCCGCTCATCATTGTTCCTTGGTGTCGTGAATGAGGACAACGTCCGAAGTGGCGTGGGAACGAATAAGAGCGAGGGATTTGCCGTCACGCGAAAAGGCGAAGTCGAAGATCGGGTCGGTGGTAGTAAATGACGAGATCAAGTGACCAGGAGAGCCGTCGATCGGCTGGGCGAAGAGGTTGTCAATTCCGCGTTCCCGAACTGGGTAGACGAAGCTTTTGCCTTCGGCGGTAAAGCGCGGCGGGCCGGAGCGGCGCCGGTCGAATGGGAGCCTTCGAACCGCCTTACCAGTGGTGAAATCCAGCAGTTGGAAATACTCTTCGTCAATGTTTCCTGGCTCGCTACCTGCGAAGCTCTCGATGAAAAGCCATTTGCTGTCGGGCGACACCGCGAAGCCGTTGTAGCTGGCCAGTGCGTCGGCAACTTGCTGCGACAAACCCCCGGCGAGCGGCATTTTCAGGACTGGCATTCTGCCTTCATGCTTGGAATACAAAACCCAATGGCCATCGAGCGTGCATTGCGGGTAAACATCGGTCGGGCCCGCCGTGAGTTGCTGGGCGTTAGAACCGTCGCGATCGGCTCGCCAAATCGCGGAGGAGGAAACATTCCCGGCAGAATAAATGATGGCCTTGTCGCCACATTGTGCGGGAAATCCGAAAAGCAAACCTGCGTCGGCACGTAGCGTCTGGGGTTCGCCGCCGTTCGGAGAGAAGCGCACAAGCCCTCCCGGTACGGTGCTGGTCAAGATGTTTCCATCTGACGTCCAGTTGATGCCGAGCACCTGTGGAGCGGAGACGACTTCTACACCACCTTCGCGGGGCGGTAAAGGCATCACAAAGGCTCTTCTCTCGCTTTCCGTCATCGTAGTGGCGATGGTCGATCCGTCAGCAGTCAGGCTGGGGGCGCCATAGGTATTCGTGTCGGAAGTTATCCGGCGAAATGTTCCATCGGGATAGCTCACGTAACCGACCAGCGCTCTGGAGGAGTCGGCATACTTGACCAACAACCCGCGCCCGTCAGGCAGCCAAGTGGGCGACGAAAGTTTGGTAGCCGGCTGGCGGAAGAACACGCGCGGTTTGCCCGTGGCCACGTCAAACGCGGCGAGCGCGGAAGTCGAGGCTGTGCTTTGGTCGTCCGAGACGACTGCGACGATGGTCTTTCCATCGGGCGACCAGGCAGGATCCGTTGCCCCTAGACCGTTGGAGCCTCTCGGCCCCGAGGCGATCACCCTTTCGTGTGTGCCATCAATATCGGCCATGACCAGCCTGAATCGACCGCGCTCGGGATTGTCGTCACGCAGGAAACAAAAATGCTTTTCGTCTGGGGAGAAGCTGGGTGCACTGTCAATGTCGAAAACGATCTGTACCGGCGAGCCACCTAGCAAGGGTGCGCGGAAGAGGCCACGGGTATCGCCGGTTATCGACAGGTCGCGTCGGTAGTAGATGTAGTTGCCATCGTGGGAGAATGTAACGTCGCGAATGGAAAGTTCCGTCGGCGCGACTACCTGTGTGTTGCTCCCGGTGGCCACGTTGCGAAGCCAGAGGCTCTGATTTCCCCCGTCGTTTAACACCAACAAAATGAACTTGCCGTCGGGTGAGATGGCCGAGACGCCGGCGCGTCCGTTGGTTGTGACTTTTTCGATCGAGATGCGTTGAAACGGCACGACGCGGGAGCGAGTCAGCAGAGAGTAAACACCAAAGCCGGCGACCGCGAGAATGACTGCTCCCACGCCAATGCCGAACGCTGCGCCGAGTTTGTGTTGACGGACGATCGTCACAATAACGGAGCTGCTCGAAGAGCGAGTCGCCGCACTGCGCACATCTACGCTGGTACGCGACTGAAAGGCTTCCTCCGTTGTCTCTGCCGCGCCAGGCGGCGCCACCGACGCACTCTTGCTAGACCCAATATCGCGCTGCACGCGCCTTAGCTCGGAGCGCATTTCGGAGGCGTGCTGATAACGAAGGTCTCGATCTTTCTCCAGCGCTCGGTTGATGATGTCTTCCAGCTTGGGCGGCAGGTTGGGATTCAGCCGCGTGAGAATTGCTGGAGCACGATTCACGATCGCTTCACAGATCATGGCCGGACTTTCCCCGCGGAACGGCAAAGTGCCGGTTGCCATCTCGTACAGCACCGCACCGAACGAAAACAAATCTGTGCGGGCATCGAGTTCTTTGGCTCGCACCTGTTCGGGCGACATGTAGGCTACAGTTCCGACCATCGTGCCTGGACTGGTCAAGTGCCCCTCACTCATCGCCGTCTCTTGCGCCGCAGCCCCCGCCGCGTCAACCGCCCTGCCGCTTCCTGGAGTCACTTTCGCCAATCCGAAGTCGAGAACCTTGACGTGGCCCCGCTTGGTCACAAAAATGTTGGCGGGCTTGATGTCACGGTGGACGATACCTTCTGCGTGCGCAGCATCCAGCGCATCGGCAATCTCGATCGCGAGCGCGAGAATTGTCTCGATCTCCAAAGGCCGCCCGCCAATCCTATGCTTCAGGGTTATCCCGTCGAGAAACTCCATGGCGATGAATGCCTCTCCGTTCTGCTCGCCTATGTCGTAAATCGTGCAGATGTTAGGGTGGCTCAGTAGCGATGCAGCTTGCGCCTCGCGGTGAAAGCGGGCGAGTGCCTGCGGATCACGGGCAACGTCGTGTGGCAAGAATTTGAGGGCGACGAAGCGACGAAGTCGGGTGTCCTCTGCCTTGTACACCACACCCATCCCTCCCGTACCTAGCGGTGAGAGGATTTCGTAGGGGCCAAATTTGGTGCCAGAGGCGAAGGCCATCGGTGTTGGGCACATTATAGCTCGGTGCGGAAGGACGCTAGCGATTCGCGTAACGGCTCAACGTGGAGGCCGGCTCCGGTGCGGCATTTCGATTCGAGCCACCTCACGATCAACTTCGGGATCGTCGGCAATTCGCACCTTATATAGACATATCTTCCGCATTGCTCGTCATCCGCTAGCTTCGCGACGAGGTTCCCAGTTCAAGCTCCGGGGGGAAGCAGAGTCAGCCCGAACGGCCGCGCCAGTTCGATCAGTTGCGCAGGAGATGGGGGCGGAGAACATTTCGCCACGGCCAGGAAATACTCCTCGAGTCCGCCGGGAGTGATGACGCACAGCAAACGGCTGTGCGTCGACGCCACGTTACGAAAGCCGTGTGGGATGCCGCGGGGCAAGATGGCAGAGGCGCCAGCGGAAACTATCCGACGCTCGTCGCCGACGTGTAATTCGTAGCTACCTTCGAGAATGTAAAAAATCTCGTCTTCACGAGAGTGGATGTGACGCGGCGGCCCCCAACCGGGCGGGCGTAACCTGTTCGAGCACCGTATATCGTCCTGCAGTGCTGGCGGCTGTAGCCATGAAACGCATTGAGGTCCCAAGCATTGTGAATGTGTGTCCGTCGCCGGCCGTTAGAATCGGCTCAAACTGCGGTGCTGCGAAACTGTCGACCTGCGCTGCAGTCGCTTCCACTACTGCGATACCTTTTCCGTCACTCATTGTGAGCTTCCTTTCCACTTTTTCCCGCCATTGTCGTAGTTTCCCCAGCTTCGCGAGAACTTGGACACCCTCTTATGCTGCCGAGGCTAGACCTGAGCTGGCGTGAGACCATGTCGGCGCATAATCTCCGCCATCTTTGCGCGGTCCGGAGGTCCGCCTAAAGCCTGGTTAATCACTTCGGCGGCCTCACGGAAATATTGCGGGCCGATCGCCGCTGGCGTGATCACGCAGAGGGCCTTTGCATCGTGTTCCTCGTTGTTATCGAACCGGTGAATGGCGCCACGCGGAATGCAGAGTGCTTGGCCAGGCCCTACGTCGATTTGTTTTCCGTCGACGGTCCAGGTCAACACTCCGTCGATGCCATAGATCGTCTCTTCGTAATGATCGTGGCTATGAGCAGGAGCCGCCAAGCGCTGCGCTCCCGGGACCACGAGCTCAAAGACCGCTAAGGTGCCAGTCGAATTCTCTCCCGTAATCAGGAAACGAACCATGAGCGGCCCCAACCGGATGGCCTCGTCAGAAGGATTGATGTGGAGATCGATGGTTTGCTGTGCCATGTTGCCTCTTCCGTTAGTAAATTCCATTTACTGTGCTAAACTGTAAATTCCATTTACCAACGGTGTCAAGAGGAAAATGTCGAGCTCAATCAAAACTGAGGATATGCTCATCGGAGCCTTGCTGCGTGTCCCGGCTCAGGCGATCCAACGTCGGATCATCAACGAGCTCAATGCGGCCGGTTTTGAAGAGCTACGGGTACCGCATATGGCCGTGCTCCAGTTTCCCGGTCCGGATGGGGCTCGCCCAGGCACCGTCGCCGAACGCGCCGGTATGAGCAAACAGGCGATAAACCAACTTCTCCGGAGTCTCGAAGGGCTTGGCTATATCGTACGCTCCGACGCGGCCGACGAGGGCCGAGCGCGGATTATCCGCCTCACTAGGCGAGGTCGTGCCGCCTACTCAAAAATCCACGAGATACTCCGTGAGATCGAGCGGGAATGGAGTTCTGAGCTTGGATCCAAGCCTTTCGCTCAGCTCAAAGAACTGCTATTCCGCGTCTGGGAGAGCCCATTGGCCCGGTAGCCGTGCCTCTCTCGTTTTTGGCCTACTGTTGGCTACTCTGATTTTGCTCGCTGGCGAGGCCGGAGCAATCAACTGGACCAACCAAGTGTACTTCTTGCGGAGTGGAGGCTGATGCGTCCGCGGATCACACACAAACTTTGGGCGAATTCGCGCTGCTCGTTTGTGCGAGTACGAGGCCCTATGTGTGCGAACCGTGTGCCGGATTTCCGATGACCCTAGATCCGTAAAGGCGTCAATCTGACTTGCGGCCGAACAGCCATCTTTTGTCCAGTCAACCTGAATATCCTTAGTTTGATGCCGTATGAGTGCGTCAGTTGTGTGCCTCTGTTGCGAGCCCTGGAGGAAATTTCTATGGGCCGCAAAGTTGGTCAAATCATCGCGCGAGGCGATCGCAGATCGCTCATCCGAGTCTATCTCGGCCGGGATCACCAAACGAACAAACGCAACTACCACAGCCGAACAATTCACGGCAGCATGAGGGAAGCGCCCAAACGTTTGACGAGAAAACTGACAGAGCGTGACCTGGACCGCGATCTGGAAGGGGCCAAGATCAGTTTACGTGCAAGCAACGTGGTGGCATTACATTCTACAATGTGCAATGGAGCTGTACATGGAATCCGCAATCACCGTCAAAGGACAAGCGACCATCCCGAAGTCGATCCGTGAACATCTTGGGTTGCAGCCTGGTGATCGGGTCAAGTTCTTCGTGCATCCCGACGGCAGTGTGGTCTTGTTGCCGAAACTTTCGGCTTCGGCGGTTCGTGGTATGGTCAAATCCCGGAGTCGGCGGACTGTCACCACCGAGCAAATGACCGTTGCGGCTGCCGGCGGTGCTATGAGTCGAAACTTGCGCCGGCGACACCGATGATCGGACTCGATACCAACATCCTGATACGCTATCTCACCCAGGACGATCCGTTACAGGCAGCCCAAGCCACGGAAATTTTTGAGCGCCGTTTGACAGCGAGGAACCCCGGTTTCATCAGCGTCGTAGCAATGGTCGAGACCGTATGTGTTCTCGACCGCGCTTATGGCTTATCGGTACAGGAGATTGCCACGCCGTCGAACGATTGCTCCAAGTTGAGGTTCTCGCGATCGAAAGCGAGCAGGAAGTCTTTACTGCGATGATTGCACTAAAACAGGGGCGGGGATCCTTTGCTGACGCGCTGATCGCGGAGCTTGGAGCACGAGCAGGGTGCACACGCACCTTGACATTCGACCAAAAGGCAGTGCGGATTCCTAGTTTCGAGCTTGTCTAATTGACAGGCTGACCCCGTCGGCGTTTCCTCCTGACTGCCCTCCTTCGAAATCGCTTGTCGGCTTTGGTCAAGCGCGGCTTAGAAGAGTTCTCGCTGAAGAATGGGCGTGGCAAAATCGGGGTGCGCCGGTCGCGATATAGCAACGACCAGTTCTTCAAGTGCATATCGGCGTTGCCGATGAGCACGGAAAATACCACCCGCCGCAGAAATTCGTACGTGCCTGGTTCGCCTGTTCCAGGCCACAGCACTGCCGCAGTGTCTGCGTAACCACGATGACCCTTCTCGTCGGGATACAGCCCGAAGACCTGCGCGAAACTCCCGTGTGAATGTGTTCGCCGGTGGGTTTCCCGTCGAAACGCTGCACTATGAGCGCTTTCCTTCCATGGAAGCTGCATCTTCAGGTAAGTGCTGAATGTTGAAATTGGCAAGCGGGTGGTTGCGCCGTGTACGAAAACGCTATATCGGTGCACTGATCGACTTCGCCTGGTTCTGATGACCGGACTTCCCCATGCATGCGGGGGTTCAACGGGCAATTACCGGGGATCAGAGTGACGGCTGGTACGACCTTGGGAGACATCCCGTGGATCAGGAGATCTCGGAACGATAGCGTGTGACGATGTTTGATTCCGGACTCCGTAGATGTGCACCCCTTGCACACGCCTAGTTGGTTTTTTCCCGGCGCTTATGCTAAAGAAAAAGTATGATTTCCTTGAGGCAATGGACATACAGCTTGAGAGCAGCACTGCTAACTGCGTTGTTGGTGGCCGGAATTCTGCACTATGCCAGTGCAGAGGATAATGGCCTCGAGCGCACGCCGGTTCTCGGCTGGAGTAGCTGGAGCTTCCTCCGCAAGCATCCCACGGCAGACCTGATGAAAGCGCAGGCGCTCGCCTTGCATAATTCCGGATTGCAGAAAATCGGGTACGAATACGTAAACCTTGATGATTTTTGGTATCAGTGCCCGGGACCGCAAGGTCCGAACGTCGATCCTTATGGCCGCTGGATCACAGACTCCTCGAAATTCCCGGCCAATGGAGACACCGATGGCATCAAGGTGATGGCTGACTACATCCACGGTCTCGGAATGAAGTTCGGAATCTACGTTACGCCTGGTATTTCGAAGCAGGCCGTCACTCGGAACACGCCGATTAAGGGCACATCGTACACGGCCAGTCAGATTGCGGAGCCCTCTATAGCGGAGAACAACTACAACTGCAAGGGCATGGTCCGCATTGACTACACGAAGCCTGGGGCGCAGGAGTATACGAATTTATGGGTCGATATGCTCGCGGCGTGGGGTGTCGATTACATCAAAATTGACGGCATGACCGATAGCAATGCCGCTGACGTTCAGGCATGGTCGAACGCCATACGGCAAAGCGGACGGCCCATGGTACTGGACGTCACGCAGGGGGACCTTACCGTCGCGATCGCCCCCACATTGATCAAGTATGCCAATCAATGGGAATTTGCGCCCGATGTCGAATGCTACAAATGTGAAAAGGGCGGGAGCAGCTACCCGCTGACCAGTTGGGCTGACGTTAGCAATCGCTTCAACTACGTGGCGGAGTGGCAGCCTTATGCCGGGGCGGGCGGTTTCAACGACTATGATTCCCTCGAGATAGGAAATGGCAGCAACGACGGGTTGACTCCGGTCGAGCGCGAGACTCAGATCAGCCTGTGGGCACTAGGAGCCTCACCCCTCATCCTTGGCATCGATCTCACTCACCTCGACGCGACGGATCTGCAGAAATATCTAAAGAACTCCCAAGTCCTTGCGGTCGACCAGGATTCGGTCGCCGCGAAAAGGGTGCTCAATCGCGCCAACCAGCAGGTGTTTGCCAAGACGGAGCCGAACGGAGATGTGATCGTCGGTTTGTTCAACACGGGCGAAAAGGCCGAGGAAGTTCTCGTTTCAGCATCCACTCTAGCCCTCCCCGAACATCAGAGCGGCTATTCCATACGGAACCTGTGGACTGGCGAGGCGAAGAAGACATCCGGCACCATCAATGCTCTTGTTCCATCACATGGGGTAGTCCTCTACCGCGTCAGTGGACTTTAGATTTTCTTGAACCGGTTTCCTAACTGAGCTCAAGGAAGACGATGCTCGACGGATTGCCCACCGCGGTGTAGTAGCCGGTGAAGGAGAGGGTGCCGCTCGCTCGATCCACGCGGAAAACGGTAATCGCGTCGCTGCGCTGATTGCAGCAGTACAGGAATCGGCCCGTTGGGTCGAGGGCGAAACTGCGCGGATAACTTCCGCGCGTCCATTCTTCGCCAACGAATGTCAACCGGCCGTCAGATTCCACGGAGAAAATCGCAATGCTGTCATGCAGTCGGTTGCCCGCGTAAACAAACCGGCCGTCGGCGGAGACCAGGACCTCGGAGCAAAAGTTGGTTCCGGCGAAGCCGGATGGTAAGGTCGAGATTGTCTGCCGCGCCGTCAAGTGTCCAGACGCGGAGTCATAATCAAACAGCGCGATGGTGGAACCTTCCTCCTGAATTGAATAAAACCAACGGCCATTGGGATGGAAATGGAAATGCCGTGGTCCGTCTCCTGGAGGCAATGAAACCGAAGGCGGATCGTTGGGGGCGAGCACTCCGTGCTCCTCGTCGAACTTCCAGACGAAAATCTTGTCCAGGCCCAGGTCGGCGTGAAGCACGAAGCGGCCTGACGGGTCGGCCTGGATCATGTGAGCGTGGGTCCGATCGTGGCCGCTGACCGCGAAGCTGCCTGGCGGGGCGTGCGTTGCTTTGGTAGGTCCAATCGTTCCACCATCGACCTTGACGTCCGACGGATCTCCGAGGCGGCCATCGGACAGAATTGGGAGCACCGCCACTGAGCCGCCAAAGTAGTTGGCCACGAGCAGGTGGCGTCCGGTCGGATGTACGCTGACGTAGGTCGGGCCGGCACCGCCAGAACGCACGGTGTTGAGCAGCTGTAGCCGCCCGTCGCTACCATCGACGGCGAAGGCGCTGACGCTACCTTGCTTATCGTCACCGACGCGATCGGTCTCATTTGAGGAATAGAGGAAAGTTCCGGCGCGGTTGAGGGCGAGGCAGCTCGGGCTTACTGCGATCTCGACGCCTCCCGTAGGCGTCATCATTCCTGTGTAGCGATCGATTCGAAAAAGAAGAATGCCACGGCCGTTCCCTGGCGGCAGGTCCACCTGCGTCGGCAGTGTATCGTGAAGGGGGGAGCTGAAGGTCCCGACGTAGGCAATAAGAGGAGCCGCGGTTCGACTCGGTGTTGTGTTAGCCAGGAGACGGGAAAGCGGAGCGCTCCAGGCCAGCACGGTTGAAGTTTTCAGGAATGAACGTCGGGATAGGTTTTGCCAGGCCATAGGGCAACGCGCCTGCATCACTGTAACATCGAGTCTCCCTTGACGTGCGGACACATGGTATTACATTTCTTAATATGCAATGGGGAGAGAAAATGGAATCTGCAATCACGGTGAAGGGTCAAGCCACCATTCCGAAATCTATCCGTGAGCATCTTGGCCTGCAGCCGGGTGATCGGGTCAAGTTTTTCGTACATCTCGATGGCAGTGTAGTCTTGTTGCCAACAATCTCTGCTTCCGCGGTACGAGGTATGGTCAATCTCGGAATCCCCGGCCAGTGAACACCGAGCAAATGACCGCAGCGGTTGGTGAGGGTGTTCTGAGTCGAAATTCGCGGCGCCGATGATCGGGTCGACAGCAACATCCTGGTGCGCTATCTCACCCAGGACGACCGGGTACAATCAGCAAGGGCTACCGAGATTCTTGAACATCGCGTGACACAGAAGAATCCGGGGTTTATCAGCGTCGTAGTAATGGTTGAAACCGTATGGGTGCTCGATCGCGCTTACTTCTTAACTGCTCAGGAAATCGCAACCGCGATCGAAAGGCTCTTGCAGGTTGAGGTTCTGGCGATCGAACACCAGCAGGAAGTCTTCATTGCCATGATTGCTCTGAAGCAGGGACGCGGATCATTTGCGGAGCTGATTGCAGAACTCGGCGCTCGGGTGGGGTGTACGTGTACCCTGACTTTCGACCGCACCGCTTTAGACTTTCAGTCAAATGTCCATGCGCACAATACTGTGTCATTTCAGTTCGACTTAGTAATGCGTCAATGAGGTCCCGTTCAGAGCAGCGTTAATCAGAGTTCCAGCATAGGCATTGTCAGTAGCGACTGAGGTGGTGAAAGTCATCCCGTACCTCCAACTTGCGGGCGCTTCAGGGTGAACGCCACTGAGCATTACCCATCCCTTGCCTGATGTGCCTTCCACGATCGCGGGAGTTCCATCGGGATACTTCCCTACAACGCTACCCCAGCCAGTAAACTGCGGGCCGTCCTGCCAGTATTGATCCAACGGACTGCCGTTGGGACTGGAAATCTCAACCGCTTCCTTGTTAATACCCTTGTTGTAGTCAGCGTAGAAATTGAACCAAACGCCATTTGTGAGGTTGAGGCCGTTGTAGATTGAGTAACCGCCAAAGAACCCGCCGGCGCAAATCCCCAGGTAGTGCAGACCGTCGTTGATAACGGCATTGTGGATATTTGTGGTTGTGGCCGATTTCAGATTGTTGCCGATCGTGATTGAGTTCCCACCTGGAACGATCAGCAGTTTGTAAGTCTTTAGAGTCGATTCCGACATTCCATTGAGTTGCGAAGTGTTAGCTGTGGCGTAACTGAGCTTGTTATCGCTGAGAATCGCTTCTACTGCGGAAACATCCGACGAACTGGTGCCCTTACCGACAAAGAGAAGAATGGAAGGGGTCGTAGGGGAATTGAGGGGGACAGCCGTACTTTTGGCGGCAGGCGAACCAAGGGTCGAACCAGGTGCGCCGCAAGCAGTAAACGCCAACAAAAGTCCTGAGATCGAGACCAGTAGAAAAAAAACGTGCAATTTGTGGCTGGGACGAACGTTAAGTGAACGCATCACAACGCTCCTGGGCGGGCATTGAAACGCTCACCGACGAGCGTGCGTGTTCCAAACTCTGGGACGAGATTGGAATCTGATCAGCGAGCGGTTCTGATCATCGTCATTGTCGCCGAAACAGGAGAGGAAGAGGGAGTGTCAGTAGTACATCGGGGCACACGAATGTACATGCTTCCGTTTTCCAGAAGGTCAACATCCATTGGCACTTTTGAGTGGAATAGCCAACGGCTAACGCCTAGTTAGCTCCGCTCCCTGGTTGGCTAAATGGCTAACTAAGCTCTTGCAGATTTGTTTCCCGCCAAGAAATCGTGGAGGATGCTGCGCGCTTCATCCGCTGACAACCTATCCAGTTGGATAAGGAGGGCTTCCTGATCGGCATTGATTAGCGTCCCAGAGCGGCGTTGCAAGATGGGAGAGTGGGCTTTGATGCCCAGGGCTCGCGCTTGTTCCACCTCCAAAGCCAGAGCCGCGATCGTCGGCGATTCGAATACGCTCCTCACCGCCAATTCCACCTCCAGCATCCGCCGGATCCGCGCCGTCATCTGCAGCACCAGCAGCGAA